>JANQSH010000064.1 GCA_028284145.1 Planctomycetaceae bacterium | reverse complement strand
TGCGTCCATTGCCGAAGATTCTCGACTGCAGCCACCCGTAGGTGTCTGGGCAGTGTCTCAGTCCCAGTGGTGGGGGCCATGCTCTCACACCCCCTAGACGTCTTAGCCTTGGTGAGCCGTTACCTCACCAACAAGCTGGTATCACGTAAGCCGCTCCTCAGGCGGAATCTCACCATTTGCTCCGTAGAGATTATCCGGTATTACACAAAGTTTCCCTTGGCTATCCCGGTCCTGAGGGTACGTAACCTACGCATAACTACCCCGTTTGCCGCTCCTCCAGTGATAATAGCAAGCTAAAATCACCTTGTCGCTCGACTTGCATGCCTAATCCACGCCGCCAACGTTCATTCTGAGCCAGGATCAAACCCTTCAAAAATAAGCTTATCCGCAACTGCTCCACGAACGTAGCCGCGTTCGATTGAGAATCAAATCTCCAGAACAGTCACGCATGAAAGCAAGGTTTGACGTCAATCTCCGGTGATCCAGGTCGTAAAAACTGGGCCGGAAACCGACTTTTTTCGCATACACGAAACTCAAATCAGGCTCGTTTAAGCGTTAGACCAACCTAATTGTCAAAGAACAGACGACACCACTCTGTGGGCAACGGCGATACGTTCCCCGTCGAACGATGTCGTTCAGGAGGGGCATCATATCACCACTGCTCAGACTGTCAACGGGTCGGGAGATAAAATTTCCAGAAATCTTCTTCAAAAATTTTCTCGAATCAATACTCCAGTACACAGAGCGCCACAACATGTTTTGGAAAAACATCTTGCAGTGCGCTCATCAACCTGTTTTTCAGAGAAGTGAATTTGAATTCCTTGTGATGCCAACTCAAATGACACCAGATTGAGCCATGCGGTTCGCCCATTTTGCCACTTGATGACTGGCACGCCAAATTTCGCACTGCTCCAGAACTGAAAAATGCGATTGACCATCCGAATCAGGTATTCGGTAAATCGCTCGGCGTCATGCCGACACTGATGATGCTGCAAGCCAGAATTAGCTCCAATCCGAGTTCCTCCGCTCTGGCCAGCAGTTCTTCACTCTCGCTTCCGGGGTTGAACCAGACCTCATCGGCATTTTTTTCCTTGATTTCCTCCAGCAGCGCAATGCCAACCTGTGGTGGCAGATAGACGCTGATGCGGTTTACATGTTCAGCCGGCACTTCAGAAAGCGTGGGGTATGACTTCAGTCCTTCAACTTCTTCAGCAGAGGGGTTCACGGGAAAAACGTTGTATCCCCGGGCCAGATGCGCCCGAACCGCCTTATTGCCGTATTTCTGCCGATCGGTACTTGCACCCAAAATGGCGACAGTGGGCTTGCTCATTTATCCAATTCCTCGCTCTCCGAATTCGTGAAACTCAAACTTTCGGTATCACATCGGTTGCCATCTACCGAGATGAAACCAGCACCGCGACGATGGCGGCGATACTCACAATAATCACGACCTGGAAGAACAGACTCAAGGGGGAAAGCGGATTGGCTTCTGGTGCTTCGTTCGTTCCATGTTTTTCTGAAAACTCACTTTCCGTGTCAAACTGTGTATCCGCCTGCATTGGCTTCTGCTTGTCAAAATCGGCGACTAATCTGGCAAGATGCTGCTTCGCCCGTTCCTCCATTTTTTCAGGAACCAGCACTTTCACCCTGTGCCCCCAACTGGCGTCAATCGGGTTGTAATGCTCTTCCAGTTCCAGTCGAGCGGGGATTTGGCCTTTTTGCAAGAGCTCTTCTGTCAGAAATCCGGCCTCGGCCATTTCCGCCATCTTTGCTACGACCACATAGCCATCGAGGAAACCATGTTTGCCTTCGATTGGTCTTGCGCTCGCCTGGCCACAGTGAGGGCAGAACAACCAGGCCAAATCAAGAATTGCATCGCATTGCGAACAGTTGGGCATAGGACATTCGCGTGACAGAGAGGCTGTGTTGAGTGAATCTCATACCTCTGGCGAAAACAGTGGAAAAGGGATTGCGGAGCCGTCGCTTTGCATTCTTTCCCTCCCCCGCCCTATCATAGGTTGACAGGCTGTTTGTCGGCAACATGCGGCACAGATTCCCGCCAGCGGGGGCGGATCTTTCTTCCGATTTCGCCTCATTCAAAGCGGCGCGGGTTTGGGCAATAAAAAGTCAGTGATGAAAATACTGCGTGGATTCGACAATCCGGAGTGTTACCGTTCCGGATATTTGTCAATCGGTAATCTTGATGGAGTGCATCGTGGGCATCAGAAGATGGTCTCGACGCTGGTGGCACGCGCTCAAGATACGGGTGTGCCAGCAGTGATACTGACGTTCGATCCGCACCCCATCGCATTGCTTCGTCCACAACAGACACCACCCAGCCTGAGTACGTTTGAACGCAAGGCAGAATTGCTGAGTCAATTGGGAGTCGACTGTCTGATTGCCTGTCCAACGAACCAGCAATTGCTCCAACTTTCGGCCGAAGAGTTTTTCGAGTCGATTGTCATTCGTGAAATCAACAGTGTGGGTCTGGTGGAAGGCCCCAATTTTCGTTTCGGCCGCGATCGCGAAGGCAGCATCGAGTTGCTGAATGATTTCTGCGACCGGTTTGATCGCACACTCGATATTGTCGCTCCCGTCCTGGTTGGCGACCAACTCGTTTCATCGAGTCGAATTCGACAACTCATCTCTGAAGGCAATGTCCTGGCTGCCGTTGGATTGCTGGGGCATCCTTATCGCCTGCGGGGAAAAGTCGGAAAAGGCCAACATCGAGGAACAAACCTTGGATTTCCCACTGCGAATCTCGCCGATGTTGAGACGCTTTTTCCCGCCGAGGGCGTTTATGCGGGGCGATGTGCCGTGGATGGTGTTGTCTATCCGACCGCAGTGAACATCGGAGCCAACCCGACCTTCAAGGAGTCTCAACATAAAATTGAAGCCCATCTGATTGGCTTTGACGGCAACCTGTATGGCCGGGAGTTGTGTGTCGATTTGCTGGGCCGCGTGCGTGATACACGACCATTCAGTTCGATCGAAGAGTTGCAGCAGCAAATCAAAGACGACATCGAACAGGTGCGAAGGCGTTTTATCTCCAGTGAGCCGGACATCCAGTCCAGCCAAAACAGCAAAGCCAGTCATCATGAGCATTAATTGGGAACCACTTCGCTCCATTATCGACAGTAACGAACGGTTTATACTTTCGAGTCACGTGAGGCCTGACGCGGATGCACTCGGTTCGGAACTGGCATTGGCAAAGCTGCTTGAGAACCAGGGCAGATCGGTTCAAATTGTGAACCCCTCCGCCACGCCAGCGAATCTCGAATTTCTGGTCCCGGAGGGACGCGTGTTCAAAATGGGTGACGGCTTTACGAAGGAAGAGGTGTTCGATACCGATGTGCACATTATCGTCGACACCAGTGCCTGGAAGCAGTTGAACGACGTTGGCAGGGTGTTCAAAGAGTCTGAAGCGGTCAAAGTGGTGATTGACCACCATGCTTCGGCCGATGATCTTGGTGCGATCGAATTTAAAGACCCCACTTCCGAAGCGACCGGGGCGTTAATCTTCCAGATGGCCGAAGCACTCGGCTATGAACTCGATTTCGACATGGCCAACGCGTTGTTTTGTGCCATCGCGACTGACACCGGCTGGTTTCGCTTTCCTTCCACAACCGCATCGACTATGCACATCATCGGCCGGCTGGTCGAATTGGGGGCGGTGCCACATCAGTTGTATCATAATCTGTATGAGCAAAGCACATTGTCGCGCGTGCGTCTGGCTGGCTGCGCATTGAATCGTGTCGAACTGCAGTGCGAAGGGCAACTTGCCTATACTGTAGTGGAATGGGATGACTTCGTGCAGACCGGTGCACGTCCCGTCGACACCGAAAACCTGGTGAATGAGTGCATGCGGATCGCGGGTGTTAAGGCGGCGTTTATTGCCGTGCAGCAACTCAATTCTCAGGTGAAGTTTTCACTTCGCAGCCGACCGGGTATTGATGTGTCAAAAGTTGCCGAAGTGTTCGGTGGCGGTGGACACAAACAGGCCTCTGGCACGGTGTTGTCAGAACCTCTGAAAAAAGCGGTCGACAAAGTGCTGGTCGAGATGGGGAAGTTGTTCCCCGAAAGCGGTGAGTAACCAATTCTCTGCTTGCTCATGGTTGGCTCAGGCATGTACGGCTCCCGTTTTTCTGTTGATTGAAAACCGTCACGTCAGCGACAAGCGGGCCTCTTTCAGTCGACGTGCTACTCACGGTGATACCGCGACGAAGTATCGTCGCGACTGAAAAAAACGTGCACGTCCGGCCCATCCCTTTTGGCGACGTTGCCATCACTCCGTTTCCAATGCTCCCGGTTTTGCGATAGGCTGAATAAATCACCACAGCCGAGGAGCATTCATGCGTTTGATTTCCTTCATCTTCAAATTTTTATTCTGCGTGACATACATTATTGGTTCTCATTTCTCAACCGCGGAAGGCGCGAAACCAGAAGAGCGACCGAACATTCTTTTCTGCATTGCGGATGACTGGGGCTGGCACGCCAGTGCGTATGGTGAGCCGGTTCTCAAAACACCGCACTTTGATCGCATCGCCAAAGAAGGTGTGCTGTTCAATTATGCGTACGTTTCATCGCCCTCTTGTACACCGTCACGCGGAGCTGTGCTGACGGGGCAGTGGCATTGGCGTCTCGAAGCCGGGGCGAATTTGTGGTGTGTCTTCCCGGACAGGCACGCGACCTATCCGGAAATCCTCGGAGAGGCGGGTTATTTCACCGGAAAGACGCGCAAGGCGTGGGGACCGGGACGGACGGAGACACTGGGCCGACAACTGGCCGGAAAAGACTTCAAGAGTTTCGACGTTTTTCTCAATCAACGACCGGAAGGGAAACCGTTTTGTTTCTGGATCGGCTCATCCGATCCGCATCGAGGTTTCAAGCTGAATTCGGGGGAACAGTCGGGCATGGATCTTTCAAAGATCCGGGTACCAGGTTATTTTCCGGATGCACCGATCGTGAGAACTGATGTCGCGGATTATTTCTTTGAAGTCCAGCGGTTTGATGCGCTCGTAGGCAGTGCGCTATAGAGCAGTTTACCTTCTGGTGTGACGTCTCTGGTTCGTGGGGGGCCTGTGATTTCAGACCGAAAGACGTCCATCGTGGCACAGAAGAGCGTAAAGCGCTTTAAGTTTGTATCTCTGCCCGAATTTGAGGACTTCATCCAAGTGATTTCACGAAACGCTCGACGGCAGCCTCGATCTTTTCACGACTGTTGAAAGCACTCAGGCGGAAGTACCCTTCGCCGCTGGCACCGAAACCGCTCCCTGGTGTGCCGACCAGGTGTGCCTTTTTCAGGAGTTGATCAAAGAATTCCCAACTTGTCGATTCGTCCGGCGTTTTCAGCCAGACATAAGGCGCATTGACACCGCCAAAAACCGTGATGCCGGCTTCTTCCAATCCCTCGCGCAGTAATCGGGCGTTTTCCAGATAGAACGAAACCAAATCGCCGATCTGTTTTTTCCCATCTTCGGAATAAGCCGCCGCCGCCCCTTTCTGCACCACGTAACTCGCGCCGTTGAACTTTGTCGAATGCCGACGGTTCCATAACGCGTGGATAAACTTTTCTTCCCCGTTGACTGTTTTGCCTTTCAGATCTTTTGGTACGACAGTGAAGGCACAACGCGTCCCGGTGAATCCGGCGTTCTTGCTGAAACTGCGGAACTCGATCGCGACACTCTTTGCTCCGTCAATCTCGTAGATCGAATGTGGCACATTCTCCTCTGTGATGAACGCTACATAAGCCGCATCGTAGAAAATGATCGCGTCATTCTGTTTTGCGTAATCGACCCATTGCTGCAGTGTTTCTTTGGAAGCCACGGTTCCCGTGGGATTGTTCGGGTAGCAAAGGTAGATCAGGTCCACTTTTTCATCGGGAATCGCCGGGACAAAATCGTTCTCCGCCGTCACCGGAATGTAAGCCAGCCCCTCGTAGCGACCATTGTCGTCGGCATTACCCGTTCGCCCGGCCATCACGTTCGTGTCGACATACACCGGATAAACAGGATCGGTGATCGCCACGCGATTGTCCTGGCCGAAAATATCGAGGATGTTGCCGGTATCGCATTTGGAACCATCGGAGACGAAAATCTCGTCAGCGGAAACCTCTACGCCGCGCGATTGATAATCGTTCTCCACGATCGCATCCCTCAGGAATGCGTAACCCTGTTCCGGCCCGTAACCGTGAAATGACTCGCGGTTGGCCATTTCATCAACGGCGTCGTGCATCGCCTTCACAATAGCCGGGGGCAGGGGTTCGGTGACATCGCCGATTCCCAGGCGAATGACATCGGCTTCGGGGTTCGCCTCGCAGAATGCAGAGACACGCCGCGCAATTTCGGGGAAAAGGTAGCCAGCCTGTAATTTCAGAAAATGTTCGTTGATGCGTGCCATGGTTGTTCTGCTTAACTTTCACAACAGTAAGTCATTGAAATCATCGGATTCGACACACCGTTTTAGACCCATTGTGATTCGATTTCAACCGGCGGCAACCTCAGAGCCGATCACGTGGGTTTGGCTTTTCTGCTGAACCGGTTTCGGCAACGCGGGGTTTGATATTCAGCCGATATTGTTGAGCGAATTCTGCGATCGCGGCTGTGCCGACGAGGTCAATTGCCGACCCGCGCTGCCCCGTCCAGCGATTGGCAGATCGCTCGATGACAATACGAATGTCGTTCTCCCCAATCGGTTTCTGCAGACTTAGTGCCAATGCCACGGCGACCTGAAAGCGGGATTGAGGATAAATCGGAGCCTTCAACACATCGAGCGACCAGCGGTCCAGTTTCACCCGGCACCAGTCATGCCAGTCAGGCTGGCTGATATGCGGCTGCAACGAATCGGGCATCTTTGACACCGATTTCGGTCGCATGAAAACCCGCACGCGTTCCGGTCTGGTCGCGTAAACCGCCCAGGAGGGCCAGGTGTCAAACCATCCCCAGGGTTCCAGAAATGGGAGCAGTATGACGAATGCCATCATGATTGCTGTCATCTTCGTCTTTTCGTCAAGCGGAGGAACAGCAGGTTCAGCATCATGCTTCGTATTCGATTCGACAACGGATTCCTGTTTCTGCCGAAACAATACGAACGTCTGCAGCAGGAAGTAGACATTCCAAAGCAACACGCCTGGTTCGTGATCCATGCCCAACGGTCCCAACGTCAGCAACAATAGACCATGCATCACCAATGCGCCACAGACCGCCAATTGTCGCGTGCGGCGAAACATCAGGCCAATCGCAACCGCCAGTTCTCCGAGAGGAAGCAATGCAGCGACCACTCCCCGTGTGCGGGGCGACCATTCGGTTGCATTGATGCCAAAAACGCTCAACAGTTCGTCAATCAATCCCGGCCCGAAGGTCGTCAGAAAACTGGCATCGAGCTTCGAGAGAGCCGAGTGCAGATAAATGCTGATCGCCAGAATCCGCAGTAACGACAGGGCGGCTCGATCTTTGCAAAGCGAGAGGGCGATTGCGGCAAGCGACAACTGATAGGCCCAGGGTTGAAAGCGATGTTGATTCAGCAGGACCGAAATGCTTATCAACATTGCCCCGGCGAACATCGGCCACATCCAATAACGGCTTTGCGGAGGGGAAAAAAGAGCAAGGGTGAAAAGAATTACGGCCAACCAGAGAATGGCGGAATCGCACCAGAGTGGCATGGCCGTCGCGGAACCAGTGAATGGAATTTGTGGAAACACAGATTGCGCCGCCCACAAAGGCCACGTTGCAATCAATAATGCGATCATGGCACCAGTGACGAAATACCGCATCCACAACAATCGCCATGACAACGATGAATCTTCGACTTCGGTTTCCGCTGCCAGGCATTGTACAATTTTCGCGAACATCAAACGCTCATCAGTTTCATTACCGTTCGAGTCGCCAAACGTTCAACTGCCCTGAGCCAGTCCTGCCAGCAGAGCGATCCCGCCTGCAAGCAGCAAGCCTCCCAAAACTGCGAGCGTAATTTTCACCCAACTGTAGGGGCGGTCGCCCTGCACTTCGCCTGTTGCCGCGTTGATCATCACCTGATAAACCTTGTTGTTGTAGCGATAGGCCAGCAACCACAACGGCAGCAGAAGATGCTTGAACGTGATCGCATTGTATCGCGTCTGGATCTTGTGTACGCGTTGTGTATCGCCGCCGATTCTGCGTCGGACATCCCGCTCAAGCTGATCGTCGATCCGTTCTTTGGCCACGTGAAAACCATCATCCAGTTCAATTTCATAGGTTCGCGCTAAATACCCTGCGAGCACCTCCTGCTTAAAGGGAATGCTCTTGTGCAGCGGCCAGGGTTCGAGTTTGCGGACCATCTTTCGATTGACCTTCTGTGTTGCCTGCACGAGAACATCATCGAAGAACCGCTCAAAATTTCCGGCGGCAGGATACCATCGTGTGCGACGTTGCCGGCGTTTGTTTTTCCCCGTACCAACTGTCACGTAATAGTATTCGCCCCGTTCCCCTCTGTACCGGGTATACGTTAGCGAGTCGTATGTCCAATAGGGCAGATAGACGCCGCTGAACTTTCCGTCGGCTCCCTTTTTCAGAAAATCGTTGGGAGCAAACCAGCGGGATTTCACCCAGGCGATCAGGTTCGTTTTCGCCGTCTTTTTATCGACGAGAAAGGGAAGTACGGCATCAACGGGAATTCGGTGTTCGGCTTTGTGAACATCTTCCAGCTGGATGGGCGATGCACAATAGGGGCATTCGCTGCTGGTCAGCGAACCAATAAACTCCACATTTCCCCCGCAGCTCTCGCAACGAACTTCATTTCTTGCGGTTTCTGAATGTTCGTCTTTCCGCTCCCGAAAATCACGCAATCTGGCCAACGTTGCATGAAAGTCCTGCTCGACAATCAGATTTTCCTCAGACAGTTCGATTTCTTTCTCAAAGCCGCAATAGGGGCATTTAAGCTGTTGCTGGCCGATGTGGAATTTCAGATCGGCTCCACATCCTTCGCAGGGAAAAATGCGGCCCTTTCCTTCATCTGTCTTTTGTCCAGCCGACTCCGTCGATCCCGGAACAAAATCGTCTTCAACGAGGTCCATCGACTTTTCACCAGGATCTGCATCGGTATCATCGACCTCATCGAAGACAGATGACGTTCCTTCGTCGTCAGCCGGCATTGGTGGCGGATTCTGGAATGGCGGATTGGCAGGCATGGCAACAGTGTCCTCCTGTTGGCCAGTTGAAGACATTCATTCTCAGGCAGCGCAACTCATCAAACCGGGAAACACAAATGCGTGACCCCATCAATTCGCCGGGGGCGGGGGAGGAGGTGATGGCGGACCAAACAATCCGGCCAATTGTGGCACCTGACCCGCAGCCGTCCAACCAGGCATCCCCGCGCTCCAGACCTGTGTCGAACCATTGATTTGCCCCGAACTGATGCCTTCAGCAATTTGTTGTGGAGTGAAGGGCCCCTGCGTTTGGCCGTTCAACGCGACATGCCACGCAACGACCGCTGGTAAAGGTGGAGGAGCCATCTGCGCACCACCAGCCCCACTCAAAGCCGCACCGCCTCCACGGACCATCTGGTTGGCCATCGCGAAACCCATCCCAAGTCCCATGCCTTCGGCAGCACCGCCACCGGAAGGATTCTCGGCGGCAGCCATCATCGCGTTGCCCATCTGGAATTGCTGGAAGCGATTCATGTCGCCGATCACGCCCATGCTGGATCGCGTGTCCAACGCCTTCTCGACTTCTTCGGGCAGCGAGATGTTGACGATGAACATCTGCGGGACTTCCAGCCCGTATTCATCGTCAATCCGCTCGCAGACATATTTGCGAAGGTCTTCAGACATCTCGCGATAGTTCGCCGCCAGATCAAGTGCTGCAGTTTGTGATTCCCCCAGCATGTCAGCGAAAGCGGAAACGATGACCGACCGCATCAATTCGGTCACTTCATCCGTTTCAAACGAACTGTCGGTTCCGACAAGTTCCTTCAGCAATGCGCGGGCGTCGATTGCCTTGAGCGCGTATGTCCCAAAGGCCCGCAGACGAACCGGTCCAAAATCCGGATCGCGGAGCATAATCGGATTCGGCGTACCCCATTTCAGATCAGTGATCTGTTTGGTGCTGACGAAGTAGACTTCCGCTTTGAATGGGCTGTCGAAACCATGCTTCCAACCCATGATCGTGCTGAGGATGGGCAGGTTGTCTGTCTTGAGTTCGTAATGACCTGGCTCGAAGACATCGGCCAGTTCGCCCCGATGCACAAATACGGCAACCTGCCCCGGACGGACGATCAGATGAGCGCCGTTTTTAATCTGGTTATGATACCGTGGAAATCGCCAAACGAGTGTATGTCGCGAATCATCGACCCACTCGATAATGTCAACCAATTCGCCGCGAAGTTTATCCAGTAATCCCATTTCGAAGTCTCCCTGAGTTCTGCCGCCTGACTCGCCTGATTGAAATTTTTTGGAAACAATGGCCCGAAAGCCATGTACTGAAAGGACTTTCGTATCCCAAGAAATTTGAGAACCCCATTTAACTCGAAAACGTGCTGAGAGACAACTCGGATCACGACAGTCCTCGATTTCGCCGGGAAAACCGTCAATTTCCTGCTTTTTTCCGGGGTTTCAAGCGGGATTGACCCCTTTCGAGCATTCTCCTATATTTCCGCCCCGTGAATGAACCGGCAGAATCTGCGCCGGTTCCGACCCATCCGCGTCGGGCACAATTCTGATTCTGCCCGGCATTCAATTTGACTGGAGCGATGGAAGCCATGAGTGAAGGGACTCACTCGGTGATGTCGACCAAGACAGCCTTAACCAAACAACGATTCGCTTTGCTGGCCGTCGGGACGTTGATTGTCCTGGTGGTCGCCGGAGTTCTGATTCAGGTTCTCCGCGCAAAGCCAGGTGAAGCACAAACCAATGCGACCACGAACGCGAAGGCTCAAAATCCGCAAGTGAAGAACGGGCGGTATATGGCCCGCGTGAATAACGACCTCATTGATTGGGACACCGTTGCCAGTGAATGTGTCGCACGCTACGGTCGTGACGTGCTGGAAAATATCATCAATCGCGTGATTATCCAGCAGGCGTGCCAGGAACGGGGCATCAAGGTGACCGAGGCGGAAGTGAACACGGAGATCATGCGGTTTGCCAAACGTTTCAACCTGCCGGTTGACACCTGGTTGCAGATGATTCAGACCGAACGAAACCTCTCTCCCACGCAATACAAACGGGATGTCATCTGGCCTATGATTGCCTTGAAAAAGATCGCAGGAACGAAAATCAACGTTACCGAAGACGACATGAAGAAGGCATTCATTCGCGACTACGGCCCAAGAGTTAAAGCGAAGATGATCATGCTCGACAATTTCCGACGTGCTCAAACGGTGTGGGATGAAGTTGCCAAAGACCCCAAATCGTTCGAACGACTGGCGCGGCAGCATTCCATCGAGCCAACCAGTCGCGCGCTTGGCGGGCAGATTCCTCCCATTCGCCGCTTCAGCAGTCAGGGGCAGGAGCAATTGGAACTCGAAGCCTTCAAGTTAAAGGCAAACGAAATCTCCGGCATCATTCAAGTTGGCATGGACCGTTACGTGATTCTGCTTTCGGAAGGTCGCACCGAACCAATCGTCACCGACATCAACGATGTCAAAGCAACGCTGTATGAGCAGATCATGGAAGAAAAAGTGCAGATGTCGATCAATCATGAATTCGATGCCCTCAAGAAGAAGGCGCGGGTCGACAACTACCTCACCAACATTTCTACCGGTGGCGTCCGGCAGGCGAGTGGTACACAGAACAAAAGTGGTGTCCAACCGGCTCATTTCAGCGAGTCTGCTGAAAAGGCTCAGCCGGGACGATTCCGCCCCAACACCAGTGGAGTGCAGCCGGGAACAACACGTGTTCCGAACTGATGGCTCTCGGGCAGCGAAACGCATCATAACAGCAGGAACTTTTCGTATGAGGCTGGAAGCCTCATACGCCGATCGATCGTTTGTTGTGGGTATCGACACAATAAGGCATGAGTGCGAGGCAACTGTCGTCAACCTGCTCCTGGGTTGGACTTACTCTGCAGGCACGCCCCACACCAGAAAATTGCTGAGGTGAAAGTAATCTTTTCTTTTGCTGTCGCGTCTGGCACGCACATAGCGAGCACGCACGGACTTGTCTTCCAGATTGACCAGGTAGAGTTTGTCTGCTTCGGGATAGCGGGAAGCGACCGTCCATGTTTCACCATCCAATGAGGTTTCAATTGCCAGAGGAATCAGACGGTGCCGATTTCCGGTGTTATGAACCACTGCGATACAACTGACCATGAATTCACGTTGCAGATCAATACTGGCCCACGGCTCAACTTCCGAATTCGTGTGGAAAGCACCTGGCGCCCTGTCTGTTGGAATCAGAATGTGATGCAAAGGTTTGTCGTATCTACCACTGAGTGAGGAGAAGCTGAGTGTTCCCTGAGACGACACAAGCGGATCGCGAGCGGCAGGCAGTTGTGGCAACTCACCAAGTTTAACCGAAGCCACTTCGATAAACGCCTGCCGGGTCGTTGGATCCTGAGGCTTCTTCTGGTATGCGGCGTACGCTTTATCGTACTCGATGGCCCGGTTGATATCACGGATCAGTTGGTGCGCTCCAGTTGAGTGGTCGCTTGTCGGATCCAGTTCGATGAGTCTGTTCAAGTTGTCGATTCTTTCCTGTGATGGAGCATTCTGCCTTGAGAGGATTCCGTGACGCAACGCGTAAATCGTCTGGCGCTGCTCGATGGTAATCCTGTTATTTTTCAGCATCTGCTCTGTTTCCCTGAAAGCCTCGGACAAAACGTCCGGCTCGGCCCAGGCAATTTTACCTTCTGCAAACCCGTAGGGGTTGAATGTGTACTTGTACACATAGCCGGTGGTGTCTTCAGGGTCCAGTTTTTTCAATTCATTGATGATGCGCCTCTGCCTTTTTGCGAGTTTGAAATTCATTGCATCGAGCGCGCGGCCCAGTAATTCAGCGCGTTGGGTTCCTTCGAGATTACGAGCCAGGTCGAGTTGTTCGTCCCGCGCTTTTCGTTGCGCGATCCAGTCTTTCACGAGCGCAGCAGCCTGCTTGAAATCTCCCCTGAACTTTTCATGAACTCCAAAGAAGTACCCTTCCGCATCGACAGCAACCAGCGCGGGATAACAATAAATGGGAGCTTTGAATTTCTCATTTCGTTCCAACAGTGATTCTGCCTGATCATCGGGGTTGTCCGGGTGATCGATTCGAAGCACAATGGCATCACCGACTGCCAGAAGAAACTCATCGTTGTCAAGAATTGAAGCGACCTCAGATGAAAGTGGATCCCAGTCGCTACCTGTCAGAAGCACAATCCGGTCACGGGGTTGTGCCTTATTAAGTTCCTCTGCGTGTTGCCAGTCAGTCGCGATGTCGGCAGCGTGCAACGCACATGCTGACAGCAGTTGCAGCACAGCGGCAGTAGCAAAGGCATCATTTCTGATTTTCATAGAGAACCTTTATTTGCAGTTGTTTGCTGAATCCGAACAGGGAAGATGAACATGCCGTCGGTTTTGGCCACGGTAAACAAAACAGCGCTTTATTCGAGTCGGCGTCCAAAAGCATTGATGAGTTGCAGATGAAAATGTTCCTCGCGATCATCATCGCGGCCGACACGGATATATCGCGTGCGCATTCTCCGTGAGATCGGAATTCGATAAACGGTCTGTCTTTCCGTGAGGCGGGCTACGTCAGTCCAGTCGTTTCCGTCTTCGGAAACAGAAACTTTCAAAGGTACGACTCGCCAGCGGTTACCAGTATTAATAATGACAATTCCGGTGAGCCGGGAAAGTTTGGGCAAACGCGCTTCGACATAAGGCCGGACTTCCCGACCCGTATGGCAGGCGCCTCCCTGGTCGAGAATGCCGGCATGCAGACAGGGGTTATCCCACCCTGACGTCGAAGAAATGCGGAGCACGCCTCCTCTGGACAGATTTTCTCCGGGGAATGGCTGGAACTCAGGGAGCTGGGGAGGCTGAATGGAACAGACTTTGATCGCCTGTCTGGAAAGTGTTTGAAACGATTCGTGTGACTCTACGCTGGCAGCAGCCAGAATCGCCTGGTTGTAAAGTTTGGTTTGTGCTTTCTGGTCGCCTGAAACGCCATTGGACAAGCTTCTGGCCAGTAATGCTGCCCAGCGCTTCTGGCCGCTTTCGTTTTCAGGGAAAACTTTCTGCGCCCATCCCACGGCAGCCGCGAATGTTTTTTCGGACTGAGATGTGGCGTCAAGAATCATCTCGGCAATCCGCATACTGCCCTCTGTTTTCATTTCCAGCTTTTGAACCTGCCGATGCAGAGTAGGCGCGAGATCGTTCCACGTGGGGTTGAGCCAATGATCTGCAACCTTTTTGTGAATGGATGCCCATAGCCTGATTTTTTCCTCCGCATCGGAAGCGATCCGATCTTCATATAACGCAAGTAATTCAAAGGCGACGTATGGGTGCTTCTGAAATGTGTCAACCAACCGATTATTCCATGAGTTCCAGTCGACGTTGTCACCCTGCGTTAAATTGTCACTCTGCGTCAATTTGAAAAGTGTGACTTCCAGCCAGCTTTCGTATGCCAGAGGTGTGGCGTTCAGGGATAAGTCCCATGCTTCTGATGCGATCTGGTTTGATCCCGTATCCATCGCAACGTGAGCCTGCCAGGCATGCTGACGCGACTTTCGCGTGCTGGCAAAATCGACCAGCGCTTCATCAGCCATGTCACGATAGGTACTGTTGAAGCCGTAGAGTGCAATGCCGGTTCCTCCGTGAGGTCCGCCGAATCCACCAAGCCACTCTCCTCTGGCGACTCGAAATCCGTAGGCACAATGTCCCGGCTGACCGACGGTCACACCAGGAATTCCCCGGGCAGAACAGGACATGGCACCAAGATGTGACAGGGAACCACAGACACCGCCGTGCCTGTAAATGTTCTCGGCATACGTCATGGCTTTTGCCCACGGTTCATAGAAACCGGGCGCGTGAATAGAACCACCGAAAATGGTGCCGCCACGATACTCCGCAGCCCAGCAGGCACTCCCCATCTTCTTCAGAGGAAGGCGAATATTTTCCTGCAGCCATTTCAGCGAATCGTTATCCCATTGAGCTGCCGCGAGGTAGCGCATCTCTACGATATTCAACTCGTCGAAGGATCGGTGCAATCGACCGGCAGCCCAGGAATCGCGAAAGAACTGATACCGGGCTAAGGAGGTTTCTTTGCTTTTGTGCGCTGATTTTTTCTGAAAAGGCTGAGTAAAGGCAAGTGCCGTAGCGGTCGACAGGCGGCGGAGTACCGGGTGTTGCGCGCACTCCGGATTGTGCGACCAGATTTTGAAAAGTGTTTTCAGCGCAGGAGTCGCATGGTTCTGTTCATTGTTACCTGGGATTTTCACATCCCAGGCACTGCACAAAGTTTCCTCCAGCCAGCCACGGTTGCCCAGGAAAGTTTTCAGAAAGGCAATTCCTTTGGGGGCAGCCAGAATCCTGTCGATTTCTTCGCTCGTCACACTTCGGATGAGTTCATGCTGAGCCAATGCCATACTCAAATCGACATCGACAATCTGCGTCTTCAGTGTGGCGGAACTGTTAGTGGCCAATCTTGTTGCGAGCGATTTCTGGAGAGATTTCGCCTGACCTGATGCAGCGGCCTTGTCGATTTGCACCACGATCCATTGCCGGTAAGACTCGCTGCAGTCACCACAGAAAGACACGTCCGCCAAAGAAATATCCATGGCGCGGCCATAAGGATCGTCCATGTATGGCGAAACCAGCTTTGTTTCCTTCGGAACCGGTTGTGAGTCTGCCTCCGCATTCGGCGTCAGACGATCCGTCGACGCGATGGTGTTGCTTCCTGATTTATCCGAAGCCGGTGATCTCGTCTCAGGGCCGGTCCCACCCACATTGCTGGCATTACCTGCGCTAATGGAAAACCATTGGGTCGCGACCACAGCACTACCGCCAATCAACAGAGCAAAAGCGGCAGCAATCCAATATGGTATTGAGGTCCATCGTTTTTTTCTTCGAACTGGATGAGACAGACTGTTTGCAGTCGCAGGAAACGGCTGAGCAGATGACCCTGAAGATCCACCTGAAACGCCCCGTTTGTTGTTTGCTGTTCTCCTCTTGACCTTTAATGATCCTTGACAGGCACTACAACGGATCACTTCTCCCGGATGCGGGGCCGAAGAACATTTCAATGTTGCTGAGCAGTGGGGGCAATGAGTTTTTATCATTCTTTTCGACATCAGGATTACCATGTTTACTGGTGGGTGAGCTAC
Organism: Planctomycetaceae bacterium; assembly: GCA_028284145.1. Lineage (GTDB taxonomy): Bacteria > Planctomycetota > Planctomycetia > Planctomycetales > Planctomycetaceae > JANQSH01. The sequence goes on along the minus strand of JANQSH010000064.1, from coordinate 49,823 downwards.
TGCGACCAGGGTTCTACCACCAGCCGAATTCCCCTTCATCTGGTAACGTGGGAGTGACACGGAATCCATGAGCCGTGTGATTGTGGCCTTCAGGCACTTCAAGTTCGACACGTAACAGCAGCGTCGAACGGTCGATTCCCTCGGGCAGTTCAAGCTGGAAAACATTGTCCTTGTCGGCTCGCACGGCCAGCGTTGCCTCGTGGGCATCGCGTGAAAGTTCCCGATCGCCAGAAACCAGGGCCAGTGACTTCACTTTGACCGGCCTGGCCGAGTGTTGTGTTGAGATGGTCACTCGATAAATGGCCGGCTTGAAAAAATAGTTGTCAACGCCTTCCCGAATGTCAAGCGTCTGCTGGCCGGGCAGCAGGTGGCCGGGCTTCCAGCCAAAAGCAATGCTTGGATCGCCTTCGGAATGGGCGTCAATATACCCTTTGGCTCCGATACCCAGGTGGGTCATGGGATCGATTGCGATGATTTCACGAAGGACATCAAATCGTTTGCTGCGCTGCTCGGCGAGATAGGCTGGGGTATGCCGGGCCAGACGTTTCGCCAGCTCGGTCGCTTCGGAATTGTTGAACGCCGAGAGTTTGAACTTGCCTGGCACATGCTGCGCCCAGACACTCGTACAATGGATTGTCAGTTCCAGTTCGACCCCGGCTGGCAGAGGTTTCCTGGGCACCAGGGAGAGTTCATGCGGTTTGTGCTGACCGCCGATGGCCCAGCCGTTGCGGTTCGACAAATCACCATCAGTCGTCTGCCAGGCCGGAAGGTCTCCTTGTTCGTAAGTCGCGAATGCGCCGAGTGAAATCTTCTGACTGTCTTGCCGCAGTTCGACCTCAGTCACCACGTAATTTCCATTGCCAGGCCGACCGGGGCCGGTAGCAGGAAGTTCGGCGTCGGGAAGCGTAGTGAATTGTAGTAACGAAGCCGGCTGCTGGAGTTTGAACTTGAGTGTGATCACCTCGGTCGCCGGGTTGGGCGAGCCTTTCTCCACCTGCCAACTTCCATCGTCGCGCCGACCGAAACGCGTGCCCTGCTTGCAGAGCGGAGTGGTCTCAGTCATGGCAACAGACTTTGATTCGGAAAGCTGTTTCCGAAACCGCTCCATCCAGTCTTTGGGCACGTGCCAGCTACGATAAATATGAAATTTTCGCATCAGGAAGTCCTGTTGCTGATCGGGAGTGAACCGTTTCAAACGGGGATCACCGCGCAACTGGTTTAAAAAGTCGAGTACTGCAGGAAATCCCTCTTCCTTTGTCAACCGGTTCTGTTCACTGTTGACCCACCCCCAATCGGGTGACAGCCGCCAGGTCCAGGCAGACTTGCGTTCGGGATCAAGCTTGACCATGGTACTGATGATATCGCGATAAAACCCACCGACACCGGCTTTCTTCATGAGCAAATAGGCCTGAGTGTAAGCTTCAAGCTGAGCTTCACCTGTAGCTTTTTCAGCGGCTGTCAGCAGCTGGTCGCGCTGGTCGCGAACTTTGCAGATGGCCCGAACTTCTGTGGCCAGTTTTTCCGGTGTGATATCCGCAGGTAGCGGCTGACGGATAGTGAACTGTCTGCCGTCTTTATCGATTCCAACCAGACATGGATAATTGCCGCCGTCAACCCGCATGGCTTGATTGCGCTTTTCCAGAGCTGCCAGGTCCAGCCACTTCTGAGCGGTCGCAATTTGATCAGCATGGTTAAACGCTTCCAGTTTGAATTTGCCTGGCACATGCTGAACAGACGAATGCAGACAGTGAATCGTTACTTCGAGATTGACTCCGGCTGGCAACGGTTTTTCAGCCACCAGATAGAGTTCGTGTTGCTCATGCCTGGCGCCAACTGCCCAACCATTTTTGTTGGAAAGGTCGCCATCACAAGCATGTGTGCCTGGCAGATTATTTTGATGGAAACTGTCGCCAGCCTGCAGCGGCACTAACTGCCCAGCCTGACGAATTTCGAATTCAGTAACAACAAAGTTTCCGTTGGTAGCTCGGCCCGGTCCCAAGGCGGGAAGCTCTGGATCGGGAAGCGTCGTGAATCGCAGCAACTGAGCCGGCCGGTCCAACCGAAGCGTCATGGTCAGCACTTCCTGGTTCGGGTTGGGTGAATCTTTTTCCACCTGCCAGATACCGTTTTTACGCTCGGTGAAGCGGCTGCCATGTCTGGTGGTCACATCCGACAGCTTCGAGCCAACCGGAGAATGAGCCTGCAATTGCTTCTGAAACGCCTCTTTGAGACCCTGGGTTCCACGATCGAGTCGATCGACTGCGACCAACACGGTTGTTTCTGGCAGTCCATTGGAAAAAGCCAGCTGGTCCCAGGCGTTGGCTTTCACGCGCTCGCCGTTCACGCACCAGTCGCTGCCGTGCAACAGCACGATAGTCGTATCGGCCTGACCAGCATCCATCGCTTTTTTCGCAGCGGTCAGATCGGCCTCACGTCGCGCTTCGGCATGCAGAGTACCGGCCAGCAGGAAAACCAAAAACAATGATAAGGTGCTTCGCATGATTGGGATCTCAGAAAAGGGTAAATTCAATTAAGCAGGAAACAAAAACCAGGTTGAAATGGCTTGAAGACAGTCTGCATCTAAAGTGTTTTACGCTTTCTTGTGGCCGTGAAGAACAGAAGGACAATCGATGGGCATGCAAATATGGGCTTCCGCGAGCCAGAGGCGTTACAACAAGAGAATCGTTGCTTTACAGGACATTTCAAAACCTCTGTGTGCTGCGAATTCACCCGAACTTTTCGTTTGTGAATTTCTGCCACCAACCGGTTTTGAAACGGGTCCTATTGCGAGACGCATTTAACTCTAGCGGGCTTAAAACTGTTATCGCAGTTCCAAATGGAGTACAAGCCGCCACAGACAAAAATCCATCGAACTAGAGCGTGTTACGCTCTTCCGTGGCGCGATGGACGCCGTTTGGTCTACAATTAATTGCAGGCTCCCACGAGCGAAAAGTGTCACACGAAAAGGTAAACTGCTCTAATACAGCGACTCACCGTATACGCGGATTGAACGGAGGGCCAAATGGTTCACAAAATCGGGATCAGTCCGCTGGAAACGGAGGTAAACCACTTCGGGCGCCTGCTCATTCAGATCAACCTCGTACAGTGATTGAACTTCGTCGGTCTCGAACAATGGTTTCCACTCCTTTCCGTCGACCGAGCCTGACACCGTCAATGGCAGAGCCTGCTCTTTGGCCCAGCGGTTGTTCTGCTCGAAACGGGGCATGATGCTCAAACCACTGAGTCGACACTTCCCGGGCAACTTCAAGGTAATTTTCGCCCCTGCCTGTTTGTTGGTAATCACAAAGCCAACCCGATCGGGCTGCAAAGCCGCGTAATGTCCCAAAGGAGTGTAATGGTCCGCCGGACGTTCCAACACGAGCAGGCCACGGCTGGAAAGCAATTCGCCTGTGAATTGAGTTTTGTTCTGCGGGGCCTGTTTTAGTTGAGCCTCGTTCACGTGATATATCCGGTTGAACTGGTCGCGACAGAGGCGCTCAGCCAACTCACAGGTCGAGGCAACCGTCTCCACATCACCACGCTGCTCAGCGTCGACCACAATCTTGCCGAGAATATGTGCAATCCCCTTGATCTCGCCGGAGCCGTTACTGGCAAAGTATTCCAGCTCTTTCAGGAACAGAGCCGTCGTTTCAGGCTTCTTGCCATAGTTTTGGCTGCCCCAGCTAATTATCGTGCTCAGATCATTGGTGTTTGAGTAGTGTTCGAGCAAAGCGCGAAACAGTTCCACTCGCTGTTCGAGAGTTTCCAGCGCCCTGGCCTGGGCATCGATGTGTCCAGTCAGCCGACCGCCGATGTGATGGATTTTGCCAGTGTTCGGCATGAGTTGATGCCAGGAGGCGATCAGCGGTAGCCGATCTTCCGGAGGCATCTCTTTGACGCGGGGCAACACTTCCCTCGTCAGAAACTCCCAGCAAGGACGCTGCCAGAGACCAAACGTTTTGACAAACCGTTGGGAAAACGGTTTCCATCCGGGCTGCGAGACATGCGCCATTCGCTGGGCATACCACTTCCAGTGATTCAGGTGCAACGGCAACGTTCCAATGGATTGTCCCCGGGCCATTTTTTCCATTGCTCCCGGTTCATTGGTGATCACAAGATCACAAACCGGCTTTGCCACCCGATGTTCAAAATACTCAAGGCGCAGTCGATGTTTTCCTGCGGTCAACTCGACAGTCGCTTCCTTTTTTACCGCACTGTGCAGGCCATCGTTATCGATCAGCACTTCTCCGTCGATCAGCAACCGACTGCCATCGTCCGATGCGAGGGCAAAGTGCACTGACTGTTCGGTCGACAGCTCAAACGTCGCTTCGAGAACTGCACCAGCCCAGCCCTGCATCTTCTGAATATGAGGCACGATTTCCAGGCTGTCAGGAGCCAGCGTGGATATGGGCTCCATTTCTTCGAAATCAGGCAGTTTTTGTGTGTCAGCATCGCTGTATAATCGCAGATACAAATTTTTAAGTGTTACTGTCTGCTGATCCTGAAAAAAGTTTGCCAGCCAGTTGTATCGGTAAGAGTCGAGTAATTGCTGGCGGTGCTGATTGTCATAGACCACCTGCATCAAACGCACGATTGACTCGTCTCCACCACCAAAGAACGACCAGGCTCCGGTATTCCCGGTGACCGAATAGGCAGTGCCCCAAAATTCGTTGGCATCACGAATCATATAAGCACAATGACCTGGCTGACCGACAGGAAACGCGGGCACGCCATGCGCCCGGGCCAATCCGACGCCATAGTTGGACAATGTTCCACAAACGCCGCCAACCTTCTGCTTGAGCGGCTCGCCAAAATACTCGTTCATCCAGGGGCGGTAATAATGGGCTCGATGAATACTGTCGCCGAAGGGATTATTGAGTCGATAGGCGACCGACCAGCAGGCACCGTAGTAATTGTTGCGTGGATAGTGAAGTTGGTCCGCCATGTATTGCAGCGCCCGCCCGTCACCCATTCGTGGGGTGACGGTCACATACCGCATCTCCCAACTTTCCATCCTGTCAAAGCTGCCATGCATCCGCCCCGCTTTGTGAACACGTTTCTGAGCCTGGAAACGATCGACAAGTTGATAGTGAAACTGGCCATCCTGCCAGTCGCCTGTCTTATTGCGAGCGTACGCGCAGGCCAGCTTGCGATAGAGGGGGATCGTGCATTCCTTGTCATAACGGTAGAGTGTGCACAGTGCGTGAAGCGGCGCCGGATGTTGCCCAGGGGGGGCTCCGAAGGGACCAGCCACAAGGAAATCATCGAGCCATTGCTGATCCATTAAAAAGCGGATCAGGAAATCTCTGCCTTCGCGTCGCCCAAGCACCTCATCGAACGCCTGCGTGCCTATTGTGCGGACTAACTCGTATCGCGTGAGTTGCAATAGAAAATCAGGCTCTTTAATCAGCCTTTCCAGGTCATGAACACTGCCGGGTTGATGAGAGGCCAGCGTAGCGGCTAATTGCTTTTTGAACTCAACGGCCCCCTGGTCAAGGAGCAACTGGAGGATTGCGTCGGGATTTGCTGGTGGAGGATTCTTCCAACTGATCACTTCGATTCCGGAAACCTTGCCCAATACCGAAAACTCGTCACGGGCATCTGCCATAGCCGGAGCAATCAAAACTATCCATAACAAAGCAGCAGTTGACCAATGCATCAGTCTGGATTCCCACAGCAAGGATGAATTTGAAAACAGCAGGGGAGAAAATGTGTAGAAAGCCATTGTACTCGAACAACGAAGTTGAACATTTCCTCATAGTCTCAAAGACGAACCTGCACCGATATTTGTCTAGGACTCAAACGAACCATTCCGCTTGTCAATCACTCTCGGACGAGACTCCACTTGACGTTATTCCGCACAGCGAAGATTTCCAGATGAGATATCAGGTCGAACGTATTGCCTGATTGAATGGTGAACTGTACCTGCCTGGGATTCGACCGGGCCACTTTGCAGGTCAGTTTATCTTCTCCTGATCCGTGCCAACAACAGATCAACACAAACTGGTTTTCAAAGTTGACCTTCTTTTTTAGTTTTTTCAACGTCTCTCCGTTGAAGTACTCGGCAGCAGCATCAATGCTGCGGAGTTCCAATGGTTTATCCCGTTGTTCAATCCTGGACATGTTGTGGTTTGGCTTAATGCCGTCGATGGCAGTAACGGGAGGAATCGACGTTTCGGGTTCCTCGGCAAGAAGTGACACGCAAATAAGCATGCTGAACGTGGTGGTCACGAGAACTCGACACAGCATCGATTCATCTCCAGTTTTGGTTTAATGTTCTTGTTTAGCAATGAACAAACAATTATCACAACTTTCGCTTAAAACTCCATCCAAGGTCTCCATGATTGTATCGTTGCGATCAAGACAAAACCAGTGTTTATCCATCTCACACAGTGTGGCTCAATAGTTTGTTTTCCTGAGTTTGGTGAAGAGGCCAGACGTCCACGTCTGATCCATCTATCCTGTGCCGAGTTCCGAAAATGGAGTCTGTCGGTTCAAAAGCGATTTCCAAAGGGCACAGAGATGATTCGCCGCCTCCTGAATCATGAAACTTTCGACCATGCGTTTCCGGGCATTCTGAGCCAGCGATTGACGCAAATCAGCACTGTTCAAAATATCGCAGGTTGCTTTGAGAAGCGCTGTGTCACTATTCGCCGGAATCAAAATGGCTTCCTTTCCGCTGCGCAACATTTCCCGAGTCCCACCAACATCGGTTGCGACAATCGGTAGCTCACTTGCGGCTGCTTCCAATAAAACCCGGCCAAACGGTTCCTGCTTTGCACAATGCACAAGCAGATGCAATTCATTCATGATCTGCGGAATATCGTGTCGGAAGCCGAGCCAATGCAAGCGGTCGTTCATCTCCGCATCATCAAACATGCGCTGAATGTTTCGCTCAAATTCAATGCTTTCCTGCTTGTTGGAATGCCGCTCGCCAATCAGCAGGTAGTGTATGAGTTCGGAATCGGCGAGGTGTGTTGTCGCGACCCGGGTCAGCGTGTCCTGCCCCTTGCGCAGTCCGATCTGGCCGATGTTCCCAACCAGAATCGCATCTTCCGACAAACCGAGTTCATTGTGCAAAAACCCGGTGCGTGGGCGAGGCTGGAACATCTTCGTATCGGCCCCGTTGTAAATCCGGACACACTTTTCTGCATCAAGTCCCTGCTGAATATGAAAATCACGTGTCGCGTCGGAGACGGCAACCAGCCTGACGTTACGGTTTAAGTCAGCAATCGCGGCTTTGCTCAGTTTGATGATATCCCGCAGATGGGCCGTTGTTGGTACTGACAATTTTTCAGCCGCCGCTCCGAGTAACCGACCCGTTGAAAGACTGTTTGCGTGGACAAGATCAGGATTCACCGCCGCGATCACATCACGCAAATTTTGGACTATTTGCTCGCGCGGCAGACGTTGATCGTGTTCATCGCGTAAACGCAGCTGCACATGCTCAATCTTCCGCTGCTTCAAAACTGCTGCCAGATTACCCTGCTCTGGTGCGATTGCCACGAATTGAATGCCACTTCGCCCGGCAAGTTCATCGAAACAGGCGAGCATCGATTGTTCACCACCATTCAGGGTCGTGAATTCAAAAAGGACAGCGATCCGCTTCACGCGACCGTACTCGACTTGAGAGCAACCAGTTGTGGAATCAGCTGACCGAACGCCCGTGCACGGTGGCTCAACACCCGCTTGACCGCCGGGTCAAGTTGTCCGAACGTTTTGTGGTATTCCGGAATGAAGAAATAGGGATCGTAGCCAAAACCATTGGTGCCGTGCGGCTCGGTTGTGATCCACCCGCGACAATATGCCTCGACATTGATTTGGATATTGCCTTGCGGATCGGAAATCGCAATATGACAGACATAGCGAGCCGTTCGTTTTTCCGTTGGTATGTCTGTCAGTTCTGTCATCAGCCTGGTGTTGTTCTTGTCGTCGGTCGCGTTTTCACCGCTGTACCGTGCGGAATAAATCCCCGGTGCACCGCCGAGTGTATCGACTTCCAGCCCACTATCTTCGCCCAGTGTCCATTCATTCAGAAAGGATGCCGTCTGCGTCGCTTTTTTGGCGGCATTGGAGGCGAAGCTGTCACCGTCTTCGATCACGTCAGGAACATCAGGCAGGTCGGCGACGCATACAATTTCAAATTCGTGCGGCGCGAGCAGGTCACGGATTTCTCCGACTTTCTTCTGATTTCGGCTGGCGACGACAATCTTCCGCAGTGGCATGACAGTCATGTTTTTGAGTTCTCTCCGGTCCCTGAATTCACTTGCGAACTCAGGATAAAGAGAACGGACTGTCGTGACAAGCAGGCAGAAGCGGTATCACATTCATCCCGGTTCGCTACAGTTTCGGAACGTGCATCGGCTTGGGGTAGGGATCGAAAACCCATGTTTTGAGCGGAGGATCGTTGGTCCGCTTGCCCGGCAACGCCAGCACTTCGGCTGTCAGGTTGTGCTGTCCGGTATTCGCGTCGACTTTGGTTTTGGCACCAAACAGTTTCTGCAACTGCGCGATACGAGGGTCTTTTGGCGAATCGAATGTGCCGACAGTGACGATTGACTGATACCGATCGTGATAGACGTATGCTTCAATGTCCCGCTGGCGAAGCGTTTTGACCATCTGCCAGGCATTCAGAGCGGCTTCATCCAGATTCTTGCCGACGGTGAATTTGTCGATCTTCTCTGCATTTGTGCCGTTGGGTAGAGCAGTCATTGACTTGCCGTAAAAGGTCTTCACCAGGAGTGTGTACTTGCCCCGGTTTTTCAAAAGGGAATGTTCGCTGCCCGAATTGAGTTTGAGGATGAGAGGGTCCCGTTTGAGTCTCTTGGCTTCTTCGGGTGAAAGCAGCGGGTTGATCGTGAGGAACGCGCCACTGAGTGGGCCAGGACGACCGGGTGTCTTGCGGTAGATGCCACCGTTGGCCAGGCGTTTGAGAAAGCTGGTTTCCGCTTCCACCGTGCCAAACATTTTCGGGTGATAGTTCTTGGTGTACTTGAGCGTCTTCTCCGCAATGCTGCTTTTGGAATCGGGATAGTTTCCGGCCAGCACAGCAATGCGGCGCTGCTGGGATTCAAACGCGCGCGAGCGAACGCGTCCCTGTCGATCGAAAGTTCTCACGCGTTCGTATTCGTGTTTCTGTTCAAACGTGTATGCGGGGATCCCTTTCAACCTCAACTCGTAAACGAGTTCGTCAGCCGCTTCCTGTGCCGTCTTGCCGTTTTTATATTGATCGTTCTTCCGCCATCGTGCCTGACCATCTTCCACTTCAACCACTTCGCGGGGAACGTCGCGAAAACTGGAGACCATGATCATCCACGGGCCATGCTGCTTGGTAATGCGATATCGCTTGCCCTTCACGGCTTCAATCCGCGCAAAGGAATCGGACGGTGCAACCAGCAGGGCAACCATCAGTGTTGCGATGATGAACCAGATTCGGTTTCGAGTCGAACGTTCAAATGACATGGGGCGAAAGGTCCTTGAATGGCACGCTTGAGAGCCGAAAAACGACTGTGAGATTCAAGTGTGAGAAATCCCATCAGCCATTCAGATTCTGGTTCTGGCAGACGGAGTTCCTGAAAACGAACCGAAAATCTTCGGCTCGCGCGAGCGGGATATTAGCAGAAGGGGCAAAACAGGTAAACCCGGGTTCCGCCCGCCACATAAAGTGGAACTCTTGCCATAAACTGAATGCAGGAAGATCCTTGCCAGAAGTCCGTGTGGCATGCCGTTAGCTAACGGAAACAGGCAATCGTTGCGGCGATAGTGGCAATGATGCTGAAAACGACACACATCACCACGGTCAATTTTGCCCACTTTGGCATCTTGTCCAGAGACTTTTTGTTGGGAGGCCAGCCAAACGTCGCGTATAACAATTTGGAGATGACACTGAGTGCTGCTGCCGACGCGCCGAGACCAAGTAAAAGATATTTCAACCATTCTGCCGAAGCAAAGGCAGCAATGCTAAGGAGTATTGCACCGCCTCCAGCACCGACTGCTTCAACGCCTGCGCCAACGCGAGTGGTACGTTCAGCCTGTTCCAGTTCCGCCACTCTCGGAACGGCGGCTCTAAGTTCGTCCTCCCGATCATCGAGCTTTTTTTGAAGTACTTCGATTCGTTCATACAACGATCGCAGATGACGGTCGTGTTCCAGCACTGCACGAAATGATGCCGAAGAGGCCTGCTTGTCGAGTGTATTTGCCTCTAACTTCTCCAGCGTGTCGTCGGTATGATCCTGTGGGCGTTCAACAGGAGGTACTTGCTTCGCGTGATCGTTCATTCAAGAGTGTCTTATAATGCTGAAGAATCAAATCATTAGGGATGACGGTGTAAGGGCGAATCCGATGTCCCATCTTCTCCAGCATGTCATACCAAGGAGTTCCAGGCTGGTGTGTGATATCCGACAATTCAACTGCACTATATGTTCCATAGACGTTCCACACGCTCTCAAGGAACTCATTCAATTCCGTCTGACTCATCGGCTCTTCGTCCAGATGGGCATAGTCATCAACTTGTATGATACGTTCTTCAAGAGTAGCGCCATCAAAAACAGTTGCTCTGCGGCCAATCGGTTCACTTCCAAACTCTCGAAATTCATGGTAGAGGGGTCGAAAAACCGGTCCCCATTTCCATGCTTCAACAGCATCATGAACCAGAGGTTTATCCGTAAATGCCAAGTGCCAGCCATGGGCTACATAGGCAAGTTTCTGCAATTTCATCGCGGTCAGGATTTTGCCTTCCTGATCAGCGCGGTTGAGAAACCAGTTGCCGATGGCGCGTACGTCATACATCGTGAGTCCCTGGTGAATCCAATAGTTGGAGCAGAGGTTTATTTCAGTCTAGTTACCTCAAATTCAAGAAACAACACTAAGATGGGGCGTTGCGAATCTAATCGCAGGTGTTCCCGCTCCAAACCTGCCCCGAAACGACTTGGAAACCATGGCCTGCAAGCAACACATCGATACTGAATATTTAGACCGAAGTCACAATCGCATGTATTTGTACCTCAGGTCGTCTCATTCGGTGGGACGGACTTCTTCGGAGACGTCACATCGGACGGTTTCAGGGTCGGTGTTTTCCCGACCGTTTCCTCGTCCGGCTGAAGTGGCGTTGCGGGTGTTTTCGTCTCCGAGTCGACTTCCCGCACTTTGCCATTCTTTTCGGCTGGTTTTGAGGTCTTCGGTGCGGACATCGGAATCACGTTCGGTCCCACCACCGGCTCACTCATCTCCGGCGATTCCTGTTGCGCGATGGGTGGGACGGCTGCCACCGGTTTTTCCACCAGCTTCTCCGACGCCGAAACCGGTTTCTCGTCGATCGAAGATGAAACCGTTGCTGAGGTTTCTGTTGGTGGTTCGGGCAGAAATTTTTCCAGGAAACGTGGCCAGGTCTTTTGCAACTGGAACAGCGCCATCGAACGAGGCTCCAGCATGTATTTTTCTTTCGACCGGTAACGGTGCTTTCCTTTTTTCGCAGGCGAAGTGTGTACCAGCTCCTGCCAATGTTCCCGCCGTTCCAGCTCCGGGAGATGAAACGCAACCGATTCGTGATGAGCGTTAAGCAGCAACAACAGTGTCTCGCCAACAATCTCGTGGCCACGTTCGTCCACTTCATCAATCATCTTGCCGTTGAACTTCACACCAAGGCAGCGCATCGTGTGCGAATTCCAATCACCCGGAGTCATCTCTTTACCTGTTGGTGCCAGCCAGAGAATGTCGCTCGCGCCGGTATCGAAAATGGCCCGACCCTGGAAGAAGTGACGGCGTTGCAGAACCGGGTTCTTTCGCCAGATTTTCAGCACCTTTTGCGTGAACTTCAGCAGCGCTTCCTGGTCGTCGGAAAGATTCCAGTCCAGCCAGCTGATTTCGTTGTCCTGGTTGTATGCGTTGTTGTTGCCGCTCTGCGTTTTCCCGATTTCATCTCCGCTGCGAATCATCGGCACACCCTGCGAAAGCAGCAACGTCGCGAGGAAATTCCGTTTTTGTTTTTCCCGCAGTTGTTTGATTGGCTCGATATTCGTCGGGCCTTCCACGCCGCAGTTCCAACTCAGATTATTCGATTCTCCGTCGGTGTTGTTCCAGCCGTTTGCCATGTTGTGTTTCTCGTTGTAACTCACGAGATCGTGCATGGTGAAGCCGTCGTGCGACGTGATGAAATTGATGCTGGCATACGGTCGGCGACCGCTGTGTTCGTACAAGTCGCTGCTGCCGCATAATCGCGTGGCGAATTCCGAGAGAACGCCGCCATCCCCTTTCCAGAAGCGGCGCATCACATCGCGATATTTCCCGTTCCATTCCGTCCACAACACCGGGAAATTGCCGACCTGATAGCCACCTTCGCCCAAATCCCACGGCTCGGCGATCAGTTTCACCTGCGAGATGACCGGGTCCTGATGGATAATGTCAAAGAAGGCACCCAGTTTGTCGACTTCGTGCAGTTCCCGTGCCAGGGCCGATGCCAGATCAAAGCGGAAGCCATCGACATGCATCTCCTGCACCCAGTAGCGGAGCGAATCCATAATGAGTTGCAGGACACGTGGGCAGGTCATGTTGAGCGTGTTGCCGCAACCGGTGAAGTCCATATAAAAACGGGACGAACCGGGAACAGTGCGGTAGTACGATGTGTTGTCGATACCACGCAACGAGAGCGTTGGCCCCATGTGGTTGCCTTCGCCCGTGTGGTTGTACACAACGTCCAGAATCACCTCGATGCCCGCCGCGTGCAGCTTGCGGACCATCTCCTTGAATTCCTGCACCACACCGTTGGGCGTTTTGGCAGCGGCAAATCGCATGTCGGGGGAGAAGAACGACATCGTGTCGTAGCCCCAGTAATTCGACAGACCCTTTTCGACCAGATGCCGTTCGTTGACGCGCGTGTGCACGGGCATCAGCTCAACCGCTGTGACACCCAACCGTTTCAAATGCTTGATCGCCGCGCGCGAAGCTAACCCCGCGTATGTTCCGCGCAGATTCTTCGGCACACCAGGATGCGTCTGCGTGAAACCTTTCACATGCATCTCGTAGATGACGGTCTTATGCCAGGGCGTTTTGGGAGGCATATCATTCCCCCAGCGAAATCGGGGATCGGCAACCACCGCCAGCGGCGCAAAAGCGACATTGTCCCGTTCGTCCATCGACAAATCCTCTTTCGGATCGCCGATAGTGTAGCCGAACATCGCATCGGACCAGCGAATGTCGCGACCGATCGCTTTCGAGTACGGATCGAGCAGAACTTTGTTCGGGTTAAAACGAAATCCGTGCGTCGGATCATATGGTCCGTAGACGCGATAGCCGTAGAGTTGCCCCGGCTTGAGATCGGGAACGTAGCCATGCCAGACCAGGTCGGTCTGTTCGGGAAGATTGATTCGCGCGAATTCGGTTTTCGCGTCGGGGGAATCAAACAGACAAAGTTCTACGCTGGTCGCATGCTCCGAAAAGATGGCAAAATTGACGCCCGAACCGTCCCAGGTGGCGCCCAATGGATAGGAGCGCCCGGGCCAGATTTTCATTGTATTCTCCGCAGTCGCCGAACGATCGGTTCGACGAGCCTGTCTTTATGCTGACCCGTCTCAGGCGGCACCGCATTACGACGTCGAAAGGTGCAACGTCGCCGCGCTGAACCAGGCGAGGTTTCGATTTGTCAAAGGTTGAATAAAGAGCCGGCCGGCAAGTCGTGAGAATGTGCATCTGGAGTGATTTTTTTTGCCCGTTCTGCACCCGGCACGCTACGCTGTCTTTACGACCGATGCTCTTTCACAAAGTTTATCGACTGGCGCAAAAGTGGCAAAGAGCATTTTGCAGGGGAGCCAACAGGACCAATAGCAGGCCAATGGATATTGAGCAAAACGACCACGCATGCTTAGCTGTATCTGATTTTTTGCCAGAAGCTTACAAATTCATACGCCCCATCGCGTCAAAAGGATCGGATGTGTGCGGCGGCAGCCAGATCACGCACTACGTGCCGCTGCCAGGTTGTTTTGACCAGGGAGTTGACAGTGATTTTTTCTGGGTTTAATATCAGTTTGTTTTGAAGGGGTGGTCATTTATTCAGAAACCTCATGGACCCAAATCCGTACGAGTCACCAAAAGCCGAGTCACTCCTTGCTGGCGACATTGAAGATACGCCCGCGATTCGTCAATGTCATCAATGCGACGGACATGAATTCAAGATTTGGACACCATTTCATCCACTGATAATTCACTGGATGGTCAATCCCGGCCTCGCCGTAAATGAACTTTGCTTTGGCCAACGAATCCCACGCACATTATTCGTGTGCAAAAACTGTGGCGACTGGTTTCGTCCAGATACTCAATTCATCGAATGTCCTGACTGCAAACGTTTTCATTCCGCCAGGATTTGGGAAAAATGTGGCTTCGGCAATTGGTTTGGGTTGGTCTGCCCTGATTGTGGTGCGTCAATTCCGTGCGTTCTAAATCTAACGTCACTGTTGATCTTGGTTATGCTGTTTCCTGTTTGGTGGCCGCTGTCGTTTTGGTTCGGGCGCCCCTATCGTCAATGGGCCCAACGCCGGGTCGCGAATTCACGGCGCATCGCGCAATCGCAAAACGCCGCACAACACGTCGTTAGACCGGGGATGGCGCAGTCCGCGTCATGCACAATCAACACGCTACGAACAAGCGATGATCCGCAGTCTCGTTGGACAAATGATGACTGACACTGACAACAGGCATGATGACTCAGATAGTGAGTTAGATGATATTCTAGATCAGGTTTCCGAAAAAGTTGCAGACAGCCTGATCTCAAAACTGCTGAGATGGTTTATCAGGACGATTATCGGCTTGGAGTTATTGGGCGTTTTATGGCACTACTTTGATTGGGCGTCTTGGTTATTCTGGGGATATACAGTTCTGGCATCGATTTCACTGATATTGACGATTTATTTACATTTCAGACTGGTCGATATCATAGGCGGCCGTCTTGTCGAACAAGGCGATGCAGATGGATCGACTTCGTCGACCACTGATCTTTGACGTTCAGGCGACGCTTCGCATCGCCTGAACGGGGCCACGGATGCACCGCGTGTCCGCGTCATGTACAATCAACACGCTACAAACAAGCGATGATCTGCAGTCTCATTGGACCTTGCCGAATACGGGGAGATGCATGAACCAAACAACGACAATCCTGATTCTGGTAATGCTTGCTACGTCTTCTGTTCGGGGCGCAGAAGGGATTGCTCCTGAAGGAAAACGATTTCCTCTCTGCCTCTACTCGATCCACACCGTTGACGAAATGAAAAGCGTGAAAAGGTACGGGTGGAACGTTGGGCATACCTACGCATTCAAGCCCGCTTTTCTCCGTACATGTGCTGAAGGAGGGATGCTCTCGATGGCCCATCTGCCCGGGAAATCGGAGATAATTCCTGAAGCTGAGGCCGCACGAACCATCAGGCAGCTTGCGGCGAGCGACGCCATCGCCTGGTGGGATCTTCCCGAGGAACGGCGCTGGTGGCGAAAGAATGAAATGGCTTTGATCGCGAACTACTGCAAATGGACCCGGCGTTACGACCCCAGGAAACGTCCCAATTATATGTATATCCCCGGTCACTACACGATCAAGGGCGTTGTAAAGTATGTTCCGCATCTGGATATCGTTCCTGCGAGTGTCTATACTACCTATTCGGGGATGCCGCACGCATGGGTTCGATGGCGAATGGAAACCACGGTCAAGGCTATCGGCGTTGCCGGCTATACGATCGGCGATGACTATCTCAAAGGGCAAAAGACGCCGGTAGCCGCGCTTGAACTTTTCTACGGCGGAAAAAAAGACAAGCCCGTGAAGATTATGAGTCCGCAAGGCGCGTATCACGACTTCTGGCAATGTATTGTCTCCGGTGCCAGAGGTATTCTGGTCTTCTCTTACTGGCACAAACGTGACAAACCGCAGTACGAGAAGAACTGGCAGGTGTACAACCGCGCGGCTTCGCAGATCACCGGCAAGGAACGTCTTGGCCAGATGATCCTGAATGGCAAAGAACTGAATACGCTACGTTGCGAGGTAACGAAGGGGCCCGAACGGACTGAGCAGTTCGTACCCCGTGGTACCAATCTCAAGAGCCTCAACTTTCCTTCCATTGACTTTCTGGCAAAGGTCTGGAACGAACACCTCTATATCATCCTGGTCAATTCAGCAGAGAAGCCGGTTTCCGCGAGAGTGACAGGACTCCCTGGTGATATCGACAAGGCTGTTGTCCTCTTCGAAAACAGGACCGTTCCGACAAAGAAGGGATCACTTGAGATGTCTTTCGGTCCCCTGGGCGTACACATTCTCAAGATGCCGTTGGGAACGGGCAAACCATCTCGTTCTGATGATTAGAGAAGATGTCCAACCAGAGGACATTCAGGCAATGCGAAGTGTCGCCTGAATGGGGCCGCGGACAATCATAGAAGAAAGTCCGGCACAACGATCGATAGTGGGGTTTATTCCTGCCCTGTTTCATGTGCTGCACGCAAATCCAATGCAGTTGTTTGGCTACTTCGCAGGGTGTCCCACTGCCGCGAAAACTCTGGTAGCGACGCAGAAAGAAGCCGCCATCAACGAGTACTGCAGTTGGCATCGTGCAAGTCCCCAAAAAATAATCCCCTGGGATCGGCAACCTCTCGATGTATGGGAGGATGCTTACTGCCGAGGGGATGGATTATTTCAGCTTCAAAAGTCTATACTGCTTTCGGCCTGGAACAATCTCCCATCTGCCTCAATTTCGGCTATTGCTCGATGAATCCTCGCCATGCCATCGAATACGTTGGGACTGATTTTGCAAACGAACGGAATCTATATGTCCTGGAACTGGCATCTCCTCACGGCGTGCCAAATGTCATTGACGTGCGTGGCGATTACTTCGCTGCTCTAATTGCCTGGGATTCCAGGGGTTCTGACGTTGCCACCATCTCACGCCTCGCCCGTTGTCTGATTGATGCGGGCGGTGTGTGCTTCTGCTCCTGGGGTCCCGATTGCGAACGCGTCCACGACATAATCGACGAAGAATGGGTCGCCAACGGATTCGATCCGACAAGTGATTCGACGATTATCACGACATGGCACGATGAACCACTTACTGATGCGATTTGGTATGCGATCTTCCATGCGATTCCATGCGATCGATATCTGCGACAATGTCGCTCCGTGGTCGCCGTTTCGATTGGGATTCCGGACGCGGCGACCGAAATCCGTACGGCGTTCTCCGACCCTGAACAATTCAACAACGTAGTGTTGGGATCGGACGACTGATCGTGGCCCGACACATATATGTCTTATACGATCAACAAACTGTTGATTTTGGCTGAGTGATTCAGCGATAAGATGGACAGACGGTGCCTTGTCACTCCGGCAGCCATCCATGAATCGGGGAACCGCCATATATGGCTGCAGAAAAGGGGGGATAACCATGCCCCGGATTCCCCCGTTTCCAGCCTGATCCACGATGCAGCAGAGCATTTTGCTGGTATGCAGATCGACGCCACAGTAATATGGATGCTGGTTGGAGTGGAATCTCATCATGAGTCTCTTTCGTGAGGGAGAACGGCTTGAGCCTGTAACCTGCATTATCGACAAGACAAAGTGGCTCTGCTCCCGCATTTCAGGACAGGCCCTCCCCGACACAGGGAGGACAGGATGAGTATCAAAGCGATACACCGGAGCGGGATAAAGTCGTCCGGCACGACCATCGCGAGTCGTCGTGCTCCGCACATTCTCACTCCGCCGTGGTAAACTCAACTCCCGGCCCGGTTATCTCAGTCATTTGTTCCAGGAGGTGACATGACAGACAGGAAACATCCTTTACGTACACTTCTGATGACAGCCAGCGTGAGATGCATCGTCTGTTTCCTGTCTGTCGGTGCGATACTGTCCTCAGCCATGGCAGCTGGTTCCAAGGTTCCCCGCAAGCCAAACTTCATCATTATCTTCACCGATGACCAAGGCTACCAGGATCTCGGCTGCTTTGGATCCCCGGCGATCCGAACTCCCAACATCGATGGGATGGCAGACGAAGGTATTCGATTCACCCATTTCTATGCTCAAACAGTATGTGGGCCGTCCCGAGCGGCGCTGATGACTGGCTGCTATCCTCTCAGGGTGGGGAAAAAGGCGAATAACCAACATGAGATACATCCGTTTCTGCATACGGAGGAAATAACCATCGCGGAGATTCTCAAGGACCAGGGTTACAGGACTGCCTGTTTTGGAAAGTGGGACCTCGCAGGACACAGGCAAAGGGGCTACGACAAGAGCCTCCTGCCGACCAGACAAGGGTTCGACTATTTCTTTGGGACACCAACCAGCAACGATTCTGTGGTCAACCTTTTGCGCAACGAAGAGTTTGTTGAGCCGAAGGCTGACATGGCAAACCTGACAAAACGGTACACCGACGAGGCTTTGGGTTTCATCCAGAAAAGCAAAGAAAAGTCATTCTTTGTCTATTTGGCGCATACGATGCCTCATTTGAGGCTTGCCGCATCCGGGCAGTTCAGGGGCAAGTCGCCACGGGGGTTGTATGGTGATGTGATCGAAGAGATTGATTTCAGTGTGGGCAGGATTCTTCGAGAGATAAGGACGCTGGGGTTTGAAGAAGATACCTACATCATCTTCACCAGCGACAACGGACCCTGGTTCCTGGATCGGCACCCAGGGTTAAGCAGGCAGAAGGATAAGGGGGGCTCTCATGGCGGTAACGCAGCGCCACTGCGCGGGCACAAGACTTCCACCTGGGAGGGTGGGGTACGAGTGCCCTGTGTCATGTGGGCACCAGGACGGATACCGCAAGGAAAGGTTTGCTCAGAGATCGCCACGACCATGGATGTACTCCCGACACTGGCCGCACTCGCAGGCGGCGACGCACCGGGGGGACCGCGCCATTGACGGAAAAGATATCTCCGACCTGATCCATGGCAAAGAGGGAGTCAAGAGTCCCACTGAGGCATTCTATTACTATGCCCACACGCAGTTGATGGCCGTGCGTTCGGGCAAGTGGAAGCTGCATCTTCCTCGCAAGGTGAATACCATACAGCGATGGAATGTTTACCATCGGGAATCTGATATTATCGATTTCACGAAATCGCTCCTCTACGATTTGGAGCAGGATCCGGGGGAGAAACACGATCTGGCTGACAAACATCCAGATACGGTCTGGAAATTGACCGGCCTCGCTGATTGGGCCCGAAATGATATCGGTGACTACGACCGGATTGGACAGAATGCCCGCTTTTTTGATCCGCAACCGCGCAGACCTGATATAGCACAGCAGGTAAGATGATCGAGACCGAACCATGCGATGCACGCGGAGCCGCCGGACGGGGGCGTTTAATAATGGTTAATCCTTTCGCAGCGGTCCGGTGATCACTGCTGTTATCTGGCTTGTAAATTTGAGGAAATCCATCATGCCCAAGCTCAAATGGGATTTCTGGTATAGATCTGATGGCTGTCGCCATCACATGTCAAAAACCAGATTCGCCGGCGTCGACTACGGCACGGTGTTCTGGCGCGCGATGCGCGCAGTATTCATCGACGAGCATGACAACTACGGTTTGCTATACAACGGAAAACTGTATCCGCAGGTGAAAAAAGTCGTTGCAAAAAATGGGCGACGCTACGGGTTTAACGAGGAACAGGAAAAACGAATGCTCCGTGAAGGAGAGTTCAGATACCCAATTGCCACCTCAATTCCTACCCTGCTTTACCTGTGGTTTGAGGGCCCAGACATTCCAGAAGACAACAGGAATTGGGCATCTGCGTATTGCCCGGGAAGACACATCAATGTCAACTTTTACAATATGCGGGATTTTGCAAAGAAACACTTTCCCAAAACAAAGAAAGGAGTAGAACAGCTTGTGTACTTCACTGGCGCTGTAGTGCTACATGAGATCATGCACAATCACGGCTTCAGTCACCCGAAGAAAGTTAACTGGAAACCCGGTACTGATTATGCGTCATCACTTCCACATGTTGCGTTTTGGTCAGTACTCCGCGCCTCACCACATTGGTCACACTTCAAAACAGTGTTTACAGGACTCAGTCTCGCAGAACTCAAAATGTGTGGCTGCCGCACGATTTCCTGAACGCCAGATAAAAAACGGATGCGCTCTAATCACGTCACACGTCCAATCCCATCATGCGCATCAATTCCAGCGCGTTGCTCCGCTGCACGACACCTTCTCTCAGCTGGTAATCAAAACGCATTTTGCCATCGACCAGCTGATCCTCGAAGTGCATGTTGGCTGCCTTGCCATCCAGCGTGCCAACGATTTCCGTTAACGCTAAATCATGTGTCGTCACCAGGCCGATGGCGCCGCGGTCAATCAGGTTGCGAATCACCCCCTCTGCTCCGACGCGGCGATCGTGCGAATTCGTACCCTGCAGAATCTCGTCGAAGAGAAACAGCAGCGGCAATTGTTCGTCGGTCAATTCGATCACCTGTTTCAGGCGTCCAATGACGGCGTAAAACAGGCTACGGCCATCCTGTAGTGAATCGTTGATTCGCATCGCCGTGCCGATTCTCACCGGCGTCAGTCGCAGTGATTTTGCCCGCACCGCCCCACCAGCCAATGCCAGTACGCTGTTCACACCAATCGTTCGCAGCAACGTACTCTTGCCCGACATGTTGGAACCGCTGATCAACAGCAACTGCAAAGGTGATTCCAGAGTGACATCGTTGCGAACGCACTCATTTTCCGGCAGCAAAGGATGCCCCAACTGTTGTGCGGTGAAGAATGGCTGTGTGGTGAAGAATGACCTGGCATGCGATGCCGATTTATCTTCCATCGCGACCAGTTCCGGTGTGATGTTCTCCGGTCGTTCGTAGGCGTATTCCGCCAGCGACAACAGTGCTTCCAACTCTCCCACAGCATCGAGCCAGTTGGGAATCGACTGACCATAACGGAGCCGCCATTTTTCGATCGCCTGAACCAGAGGGACGTGCAGACACAGCAGAAAAGCAAAGGCGGCGAAAAACTGGTTGCCGACAGCGTTGTCCAACCAGCGTGAAAGAGCATCGAGTTGGGCAATCCGTCGGGAAGGGCGCATTCCATCGGTATCGAGGTGTGTTCGCAGACGTTGCAAATGGGAACCTGCAAATTGTTCCTGTTCCAGCAGCGACAACACCTGCGAGAGAATCTCCAGTCCGTAGTCGACCTTGTCGGCTTCGGCCGTCATACCTTTGATGCGGCGACCCATGAAGAAAGCGACGAACATTTCGGCCAACGCGACAACCAGAATCGGGGCCAGGCCCGTGCCGAAGAAAATCCAGCCGACAAACGCGGAAACCATCAGCACCCCCAAAAGATGCGCGCCGTAAATGGCTGCCGGATGCAACAGCCGCGGTGGGAGAGCGGCCCACGTTCGCAGTCCGTTTTGGTCCAGATCGTCGTGAACTTCGGCATTGAGCAACGCCAATTTTTCGCGCAGGTCAATGAAATCTCTCAACTCGGCGACGGCGTTTTGCCGCTCGCCAATCGTCGCAACATCGGCTGGTTTCGACAGCCAGTCGGCCAGTCGGTTTTCGCCCAGACGTGTTCTTGCGCGACAGAGAAGCTGGAACAGTGAACCTTGTCCGAAGATATCGAGATCCGCAGCATAGGAGTGATCGTCCGACAGGTAACGCTCTCCTGTTGGTCCGATGCCAATCCATTTGTCGTCGAGTCGATCCAGGGCAACTTTATAGAGATCGACGGCACGTCGAACCTCTACCAGCCGATCTGAGACCCGGGCATGTGCGATGACCAGCAGCAGGAAAACTCCACCGGGCAGTAACAGCCACCATGCCGAGACTTCCGGCATGTTGATTGCGGCCAGCAGCAGTACAATCGCACTGAGGAAGATCAGGCCGCGCATCGCCGATAGCTGCGACTCCTTCAGCTCTGCCGCTCTGAGAGACGATTCATACGACTCCAACCGGCGTTGATACTCCTCGCGCGGTTGGGTCGGGACGGACGATGATGCCAGAGTTGTTTGCTCGGCGGACATTGCGTGTGATGCGTCTCGCAGTTTTTCGTGATCAAGCGGAAAGACCGTCGATCGTCAGATCAGTTTTAATGGGTTGTCGCGAGTTGATCACGAACACGCTCCAGCAACTTTTTTGTCGCATGCACACCTTCGACTTCGCCCAGCTTTCTTCCCTCGTATTCGATCCCCACGCAGTCATGATATCCAGCGTCGAGGACGATCTTCATCATCTTCATGTAGTCAGTGCGGGTCTCGTTCCCCTGGTCGTCGAAGTCATGCGATTTCGCGCTCACCAGTTTTGCGTAGGGCATCAGTTCCTTCACGCCTTTGTAGCGATCGTAACCGTGGAAGTTGCCGAAATCAGGCAGCGTGCCACAGTTGTCCCGACTGACCGTTTCCATCACTTTTGCCAGCCATTCACCATTGGATGACAACCCGCCATGATTTTCGACGATGACATTAACTTGATGTTCGCCGGCAAATTCAGAGAGCCGCCGCAGGCCATCGGCTGCCAGTTTGACCTGTTCCTCATACGAACCAGCGGCGTGGGCATTCACGCGAATTGAATGGCAACCAAGTTCCTTTGCACATTCGATCCATTTCCTGTGATTGTCAACAGCCCTGGCCCGCAGGTCATTCTTCGGGTTGCCCAGTTTCCCTTCGCCATCGACCAGAATGACCGTTCCTTTCACGCCGGCGTCGTCTGCTTTCTTTCGCATCTCGCCGATGTACTTCTTGTCAAGCGCCTTCGTGAAAAAGGGACGATTCCAGTATTCCACCGCGTCAATGTCGAATTCTTTTTTCACATACGGCGCGAAGTCGACATGATCCAGCTTTTTCGCTCGAATCATTCGATGCAGCGAGTACTCGGTGCAGGAGATCCTGAACAGCGGTGGTTTGTCAGCGGTGTGAGCCATCAGCGGTGCGAGATTGGCAAGGGCGATCCCCACAGAGGCAGTAGCAGATGTCTTGAGAAAGTCGCGGCGATGTGTCGCTGTCATGTTCAGTCTCCGGATTTTTTCCTTGACGGCCAATCGAAAGGAGCGATGGATCATCATAGTTGGCACAATCTGAGATCGCCAGCAACGAAGCGTCAAAAACAACATTTCAGACAGGAGGCAAGGTCCAGGCACAGAGCGAATAGCGAGAGGAAAATTCAGGCTGCGGTTATTCTCGTCTTCGGATGCCATTGGCGTGTCGCCAGTGTTTGAATCGATATTCCAACGGGATTCCGATTATGAGCGGCGGTATCGATCAACAGGCACGGGCAGGATGTCCGTGGCACCCATTGCTGCCCCTGTGCAGTTTCCCATTTGGTGTGACGTCTCTGGATCGTGGGGGGACCCTGTTTAGAGCAGTTTCCCTTTTCGTGTGACGGTTTTCGCTCGTGGGAGTCTGCGTTTGAAGTTCAGACGACGACTTTCGCGCCACAGAAGAGCGTAATACTCTCTAGACAGCACAATCAATTGCGAATTCTCACCAGATTCGCGACGAGTGTTGGAACAGCAATTTTTCAAGCCGAAATTCGCAGTTCGACTTCCTCGGCATTGAGGGAGACAATCGCGATGCCGAGTTTGTTGGCCAGGTCGAGCGTTTCCTGCTCTTCGAGCATGATGGTCTGGCCACTTTCAATTGCCAGTACTTTGCCGCCGGAATCATAGATGGAATGAATGGTCTGGGTGCCGACGGTCGGAACGTCAAACCGGCGATCCTGTTGAGGCTTGGCAACTTTCACAACGGTGAAACCCTGCTTGCACAATTCCCCGGCGCGACGGATACATTTGTCGGTGCCTTCAATGGCTTCGACCGCCATCACCGCCCGATCGCTGACGACGACGGTTTGTCCGACATCGAGCCGCCCCATCTCCTTGGCCAATTCCCAGCCGAAACGAATATCCCGCCATTGTGCGGGGGATGGTTTGCGTTTGGTCAAAAATCCATGTTTCACGAGCAGCTCCGGGCAGTAGTCCAGTGCAGATTCAAATTGGATGTTGTCTCGCTCAAATTCCTTGATCACCGCCAGTAGCAAGGTGTCGTCTTTGCGATCCATCGCGTAACGAAACAGCAGGTGCAGTGCCCGCCAATCGGGAATGTTCCTGATCCAGCCCCACTTCTGGTACAGCAACGTTTTTTCGATTTTCCCCGCCATGATGGCCCGCCGGACGCGAGCCGATTTGAACATGCCAATGGCCTTGCCGACCCGCCCCAGCGGTGCCCGGTGGAATTCGTTGCAATGTTCGGCCAGTTCGTCATCAACCATGCCCGCAACGCCCATGCAAAAAATGCGATACCCTTGCGCGCGGGCGGCTTTTGCGAACATGATCGGAAACTGTCCGCCACCGGCCAGCAGTCCCAGCAGTTCGCCAGGTTGTGCA
Source organism: Planctomycetaceae bacterium (assembly GCA_028284145.1). Classification (GTDB taxonomy): domain Bacteria; phylum Planctomycetota; class Planctomycetia; order Planctomycetales; family Planctomycetaceae; genus JANQSH01. The sequence goes on along the minus strand of JANQSH010000064.1, from coordinate 25,496 downwards.
AGATTGTCATTCGGAATGGTCATCGTGTCGATGGTTGTGAAATCGAACGAAGCGGAAAGGTGAGCCGAGACTGAATGGTGAGTATGTTGTTTCAGGCAGCGGCGCTATTGGGATCGTTACCGCAAATGGGATCGTTATCGCAAAGACTCTCAAGCTGTGCTTCCAGTTTTGCGATCTGTTTGACGAGCTTCTTTTGAACGGCGCGGATTTCGTCAATTCGCCGAACATTCACGAACGAGCGAATTGCCTGGGAATCCACGTCGCAGGGGGAGCCAAGGTACGTCTGATCGCCCGGCAGATCTTTGGGAACACCGCATTGCGCCCCCAGAATCGCACGGTCTCCAATCGTAACATGATCGGCGATGCCGACCTGCCCTGCACAAATGACGTGTGAACCCGTAACAACTGAACCGGCGAGACCCGTTTGTGAGGCATAGGCATTGTGTGGGCCAACGATACAATTGTGAGCGACCATCACCTGGCTGTCGAGTTTGGTTCCCTGGCCAATGACGGTCTCATCCATCATGGCGCGGTCGATTGTTGTGCCGGCTCCGATTTCGACATCATCCTCCACGCGCAAACAGCCATAGTGCGGAATTTTCTGATGCGCTCCGTTTACCATCCGATACCCGAAACCATCTGTCCCCAACACAGCCGAGGCATGAATGATACAGTTCTTGCCGATGGTCGTATTCTGGTAGATCACCACATTGGGATAAACGATCGTGTTGTCGCCGATTTTCACATCGGAAATGATCACCACACCAGGATGGATATCGCAATTTTCTCCAATCTCGACATTGCTGCCGATGACAACTTGCGGAAAAATGTTCGTGTTCCCGCCGATCACGCAATCGTCGGCAATCAATGCCTGGTCCGAAACACCAATGCCGGCTCGTTCCGGCTGTGGGGCGAAGTGATCAAGGATTTGCAGGAATCCGAGGAAGGCATCGTCGACCAGCAGATACGAGCGGGAATCTGCCTCGAGCGGCAAAGAACCAGCTAGTGATCGGGAAACGACGATTGCTGCAGCCGTTCCTCTGTGTGCAACCTCCAGCTTTCCCGGATCGGTTGCAAATGTAATGTCTCTGGCCTCCGCTTTCTCCATTGACCGCGCACGGTCGATCAACGTGTCAGCATTACCAAAAACTTCGCCGCCTGTCAGTTCTGCGAGATTTGCCAGTGTGGTCGGCATGCGTGTCCTCCTCCGTGAGGTCACAAATTGACCAAAATGTGTTCGTGAGAGTGTAATCCGAGTCCGGTTCGCCCCCTCGGGCATAATGTGTTCCGTGTCACTCAATTCCTTTCAGGTGACGCGATAAAAGCCCGGGAAATCTGGTCTGTATGGATTCGGAGCGCGTTTTACACCAATTTACGTTTTTGCAGCAAGTCCGATTCGTGAGAGAGCGTTCTATAAGGGGTATGGAATGCCGCCTTGCGTCTGCATCACAAACGGCTTTCCAGCAAAAGGCTTGCAACGAATCAGGAACCATCGGGAGTTGAGAGAATCACGAATCGATGGAATTCCCGAAGATTCTCATTTCCACCTTTTTGCAGCATTCGCCAAACGGTTGGGAGATTGCTAAAGTGAAATGACCATTTTGATTCCAATCCCATTTCGATAGATGTGAAGCATGAAAGTCCGTGGAATTCGTGGCGCAACCAGCGTCGAGACCGACTGTTCCGAAGAGATTCTCGCCGCCACACGTGAACTGCTGGAAGCGATTTTGCGCGCCAACGACATTCAGGAATTTGACGATATTGCTTCCGCAATTTTCACGACGACTTCGGATCTGACATCGACGTTTCCCGCAGAGGCTGCTCGCGGACTCGGGATGAGCACCGTACCCCTGTTGTGTACTAATGAGATCCCGGTGGAGGGAAGTCTGCCGCGCTGCATCCGTGTGCTGTTGCATCTCAACACAGAAAAATCTCAGTCCGAGATTGTGCATGTCTACTTCCGCGAAGCGCGGAAATTGCGGCCTGATGTCAGTAGCGCGCAATGAACCAGAACCGTTTACCTTCTGGTGTGACCGTTCTCGCTCGTGGGAGTCTGTATGTGTAGCCCAATCGACACTCATCCCGGCACGGAAGAGCGTAATACACTCCAGCCGCGTCGATACCTCGACGTGGTGCCCGCCGTGCAGCACGTCGGCTGGTGGACCGTCAAGACTGAAAGTTGGGTTTGATGAAGTTGCAAGGAGCGACAACGGAGCAGGTTATGTTAATCCGCTTCCCAAAACAAAGCGTTAACAAGGCACTGGTCTGACGTGCAACAATTGCGTTGCGGCAATATGACGGGTACAGCGGCATTGTTTTTCGGTTTGATGCTTTCGCAAGTCAAAGCAACGCAACAAGTCAAAGCTGCTCAAACAGCCATTTGGTCTGGTACAGAAGTTTCGAGCAGGCCAGATTGCTCCTTTGGAAATGAATTTGGAATGCACCTGTCAGTCCGGCAGTGGAAACTGAGGCCGATCACAATTTCTTGATGAGTAATGTATTCGGCTTTTCCCTGTTTGCCAGATCGTTTGGCAGTTCGGGGAAGGCATGGCATTTGTCAGCGATTTTTGATCAAAGGCTCGCGAAACGCGATTTGTAGTATTGTCGGTTGTGACGAGAGGGAATAAAGAGAAAGCTGATCACAGTCTCGATGGTATTCTTTACTGAAATCTCCTTTGACAAACGTCACATCTTGCCTCACATGCTGGACTCAATAAAATGGAATGTGTGAATAGCACGAAGTTGGACCACGTTCGACATCCCTTTATTCAACCGGGAATTTCGGGTTGAAGGAAGTGTCGCTGCGGGGGGAGAGCGTGTGTGACTGCCGTTCTTATCGCTTACGATCAAAGACTCACCCGTCATCAGGTCTGAAGTATCAGTTGTAAAGGTTTCGCGTGACACTGACGGACATCGACCGTAATCTGTTGAACCGATGTCTTACCGACGAGCCATCCGCATGGAAGGATTTTGTGGATCGGTTTGTGGGTCTGTTCGTCCATGTGATTCAGCACACGGCACAGGCGCGATCCGTGCGAATCAATCAGCAGGATATCGACGATCTTTGTGCCGATGTTTTTCTTGCCATTCTCGATGACGACTTCGCGATTCTCCGCAACTTTCGAGGAAACAGTTCGCTGGCAACCTATCTGACCGTTATTGCTCGACGGGTTGTTGTGAAGGAACTGGCAAAGCGTCGGCGCATCGCTGCATCGGGTAGCGTGGCCAGTCGTCGTGAACCGACCGAATCTCAGATGGTCGAACGAGTGCAAAATGTCGAAGAGGTTCAAAGGTTATTGCAGTCACTCCCATCAACCGATGCCGAGATCGTCCGTCAGTATCATCTCGAAGGCCGAACCTATCGGGAAATCAGCGCGCAACTTGGCATCCCCGAGAATTCAATCGGTCCGACTTTGAGCCGCGCTCGTGATAAAATGCGGGAATCCCGCTCGCGAATCTGACAGCTTCGCTTCGATGGCCGATACGCTCTGAGTTTACGATAGTCGAATGTCGTTTCCAAATTTTCGTTTGGTCAATCATCTTCGATGCCGGTAAAAATCAGTAATCTCCGTACGCCGATCGATTTATCCGAAGAGGAACTTCCGGGGCTGGTGGCGGAACGACTGAACGTTCCTGAAACCGAAATTGCGGGTTGGCGGATTTTGCGCAAAAGCCTCGACGCGCGTTCGCGACACTCGTTGAAATTTGTTTATTCCATTGTGGCAGATGTGACACATCAGTCCGACATTCTGAAACGTTTGAATGAACAGTCCGACATTTCTGATTTTTCCCCTGCCCGGTTCGACGATCCGGAACCCGGAGTTGAGAGTCTGGAAGAACGTCCTGTTGTGGTCGGTTCAGGGCCTGCGGGTCTGCTCGCCGGGTATTACCTTGCTGCGCGGGGGTTTCGGCCACTGGTCATTGAACGCGGGCAGCCTGTGAAGGAGCGGGTCGCTGCAATTCGTCAATTTGATGCTGGCGGGGATTTCGATCAGGAAAACAACTACCTCTTCGGCGAGGGGGGAGCCGGTTGTTTCAGTGACGGCAAACTGACTTGCCGCATGTCTGGTCCGGATGTTGATTGGGTGCTCGAACGCTTTGCCGAGTGTGGCGGCAAGTCTTCCCTGGTGTACGAACATCGCCCGCATCTGGGCAGCAATCGTCTGCCGATGATCTGTCGCAACTTCCGGCGCAAAATTGAGGCGATGGGCGGGGAATACCGATTCGGCTGTTGCCTGGAACAAATCGATCTGCGGGATGGTCGCATCGTCGGCTTGCAAACTTCCAGCGGATTCATTCACTGTTCCCAGGTGGTGCTGGGTATCGGTCACAGTGCACGAGACACCTACTCCATGCTGTATTCGCTTGGACTGCCGATGCAGCCCAAGGCCTTTCAACTTGGTTTGCGGATCGAACAGTCGCAGGAAATCGTCAATCGGCACAAATATGGTTCGGAAAAAGATCTCAAAATTCTCGGTGCGGCTGATTACAACCTTGTTGCGCGGGGGCAACGCGATCTGTTCACCTTCTGCATGTGTTCCGGGGGAATTATCATCCCGAGCATTTCCGAGCCGGAGATGTTCTGTTCCAACGGAATGAGTAACTCGCGGCACGACACACCTTTTGCCAACAGCGGTCTGGTTGTCACGCTCGATCCGAGTGAATTCGGTAGTTCGCATCCGTTGGCAGGAGTCGAACTGCAACGCAAATTTGAGTCCGCGGCATTTCATTTGACTGGAAGAAATTATCTATGTCCCATCCAGCCGGCAAAGGGATTTGTGAATGCACAGTCGCCCGAACCCAACTCGCGGTATGAATCGTCCTGCCAGCGAGGTATAACGCCAAAAACATTGGATGAGTTCCTGCCGCCGGTGATTGTGCAGGCGATTCGCAACGGCTTGCCCGTGATGGACCACAAATGGCGGGGCGATTTTCTGAAAGACGCCATGCTGGTCGGGCCGGAAATGCGCGGGAGTTCGCCAGTAAGAATTGAACGTGATCGGGAAACTCGCCAGGCATCCGGGTTCGCAGGATTGTATCCCGTGGGAGAAGGGGCCGGTTATGCAGGCGGGATTATCAGCGCGGCAGTCGATGGTCTGCGGAGTGCACGCGAAATCGTGCGACAATTTGCGCCACTGGCTGAGCCGGTTTCGTCCGAGTCCAGTTCGCAAGGTACGAACGACTGAAAATTCGACATGCCACGACTGCGGAGGGTGCATTTCCGGCTGGATTCTGCAAAATGAATCTGAGATGTGTTCTCTGCAATGGGAACAGGATGTCGTGACCTCTTCTCATCATGGATACAAATATGGCCAGCGGGCAAAGACCTCAGCGCAGACCAGCACCCAAAGCGGAATGTCCCCATTGCAGTACGCAGTTTAAGGTGATCGATACCGAAAAGGCGGGCCAGATGGTTTCCTGCCCTGAGTGCGAAACGCCCTTTCGGCTGAAACCTCGACGTGCGTCACGTCCCAAACCCGTTACTCCTGACTTTGACGATGACCGAGATGACTTTTCACGGAGTATGCCGAAAAAGAACCCTCCCAGCGGCGTGCCAGTCTGGATTTGGATTGTCTGCGGTGTCGGCGCGTTGGGAATGATGATGACTGTTGGTGCCTGTCTGCTGTTACCCGCGATTCAGGTGGCGAGGGACAAAGCACAGGAAATCGTTCAGAAAGACGAGCAGCGGCAAAAGGAGTTACGGGAACAGGCTCAGCGCGAACTCGACGACCAGAAAATGGCAAACAAACCCGCCCAACAGCCGAACACTCGTCCAAATCCGCAATCTGGGATTCATCCATCGAATCGCCCTTCGCAGCCCAGGCCCATTCAAAAATCTCGTTTGGAGCAGGCGATTGAGAAACTCGAAAGCGATAATTCTGTAACCAGAGGCTGGGGCGTCAGAGATCTGTCAAATCTCGATCCCGATCCGAAGAATGAAGCCCAGCGAAAGAGAATCGCTGCGATTTTGGAGAAAGAACTCGATTCTGACGACATCGGCATTCGTAGTGCTGCCGCCAAAGCCTTGGCGAAATGGGGGGGACCGGAAAACGTGCCCGCCATGATTGGCCAACTCTCCCACGAGCACACATTCTTCCGCCGGGATTTGATGGATGCTCTGGTTGCCATTGGAGACGAACGAGCAATTGACCCGATTGCCGAACGACTGGTCGAGTTCTTTGATCGTAGAAGTGCCACAAAAGCGTTAGTAACGTTTGGGGAAAAGGCACATCCCGCGGTTGTCCGACGACTTCAGCATTCCGACCGTGGGGTGGCGAAAGCGGCGTGTCAGGTTCTGGCACAGACGGGAACAGGCAGGCACATTGTGATACTGGAACAGCTCGCCGCAGAAAACAGACATCTGAAGCGTGATGCCGAAAAAGCGATTGAAAAGATCCGCAGCCGCACGTCATAACGCGCCCTCTCGACGACGTTGTACGAAAACAGGTCAATCTCGAACCAATTTAACTATACCTCGCTTCTCTCCCGGTCGATGAATGTCCAGGGTGGAATGTCCTTGAAACCCATTTGCCGCTGTGATGACATCGGCTTGAGGAGAGAACAGGTGCCGAAAGAGGAAGCCGCACAAACTGGTCTGAATCAAACTTGTTCTCGAATCGGTCACAGCCTGATCCGACTTCGCAAAATGCAGGCGGAGCACCAGGCTCACGAAATTCATGGCACGCAGCTTTTTCATTCGTGGCAGCAGCAGTGGGGAAAACAAAACCGGCGCATTGCTGTGCGACTGCAGGCCATCGATGCCCAGCTTTCCAGCCAGACTGAACCAGCGCCGGCGACCATCCGACTCTCTGTTGTGGGTGTACCAGACGAAGTCCGCGAAGCGATGACACTGTCATTGAATTCCGGCGCGAATTCTCTCAAGACAGGAACGTAATCAAGGCGTCTCAGGGATTCGATTTCTCAGATAGCCTGCCAGCGCCTTCCCGGCTTCATCGGGCCGAAAACCACGTGGTCCTGGCCCGCTTTTGTAGATGATTCTGCCATCCGTGCCGATGACGTAAATGCGATCCGGCCAGGCGGCGTAGTCGGCTCCCACTTTATTGTTGATGTTGTCGATTAAACAGGGCAGATCGATTTCCAATTTCTCGCACATCTTCGCTGCAACATCGACGCGTTCGGCGAACGTCTTCGGTTGTTCAAACAAAATTCCATCCCGTCTGTTCGAGCCAACCTGCCAGCCATCGGTGGGATGCGCTTCGCGAATATAGACGAGATACACCTTGGCGTCATTTTTGTACTTCTTGCACAAACTTTCGAGGTCGCCAACCTGACGACGGAAGGGAGGTCAGGTGTAACTGCCAAAAACGAGGACCACAGGTTGCTTGCCGCGAAAACTCGAAAGTGTGACGGATTTCTTGCCGTCCAGAGATTTCAATGTGAAATCGGGAGCCACATCGCCCTCGAAGTATTTCTCGATCGGTCGTCCTGGTCTTTCATTGCCTTGTCCCCGTTTGGAGAAATCGCGACCCGGTGGTTGAGCGTCAATCGCATTGACGAAGAGGCTGCATCCGAAAAAAGCTGCCAGAAGACCGGCCAGAGTGTTCCGCATGTTGAACCTCTTGAAAGTTGACGGTGATTTGTTCGACGCGTTGCATCGAGTCTGTGACGCTGGTAAACAAAACACCGTAACCACTGAAAGGTTTCACTCTTTTTTGTATTTCCCATGAGTTTGTATTTCCCATGAAACCGGGATCATGCGACAGGTCAGTCATACGAATCGACGGTTGTGGGAATGTGCGATCTGCCTTTTCTCGAAACGTCTCAGGCTCGCGGATCTGACATTTGCAAACCAAAATGACGTCCCGACAATACTCTGTCACCAATTTGTCCGTCAGTGAATGCACTTATCTCATCTGATTCCGATGACGGATCGGCTGGTTGTGGAACTTCCCCGGGACATCCAGACAACAGCACCACCGACGCACAGAATACGGACAACAGAAGTGATTTTGCAATTTGAGAGGAGGGGAGACGCATGGAATCAGACCTCTGAAAAATATCGCGGAGTCTTAGAATCCTGGATCAATAGCGCTACAATACTGCAGGTTCGATGCATCGTCAATCGGCGAGGAATTTGCCAATGACAATTCGTAGCACGATATTCGGAAAGCGCTTGCATTTTTCGAGAGTGCCATTCGAGAGGGTTTTGACTAGACTACGTCTAGTTTTATCGTAGCGGCTGGCGGACCATTTGGAACTAAAATACCCGTTCGGATGACGCTACGTTTAAGTCGGACGCGCTCTAAACTGATTGAGCACAATGTGAATCGAAATTTTCACGGTGCAAGCCTGTCATCAGGAGTCGCCAGCATGAGGATGAAAAAGAAATGACCGAGTCTGGAAAGCCTTTGGTCGGCATCATTATGGGAAGCAAGTCGGATTGGCCGACAATGCAGGTTGCGTCAGAGACTTTGCAACAATTCGATGTCCCGCACGAACGGTGTGTCGTCTCCGCCCACCGAACGCCTGAATGGATGGCCGAGTATGCCCGTGATGCAGAATCACGCGGATTGAAAATCATCATCGCCGGAGCAGGGGGGGCCGCGCATTTGCCCGGCATGGTCGCCTCGATGACGACGTTGCCGGTCTTTGGTGTGCCGGTCCAGTCTCGTGCTCTGTCCGGTCTCGATTCGTTACTTTCGATTGTCCAGATGCCTGGTGGCGTTCCGGTTGGCACGTTGGCAATTGGCGAAGCTGGTGCAAAAAACGCGGCGTTGCTGGCTGTGCGGATGCTGGCGAATGAATCGTCCAGTCTGCGTGAGAAACTCAAGCACTTTGCGAGTGAACAGAAAGCGAAGGTGATGGAGGATTCCAGGCTATGAGCGAGGCGATTCTCCCTGGGTCCACTATCGGCGTGCTGGGAAGCGGGCAATTGGGCCGGATGCTGGCCATTGAAGCCCGACGTCTTGGCTATCGCGTTCATGTCTTTTCTCCCGACAGCGATACGCCGACGGGACAGGTTGCAGATTTGGAAGTCAAATCGTCATACGACGACTTGGATGCGGTCGCCGAATTCGCCAAACAGATCGATGTGGTAACTTTTGAATTTGAGAACATTCCGATTGATACGATCAATGTGGTCGACCGCTTCACACCGGTCTATCCCGTTGGCAACGTGTTGCACACGACGCAACATCGCATTCGCGAAAAGAACTTTCTCCAGACAGCGGGGATTCCCGTTACACCATTCCGGGAAATCCGCTCAACGGAAGATGTGCAGGCAATACAAGAGGGCGAATTGCCAGGAGTCCTGAAAACGGCTGCATGGGGATATGACGGCAAGGGGCAGGTCAAGGTTGAGTCGATTGAAGACCTGGAAGCAGCCTGGAACGAACTGAACTGCGAAGAAGCCGTGTTGGAGCGTTTCGTCGATTTCAGCGATGAACTGTCGGTCGTTGCGGCCCGTGGGCGGGATGAAGCAATCGTATTTTACGGGCCAATGGTGAATACGCACTGCAATCACATTCTCGATCTGTCGGTCACGCCCACGTCGTTTCCGCCCTCCGTCGTTCAGGAAGCGATCGAGCTGACACGAACGATTCTCACGGAACTGGAAGTGATCGGTGTGCTGTGCGTCGAATTCTTTCTGAGGACCGATGGAAAACTGCTCGTCAACGAGTTGGCCCCCCGCCCCCACAATTCCGGGCACTTAACGGTGGATGCTCATCTGACCTGCCAGTTCGAGCAACAGTTGCGCGCAGTTTGCGGATTGCCACTCGGTTCCGCGGCACAGATCCGACCGGCTGCAATGGCGAATCTGTTGGGTGATGTCTGGCAGCAAGGCACGCCGGACTGGTTGCAAGCCCTGGCGATGGATGGCCTCAAGTTGCACCTGTATGGAAAACAGGACGCTCGTGTCGGCCGAAAAATGGGACACCTGACGGTCCTGGCCGATTCACCAGCAGAGGCCGCCGAAAAAGCACTGGTCGCACGACGAGCGTTGCAGATGAAGCACGGGGAATAGATGAGTCACACGGACAGAGCGTGAAGCAGAGCGTCCAGTGTTGAGTTTCGATGATACATTGTAACACAAATGAGCAACCAGATTACTGCGGTACCGCCAGAAACCGATTGATTCCCGTCGGCAACCTTTCAACGCAGAGGCATGCCCTGCTGTTGATTTACACCAGCGCGAGCAATCCCGATAACACGGCGATCACCGCCAGGATCCCCGCCAATGCCAGCGCGATATACCACATCGGCTTGCCTGCCATCATGCTCGTCGAATCACGCATCACGTATTCCCCGCAAATGGGACAAGTCGTCGCGTCTTCGTGAATCTCCGCGCCGCAGGCGATACATTCAATCGTCAGTGCTTCGGCATCGTCATCGTTGTTACCATATTCTTCTTCGTAGTCATGTCCATCATATTCGTCCGGGTCGTATTCCGTATTCCATTTCTGGGACATCACGTTGGGTCCATTTTCGAGGTTTGCGTTTTGGCGACTTCGCGACTGACGCGGTCGGCGTGAAAGATCGGTTCCGGCAGACGATGGCCACGACACATCAGCATTGCCACCCGGACTGCATCGGCCACATTGATCTGATGGCCCGGAGAGACAAAGAAGGGACGGAAATGGTTCTTCCCGCGACAGGCCATGCCGATGGTCTGATCACGATGAACAACTGGTTGTGGTTGTTCGACTGTCACTGCATCGATGTTGACGGTGCCACATAACAGTTTCTTGCCGATGCCAATCGTGCGGACATTCGCTTCGACTCCCAGATGCGTGGCAATTCCGGCACCGCGTGGATGCAGAAGACCATTGCCATCAACGAACAGAATATCGGGCCAGAAATTGGCAGTCCGTGCCTGTTCCATCAACTCCAGATGAAAGGGCAGTTCCCGGTAGGCGAGGAAACCGGGGATGTAAGGAAACTCGACCTTTCTTCGCACCGTTGTCAACCAGACGATATCGCCATTTCGGGTATCGAGAAAGACCAGCGCACCTACGGCATGTTCATCACTTTGGTAGGAAATGTCCATCCCTGCGACGATACCAGGTGTTGGTCGATAGGGTGCTGTTTCGACCCGATTCGGCAGTGAGTCCTGTTCAGCGAGAAGTCTTGCCAGCGGGCGTTGAGATAAGACCGGAACGTCAAACTCTGAAAACCGATGCCGGGTCAGATCGACGCGATTGCCATCGAGGTGGACGCCATCTGCCAATAGTTTTCTCGATTTCTCATTCCCGTCATCGGAAATAAAAAGGCCGATTTCCCCCGTTGCCCGAACGATGCGATGACAGAAACAGGAAGAATCGTGAGGATGATCGACCATGAATTCACCCACCCACCGCGCGGCGGATCGGCTTCCCAACGCCTCTGCCAGGTCACCGTATGTCGTCACACAGCCAGCAGGAATCTGTTCGATGAGTCGTCGTAACTCTCTTTCCAGAATGGGGATATGCACAGGGTGAACTTTCGGGTGTCTCGCACCGATGAGTGCAGAAAAAAAATCGATTTCGTCGATACTTCCCTGACTGGAAAGCGTTAAATTACGGAGGGTGGAGCGATTCTATATCGCCCTCACCCATCATATTCGCGTCCTGTCGATCCGAACCAGTCTGGCGCAACATTCCGGCTGACAATTCCGACGCATAACACATGGCATTTTGAATTGGAGCGACGCCGATGGCCCAAACCGCACTCACTATTTTCGCCTCAGTGTTCTGTCTCAGTGTTATCATATCGCCTTCAACGTCGGTCGACGCGAACAACAAACGCATGGTTGGCGCCGGTCAGGACGAGGTGTCCGTTGCGGCAAAGGTCGATGATTTCATTGAATCGGAGTTGTTGCAAAGCAAGACCCCGTTGGCTCCCACGACCAGTGATGAGGATTTTCTGCGCCGTGTGTCGTTTGATCTGGCCGGTGTCGTGCCGACACCCCGACAGATCACTTTGTTCGGACTCGATCACGATCTGAAGAAGCGGCAGAAGCTGATTGGTCGTCTGCTGGAGTCAGAAGAGTTTTCTGAAAATCTGGCAGGTTATTGGCGTGATGTCATTTTCAGCCGGGCAACGGAAGTGCGAGCCAATCTCGCGCGGGGACTGTTCACCAAATGGTTGACCAATCGATTTGAGAGTGGAGCAACCTGGGATGAAATTGCGACGGAACTTTTGACGGCCACCGGTAACGTGCGCGAGGAAGGCGCAACTGCTTTGGTGTTCGCGCACAACGGCGATGCGCAGGAACTCGCATCGGAAACATCGCGGATTTTCCTCGGTATTCAATTGCAATGTGCCAATTGCCACGACCATCCGACCGACCAGTGGCAGCGAAACGACTTTCATACCCTGGCGGCGTATTTTCCGCGTGTGCGTGTTCGGCGGGTTCAGACCGATGCTCGTCGCACCTTTGAAGTTGTCTCGTTTGATGTCCCTCTGGCCCGCAGCAATCGGCGGATCAATCGCGCCCGTCTGTTCGCCCGTCTGGATCGGAACAGCGATGGCAAGGTGACGACCAGGGAAATTGAGAACACATCGATTGCGGGATTTTTCACTCGCGCTTTGCAGGTGGGCGACAAGAACAAGGATAAAGCGTTGTCACTTGAGGAATTAAAAGCGTTACCCGAACCGAACAAGGGACGGAATCGATCGAGTGAATACTTCATGCCCGACTTGAGCAATCCTGCGTCTCCCGGCGAGCGGATCGATCCGGCGTTTTTCGTCTCGAAAATTGAATCTCCCGTGGGAATGAAAGACCTCGAACGTCGTGGGGAGCTCGCGAAGGTCATCACCTCAACGGATAATCCGTGGTTCGCGCGGGCGTTTGTCAATCGTGTCTGGGCGGAAATGCTGGGCGAAGGGTTTTATATGCCGATTGATGACATTGGTCCGACACGCTCCCCGGTTTTCGAGCAAGCCCTGGTCGTCTTAAGCGATGAATTTACTGCCAGTGGTTACGACATTCGCTGGCTGTACCGGACAATCGCCAATACACGGGCGTACCAGCGTCAAGCCCGCGCCAAAGATCCTGGCGACGTTTCGCCACCCTTTGCTGCCGCAACGCCAACCCGACTGCGGGCGGATCAACTTTTCAATACGATCACCAGTGTCATGGGCGTACAGGAAAATCTGGGGCGACGAACATTGGCCGGAAGTGGTGGCAACGCAATGTATGGTCGCGGCAGATCAGCCCGCGCCCAGTTCAATACTCTGTTCGGTTTCGATCCCTCCACACCACAGGACGAATTGACTGGCACGATTCCACAGGCGTTATTCATGATGAATTCGCCAACCGTGAACAATCTCATTCGTGGCATGGGTGACACACGGCTGTCGCGCATTCTGAGAGAATTCGACGACGACCGGGATGCCATCGCCGAACTGTACTTGCTGGTTCTGGCCCGCGAACCGTCGAAGAACGAAGTCGCCATCTGCCTGAAGCATGTCAAGTCGAACGACAGCCGGTCGGATGCGTTTGAAGATATCATGTGGAGTCTGCTCAACAGCAGTGAATTTCTGACCAAACGGTAATTGCAGGTCAATCTCGACGAAGCCGATCATTCCAACTCGAACACCTCATCGTAAGGATGAATCATGCAACTTTTTTCACACGACCATGTTCAGGTTCATCGCCACGGCAATGCGCGCCGCCGATTTCTGAAAACACTTTCCGCCAGCGCCCTGGCTGCAGGAACATTCAATTTCCGTGACCTGATGTGCTTGCAGGCGGCGGAACTCCGCAAGCAGGGCAAGTCGATGATTCTCCTCTGGATGCAGGGTGGCCCCAGCCAGATGGAGACTTTCGACCCCAAACCGGGAACGGAAAATGGTGGCCAAACGAAGGCCATTTCCACCGCGACACCGGGTATTCAGGTGGCCGAAGGTTGGGAAAACACTGCGAAAGTGATGAACGACATCGCCCTGATTCGCTCGATGACCAACCGTGAAGGCAACCATCAGCGGGCGGCCTATCAACTTCACACCGGCTATATTCCGTCCGGCAGCGTGAAGCATCCTGCGCTCGCAGCGAACCTGGCAAAGGAACTGGCGGATCCGGAACAGACGCTTCCTGCCGTTGTCTCGGTCGGGCCGACCTATGGTGCTGGTTTTCTCGGGGTCGACTACGAACCGTTTGTCGTGCAGCGACCAGGTGAAACGCCGAACAATGTTGCCAGTGCTGTCAATGAAAACCGCTACAAAAAGCGGCTTGGGTTGCTGGACGAACTGGAGGGCGATTTTGCGAAACGAGGTGGCCGGAATGTCGTCGACAGCCATCGTCGGCTCTACAGCAAAGCTTCGCGGATGGTTCTCAGTTCCGATGCCGATGCGTTCGATTCCTCAAGTGAACCAGCCGCTTTGAAAGCGAATTATGGTGACAGCGCTTTTGGCAAGGGTTGTCTGCTGGCACGACGTCTGGTCGAGGCTGGTGTGACATTCGTCGAAGTTCGTTCCAACGGTTGGGATACGCACGACAACATTTTTGAACGAGTTTCCAACAATGCGGCTCAGGTTGATCCCGGTATGGGTACACTGATTGCCGATCTTAAACAGCGCGGCATGTTAGAGAACACACTGGTCGTCTGGATGGGCGAGTTCGGTCGAACACCGCGCATCAATGCCCGTGGTGGTCGCGATCATTATCCCCGCTGCTTTAACGTGGCGATGGCTGGCAGCGGGGTGAAAGGTGGACAGGTTATTGGCTCGTCGACTGACAATGGTGCCTCAGTCAAAGAGAACCCGGTGACGGTTCCCGATTTGTTCTGTTCGATCTGCCACTCGCTCGGAGTCAATCCAGAAACGGAAAACATCAGCCCGTTGGGACGACCGATGAAGATCGTCGACGGTGGAACTGTGGTGGATCAATTGTTTACCGGTTCCTGAATCGATCATTCAGCGGCATGACTTTTATCGGTTTCACTGGCCGAATCATACGCAGAACTGTTCCTGCTGTCGTTCATTCTGGTCGATGGTGGATGTTGCCCGGCGGTCAGACGATCAGGACTCGATTTCGAGTTCTTCGATCTTCCGATACAGGCTCGACAGGCCGAGCCGCAAACGCTTTGCCACTTCCCGTTTGTCCGGGCATTGCCGCATGACGCGGGTGATGTGCATCTTCTCGTAATGTCTCAACGCCGAGCGCAAATCATCGCTGTCTGGCAACGCAACGCCAACGCCCAGCAGTTCCGGTGGCAGGTCTTCCGGCTGGATTTCGGTGCCGTCACACATCATCACCGCACGTTCGATCGCGTTATCCAATTGTCGGATGTTCCCCTTCCATTGAGCCGACATTAACAGTCGTGTTGTTTCGCTGCTGGTGCCGGTGACTCGCTTGCCCATCGAACGGGTGTGCTTTTCAATAAAATACTCGACCAGTTCGGGGATGTCATCGAGACGTTCCCGCAGCGGTGGGATGCGGATTTTCACGCCATCCAGCCGGTAGAACAAATCTTCCTGGAAGGTCTCTTCGCCGACTTCGCGTTCCAAATCGCGCGTCGTGCTGGCGATGATACGGGCATTGACGCGGACCACTTCCGACCCGCCGACAGGCATGATTTCCTGGTATTCAATCGCCCGCAACAATTCGGACTGCGTTCCCAACGGAAGTTGTGTGACCTCGTCAAGAAACACCGTTCCATTTCCTGCATGGCGAAACAGCCCGGGATGACTGCCATCGTCTCCCCCACCGGTGTTGGTCGCTGCCCCGAACAGTTGCCGCTCAAGCAGTTCGACCGGACGTGTTCCGCAGTTGACGGCGAGGAACTTTTCGTTTTGTTTGGGGCCGGTGGTATGAATGGCGCGGGCGAAGAGTTCCTTTCCTGTGCCGGTTTCGCCGACGAGCAGGACATTCGAGTTGGTAGCCGCCACCTTGCGAATGGTCGCCAGTGTCGACTTCAGCACTTCGCTGGAGCCAACAATCCGCTCGAATCCATCCTGCCGTTCGAGTTCCCGTCTTAGAGCCTGGTTCTCGCTGTACAACTCCCGATAGCGGAATAGACGATTCAATTTGCGTTTGAGGTCCTCAAAAATCACCGGTTTGACGAGGTAGTCGAACGCCCCGGCCTTAAATGCCTCAACCACATTTTCCACCGTTGCATAGGCAGTGATGATGAGTACGAAGGTTTGCGGATTGAACTGGTGCAGCTTTTTCATGAAGCCGACGCCATCGCCATCGGGAAGTTGCACGTCGCAAATCGCGACATCGAAGTCGTATCTCTGCACTTTCTCCAACGCTTCTGTCACACTCGCCGCCTGATCGACAACGTATCCTTCACCCTGTAAAAATTCGCGCAGTGTCGTGCGGATGATTTCCTCGTCTTCCACGATCAGGATGGTGTGTTGCGTCATCGCGATTCAATCGTAGCTGTGTCGAATTGTGTCAATTCCTGTTCTTTTGATGTCGGAGTGCTCCGTGTTTCTTCAGAGTTGGATGCCGATGGATGCTCTCCCCGCTCAGCCTCTTCGCAATCGAGATAGACAGCAAACACGGACCCTCTGTCCGATGTCTGTTCAAGTTCGATTCTTCCATTTGGTGATTGTTGCATAATGTGCTGGCAGACAAACAGTCCCAGCCCGGTGCCGGTCGGTTTGGTGGTGAAGTAGGGCTGGAAAATTCCTTCCCGTTCTTCCGGCAGAATGCCGTGCCCATTATCTTTCACCGAGATCTTGATGCACGCTCCATCACACTTCGTGCGGATCTCGATTTCGCCCCCTTCTTCAGTTGCATCCAGGGCGTTGAGAATCAGATTCAGAAAAACCTGTACCATCTGATCACGAACCATCCGTGGTTTCGTCAGGTTGTCAGCAAAGCGGGTGACAATCTGTTTCCCCTTTTTCCGTTTATAGTATTTGGAAATGTCAATAGCGACCTGAATCACTTCGTGGATGTCGCAGCGGCTGACTGCAGTATTGGCCGGTCGCCCGAAGTTGACCAACTCTCGCAGCGTTCGTTGAATGCGAAGCAGCTGATCGTCCACCATGTTCAACCGTTCGCGCGTGTATTCATCTGTCGGTTGACGATTGAGCATCTGTACGAGCGAACTGATTGCCGCAAGTGGATTACCCACTTCGTGCGCAATTCCCGCTGCGAGCAAACCGAAGGCCGCATGTTTCTCCTGCTGCACCAGCAATGCCTGCGATTCCTGCAACTCCCGCGTTCGTTCCTCAATTCGCTCTTCGAGCAATGCCTGATTCACTTTGAGTTCGTCGTTCAACTCCGCCATGCGTCGGTTTGTTTTTTTCACCAGTCCAGCCAGTCCCGTACTGGCCCAGGTGACCCACCCCATCAGCACGATCATTAGCAATAACGTGGACCAGGCTTCATTCCTCTCAACTCCCGATGCGGAAATCTCCACCAGCACAACCACACCGTAGCTGATCGCATGAAGGGCGAATGTCGAATACGTGATCCACGGCCAATAACGGATGGCACAGACCAGAATTGACAGAAAGTAGTAAAACCGGAATGGACTGTGATACCCTTCGTCAAATTTACAGAGCAAGCCGATGAAGACGGCTTCCATCAGCGAGACGAGTAGCGGAGTTTTGCTCAGAAAGACTCGACCTCGCAGAGAATGCCAGGTATCGATCAGAGTAAAGACCGCACCCAATGTGAGGATCGCGTTGAGGACCGGTCGACTGGCAGCGGGACTGCTGAAGTTGACCAGCGCGTAACCGACGAACAGGCCGAACCAGCGGATGCGAACCGTGATCGCTTCAGCCGCCAGTTCAGACCCGAATTCCGGGCGGCGCTCGATCGAACCGGCAGCGGATTCGCTGGTCGCGGGTTTTCGATGGGATTCAGATGAGGGAAGATCGGTCATTGCGATGGTGAGTATCGGGGTTTCGTTTTTTGATTATACGGACTTCCACCTGGAAGATTGCAACCAAAATCGAGAAAGCAGGAATCGCTTTATTCGTCGTAGTCGACTTGCACGAGGTACAACCCCTGCGGTGGGGCGGTTTGGCCGGCATGCGAACGGTTCTGGTTTGAGACGATTGTTCGCAAATCGTCGGCCGTCCATTTCCCCCGACCCACTTTTTCCAGCGTCCCCATGATGGCTCGCACCATGTTGTACAGAAAACCATCCGCGACAATATCCATACAGAGAAACTCGCCGCTTTGCTGTTGTTCATCTTCGTCCGGTAATGTCGAGCCAGGCGTTTGCGGGTTGTTCCAGACCGACCAACCAGGAAAACGTTGAATCGTGATCTCCTCAATTGTCCGTACACTGGTTGCCTTGTTGGGAAAATGCGACTCGAAGCAGCGAAAGTCGTGTCTGCCAAGCAGAACCTGAGCGGCATCTTGCATCGCGTCAGCATCAAGATCGCCGTACAGCGACCAGGTGTATCGACCGAGGAACGGATCGCGAACCGGGCGGTTATCGATGACATAACGATACCGCTTCCGAATCGCTGAATAGGTTGCATGAAACACGGGAGAGACGTCATCAACATGGACAACAACAATATCAGCAGGCAAAAAGTTCTGTAAACCGCGACGAATCCTGTCACACGGAATGTTGGTGGTCGATTGAAAATTCGCCACCTGTCCCAGCGCATGGACGCCGGAATCCGTTCGCCCCGCGACCAGCAGGTTCACCTCTTCGCCAGTCAGCTTGCGAATCGCTTCGACTACGGTCGCCTGCACGGATACACCGTTCGGCTGAACCTGCCAGCCAACGTAATCGGTGCCATCGTAAGCCAGGCAAAGACGGAGATTGCGCATGTCGCGACTCAGAGTCCGGCTGCCTCGATCCAGGTATGGGCCATCAACATGTGACCGGCGACGGAAGGATGGACGCCATCCCGGGCCCAGAATTCCGGTCCCGTTACTTTCGCCGCCTTGTCGAACATGTTTTGGAACGGGACGAATGTCAATTTGAATTCATCAGTCAGTTTTCTGGCGACGGCCTGGCGTTGATCGAACTCAGGGAACCAGTTCTCTCTGACGGCTCCGCATCGCAACACAAAAGGCTCACAGATGATGATCTTCGTCTTCGGCAGTTTCTCCTGTGTTTCTTTGAGCAACTCGCGATATCCCGTTTCGTATGTTTCCACCGTGCCGGCGTAGTTGCCGTTCAACTTGTGCCAGATGTCATTCACACCGATTAAAACACTCAGGATATCGGGCTTCACGTCGTAACAATCTTTTTGCCAGCGGGCTTTGAGATCGGGCACTTTGTTGCCGCTGATCCCCCGGTTGTAAATCGAAAAGCTGCCAGCCGGATTCGTTCCCAGCAATTCTCCTGCGACCATGGCCGGGTAACCACGTCCCAACGCAGCGGCATTGTTTGGCAGGCTTTCTTTCTTGTTACGACCGGCGTCGGTAATCGAGTCGCCCTGAAACAGAATCGTGATATTTCCCTTGCCCTTTTCTTCCTCAGCGATCACCACCTTTGAATTGGAAGCGAGCGAAATCCCCGCAATCGAAGCAGCGACAGCCGATGTCTGAAGAAACGTGCGGCGGGAGTGAGAATCATGTTGTCTGGGCATGTTGTTCATCGTTCAGTTCCTCTTTCCAGGTCGAGAAGCAGAAACGTATCAGTTGTGAATGCCGGCCTGCGTCAGTTTCATCCTAACAGAGTAACGTTCTGTAATCACGCGTTGTCCCCGGTTGATGCTAAATCCTCGTTCTGAGAACCAGAACCCTTACGATCTTCCTCCCCCTGAATGAAAACCTGACCACGATAGAATTGCGACCAGATGACAAACAGGACAGCCGTGCCGAGCATGATCCAGACAAAGAACCAGAAATAGTTCGCCCCAATGAGCAGAGTCCAGCCTTTTTCTTTCGCGTAGGGGATCATCGCATTCACGCCCGCTGTCACCAGATTCCCCAATGTCACCGAAAGGAAAAACAGCCCCATGATGAACGATTTCATCTTCTTCGGTGCCTGCGTGTAAGAGAATTCGAGTGCCGTGATGGAGACCAGGATTTCCGCAGCCGTAATGAACAGGTAGGCCAGAACCTGCCAACTGATGTGCGGCGTTTGACCAGCGAGAATCCGTGTTTCGACCCAACCCGCAATCATGAAAGCAGGGGCGGTCAGAAACAGGCCGATGCCGATTCGACGCAATGGGGTGACTCTGAAAAAACGCCCCAGATACGGATAGACGAGATACGCAAACGTTGGGATGAGTATCAAAACGAAAACAGAATTGACCATCTGGATTTGTGAGGGCGGCACGACGTACTCGAAGAAGCCGAAATCCAGAGTCTTATTCATCTTGTCCGCCTGATCGACCCACGTCGAACCGGTTTGATCGAACAATGCCCAGAAGGGGGAGATGAGAAGATACAGCGGGATCAGGTTCACCATCGCGCGAATGCCGTCCCGACTGAAAGTCTCGCGGAAGAAATCGGACTTTCCCGGTGGCACATGAATGAAAACCTTACGACCCATCCAGAAGGCAACCGTGGCGATTGCCATCAAAATACCGGGAATTCCGAAGGCCCACCCCGGCCCCCAATGTCTGAGTACGAGCGGTGAAGCGAACATCGATGCGGTCGCACCGAGGTTGATTGAAAAGTAGAACCAACTGAAGACCCGCGAAAGCCGAAACTGATTCATCGTGCCGAACTGATCGCCCACATGCGCGGAGACACAGGGTTTGATTCCTCCCGCGCCAACGGCTATGCAGGCCAAACCCCACCAGAGGAATTCCCTGGGATCAATCTGATTGGCCAGTGGTGTGTCCATCAATGCCAGCAAGCCATGACCCACACAATACAGCAGCGAAAGACTGAGAATCAACCGGTATTTACCCAGCAACCAGTCCGCGAGAATGGCCCCCACAATGGGAAAGAAATAAACAGCCGCCCCAAATCCATGCACCCAGACGGCCGCTTCATCGCGCGTCATGTGGGCATCTGCACCAGTCGAGTCCACAAGATGTTTGGTCATGAAGGCCATCAAAATGGCCTTCATTCCATAGAAGCTGAACCGTTCTGCCGCTTCGTTACCAATGATGTACGGAATGCCTTTCGGCATGTCCGTTGTTTCCAGGGGGGTCGTCAGATAACCCGATTCATTCCGTGTGCGGTTGTCACTCGGTTTTTGTTTTGCGTTGGGGGATGGTTCGGTCATTGCTGTGTCCCCTGTTGTCTTTGGGTCTCTTCACCGGAACCAAATGTCACATGCATGTCCAGCACCTTCATCAGAAAGGCCCATTGATCGGCGACCGTGGCGATCAGCTTGCCGGTCGGTTTGCCCGCTCCGTGTCCTGCTTTGGTTTCGACACGAATCAAAACCGGATTGTTGCCTTTGTGGACTTCCTGCAAACGTGCGGCGAATTTGAAACTGTGTCCCGGGACCACGCGATCGTCCGTGTCGGCCGTTGTCACAAGGGTGGGCGGATAGCTTACGCCTGACTTCAAATTGTGATAGGGCGAATAGGCGAGCAATGCCTGGAATTCTTCGGGATTCTCCGCGGAGCCGTAATCATCGACCCAATATCGGCCGGCGGTGAATTTGTGAAATCGCAACATATCCATCACGCCGACGGCGGGCAGACAGGCGCCAAACAGATCGGGCCGCTGTGTCATGCAGGCCCCCACCAGCAAACCACCGTTGCTGCCTCCCTGGATGGCCAGTTTTTCGGTGCGGGTGTATTTGCTTTCGATCAGCCACTCCGCCGCCGCGATGAAATCGTCGAAAACGTTTTGTTTGTTCAACCTGGTGCCAGCCCTGTGCCACTCTTCTCCGTATTCTCCACCGCCACGCAAATTGGGCATGGCGAACAGACCTCCCATTTCCATCCACATCAGCCGGGAAACCGAAAACCCAGGCGTAAGCGAAACGCTGAACCCCCCGTAGCCGTACAGCAGTGTCGGGGTGTTGCCATCTCGCTGCAGTCCTTTTTTATAAGCCAGAAACATCGGTACACGTGTGCCGTCTTTGCTCGTGTAAAAGACCTGCTCGACTTCAAACGCATCGGGATCAAAATCAACTTGCGCCTCGCGTAACAGCCGGCTTTCGCCCGTTTTCAGATCGTACCGAAAAATGCGGGATGGTGTGGCGAAACTCGAAAAAGTGTAGAACGTTTCAACAGCGTCTTCCCTGCCACCAAATCCGGAGGCCGAGCCAATTCCCGGCAGGCTGACCTCACGTAAGAACTTTCCATCGCGATCGTGAACTCGCACTTCCGTTGACGCATCCTTGAGATACTTTGCGATAAACAGACCACCCACATCGCTGACACCCGTCAGCACATGCACTCGCTGCGGGATCAGTTCCTGCCAATTGGGTTGTTCCGGCTTCTCAAGATCGATGGCAATCAGCCGTTTGCGCGGTGCGTTGACATCCGTCAGAAAGAAAAGTTTGGCCCCTTCATTTCCAACCAGCGTATATTCGTTGTCAAAGTTGTCGATCAAATCGATCAAAGGCGGGTCGGAGGTTTTGTCATCGAACGTTTTCAGATCCAGGTAGCTGATGCGATACTTGTCATCCGTCCCTTTCCAGGTGGAGATGACAAGATATCGGCCATCCTCGGTCACCTTTGGATCAAAGCCCCAAGTGGGATGGTCGGGCCGCGCATAAATCAACTGGTCTTCGCTTTGTGGCGAGCCGAGTTTATGGAAATAGACGCGGTGATTCAGATTCACGTCCTGAAATTCTTCTCCTTCTTTCGGTTCTTCAAAGCGACCGTAAAAAAAGCCGGAGCCATCTTTCATCCAGCTGACCGATCCGAACTTTGTCCAGTGGATTTCGTCTTTGAGATCGGTACTGGTTTCCACATTCATCACCCGCCAGGTCCGCCAGTCGGAACCTGCTTTGGAGCGACTGTAAGCCATGAATTGGCCGTCGTCGCTGAACGAAATTCCGGACAACGCAACAGTGCCATCTTTGGACCAGTCATTCGGATCGAGAAACAATTCCAGTTCTGCATCGAGCGACTTCTGACGATACAGGACACTCTGATTCTGCAGTCCATCGTTTTTATAGAAGTAGTAGTCGTCGCCCCGACGAAACGGTGCGCCGTATCGTTCGTAATTCCACAATTCGGTCAGTCGTCGGCGAACCAGCTCGCGCTGGGGAATCGCATTCAGAAAGGCAAACGTCTGTTCGTTCTGTGCTGCGACCCAATCGGCCACTTCTTTCGATTCACGAATATCGTCTTCCAGCCAGCGATATGGATCGGCCACGTCAATGCCATGGTAGTTGTCAATCTGGTTCACGCGTCGAGTCTCCAGCGGAGCAGGTTGTTTGTTCGATCGGGATGCGTCGGATGCCAAATGTTCAAAACCGACCATCGATGCCGCGTACATCACAATTCCGAAAACTACGGTGAGGTCAGAAGTTGCGTGGAACATCGACAGGCCTTTCGCGAAAAAACGAATCTTCAGGAATTCATCCCGTTGTAACGGACGCGAACGACGATGAACAGCCATCAGATGCAAGCTGTGCATCAGATCGATACGATAAACCGGTCTGATTCCCAGCACCACCTGCAATCGATTTCAGGAGTTCAAACACGATGCCAACATGGAATCCAAAATCCCAGCAACTCGCCTGCTTCCTGTTTCTGATGATGACCGGCTTGACGCCAGCATTCCCGGATGGACCGGACGAAAACGCCGCGCGCGAACTCCACAGGATCTTTGAAGCCGAGTGGGATGTCTGGATGGAGAATTCGCCCGAATGGGCATCCAGTCTGGGCGACCGACGCTTCAATACGAAATGGTCGGATGTGAGTCTGGCTGCGCATCAACGGCGTCACGATCACGGAAAAGAGATCCTCAAGCAACTCAAACGGATCAATGTCGATAAGCTCTCGGCATCAGACCGCGTCAATATCGAGTTATTCCGCAAACGATATGAGTTGAATGTTGAGGCCTTTCAATACGGCTGGTATCTGGTCCCATTAACTCAAAGGGGGGGAATTCAGAATCAGAATTCTACGGTCGATGCGCTTCGCTTTGAAAAGGAGCAGGACTTTCTCGACTGGATCGTACGACTGCGGGCGTTACCAGAGAAGATCAAACAAACGCAAGCATTGATGCAGGAGGGTATTCGTCGCCGGATCATACAGCCCAAGGTCGTAATGACCCGCGTGCCGAAGCAGATCCGCAAACAGATTGTCGATGATCCTGCGAAGAGTCCGTTCTACAAACCGTTTCGTGACATGCCCGAATCAATCGAAGAGAGTCGTGTTAACGAGTTGCAGACTGAAGCGCAAACCGTCATTCGTGACGATATTGTTCCGGCGTATAAATCTTTCTTGAAGTTTTTTGAAACCAAATATCTGCCAGCCTGTTTTGATGAAGTGGGCGTTTCGCAAATTCCGCGTGGGCAGGAGTTTTATGCATACCGGGCGCGGATGTTCACAACCACCGAAATGACGCCCAGAGAGATCCATGAAATCGGCCTGGCAGAAGTGAAGCGGATTCGAGCCGAGATGGAGCAGATTGTAAAAGACGTGAAATTCAAAGGTAGTTTTGCTGAGTTTCTCAACTTTTTGCGGACCGACAGGCAATTCTACTTCGACAACCCGGATGATCTGTTTCAGGCGTATCAGGATGTGGGCAAGCGTATCGATCCCAAAATGCCGGAGTTGTTCGGCAAACTGCCGCGTGTTGGTTATCGCGTGAAGGCGATCCCCGCTTTGCTGGCACCGGATACCACGACCGCCTATTACATGCGCCCCTCGGCTGATGGAACTCGCCCAGGAACTTATTACGTCAATTTGTACAAACCTGAAGCGCGACCCAGGTATGAAATCGAAGCCCTTTCTTTACATGAAGCGGTGCCGGGGCATCATCTGCAAATTGCCCTGGCGATGGAGTTGGAAAACATGCCCCGGTTTCGTCGGTTTTCCGGGTACACGGCTTACGTTGAAGGTTGGGCATTGTATGCCGAAAGCCTGGGCGAAGAGATCGGGCTGTATCAGGATCCATATTCAAAGTTCGGGCAGTTGACCTATGAAATGTGGCGGGCGATTCGACTCGTGGTCGACACCGGCATGCATTCGATGGGTTGGACGCGCGAACAGGCGATTGCCCTGTTCAAGGAGAACACGGCCAAGACACGACTCGATATCGAAAACGAAGTCGATCGTTACATTTCCTGGCCCGGACAGGCATTGGCGTACAAAATTGGTGAACTGAAAATTCTCGCTCTTCGCGCGAAAGCGGAACAGACCCTGGGAAAAAATTTCGACATCAAAGCCTTTCACGACTTCATTCTGAGCAACGGAGCCGTGCCTCTGGCCACGCTGGAATCGCTCTTTGAAGACTGGCTGCGACGGCAGGCCGCCAACTGAGTGTTTTCGCAGAGTTATGTTCCCGCCTGCCATTTATCCGTGAGGGAAGAAGAACAGAATGGGATGACAGGATAGAGCAGTTTACCTTCTGGTGCGACCTCTCTGGCTCGTGGGAGCCTGTGTTTGCAGATCAAAGGACGTGCATCGCGCCACAAGAGAGCGTAATACGCTCTAGAGCAAGTTACTTTTTCACGTGGCGCCGTATCCGCAGTGCAGGAATGCGGCATCGATCTCGTTGAGGGTGATTTGTTGCAGCACTTTGGCCGTCG
>JANQSH010000055.1 GCA_028284145.1 Planctomycetaceae bacterium | reverse complement strand
TAATCAGTGGGTTAGAGCATCCGGACAGAACACGCGGCAAATGCTGATTTCCTCGTCGTTTTTCAACGGAACGGCGGTTTTGCCCCTTGGTTCTTAATGCTCTTCGCTTGAGGGGCAGGGTGGAACTGTTATCGCGACGTTATGCGTCGTGGAATGAGGTCGCGAAATGAAGTCGTGGTACCGCCGTGCGTAGCATGTCGACTGGAGACATACCCGCCCTGCCGCACGATGCAGAGCTGGGCGGGATCGATAAGTGAACTGACAAAGTCATCAGGAGCGGTCACTCCGCGACGACGTAGCGATCGCAGCTGCGATTCATCTTTGCGAGCCTGGCGGCCTGGCAAAAGGAAATTTCAACGCATACAAATCGTCAGTCTTCTTCTTTCTTTCTTGATTCGCGTTCGGCTTGTTCTTCGGCGACATCTTCGGCGATGCGTTTCGCTGACTTTTCACTCGCCGAAACCTGTGTCTGGTCGTCAATGTGAAACTCATCGATCAACTCACGACGGCGTTGAGCTACCTGTCGATCGAATTCTGAAAGCACATCCATTGCCTTGTCTCGCGACGTCACCAGACCAATGATCAAATACTGAATTAGAGCCATACCGTAGCAGAACCAACCCGCATTGCCGGGTACGATGGCGGCGAGAATGGCGAATACGGGTGATGAGCGATTGAGATGCTGGCAGATAAAGCCTTTGATGATCTCTTTTTTTTTCTCCCGAATCTCGCGGAAGATGCCATATTTCCAATCGAGGTTCAGCTTCGGCGGGCCGGGATGAATCACGGCGAAAAGCTCCTGGTCGGGCATCATTTCCACCACACTGATTGCCAGCAGCAAGCGAAACCCAAGAATCACCCAACCCCATTCGCTTCTCAGTGACATATCTTCTTCGACGCCGAACAGCCATGTCTCAAAACTGCGCGTGGCGACCAGCAACACGAGCGCTCCGCGAAACCACTGCTCGATATCCTTTTCCATCTCCTCATCGAGGTTGGAGACCCGAACCACTTTTCGGAGAAAGAGTCGCATCAAGGGGACGGCAATCATCCCCACAAGGAAACGGGTAAAAGGGCGCATGATCGGGCGAAGAAAAGGAACGCCCATCAACATGCGAAAGAAACCACCCACGTATCCGCCCTCTTCCCCGACTTTTCTGCGACCGGGATCGTTCATTGAATGGTCGTTTACTGCGACCAGCGAATTTGATTGTACAGTCTCAGCAATTTTTCGCCGCGCTGTGGATTGAGGTGGGCGACATGCGCAATCCGTCCGCGCAAATGCGCGGCAAAATCATCATGATTTTCGCGATTCTGCGAAGCCGGTCCAAGTCGACGGCAGTTATGCAGAATGGCTTTGAGCTGGTCGAAATCCTTGCGGGAAACATTCACTCGATCGTTCACCACCACGCCCGTCACAACCTGCCTTTGTGATTGACGAACGACTTTTCTTTTTTTGCGGTTCACTCGAAACGACTCATCGCGAACGATCTGCGTGACCAGCGGAATAAAGGTCGAGAGTGATCTTGCGAAACCACGCGAGCCGGAAAAAGTGAGGTCATCGGCATAGCGAGTGTATTCCGCACCAAAGCTGCGAGCCAGTCCGGACAATCGGATATCCAGCGAATACGCAACCAGATTGGCGATGGCTGGTGACGTTGGCGCACCCTGGGCCAGATGTCGACTCCAATAGGGATTGAGAGCCGTTGGATCACCCTCCGGAAAGGGAAGGTTGGTGGGAATCGCCGTGGTCGTCAGCCGAGCCAGCCAGATCGCCATCTCCCGGCAATACCCGATCCCACGGAATAACGCCACCACGCGATTGAACCGAACCCGGGCATAAAAATTGTCGAGGTCAAACTTCAGAACGACATGCTGACCGACATGCGGCGAGGCATTGGTCACGATGGATCGACCGGGAACAAATCCATGAGCCGAGGAATGAGCGGGCACCTTTTCCAGAATCTCCGAGAGGATATCGGACTGGACATTTCGCAGTTTCGTTTTCGGGGCTTCGATTAACCGAAAACCGCCACGCCGTTTTTTCAGCCATTGATAGTGGTAATGGGAATCGCGTTGTTGCCCGGCTCGTTGGCGATCGTGAAATCGATGCCCCAGCCATGCGAGTTGGCCGACTGAGATTTGCAGCCACTCCGCCAACTGGTCTGGCGTGCGGAATGTCGGCAGACTGTAGCGTGCAAGCCGTTCAGATCGCTCGTCGGTTGTCAGGTCGACGAATTTGTCGAAGGTCGCGTTGGGCCGGGCAAATCGATAGGGCGGTTCGACCGATTCCAAAGGTGGAACATCGTGAATCGTTCTGTCCGACTGGTAACGTAGCGGCTGTAGTGTGACCGTACCACGTTCCTTCTTTCGGTGATCGGCGCGAAATGAAGCCGTTGGGCTTATCGGTGATTCCGAGTGCCCACCTGAGCCGAGAAGTCGCAAAAGGAAATCGAGCAACCCCATGAGTCCTTCCAAAAGAAAGGGATCAACAAACAGAATGACCGATGGGCCGCACAACTGATCCTGTCTCGACTGGCCAACAACCAAACAAACTTGGTTGTTGAACCAGTCACACAACGAAATCCGAGCAACGCTTCTCCCACGGGGTATCCCCGCAGAGGCTGGCGTGGCCTGTCACAGCCACGGCAACCACGCTTGTGCGACCCTTCGGCCATCCGGCAGCGAGACCAGGTCTCGTTTTGTCGTAGCGGCTGGCGCACTATTGGGGCCCAAAATACAAGTTCGCAAGACGCTACAGTCTTCTCGAACGCGCTCTATGGTAGCTGATCGCCGCTTATGGTCAATTGAAGTTCTGATCGGTGAATTGACCTGATTCGCGATATTCGCCGATTGTCATTTTACGCCGCCTCCACTACAGTTCGACGAAGCGATATTTTTCCATCCTCTTTTTCAAAATTGCGGCAACAGATGTTCGGTCAGGTCGGCGAGACTCCTTACGATTTGCGATTCACCCTGCTGGGGATACCGGTCCGTGTGCATCCGGTCTTCTGGATCACCTCCGCTTTTCTGGCATGGGGTGATGGTTCGGACCCTGCGGCAATTGTCGCCCGCGTGTTGTGTATCTTCATTGCCATTCTCGTGCATGAATTGGGCCATGCGCTGGTCACGACCCGATTCGGCTGGCGATCAGAAATTGTTCTCTATTTCTTTGGAGGTTACGCCACGACGACCCACCATGCCCCGAAAAAAAATATCGCGGTCACGGCAGCTGGCCCGCTGGCCGGTTTTGCTTTGTTTTTTCTGGTGTGGACTCCCTTGTGGTTCACCGGGAATTTTGCTGAAGGTGCCACATTCTGGAAGCCGACGTTTGATGCCGGGGCACTCGCCGAGTGGCCACCGGCGATCGCCTTCGGAACCCGCTGGAATGAAATCATCGTTTCAACTTTGTACTTCACGCTCTGGATCAGCTTTCTGTGGAACGTGATGAATCTGGTTCCGGTGTTGCCTCTGGATGGTGGGCATATCAGCCGCGAACTGTTCACCCTCTATGGCGGTCGCAATGCACAGGAGAACTGCATCAAGTTGTCGGTCATCGCATCAGGCGCGGTAACCGCTGCTGGCTTGTGGGCGTTAACCAACAAGTCCGGCCTGCTGGGAGCCGACCCGCTGTTTTTGACGATCATGTTTGGCTATCTCTGCTTCCAGAACTACCAGTCGCTGCAGAATTACCGCCACGGCCCCAGGTGGTGAACGTCGGTTATTGGGATGAGTCAGACGTGCATGATGTTTTCTGGCTGCGACGATACCTCATCGTGGTACTCCGTCGTTACACGACGCATCCAGACAAACGGACTGCGTTTCGCTGACGTGACGGTTTTCAGTCAACAGGAAAACGGGGGGGAGCGTGCATGCCTGAGTCATCCGATAATGAGATTTCACACCGCAGTGTAACCTGGTTTGCTCGTCAAACCGGGATGACGAAGTCGTCAGGAAGCTCTGTTCCCATTGCAGCGTTACCACGCAACACGTTCGCTCAGAAAAATACGGCATTGCCCTGTTTTCCTGGAGCGTATTACGCTCTTCTGTGCCGTGATGAACGTCGATCGGACTACACACACACAGCCCCCCCACGAACCAGAGGCGTCACACGAAATGGTAAACTGCTCTGTTCGTGGATTTTTCACACACTCGCAATCGCGGCCAGGGCCTCTTCGCGCGTGGTGGTCTGTTTCCACAATTCCTCAAAGCGGTCGTTTTCTATCAACTGTTGTGACCTCAGAATCTCACGTACGCGTTCTGAGAGATTGCACAGGTACGACTTGCCACCGCACAAACGCGATTTCTTCGACAGGCTGATGCAGATTCCGATCAGCGAGGAGTCGATGAAGTCAATCTGCCCCAGATCGAGGATGAGATTTTTCAGATTGAGTTGATCGAACAGCGGATAGACGCGGTTGTATTCTGTCTGCAGATCGTTGTAGCGAAACCCGAAGATATCTCCCTCGGGGATGACCACAAGGACATCGTCGGAATGTTGTGCTTTCAGAATGATGTGGTCGTCGAGGACCGTAATAAAATCAGCCATGAAGGACTCAGGAGGGGTGTCCAACGAAGAAGGATTTCCATGCCGGTAGAAAAAGAACGTTTTTCGACGGGCGATGGTTCAGTATATTCTCTCCCGTCGGAGAATTCATGTCGAAATTTCACGATGGTTTACCGAAGGTATGTCGGTTCCGCAAACATTCTGCCCGGTTCGATCTTTTCTTTGACATCCGCTATATCCAGGGCAAACAGCGGGCTGATTTCCACCGGCACTTTCCCGGCTACGATCGCTCCGGCGGATTCCAGCCAATTCCGAGCTGTCCGGATCAGAGCGGCTTTCGCAGTTTCCGGAGAATCATTGCCTTCCGCGTTTTTCACGGGATTGAACTCCCGGTCGCGATCCGCCTCGAACACCAACGCTTTGGTCGCCTGCGGCAGCACATCGAAAATGAATCGTTCGAATTTGATCCCATTCGGTTTGGCGGGTTCCACGAGTTGACCATCGGCATCGATGTAAGGGACTTTCTTGTTCGCGAGGTGGAACGGCAGGTCAATACCTGCATCATGCAATCGTTTCAGGAATGCAACACTGAAGACGTGAATTGCCGTGTTACCCGCCCAGATCCGCAGGTTCCCACTGTCATCGGTCGCTGAGGCAACATCGCTCGGGAGATCGCTGTACTCGATGATCTCCATTTGTTCATCGACTTCCACCAGCACGCCCATCCGTTCTTCCGCCGACATCTTGGCAACCACCTTCGTCGTGATCTCCGATTCGTAGATCTGATGGCAGCCAAGTAATATCGGATCGCAGACGATAACCGACGGGTTGTCGACCTGATGGTAAAACAACGCCTCCAAACCGGCGTCGACCATCCTGGCGAAGGCACCACTTTTGTGCAGAGCCTGCAACATTCCGCCGTGCCCATCAGGGCTTTTGGCAATCGCGTTCGGTGCGGACATTAACACTTTGCCAGTTTCCGCATCGATGGCGGGCATCGTTCCCTGCTTGAAGAGTGTCACGTCATCCGCATTCATGCCGAAATAGTCGTGTTCTTCAAAAAATGCCACCGTTTCGTCGTGGGTCGCATCACTGGTCATAATGAAGTAGGGAATCGCGGCACCGGCTTGCTGCGATCGGGCGATCACCTGCTCGAACAGGATCTGAAATACCGTATGATCGCTGACCGGGCCGATCGGGAACATTCCCTTTGGGTGGTCAAAACCCAATCGGGTTCCCTGTCCTCCTGCGACGAGAATCACACCCACTTTGCCATCGCGCAGCATTTTCAGTCCGGCTTTCTCGGTCTGCTGTCGTTTTTCGGCGTCCTGTTCCAGATCGGCGAGTCGAATCAGTTGAGAGGGGGGTTGGCAGCGGGCAGCACGTGAAGCCGGGGTCTCCGCGCTGGTGGATGCGGCTTTCGTCGCCAATGCCTGTTGAATCTCGGCGAAGTCAATCGATTCCAACTCGGCCATCAACCGACTGCACTGTTCGGATGACAGATCTTTCCAATGGGTGACAAGGTGCTGTTGATTGAATTTGTCAAGGCGTTGTTGCAATTCCTGAGGAATGGCGTCAATCATCATCAAAAAAATCCCATGGGGCAAAAATGTTGGGGTGCAGTGCCGTTCGGTCTCTTTTGCAACGGCAATTCTCCAAGCCTAAAAAGTGCGAAGTGATTTGTCGATCACACGTGGCCCGAGGCGCGCAGAAAGAGGAAGAAACTGTAAATGACCACTCCTGCAACCAACATCGTTGCGCCTTTGAGCAGCACACTCGCTGTGACGGGACGCTTGCGGTACACCACCTGCGCGATAACACAGACCAGAGCAACAACCGCAAACTTGAAATAGACCATCCCCTTCATGCCCCAACGGTTGAAGAACCACGCGGCGACCGGGTTCGATTCAACAATGTCGGCCTGCAACTTGCCATCCGCTGAATACCGCAGCACGAGATAGGTCATGAAGACATCCAACGCGCTGGCCAGGATAAAGAAGACCGTCTCCTTCTCCAGTGGCAGCTGGCCATGCAGCAGTTTCCAGAGCGCATCGCATTCCGGCTCAGAAGAATCAGGATTTGGCTGTTTGTCAGGCAAGTTGGACATAAGTGCATAAAGCGTAATACGCTCTCGTCACAATGCGAATTGTCGTGGCAACAGATCTTTGAGATTCGTCTCGTCAATTGTATCGATCGGATCTTTCTCTGTACTGTCGACCAGCAGGATTGGCAGATCGCTGGCAAACTCAGAGAGAAACTGTCGGCAGGCACCGCATGGCGGAGAACCGCCATCAGTCGCGATCACCAGCAGTGAGAATTCTCGTTCGCCGGTTGCAACCGCTGCTGTCGTTGCGGCTCGTTCCGCACAGATGGTCAATCCGTAAGACGCATTCTCCACATTGCATCCGGAAAAGACCGCACCGCTTGATGTCCGTAACGCTGCACCAACGGCAAACCTGGAATAGGGTGCATACGCGTGTTGTTGCGCGGCCAGAGCCACCTCGACCAACTGCTGTCGTTCGACGTCACTCATCTGTTGCTTCTTTCTCTCTTTTCCGGGGAATCTGCTGTTGTTGTGATGCGGTTGACAATCAATTTCGGAGTTGCCACCGGTTGGTCAGCAATCTGGATTGCCTTCCGAATGCGGCTTGATACCTCTTCACGTTCCCGGTCTGATTGCGGATCAAAAAAAACACGCACGAGTGGTTGCCCCGATACAATGGCATCGCTGATTCTCACGAGCATTTCCAAACCAACCGCATGATTGATGGCGTCCGTTTTCGACTTTCGCCCACCCCCCATCTGGATGATGGCCCAACCGATCTGTTCGGCATCAATCGCCGCGACAATTCCCGGTTGTTCCGCAGTGATTTCCCAGGTCTTCGCAATCTCGCGACTGGTATTAAGGTTACCTCCTTGAGCTGTAACCATCTCAACGAACTTGTTGTACGCCGTTCCCGAATCGAGTGCAGTCTCGAGTTGGGTCATTGCCTCCTGATGGTTGACATTTGGATTGGCCAGGACCAGCAACTCTGCCGCCAATGCAAGTGTCAGTTCACGCAAATCCAACGGGCCTTCGCCACGCAGGGTTTCAAGGCACTCATTCACTTCGACGGCATTGCCCGCCATCCGTCCCAGCGGTTGATTCATATCGGTCAATAGTGCGGTGGTTGATACGTTCATTTTTCCGCCGGTCTCGACCATCGATCGGGCGAGTTCGGTCGCCTGTTCTCTGGTCTTCATGAACGCGCCGGAACCGAATTTGACATCCAGCACCAACGCATCCAGTGATTCTGCCAGCTTTTTGCTCATGATGCTGGCGGTGATCAACGGGATCGATTCGACCGTCCCCGTGACATCCCGCAATGCATACAATTTGCGATCAGCCGGAACAAGATTCTCCGTTGCACCGGTGATCACGCAACCAACACGATTGGTGATCTCGACAATCTCCCGCTGTGAAAGATTGGTACAAAAGCCGGGAATCGACTCCAGCTTGTCGAGCGTTCCTCCGGTCGGTCCCAAACCACGGCCGGAAACCATCGGCACACGCATCCCACAACAGGCCAGCAGGGGGGCAAGAATGAGCGAGGTTTTGTCGCCGATGCCTCCGGTGGAGTGTTTATCGACCACCGGGCGCCCATCATCGTTCCAGTGCAACACATCACCAGATCGCAACATCAACTCTGTCAGCGCGGCTGTTTCCAGGGTTGTCATGCCGCGGATACAAATTGCCATCGCGAGTGCTGCCATCTGGTAATCAGGCAGATCGCCACTGACATAACGGGCCACGACAGCGGCGAGTTCTTCGGGCGTCAGTTCCCCCCCATCCCGTTTCCTGGCGATGATGCGACTCGGTTCAAAAGGCTGGGTCATTGGCGTGTCTTCAATGAGTTCGTCGAATATCACTCGGAAAATTTTAGCAGAGTGTCGTTGTCGGTGCGCTTGATGCATCGTCGAAGGACCATGAAAAAAGGGTCAGGCACTGCCGCCTGACCCTCGAGGTCGCCACATTTTGAACAGCCATCACAAGAAGGCCAGGCCGAACGGGTATCAATAATCGTATTTTGGGTTCCTGGTATCGAAGTCGATATTTCGCAGGCCGACGTTCGTGCGGATTTGCGTGTAAGTATAGTCTTCGATAATTGGCGGTTCGCCACCTTTTTCGGTCGGGAAGCCCAACTGCTGAACGCGAATCGGCAACTTTGTCTGGTTGTCAATAAACAGGCGGGTCATGTGGAATTGAATTCCAGGTTTCGGTTCGGGATGCCAGGTCTGAATCACTTTGCATTCCCGTGTGCCGATTTTCGCATTCGGGAAGTATCGCACGCGGACGTCATCGTGTTTCAGGTCGGCTTCCCAGATGTCGATCAGAATGTCGACCATCTTGCCCATGCCGAATTCGGTAATGGGGTGACGATTTCCCTTCATCGCGCGGCTTCCAGTGGGGTTCAGCGAAAGCGTGCCGGCCAAAGATTTGAAACCAGTTTCATGTGCCAGCAGATTACCACCATTTTTGCCATCAACGTAAATGACTTCGCGCCCTTTGTGTGGTTTGACAAATTTCATGTAAACGCTGAAGGGTTCGGTGCGGAATTTGATATTGATAATCGTTTTTTCCAGATCATTTCCGTGTCGTTCCAGTTTGGCGAACACGGCGGTGTAATCACGAATATCATCGACTTTGTCGCGGATACCCCTGGCGTATCGAATGACTGGTTGCAATGAGTGTTCGACCGGAGCATTGGCGGTCACCACCTGAGCTGCGGTGGAGAACTCCTGAGCCTCAAGTTGAGCACTCGAAGAGATGAGGCCGACGGTCAGCAGTCCCGCGCAGACTCGCCAGCAGTGTAAAGTTTGCATCAATCGCATTGGCATTTTTTCCTTTAACCTGTGAAGACGAGTCCCTTCGCCCTCGGCACCGAAACGCAGAAAAGTTTTCCTTTCCCTGAAACGAGGGAAAAGTCTCCGCCCAGCCGGATTGCCACAGCGACGAGCGCAGCAATCTCCGAACAACGGTTTTCCCCTTCATGCCGGAGGCATGCAGCGGAAATCTGTCGGCCCGATGATCAGTTCTGATTAACAAATAGGGTTGTGCGCGAAATGGAAACGAAGTGACAGGACTTTGAAGTCCCCAAATTCCCACATCATGGGGTTCATTTCGACAGGAGACCCTGCTGAAATTATCGGTTGTTGATCTGACGGGAATCCGCCGAAATTGAGTCAAAAACTCGAGAAAGGGGCGGATCTTTAATGAACTTCTTGAGTTAACGCAAGATGGAAATTCAGGTATAGAGAGGCGATTATCCACCCCGACACTTTGATGTCGGGACTTTTGAGAAGAATGAGCTGTTTAGGAGTCACAGGTTGCCTGCATGGTTTGCATAAAGTTTTCCGAGTTTCGGTAATTCGACTTGGTACGACGTTTGCAGGATCTTTATAAGTTTTGTCTCAGATTCAAAGTGCATTCGCACAGTTGCCAAATCTATTGGATGATGAGTTTGATCTTTGTCACGAAATTCAGGTCAATCGTGCTTCCGCTGAGAAGTGGTTACGCATTACACTCAATACAGTTGATATAAAAACCCATGGAAATGTGGGGAAAGGAATGACCACATGAGCAGGAAGTCTCGAAAATCTGCAGCACCTTCAAGTATGCAGAAAAGCGCTGAGTGCACGACTCAAGCCGTTGTTGAACCAGCGAATCGGCTCCACCAGATGGAAGAGGATGTGCAGCGGCAACTCCTCTCAGAACCGAATCTGCAGTTTTCCTCACTCGTCGTTCGGCGACTGGAAGACGGGATTTGCATTGAGGGAGTGCTGGAATCGGAATGCGACAAGAAGGCCATAAGTGAACTCGCCCGCCAGGTTGCCGGAGTTGATCGTGTTCTCAATCACCTGTTGCAACACCGCCCTTTGTGCAAAAACCACTGAGTCGTTTCGTCCCAATCGCACAGACATGTGTGCCGGTTTCGTGCTATCCTTTCTGACATTGATGTGAGTGGGAGGGGGAATTCGACAAATTGGTTTTTTGGGCTGGTGAATTCTTCAAATTCGGCTTTGCCGGAATTTTGCTCTGTGGTATGTTCCGTCGCTTCTGGTGAAAACGCCATTTAACCCGAGGCAACCCTTCAAAAGACTTTGGATCATTCATCCCATTAGACAGTTTACCTTCTGGTGTGACGTCTCCGGCTCGTGGGGCCTGTTTGTCAAACAGTTGGTGATCAAGACGATCATCATCGTCGCAACAGAATTTCGCAACATTTCATTCTGGTTCGCCTGACGCAGCCACGACCAAAGACGTGACGCGAAAGGCCTGTAAACACGTTCCCTGTACCGGGGCATTACGGTCGGCAAGGAGGCCATCGTGAGCATTGGAGATGCGAAACAACCTGAGTTGAAAGTTCAAATTCGTTGGTTGATCCGCCGGGATATGCCGGAAGTCCTCCGCATCGAAGCCGACAGTTTTGAATTTGCCTGGACGGAAGAAGATTTTCTGTCTTACCTGCGACAGCGCAACTGCATCGGAATGGTGGCAGAACACGACGACAACATTGTTGGCTTCATGATCTACGAGTTGCATAAGGCCAAGTTGCGAATCCTCAATTTTGCCGTCGCGAAAGATGCCCGTCGATATGGTATCGGCAAACAGATGATTCAGCGCCTCGTCGATAAACTTTCGCAACAACGCCGCAAAGAAATCGTGCTGGAAGTCCGCGAGACCAATCTCGCTGGTCAGCTTTTCTTCCAAAAACAGGGATTTCGTGCTGCAGCCGTGCTGCGTCACCACTACGACGACACAACCGAAGACGCCTACTACATGCGTTACCTGCTGACCGAATCGGCCGATTGGCGTTCTCCATTCGCACCGCATAACCGCATTTCGGAATACGACGCTGCCTGACATGCTTCTCAACTGATGCGTTTCTTCTTTACAATGGCTCGTTCAGAAATTCTGTCACGAGTCTTCAAAAAGGAGAACTGACGATGAAGAGAATTGTCGCCTTCGCTGCGCTGTTGTTGCTGGCCTGTGCATTGGCCGTCCCATCGCAGGCCGATGTCCGGTTGCCCAACATTTTCGGCAGCTCGATGGTGTTGCAGCAGGAGAAGCCGATCCGTGTCTTTGGATGGGCAGACGTGGGTGAAGAGGTCACTGTCTCCTTCAATGGCAGGATGGCCTCGGCGAAGGCGAATGAAGATGGCCGCTGGCGGGTCGAATTGCCATCCATGAAGGCGGACGGAAAACCGCATACGCTCAAGGTCGCTGGCAGGAACAGCATCGAACTGACCGGCATCCTGCTTGGTGAAGTCTGGATCTGTTCCGGTCAGTCCAACATGGAATGGTCCGTCAGTCGGTCGGCAAATCCCAAAGAGGAGACTGCCGCTGCCAATCATCCCAACATCCGCCTGTACAATGTGCAGAGTCACATCAAAAACGAAAAACCGCAAGACGACGCGCCAGGCAAATGGGTCGTTTGCTCGCCAAAAACGGTCAGCGGGTTTTCCGCCGTTGGATACTACTTCGGACGTCGATTAAGCAGGAACGTAAACGTTCCGATCGGGCTGATTGGCACAAACTGGGGTGGCACACGGATTGAACCCTGGACGCCACCTGTTGGTTTTGAGTCAGTTCCGGAACTCAAAGACGCAAAACCTGGCGGCACGTCGCAAATCTACAACGGTATGGTGCATCCGCTGAAGCCCATATCCGTACGCGGAGCCATCTGGTATCAGGGTGAAAGTAATGGCAATGAGGGCGAATCGTATTACCACAAGATGCGAGCACTGATTCAGGGGTGGCGAATGGTCTTCGAGAATGACGAACTTGCTTTCGGTTTCGTCCAACTGGCCGACTTTCGAAAACCAACCGACAACCCGGCCGGAGGTGATGGCTGGGCCAAGCTTCGCGAGGCACAACGGAAAACCCTCAACCTGCCGCACACAGGCATGGCCGTCATTATCGACATCGGCAACGCCAACGACATCCATCCCAGGAACAAGCAGGACGTGGGCGACCGGCTCGCGCGCTGGGCTGAAGCCTCCGTTTATGACAAAAAAGTTGTCCCATCGGGACCTCTCTTCAAAGAGATAAAGTTCGACGGCAATCGCGCCGTGATCAGCTTTGATCATATCGGCAGCGGTTTGATGGTCGGAAAGAAAGAGGGACTCAGCCCAACGCAGGAAGTGAAGGGTGAAAAGCTGCAGCGATTCGCCATCGCTGGTGAGGATAAGGTCTGGCATTGGGGCAAGGCGACAATTGAAGGTGGCACCATCGTCGTCACATCTCCACAGGTGCCTCAACCGGTCGCCGTGCGCTACGCCTACTCGATGAACCCGGCAGGGGCCAACCTGTACAACAAAGAGGGGCTACCCGCCTCCCCCTTCCGCTCTGACGACTGGTAAACGCCGGACTTGCTGATTCGAGCGGTTGACTTCTTCCTTCGTATCTGGTTCGTGGGACCCTGTATTTGCAGGCTAGACTACGTCTAGTTTTATCGTAGCGACTGGCGGACCATTTGGAACGAAAATACCCGTTCGAATGACGCTACGGTTATTTCGGACGCGCTCTAAACGACGTTCATCGCGGCACAGAAAAGCGTAATACGCGCCTGAATAAATCCACGTTCTGATCGGAGCGGTTTACGAACCGGTATGGTCAAAAGAATAGGTCTGGTTCTAAAGTACATGGTTGTTTCCACACGACAAACGTACTTCGGAGACCAAACCATAGATAGTATCCGCTTGACGGCCAAAGAACGCAGAATGTTGTTGAAGGTTTATCGATCTGGCAAGGAAGCAGC
Organism: Planctomycetaceae bacterium; assembly: GCA_028284145.1. GTDB lineage: Bacteria > Planctomycetota > Planctomycetia > Planctomycetales > Planctomycetaceae > JANQSH01. The sequence continues at coordinate 2,136 of JANQSH010000055.1, read as the reverse complement.
TGTTTCGCGGCGGGTTCACGTGTTGCTGCTGCTTGAGCAGGGGGGCTTACCGTCAACTTTCAGCCTTGCTGTTTACCGGCAATGACCTTATTTCTGGATGCGTCAAACGGTTCCGCGCTGGAGATGAAGAGAAAGCGTCGATGATCTGATCGTTGGCGTATTTGCCTTCTTCAACGGAAAAATGAACTGCAGGAATGAAATCCCCACATTCTACCACGTCGCAGCGTAAAGGCGCTCCGATCAAGAGAAGGTCCTATTCAGGTTGTATGCCGACATGACTAAACGGACTCGACGAAAACCCCGTCTCGATGCGATCCTCTCGGCCGTTTCTCCCCCGTTGTTTCTGGTGGGGCGTCGGCGAAATGTTATCTTTATCAATGCGGGCCTGGAGCGGCTTTCCGGATGGACGCATGATGACATCGTCGGGGAGAAATGTGACTATGCGTCGGTCGAAAGCGTGGAAACTGTCGAGACACTCACGAGCGTTCTCTGTCCGCCGCCAGAACTGTTTGATGGAGAACAGACGAGTGTTCCCTGCTACATTCATCCGAAATCGGGTGAGCCCCTGCCACGCATGATTCACTTCTTCCCTCTGTTGGAAATCAACGAGCGTGGGGAAGAATACGTCGATGCTGTCCTGGGAATCGTTGATTGCATTGATTCGCAGATCAAGACAAAGGACACACAGCCACACCAGTTGCTTCACGCGGAACTGGCCGCCTTGCGGATGTCGCTACGTCAGAGATTCGGACTCTCGACGCTGGTCTGTAAGAGTTCCGCCATGCAACGGGTACTTGCCCAGGTTGAGGTTGCCTGCCAGACACAGGTTTCAGTGTTGATTGTCGGTGAAGAGGGTACGGGAAAAGAACACATCGCCCGGTTGATCCATGAGGAACGGCTGAAAACCATCGGTCAGGAATCGCCCACATCCGGTCGAGCGTTCGTCCCTCTGGACTGTGAGTTGATTTCACCCCGTGAAATGCGCCGGACGTTAAAGCCGTTGCTGACACCGGAAGAGGATCAATCGAGTCAACCGGCGGCCAGCCTGCGACCGGGGACGTTGTGTCTGCTGAATGCGGAAACGCTATCGCATGACAGTCAGGAACTTCTCATCAATGCGTTCACACAATCGAACAATTCCTCGCTTGCCAGTCTCAAGGGGCTTATTGCAACTTCGAAAACCGAGTTTGCCGAACTTCTTTCTGACCAGATCTGGCGGGAGGAATTCGGGCATCTGGTTTCGACGCTGAAGATCGATGTCCCGCCACTCCGTGCGCGCATCGAGGACATTCCACTGTTGGCACAGTTCTTTCTGGAAAGAGCCAACCTTGGCAGTGGTGATTCAAAAAGCGGTTTGACGCAAGAGACAATCGCTGCTTTCGAACGCTACAACTGGCCCGGAAATGTTGCTGAGTTGCAACAGGTTGTGCAGGAGGCGTACGACACCGCTGCCGAATTGCAGATTCGATTGACCGACCTGCCGTTCCGATTTCAGGCTGGTTTGTCGGCTCAGGCGGAAAGTCCCGTCCGATCCACGCCATCGGTTGACCTGGAAACGATCCTGCGTCAGTCGGAGATGGAGTACATTCAATGGGCGTTGGCAGAGACCGGGCAGAACAAAAGCAAGGCAGCCACACTGCTCGGCATGACCCGCGCGAAATTCTACCGCCGTCTGGAGCAATTGGGCATTGCCGATGCGTAGTAGAACTGCGAGAATTTCAATTCGCGGGCATCAGATCCAGCAACGCGACGATCATCGTCTGCATCGCAGGTTGTAGTGTCGCCACATAAGTCTTGGTTTATCGAGATATTCTCGATTGTCAATTACTGGCAATTGTTACGACTCCATGGACACCAGACCCATGAAGATCATTTGCATCGGCTGCAAAGAAGCTATCCGCTTCGATCCCAAACGCATCAATCGAAAAGGGAGACACAAGAAGTGCAATTGTTCCTTTTCTGTGCATCGCAACGACACTCATCGCAAAGACCTACTTCCAGTAATGAAGCAGTTGCTAGAGCGCATGGCATGTGAGTCTAGCGCGATTGAGGCAGTTTAGATAAGCTTCTGATTCCTCATTTAGGAAAGGAGTCAGAGGATGAATCGATCACTGGTTGTGCGAACGGTCCCGAAGC
>JANQSH010000028.1 GCA_028284145.1 Planctomycetaceae bacterium | reverse complement strand
CGATATCCGCTTTCCGAACCTCAAAAGTAGCCCATCCAGGAGTTGAACCTGGCCCTCGACCTTCGCAGAGTCGCGTGCAATCCGCCACACTCACAGGCTGTAAGTACCGTGTCAGGGAATCGAACCCCGTCCCGCAGTTTCGAAGACTGCAATGCTATCCAGCACACCCACACGGCATGTTAAGTATCCCGACCTGGAATCGAACCAGGACTTGGACTTTAGGAGAGTCCTGTGCGATCCGTTACACCATCGAGATATGGGGCCGACGACTGGACTTGCACCAGCATCAACCGGTTTACAAAACCGGTGCCTAGCTATTCGGCAACGTTGGCAAAGCACGAGTGCAAGGAGTCGAACCCTGTCCGTCAGTTTTGGAGGCTGACTGCTCTCCCAGGAGCACACTCGTATTGTTAAAGGGTATCCGATGGGAGTCGAACCCATACTTCCTGCTTCACAGGCAGGCGTGCGTACCACGTACACTACAGACACCACAGTTCAGTAGCCCGACCAGGATTCGAACCTGGAACCTCTCGTTAGAAGCGAGACATGATGTCCGTTTCACCATCGAGCCATGTAGTTTCACTAAGCGGAAGGCATGGGATTTGAACCCACATGACCCTGGTGGAGTCGCACGGTTTAGCAAACCGGCCCGGCGAGCCGTATCCGGCTACCTTCCGTAAGTTTCAGTGGACCCACTGGGAATCGAACCCAGATTTCCAGCCTGCCGAGCTGGTGCCGTACCATTTGGCCATGAGCCCTTAGTTGCCTAGAATTCTCACTATGAATCAGCTTTCTCCATTTAATCTCTGGGTTGGTAATGCCAATGACTGTCGCGATCTAGCCGTAATCTCTAACCATGAAATTCAGCATGTTGTTCAGCTAGCGATTGAAGAAGCTATTCCTTCTTTGCCTCGCGAGGTTAATCTGATTCGAATTCCTTTAACTGATAGCAATGACAACGATCCGTTCGCGCTTCAATTTGCGATCAAAACAGTTGGTGAGCTTATTCAGTCGAAACGTCGAACTTTGATCTGTTGTAGTGCTGGTCTAAGTCGATCGCCAGCAACAGCCGCGTGTGCGATTGCCGTTGTCCAAGAGAAACATCCTGATGAGTGCCTCAGCGACATCAGCAAACTGGTTCGTACGGACGTTTCTCCAGGTCTTTGGAAGGACCTGCTTACCGCGTATTCAATTCTTCAGGGGTAAAGTGGAGCGTCGGGGAATCGAACCCCGATTACCTGGGTGCAAGCCAAGCGTCTTCCCGTTGGACCAACGCCCCATTTTCTTCAAGAGGTCCGTCCGGGAATTGAACCCGGTCCTCGTCCTTACCACAGACGTGTGCAGCCGAAACACTTACAGACCAATCATCAAGTGATCCCGGATGGAGTCGAACC
>JANQSH010000025.1 GCA_028284145.1 Planctomycetaceae bacterium | reverse complement strand
TATTCATGCAAGCCGTTATCAGTCAGTTTCACGACACAGCAAAATGCACATGGTGCAAAAAGGAAGCCGAAGGCGTCACCATTGAATTTGATGGCGGCTTTTTGCAGAAGGGTGAGCTTTGCTGGAAATGTGCGCAGCAGGCAACGCGAGTTCATCAGATGCAGAATGGAGGTTGCAAAAATGAAAGTCATCCGAAGGATCCGGGAGTGAACTGAACCATTGCTACACCTGACGAGCCGCTCTCATTTGATCAGTCCTGGGGGAATGATCTGCGAGAACGACTCCTGGTGAATAAACTTTACCCCCACATTGCCATGAAACATGAAAGGAAGCAAGAAAATCGAAGCCTTGTCCGCCAGTGGCTGCTGGCAGGCAAATACCTGTTGTGTGCACTGTTCGGCACGCTTTTGCTGGCCAGTCACTGGATTCGTGCCATCGCGCATTTCGTTCTGGTTCCCTATCTGTGGGTTCCGAAAAACTGGCAGCGGTCGGCCCTTTCAGACGTATCTGAAAAGCTGGCTCATGCCTCTGTCGATCTGGCACTGTTCGCGATTCCGATTGGTATCGCCATTGGATTTCTATGGTAAACCAAATGACCATACACGGGGCTGCCCCCCAGCAGCCCCGGACGTTCCATTTGGAATGACGTCAGGTGACGTTACACGGAGTCGCCCTTGTGGTGAGCCAGTGAATGTGCACTGACGGGCAGCAGATGATAAGAGTGGGGAGCACCTTTCGCTCCTCCACTCTCACCTTTTTCACTTTTATGCAAACAACGGAGCGGCAATGACCGTTCTCACGAACCACACCATCGGCATTGCTCACCGTAGCGGTTACGGACGCTGCGGCACAGTGTCGGTGTGGAATTCCGCTCTGCATGACGCAGGGCGAGTAGTTTTGTTTCCCCAATGGAAAATGGAAAAAAACGACATTACGCATGAAGATTATGAATGGTATCGAATTACAACAGAGGACATTCAGAACTTCGCAGTTCAGAGTCTCGGACGACATCTTACGGAAAATGAACTCGAACGAGCTTTCAAGACATTTCCACATGCCTGGAATGCAACTGATCTGATTCGAGACACAGTCGAAGTCGGTCTTCAGACTTAGAGTGAATGGGGCAGCCGTAACTGCCCATTTCTCCCATTGGGAGTTATGTCAGGCTGATGGCGTGCGGTGTTCCCCTTCCGGGTGAACCAGCAGTCATGCACTGACAGAGCCACGGCGTGCATCGCCGCTTATTGCAAAGTGCCTGCCATCTTTCGGCAGCAGCACTCCCCTTTTCGATTCCA
>JANQSH010000006.1 GCA_028284145.1 Planctomycetaceae bacterium | reverse complement strand
CCAGGCCCATGTGAAGTGGGACTGCAAGTATCACGTTGTGATTGTACCAAAATACCGGCAGCGTGTGTTTTTTGGAAAACGTCGGAAACAGATCGGGGAAATACTTCGCGAACTGTGCCGACAAAGGGAAATCGTCCTAGAGAAAGGGAACGCTCAACCAGATCATGTTCATTTACTGTTGAGTATTCCGCCCAAATATTCGGTGGCACACACTGTGGGATATTTGAAAGGTAAAAGTGCAGTCCGGCTCCTCGCACGTCACCGCAAACTCCTGCGGCATCAAATAATCAAGCGATCCATGCAGTCGTAATCCTCCTTCCAAAGTGGCGTCAACTTCCGCGCTGCCGTCAGACTTTCAAACTCCTCCACCGCCAGAAACTCATCACGCAACCGGCTGTGAAAACTCTCCGCGTACCCGAACGAACATCTGTATGATGAGTTGGGCTTAGCTCAACTGACCCGCCGAACACGCGACTTTCCGTGGGCGAACACATGAGTCCTTGTCCGAAAGCCAGATGCGGGAGATCCGCACGTCCGGTTTGACGAGCAGGAGGTGGAAACGGAGCACGGTGAAGGACATTCGGACACCGGCAACCGAAAGGGCCGGAAACAGACCAAGCCAACACCTAAACCACCGCGCCACCTCTTGACTCTACATAAGAACCATAGAACCATTTTTTCAGGTTTGGTGACACGACGTTCCAGTCGACCTCTGATTCACTCCTTAGGGACAACAAATAATTCGCTAATCCGGCATTGCGACCTCCGCAGTTACGTCCACGTACTCGCCAGATATGTCGAGATCAAGACCAAGCTGGCTGACATCGCCAACCACCAAACCCTCTGGAGGTGTCCACTCAGATCCTTCGCCCAATTGGTTCGGTTCTTGAGTTGAGTACAAGAATCCCCAAAGCCCAAAATCCAATTGTGCAAACTCGCGTTCGTAGGCTAACGATTGCCCCCACAAGACTTCAAGTCCGACGTAATCTTCACCCTCCAGACCAGAAAGTCGAATTGCCCTCGAATCAAGATTCCGTAACATTTGACTACATCGGGAAAACATCCACTCTGGAGATGTCAACTCGAAACTGAGTCCCACAATTCGGTTTTTAGCTCTATCGACCAGAAAATCTGGTTGCACAACCATTGGTGCTTCGTTACAGAATTGCCGAACACCATTCAGGGTCAAATCAACAACTGACCCGTATGGGTCGCAAAGAGGCTGTCTTGACAGCAACCTTCCTGCTGGTTTCCGGAATGTTACAACGATGGATCGTAGTTGAATTGGCGACAAATCGTACTCGAAGGTGGTATTCGTCATGATCCACCTCCCGGCTTCGGAAAGTTTCCGATCCCACCCGGTGGATCTGGACGCAACCCGTTGAGGTAATCGAGACGGTGCTGATTTAGTTGACGGACTGCCTCAGCGTTTGCTTTCGATGCGTTCGCACCAGTCGTTCGGTAGTAGTCGAGAATGGCCTGCCGTTGCGCGGCTGGGAGCTTCGTGAAATCCGACAGGGGGCGTGTTCCGTTATTAACGCCGTGCATCATGCTTCGTACATTTGGTGGCAGATTCGCCCATGCCCCTTGCGCTGCCTCAAATGCGGCTTGTGTTCCCTTAAGGGGCACTCGAAGCATCAATTTCGGCCAATTTGCGTTATGCTTCTGTTGAAGCAAATACATTCTCAGAGCATCCCGTGATGCAAACTTCGCCCCATCCGGTGCAGTGAATGTTTGCTGCCCCCTTCCAATGATCACGCCTTGTTTACCTTTTGGTCCAGCCGTGACGAGTGATTGCGCCGAAGGAGTTCGAGTCGCTTGGAACAGCCTCTGACCTGTTCCACCGATAATCGCTACTGAACCAGCAAACTTGCTGGTACCCTCCAAGGTTTTGATAGTTCGGTCCACTCCTTCAAGCCGCTTCAATTGGATAGAATCATACCCGTCCCACGCATCGCTCAAGTCTCTCAATCCTACCAATTCTCCACCAACGATCTGCCATCCAGTTGCTGAATCGATTGCCTTATGGACATTGCCGCCATTTGCATCCTTGTGAATCTCAATCTGACGCTCATAATGTTGAGCCATCTGACGA
>JANQSH010000177.1 GCA_028284145.1 Planctomycetaceae bacterium | reverse complement strand
TGCATCCTTGTGAATCTCAATCTGACGCTCATAATGTTGAGCCATCTGACGAATCATCTGTTGCCTTGCAACTTCCCCATCTCCATCGATCAGAACTTTGGCACCACCGCCAATTTCCTTCAATTTGCCTCCACCACTTGTCACCCAGAATGAGTATGCTGCGGATCGATCTCTTTCTCTGACAGGAAGCACTGTGCCAATTATTGTCTCTACCCAATCATTATCCCAACGCCAAAGCCCGCTCGGATCGGTGGCATTCGGCACATTATTGCCGACATAGCGACTGAGATTGGCGTCACCCGCCTCGAATCCCAGCGGGTCTTCGGAAATGAAACGTTTCAGGACAGCATCATAAATTCGCCCCCGGTAATCGTAGAGGTCAATATCAGTGTCGTAAATTCGGCCCGTGTAACCGTACATGAACTCCTTGCTGGAATCGCTTTCCGATTCAATCACGCCGAAGCTGTTGTATTCGCGATGATTCACAACCGATGTCACGTCCGAAAGATCGTCGTAGTCCCCCAGTTCTATCCCACTAGCTGACCGTCCAGCCAAATGCCGGTGGATTCCACGTCTTCCCATCCTTCGACTATGATTCTTCCCTCTTCGTGAGTGATCGGCATGTCTGAGAACCTGGCAGACTTGAAACCAACTCGAATCACTGAGTTAGGCCGGAGTTCGTACTCGTTTCCCCACGGCTCCAGAATAAACGTGACGTTAGTCGTAGTCGTATTTTTGACCTCAAATGCAGATTCATACTTGTCCATCGGTAACTCCTACAATTGCCCGAGAATATGTTCCATGAGCTTGACGCGAGCGGCTGCAGTCGCGTTTCCCGGATTACGAAGCATTTCGTTTCTGTAGAAATCGAGCGTTGCCTGCGCCTGGCTTCTTGTGATTCCTAATCGCTGAATTTCAGTCTTCGTAAGCGTTCCAATTCGGTCGAGTGCGTCCTTTGCCCCCGAACCCCACTTCACGATACCACGACCCCATTGCTGGAAAGTACTTCCACCGAATAGTGTTGATGACGGAATGGTTGCCCTACGAATATTCGGATTCACCATGTTCGGTGATCGCTTTGAGGCTCCCTTACCACCGGTTTCCAGAATCTCCTTGAGTTGTTTTGGCAGCGCCTCAAGAGCTTCATCGCTGGCATCTCCTCCGTTTTTCTTGAGTAGACTTTTGACTTGGGATTT
>JANQSH010000159.1 GCA_028284145.1 Planctomycetaceae bacterium | reverse complement strand
CCAGTGCTGGAAAAATCCACTTTGATTGAACTCGATCTGAAATACTATGGTCATTCAGACCGGCAGATGAAATGGATAAGAAGGCTTGGGTGACATCTCACGAACGTCCGGTATAGGCGGAAACTAAGCCATTACTCCATCGAAGAATGGCTGACGAAACCGATTCTAGCAGAGTGAAGAATTTGGGATCGAGTAAAGATCGTTGAATCACGGTCAGTGGTACAAGGGCTGCATTGATGTCACCAATTGCGATTCGAATCATCCGCATCACGAATCGAGGTGGCAAGGCGTACCGCCTCGACGTTCTCGTTTACCCTATTGTCTACACAGAAAAATTATGTTGTCTGCACAGAAAATTATGTAGCACTGTAAATATGCGTCAAAAAACAGGGGAATTGCGTCGTCGCAAGCTCGGATCGACTTGATGTGAGAAATGTGAAACAAACCGTCAACAGTCAGAATGTCCTGGATCAGAAATTGCGATTCGAAGTCGTCAACCGACCGTCGGAAAAGCAAGTACGCCACCCTTTCCTATTCTTCGACTGTCAGCCAATCGAGTTTACTGATGCGGATGCCGTCCAGACCGGTATTTAGTGCGGCGATGTACCATTGTCCTTCATGGCGAACCAACTCAGGTGCCGCTATGGGCAGGGTTGTGACGAAAAAGCCCTCATCACTGTTTATGCCGAAGTCCATTGGGTCTTTCGAGCGGTAGACGTGACTAATGTTGTTACGTCCATAGCGTTGCGTGCGGAAGAGATAGTAGTAGCCATCTATGTACACCACATGCGGACACTCATGGGCGCCCCAACTATTTCCAGTTCGCCCGCCACGCGACACGATCTTAGATTCGCTCCAGTGGGAGAGATTTCGCGATGTACGGCAATAGACTGCGCCGGTTTCGTGTTGAGCACCATCGCTACGAAGTCCGATCCCCGCGCAGTAGTAGCAGTAGTACAATTGCTCCTCTTCGACGAAGATCACCATCGCGTCACGGGTGTTTGTACCTGCGCCTTCGGTGAACATGGCCGTGACCGAGGATTGATTGCTCTGCACGACGCGGTGAAATCCCTTTCCATTGTCTTTGGGGCTGCGAGCCAGGCAGATGTTGTTCCAGTCACCATAGAACATCAGAAACGAGCCGGTATGTGCTCCTCGAATGACATGGGGGGCTTGCATACCCCCGGCAGTCTCGCCGACACGAGGATTCGCGCGCATCTTGACGCCTTCGGCAGTCCAGTTTTTATCCGTGATTTTTCCACCTTCCCAACCGTAGAACAAGCGGGTTTTACCTGGTTCCTTCGTGTGGCGGATGCACGACCACAACTGCCAACTTCCGTCCGCTGCCTGCCACACGCCAAAGTCCACCGGCTGCTGGTTCTTTGTGCCGATCTCACCTAGATCAGGGTTCCCGGCGACCTGCCACCACTCACCGACCAATACAGGCTTGAGAAGGCGATTCACTTTGTCGTCAGCTCTGACTACCGACGAAGCCTGCACGGTGCCCAGAATTGCAGTGCAGGCTAGCAGGACTAATCGTAAAGAGGGACGGCGGAGCTTTTGTGCAAACCTAAGTATTGTGGTGAAGTTAAAACTCCGTTTGATAATCGAATTCAAATTATCACTCCAGTCAGTATTCCACATGGTGGTTTTAATCCTCTCACTGAAACAACGGGCACATTAAAGTGTGATTCCCTTTTTCCTCGATACAGATGCCGCTTCCGTACCAGGTCACACTAACAAATAAAGGTTTGATCAACCGATTACCTGGTGAACCACATGACCGTGAACATCGGTCAGTCGCATGTCACGACCGCTGAAACGATAGGTCGAGCGAGTATGATCGACACCCATCAGGTGGAGCATGGTTGCATGAAGGTCATACATTTCAACTCTGTTTTCAATCGCCTTGTATCCCCATTCATCCGTAGCCCCGTATATCGTTCCCGGCTTCACTCCACCACCAGCCATCCAGTCTGAAATATCACCTGTGTTGAATTTCTCCGTTTGGGTCCACCTTGGTCGTGCAGGAATCAGATTCGTTGCTGGCAATAAAGGTCACCTCCCATGAGACTGTCGATATCTCATCGGAGTGATTCCCATCACTTCTTTGAATGAAACAATAAGGTACTCCTTGTTATCAAAGCCATGTCGCAAGGCAATTTCTCCAACCGTTAAGTCTGTTTCCAAAAGCATCTTGCGAACGGACTCGATCTTCACTCTGCGAATTTCTTGAAGAGGTGTTCGGCCGATTGCCTTCTTGAATCGCCTCTCAAACACCCGTCGAGAGACGGAGAGAGAATTCACTACATCGTTGACCAAGATCCCCAAATGAGCGTTCTCGCGGATGAATTTGATAGCTTTGGCGATCTCGGGGTCCTCTGTTGCGATGGTGTCGGTTGACTGTCTAACGACGATTCGTAGCGGTTTTACACGTGTTACTTCGTCGACGAACTTTTCACCCGCCATCATTCGATCAAGAAGAGATGCGGCTTCCATTCCTGTGGCGTACGTGTCTGTTTCCACGGACGTCAAGGATGGCGAAGACAACTCACACAACAGATGGTCGTTGTCCACACCCACGACTGACATCTGCTCGGGAACAAAGATCTCCAGTTCTTGACAGACGTCAAGGAGCTGCTGTGCAAGAATGTCGTAGCATGCCATCACACCGATCGGACGTGGCAAATCACTGACCCATTTCAGAAGTCGGGTTCTTTCCAGCTTCCAGGACGATCTGTGTTCTTTCGTTGATTTGGAAAAACTAATACATTCAATTCCGTGCTCCTTGCACAATGATTCGAATTTCTGCTGCCTCCACTTCGACCAGTTGAATCGGGAATCCCCACAGAATGCCAACTTTTCACATCCGATCGAAAGCAAGTGCGAAAAACCCAAACTCGCAATTTCACTGTCGTCAGTTTCGACCCACGGTAACTTTGGTAGATGCCGGCCAGCGCTAACGTCCACAATTGGAACATCGATGTGTGACAGCGCTTTTGCAATCGCCTTGTTTTCTATCCTTGCGATGATTCCGTCACCTTGCCATCCAGAAATCCAGGACGACGGTAATGACCCTCTGACAAGCTCAGGAAGGAATATGGACCAGTTACGGTCTTGCCGTTTATAGCCAATGATTCCCCTCAATACTCCACGTGCGTACGAGTTGGAGGTTTCAATCAGTAGTGCGACTTTCTTTCCTTTCTCCAATTTCATTGGGTGAATCCACTTTCACACGTTTGAGATATTCGAAGGGAGGTGGTTGTATGTTCGCTTAGCGGCATTCCTAAAGAGGCAGGGCCAATTCAAAGTATCCCAACGATGGTGAAGCTGTTCGCTATCTTTCGCCAAACAATCAGCAGACGTGTTTGTCAAATCACCTTGCACAATTGAGATCTAATAACATTTAAGAAGTAACCCCGTTGACCATTTGCCGTGTGAACAGACCAGAGACAGTGATTGGGTGTTGCGCCGTTTACTACTGACACTCAAATATTACTTCAGTGACATCAGATACATCAGTAGTTCGATTCGTTCCCTGTCACTGAGTTTCTCCAATAGCCCGGCGGGCATAAATGAATTGGGCGATATCGATACTTCATCGATGTCGTTCTTGGCGATTGTTTCGACACTCGAAGCAGTGCGAATGACTATCGTCGTCTCGGTTTCCTTCAGAACAATACCGGCCACAACAAGCCCATCGAGTGTGATAATGCTCCTGGATTGAAAATCCTTGCCAACGACCGCATTGGGATCAAGGATATTCTCGACGATATACTCAATTCCTTTCGAGCCAGTGCCTTCCAACTTCGGACCAATTCGATCCGACGTTTCTGTTTTCGTATGGCAGGTTGCGCAGAGCTTTCGGAAATGAACTTCACCCGCACTCCGCTTATAGGCCCAGTGTGGTGCTTCATTGTATTTTGCAACCAAGTCCTTGATCGCCGCTTTTGTTTCGTCCGAAGAAGTGCCCAGGCTGCCGCCCCACTGTTCCTTCAGGCGGGTGTTGAGTTCTGGATTTCCGATATTCGCCATTTGACGGACGTAGAATGCCGTCAGCAGACTGTCGTCGATATTGCCAGCCTTGATCGCGTCGAGCAGATCAAGCGACCATGGCGCGCGGCTGCATATTGTCTCCATTGCCACGTCCCGTTGCGCGTCCGGAAGGTTTGGAATTCGTTTGACCAAGGCAGCGCTAACTTTCGGGTCGTTGTAGGACTTGATCTGGCGTATCACGTCCAATCGCAACTCCGGAACATCGAGCGACGCTAACAGGACAGGCAGGTTCTCCGGGCTCGAATTGTTCGCCAGAAGGCGAAGGGCGTCGAGCTTGGTTCGAATGCCAGTACTGTCATCTGACAGCTGCATTCGTGCTTCTTTGTAAAGTTCAGCGACTCCGAACACGGCGCCCAATGACTCGGCGGCCGCCTTTGTGGCATTGTCCTTTCGGAGTTCACCATAGAGTTCAGCCCAGCCATTGGGAGGCTTGAGATTCCGGGCACTTTTCATCCCCTCTGCGAACAGCCGGGTCGGCAGATGCCGTTCAGCACCACTCGCCTTTCCAATTCTGGCCGTAATGAGATCCCGCCCCTCTTCTGAAATCTGAGGTGCGTACCACAGAATGAACTCGCCGATTAAAGAAACCTTCGAAGTGTCGTAGAGAGAAATGGCACGAGGCAAATCGTTCGACATGAACTGAGCCAGAGTATGCCACATCAGTAGTGGCAGCATCCGGTCTTCTGCATTTTCGGGCTGACTGCACAGCGTCTCAATGATTCGCCAAGCGGTTTCGTCCTGCATTCGACCAGCAGCTGATGCCAAATAGAGCTTCACGACACTTGACTCTTCGACACCCAGCAAGGATGCAATTAAGGCGCCTCTTCCTTCCAGCGCGTCCGTCTCGGCAAGCAGTTGAACCGCCCACGCCCGAACGTATTCGCTTTCGTCCGACAGCAAGGCACCAACGGTTTCCCGATCCAATCTGTTAATCACGTGTAGACACCACACCGCGCGAAGCCGACGTGTACTCTCTTCATGTTCCGTGGCCATCTTCAGCAGCTTTGTCACGGCCGCGGGATCGATTTCGCGCGATGTCGCTCTCTCGGCCAGAATGAGCCTGGCCATCCGCACGTGCCAGTCATTCACATGCAATTGAGTCTCGACAAGTTCCAGGTCCGACGCTTCGCCATAGTTCACATTGGCCGGCGTGTACCCCTCGTAACTCATGCGATAGAGTCGACCATTGCCGCGATCCCAGGCGTCTGTGTTCGGTGTGTGGCAATGTCGAGGGTCGTACCAGTCGTTGATGTATACGGCGCCATCTGGGCCATACTGCAGATCGACACCGATGTACTGCTTGTCAGAACAATGCAGCATGTCATAGCCCGCGTGAACCGTATCGAAGCTGCTGCCGTCACGTCGGTTGGCCTGGTGATTGATCCGGTGTCCGTGAAGATTGTGAGTGAACAGATGGTTGCGATATTTTGCCGGCCAATTATCGCCCAGATAGACCATCGTGCCGACGTGGGAATGGCCGCCATATAACGCCCGCGAGCCTTTTTTGCCGGCTCCCCCTTCGCCGTGACCATATCGCGCAGATGCAAGCAGGTAGTTCTTTTTGGCAATGCCTCCTCGCGAAATGAAGGGAGCGTATCGTGCGTTGATCTGGTTCCAGTAATGGCCACCCTGAATCACGTGGGTCGTCGGGCCTCGACCATGGGCACTTCGACAGTGGGTCATGAACAGTTGGCCTAAATCGTTGAAGTCGAGCCCCCATTGATTACTCCCACCATAGGAGAAAATCTCGAACTCGTGCCGTGTCGGATGGTATCGCCAGACAGCGGCCGCGAAATGGATTCGCTCATCATTGGGCGTCCCTGGTTTCCCGACACGAGAGTTGTTGAACACGCCCTGGTTTCCATACAGCCAACCGTCCGGCCCCCAAATGAAACTATTCAGAGTTTCGTGCGTATCGCCGTAACCAAAACCATCGAGCAGAACTTCAGGTTCGCCATCCGGGATGTCATCCTGATTCTTGTCGGCATAGAAATAAAGATAGGGAGCAGCACCGACCCAGACGCCACCATGACCAATTGCAATCCCACTGACCAGATTCAGTTTCTCCGCGAACACCTTCCTGATTTCGTAGCTCCCATCCTTGTCGGCGTCTTCGAAGATGAGAATCTTGTCTAAGCCTTCACCTGGTTTGCGTCGGGTGGGATAACAGTGTCCCTCGACAATCCAGATCCGTCCCTTGGAATCAAAGGTGAACGCCATCGGCTGATGGAGTTGGGGCTCGGCAGCGATGACATCAACTTCGAAACCTTCGGGTAGTGACATTGTTGCCACGGTTTTTCCGGCAGGCGATGAATCGTCGGATTTGGGATTCGGACGCAGATGGTGGAGTAAAGGGTTCTTGATCGAAGAAGAGGCAGTCGCCAGAAACTTGGGGGACTCCTTGTGAAGCCGAAAGTCATCGAAATTCAGATGGCCCCAACTACCGGAGGATTCATCCACGAGGCGAACCGCGATCTTGCGTCCTTTGTGTTGGCGCAAATCAACGACCACTCGTCGCATTTGCTCACGTTGATCCCCGCTGGCCTTCGTGATAACCTTGCTATCGCCTGTTTTTTCATCTTTCACGAGTACATCAACGCGCGTTGCATCGGAACTGCCTCCGGCAATCAGGAAACTTGCAAACGATGCGTTCGCTTCAAACCACGAAGACGTCAACGTACCGGCCCCCTTGTCGGAGTTCGTTAACTCATACCCTCCAACAAAGTACTGCCCCTGTTTGTTACTGTCCTGCCCACTCCATCGTTGACTGATCGTATCTTTTGCGACTGGCTGCCCTTCGAAAGCATCTCCGGTTGCGGTCCAATCGCTCAGATCACCTTGTTCAAAATCGAGATTCAACGGCTTTCCATCAGCGCCAAGCGGCAACATGCCGACATCTGTCTTCTGCGGTTGTTCGTTTTCGGTTTTCTCGTCCGCCGTAATGTTTGCAAGTCGATTGTCGTCAAATGACAAAGTTTCGAGCTGGATATCCCGAAACTCGACACGAGTTTCCGGTCCGCTGTGAAGTTGAAACGCGAGTTTTCCAAAGAGATCCTTGGCCTTTTCCTCCTCATCGACCAGGACAGAAAACAACGTCCCGTTGATGTAAATAGCGATCATTTCGCCGATGGCGATAATTCGATAGTCGTTCCATGCGTTTTCGCGGAAGATAGGTGTGTAGAGATTCGCCGGCGAGAACGTCTTGGCAACCCGCTTTCCGCTTTTGTCGATCATCACCTTCTGGCCACGTTCCACAAGCAGCGCCCGGCCATGCTCATCATAAATACGCCCCAACCAGGTTGCGCCCATGTCGAGATCGGCCTGATAACCCGACACATGACCGGTGTCTCGCGCCTGAGCACGAATTTGAATGCCTGAATTCGCATTGGGAGCCCCCCTCAGCTTGAACTGCAAATTCAGCTCAAAATCTCGAAGCTGACCATCCCAGATAATCCAGGTGTTTTTTCGGAGCGTCTGTCCCTTGGGGATCTCCCCCACGATGGCGCCATTTTCGACGCGCCAGTGAGCCGGGTCGAACTGCCAGCCATCCAGCGTTTTGCCATCGAAAAGTGATTGCGTTTCTTTTTTCTTATCAGAAGGGGGCGAAGCGGTCGCCGATTCGCCACCATCTGTGCGCAGGTGAACTGACAGCCCCTTCTTGTTGGCTGAAACCACATCGAATTTTTTGTCGCCATTCAGGTCTGTCACAAGCACGTCAACGCCAACACCCGAGTTGTCATCAATCATGTGCGGCACGAAACGGACGCCTTCCAGTCCGCGGACGCATTGGAACCAGTAAACAACAGGGGCATCCGAAGCGCCAGGGTCTTTTCCGTTGTGGGCCATCCAGCGTTTGCCGGTGACGATATCCTTGATGCCGTCACCATCCATATCGAGAACGTCTACCGCGTGGAGTTGACTGATCGCGACGCCACAGTCAAAGTCCGTCGGCTTGCCGCCCATGATGTCACGACGCACGAACTTGTTTTTCTCAACCTGTTCAAACCAGGCCAGTCCATACCCGTGGCCATTGAGCGAGGAAATGATGTCGGAGTCGCCGTCGCCGTCTACATCGGTCACGAAGATTTGTGCGCCGCCGCGGCCATAGTTTTCGGTTGCCCATTGATGCTTCTTCCATTCGATGCCGGGTTCGATCTTTTCAGGCTGCTCCCACCAGAATGTTCGGTCAAGGATATCGAGCCGGCCATCGAGATTGACGTCGCCAACACCGAGGCCATGCGTGAACTTGCTGGAGATTTTCGCCTCCGAAACAGGCACCCACATCCAGGGTTTCGTTGCATCTTTCCCAGCAACGTAGTAGCCGTTGTATGAGCCATGCCCACAGATGATTTCCGGAAGCCCGCCGGGAATCAGATCAGCAATGCGGGGTGATTCATTATCGACTCCAGCCGTGACTTTTTGCACGGGCCAGTGCTGACTGGCTTTTGGCTTTCCCGGATTAAGGTACAGTCGCGCGCCGTCTCCTGGAAACCCGAGCACCAGAACATCGTTGGCGCCATCGTTATTTGCGTCGAGGACATGACTGAAAAACTGGTCGCTGTAACGGGCAACGGGGAATTCCCGAGCGGCGGCAATCTCAAACATCTCGCGAAATTCCGGACCGCGAAACCAGAGCGGGCCAGCAACAATGTCAACGTGGCCGTCCCCATCAATGTCACCCGCCGATGCGCCCTCGCTATAGAAGCGATTGTGAATCCGTTTGGTCTCCCAGCCTTCACCGCCAGATAAGCTTGAACAAACTGTGACTGCGCAAATACCCACAATCAACACGTACAGGTGACGAAGCATTTCAAAGATTCCTCAACAGGGAGATGACTATTTATTCTAAATGCTCAAAAAGCGAGTTAAAGCAATTTTGTCGCTAAACCGCTTCACTCTTTTCCGCCACCGCCGACGCGGGTTGACCAAGCGTGAAGTCCGGCAGGTGCACGATTTCACCACCGCGTAGGGCCGATTCGTGCGCGCAAATTCCGACGCACGTCCAGTTGGCACTGGTGATTGCGTTGGGCCATGGGTCGCGATCTTCCTGCAAGGCAGAAACGAATTCATGGACCAGATGCGGATGCGAGCCGCCGTGCCCACCACCCTGGATAAAGGAGAGGTGATCGGCATCATGAATCTCGGCTGGAAGTGTGAACTTCCGAATGGCTTCGGGAAGCAGGTGGGCGAAATCAGGCACTTCGATCTTTTCAGGAATTTCCGGTTCCGGCTTCTTTGCGGTATGAATGACGTGTGGTTCGTCCTCGATCAACGTCCACTCGAAGCTCTTCTTCGTGCCGTAGACGTCGAAACTCTCGCGATACTGTCGCGCAACGTCGTAGAGGAATCGCCAGATATGCGCGGTCAAGTCGTGGTCCTTGACTTTAATATGGCACGATTCGACGGCAAACGAGTTCCCGGATTTGGCCGCAATATCATCACGCACAGTACCGGAACCGAAACAGCTGACATATTCAGCAAGTCCGTTGACCAGACCGAGACAGGGACTCACGACATGCGTCGCGTAGTGCATCGGGATCATTTCTTCCCAGTAGCTGGGCCAGCCGTCCATATCCTGCGGGTGGGAAGCGGCCAGGTGCTGGATGTCGCCCAATTCACCTTTTTCAAACAGGTCCTTGATGAACAGGAACTCCCGACTGTAGACGACCGTTTCCGCCATCATGTACTTGAGGCCGGTCTCTTCGACTTTCTCCACGATCTGACGGCATTCATCAACGGTCGTGGCCATCGGCACGGTACACATGACGTGCTTTCCAGCATCCAACGCCCGCAGCGACATCCAGGCGTGGTCGGGAATCGGACTGTTGATGTGCACGAAGTCGATTTCCGGATCCGCCAGCACATCGTCGTAGTCGGTGTACCGTTTCTCAATTCCAAATTGATCTCCGGACTTGTTCAACTCCTCCACGTTACGACGACAGATCGCGGTAATGTTAGCTGTGGGATAGGCCTGATAGATGGGAATAAATTCTGCTCCGAACCCCAGTCCGATCATTGCACCATTGACGACGTTGCTCATATTTCCCTCTTTTCAAATCCTTCGAAGTAATTGAAATGGTTGCTGACACTTGACTGGTATCAATTCTTCAAATCCATCGCCTTCAGACAATGTGAAATTGCGCTCAATTTCTTTGAATTTGCGTCACCCGCAAATTATCCTTGTTGCGGAATTGTCGGTGACGAGTGACCATTCAAGAGAATGTCGCTTAAAGGTAAGGGCACAAAAAAGGCCCACACTTTATGCAAATGTGGGCTTCACTGCGTGTTGTGAGATCACCAGGCGTTTGTTCAGGCCCAAGTTGCATTCATAAGGAATTGACGGAGTTGACGATTCGCTCTCAATCCGTTTGGAGATCGAAGTCGAACTTGCCCCTGCCGCCGCTGACGTTGGCCTTCAGAGTTGTCTTGGCATTGTATTTCATTGGAATGACATTCACGATCTCGTCAACCATCTCGTTGTACTGCTTAACCTGATTACCGGTCTTCTGCATAGAAGTAATCTCGACCGAGTAATTACCTTTCGCCAACCCGACCTCACCAGCAAAGGAGTATTTTCCGTTTTCAATTTCTGCTGTGCCTCCGGTCGGACAATCAAGCGGCACAAACGAAATGTTGCCAGTTGAAACCGGCTCGCCGTCAAACGTCACCGATCCGGTCACCAAGAATCGTTCAACGTCGTCTCCCGAGCAACCGAACACGAGGGAGCTCAACAAAACGAAGCTGGCTACCGTAATTGTTCGCGTAATCATGGTTACTACCTCAAACCAGCCCAATCGGCTGGTTTCCTTACTGATTAGAATCCCGAGATTGTCTCATTACCCTGAATTGTTCCCAGACCTCGCCACGTCGCAGCGCTAATGCTATCTGGAATGAATCGAGCGCTACCGTCGACCAATAACACCTGGGCACCACCGGTGTGCAGACTGCGAGCCGTCAATCTGTGCGCGGCGTTTGGTCCTACGCCCGTGCAAGGAAGTCCCTGATCGGGTCGATCCACACATCGGTCAATGACATCGTCAACCGCGGTGTTGGGGGTATTATCGTGAGAATACATGTTGGAACCTCCTTCGGAGAAAAGCCCCCCACGACAATCGTCCGCGTCCGCTACCCTCCGGATTTCCGAGATGCCAGCCGTATTCGATGTTCCATCCGTAACGTCGCGAATTCGCGTTCGGGAGTTGTAATAGAAGACGCCCTTTTCGGTGAGTGTGGCGAGTGGATCAGCCAGGTCATCCACGCGATTGACGGACCCCAAGCCTTGATTTCCCGCATAATTGCCACGAAACCCGAATCCCCCCCACGGTTGATTAAAATTTTGTGAAGTGACATCGGATGGACAGACAAAGGAATTCAATTCGATTTCTTTGGACGGTTGATGGGCAGGATGCCACCAGTTGTTAGCGCCACCAGCCATCTCCTGCATATATTGATCGAAGAGCGCACCTTGCTCCACTTCTGAAAGCAGAGCAACGACCCAGGAATATTTCACGCCATCAATTGCGCCAACGAGTACATGGCCGGGCGGAAACTGTTTGTGCTTGTCGTGATAGTTATGCAACGCGATTCCGATTTGCTTCAAGTTGTTCTTGCACTCGGTACGCCGAGCTGCTTCGCGGGCCTGTTGGATGGCAGGCAAAAGCAGGGCGATCAGGATCGCGATAATCGCAATCACGACCAACAGTTCGATAAGCGTGAAGCCTCTTCTGACGTGTCGTTTCATTTTGTTTTCTCCTTTGAGAATTCCAAGGAAGGGAAAGGGGGAAAAAGTGTTAGATATGCTGCAATCTGGCGATGAAGGATTTGAAACGCTGTATCGCCAAGAACTGCTTTTTTATTTTACCTGCCGATCCACCTTGGCCAATGAGAATTTGCGTCGAATTGGTGTGAAATTGCGTCGAATGAGTTGGTCGACCTTTCAGGCCACGGCAATCCTTCCGCCAGCGGTATTCGGTCGCGTCAGCGAGTCGAACACAAGTACAAGGGGGCGATTCTTCAATTTCGTGACGTCATTGAAAAACCGCTTTCTGACGTGACAAAACAGGATGCTGTTCGCTTCTGGTCACTGGTCAATTCCGCGCCTTATGAAGAGCGAACAAGAATCGACATCAAACGGGCCGTAAAGCGATTCCTGAAATTCCACTATCACGATTTGGAAATGCTTGAGCCTTTGACGATACCAAAACACAGAGTCAATACGCATCGCGTCAACAAGAACATGCTCTTCACGGAAGAAGAGATTAAACTCATGATGCACGCTGCTGAGAGAATCCGCGACAAAGCCCTATTTGTTTTGCTCTACGAATCCGCTGCTCGACCACAGGAAGTCCGCGATCTGAGATGGCAGGATATCAACTGGAATGAGAACGAAGTGCGGTTCTAATGGAAAGATCGACTCCTGTGACATCCGAGTAATTCGAGCGGACTGTCTGGCCTGGATGAAGAAACAGCAGGACAATTCAGTCGATCTAGTGTTTGGCTCACCACCCTATCCTGAAAAAGGCATTCGATACCAGGGCCGCCTTGAGAACCGAAAAACTGAAGAATGGGTCGAATGGATGCTCGAACTGACGAAAGAAGCCGTCCGGATCAGCTCCGGAATGGTCTTGTGGGTTGTCAATGGTTCTGTTCGCAATCATCGCTATCTTCCAGCCTGCGAGGGATTGCTCTGGAAATGGTATGAGCAGGGCGGCTGGTCCGAACGATCTTGCATCTGGCACAAGAATCCATTGCCTAACCGACTGCATTGGTTTGTAAACGCCTGGGAATTTGTATTGGCCTTCAAAAAACCGAACACGCGATCACGATTCTATTGGAAGTCAATCGCCCACCCTCCTTTGAAAAAGGGAACGCAATCATTTCAACAGCGCGATACATACGGTCGACGAGGGATTCGGAAAACCTGTCAACCAAAGAGATTGGTGCGACCACGTGACGTTCTGAAAATCCCAGTTGGCGGCGGTTTGCTCGGACATCCACTGGCACATGAAAACGAAGCGCCGTTTCCTTTGAAACTCGCCCTGCATTTTGTGAAGGCGTGTTCGCAGCCGGGCGAAACAGTCCTTGATCCCTTTGCTGGCAGTGGAACGACTCTGCAGGCCTGTATGGAAACGGGCCGAAAAGGAATTGGTCTTGATGTTCGAGATTCTCAGGTGAAATTGGCGAAGCGCCGAATTGCTGATGTTGAGAAAAACTGACAATCTAACAGTGAAAATGTTTTGTAAACGGTTGGTTTCGCGTCTGCCGCTCCAGTTCAATAGGGGCGGCGTGTGGGTACAACGGGCAGGCCACTCGCGACCTTCTCAACGACATCGGCATCGTGCCACACATTCCCCGGCGTGGCCGGAAGGAGCCGTCGTCGCTGGGAACGCGGCGCTGGCCGGTCGAGCGGACGATCAGTTGGTTGAAGCAGTTCCGGAGACTGCGAATTCGCTGGGACCGATTGGAAACAATTCATCAGGCATTCCTCGATATCGCCTGCTCACTCATACTCTGGAGAAAACTCCAGCAAACTCGGTTTTGTCCGACGGGGCTTAATACACGGGCCCCACATCGATTGTATGTTGATGTAGAAAATGATGAACGCTGGTGACGAATTAATTCTAACATCCGATTTCTTTACCAGGTTCAGTCTCCGCCTCGGAGTGTGACAAAGCTGGTCTCATCTGCGAAAGAGGTTGACAACATCTGTTGCAGGTGTAAAATTCTAATTAAACTCCATTTTAAGGTTTCAAAGCAAAAATCAAGGAGCTTCAAAATGAGTAGTGAGAAAGACAGATTTAATGAACTCAATCAAAAGCGAGCCGAGGTTATTGAGGAGGTGATGCGGCTTCGGCATGAGCAGGCCAGGCTGAAGGCCGAACTCGTTAAAGTTGCAAACGAATTAAGCGAACCCAACTTGATTGCTGCTGTTATTCGTTGCTGGTAAACTTTTGTTCGTGTGAGTTTCGGCAGTCCATGCAATTGTGTGCTCGATAACTTCCTAATCGATGTCCTCAAGCCAGGCGAAGACGGAAGCGGTGGGCATAATGCAGTTGCTGCCATTCAGTGATAAAATATGTGCTGCCTACCTGAATGCCTTTAGAGAACTGCAGCATTCGGGCAGGCTTATGGTGCCCGTGCCGGTGCGGAAACTGCAATCATTCGATTCGTTTCGGCACCTTGAGCGTGCCTCAACCGAGATTGAGGCTCCTCCACCATCGCAAGGTCACGCGATAGATGATTGCGTTCGCAAGGCAATAGAATCCAGGTCCACTTCAGTTGTCGTCACTACAGGCTGCAGTGTGGCCGCTTACTTTGCATGCGCCACTAACCGTCGCCTGATTGTTCGTAAGACGCTTGACGAGGGGATCGAGGAAGCTGTTGGTTCCAATGTCTCCTCACTTCTCGCTTTTGGTCACCCGGATTCATTTTCAAATGAAATACTGAGGAAATGCTGGTCGGCTTCGCGCGATTATGGCCTTGTGTTTGGTTGTGTTCCAGGACGCTCGATCCATGAGATATCTTGGTGGGTTGCCAAAAGGCTGTTATCGGACACGATTTACAACGACCATTTGGGGCGCCTTTTTCTAACCCGAGACGATTCGGTTGGCTTTGATGCCGACCAGGATGCGACGATCACCGAACGTGCTTTTGGCCCACGTCAAGCGAGTTATGTGAGATATCCCCTGCAGTTTCTGTTGGCGGAATTACACTCGAAGGAATGTTGCGCAAGGTTTAACTCACATGTTTTCTGTGGCTTGCCGGAGCAGCATTCGATTGCGTTAGACTCGCCGCTGAACTCACTTCCTGATTGTGCTGCCGGTGCAGAATGTATCTGGCAAGCTGACAGAATCCGAGTAAGTGACGTTAACGCGTGTCACATCATCCTCATTTCGTGTGGTAGCCTTCGACTACGCGAACGTCTGTTTAACACTGAGGTTGGACTGGGTCTGAACTTGTTTGCGGGTACGTCCCGGAGTTACTTGTCTCCTGTCCGTTTCATATCAAGCTACCCGCTTCTCCCAGGCATAGTCGCTGATTATGCAATGGCAGGTACACAACTGGGGGAAGTTGCCAGGGAAGCGAATCGATTGCTTTGTGAGGCCGGGACGGATGCAGACTGCTTTGTTCTGCTGGGAGACCCTGAGGACCGGATTGATATACCGAGGGCTTTGGAGGCGACCGAACAGAGGCTCGACGATTCGGAACTGAAGAAGACTGTGCGGAATCCGAGAACCAGCCAATCGATTGTTCCGTCTGGTTTCGACTCTGGAGTTGTCCTGGTCGGTGACGATCCGCTACTGGATAGCCGTGTTCGATCACGAATTCCGAAACAGGTTTTGCAAATTGGAAGATCGGAGGCTGATACTTGTGATGACAGCCATGATTTGATCTCGAAGCTTGCGTTTGAGGACAACCGCTCTGGCCTATGGCTGAGTTTAAAGTATGAGGGGGAGCATAGCACTCTTAAAATCCGTTATAACTGTTTTGTGTGTGGAATTCCTTCTGTTTGCTACCAGCGAAGGAGTACTTGTTCTAGCTGGTGTCGACTAATCGTCAATTGTCCTCGCTGTGGAATCGTCGCGGATGTCCCGAAGGGAGAGTACAGCCAATGCACATTGACCGCTCCAGAAGTTGTAACACCCGGTGAGAGAGTCGCTTTTTTGAGTCGTTATCGTTTTAAGTGCGATGATGCTTCTTTTGCGTGTGGCTTCTCGCTCATACATTGCGTCGATTTCGGATGGGAAATCTTCGAGGACCAGGCCGTAACAGTAAGTGATCGCGGAGAGGGGGTGTGGGAAGCACAGTTGCTTTCGGTTGTCCCCGAACATGCTTATGGGTTCGGATACTGGGTGCGTTGCTTTTGGGTTACAAGCCACGGGTTGTCGTGGATGAGCCGTCCAC
The DNA here is from genome assembly GCA_028284145.1 of Planctomycetaceae bacterium. Lineage (GTDB taxonomy): Bacteria > Planctomycetota > Planctomycetia > Planctomycetales > Planctomycetaceae > JANQSH01. The sequence goes on along the minus strand of JANQSH010000159.1, from coordinate 8,230 downwards.
TGACCGTAACTCGCTGCTCATCATATTCGCATTCCGGAAGATGAATTCGCAGTTGAACAACTCATCCGTCAAAAAGGCTAACTTGTGAGGCCCTCATGTCACAGGTCGTGGCCCTCGTAACAGTATACGAATTTCGCTTTCTACGGGTTCAAAGTATCTTTGACAAACGTCAACTGCCTGCTTTTCGTCGATCGACTTGCAAGAAAAGATGTCGATGTAGGCCTCGCCAATATTTTCGGCAAAGTGTGCACAAATGTTGGATGTTTCAATCAACTGAACGAGAGTGAATCCAGCGGCCTGAGGATTGTCAGTGGCGAAGTGTTCGACGATGGGCTTGCCATGGGGTTTCATACCTATACTTTTAACTAATTCCGACGACCATTTCCGAATGTGCAGTTCATCTGTCAGCAGGTTGGAAGGGCATCCAGAGAAATCAATCACCAGATGACACCCCCAATGATGACGACTATCAATCATAACAGCACTACCACTTACTTACCAAAGGAGACTGGGTAAAATCCACTGAGGAACTGGCTCATGACGAGTCTTCGAGATGGCTTCCGCGACCTCGCTGGAATTTCCTGAACCCGGAAATGTGTCCAAAGTAGCGCCCGTGCATACAAGTGCACTGTCCATTCCTTGTCGGTTGGCACCAATACAATCTGAGTCGATTTGATCACCAATAGCCAGGATTCGATTGGCGGAAATGCCGTGGAGCCGATTTCGGCAAATGTCATAAACCGGTCGTTCGGGCTTTCCGACGTTTAGTACACGACCCCCTTTAGCCAGCAGATCACGAACTATAGAGGCAAGCCCGGACACAACTCCTGAGATACTGACCGAAAGCAAGTCCGCACTAGGGCAAACTACCAGCATGCCACTCTTTGCCGCCCAATTAATCCAATCCTGGTGTTCGTTCTTCGTTTCACCTGGCATAACGCTCAAGAGCATAGCAAAGTCAGCGTTCTGAATCAGCTCTACTCTCTCTAATGAAGTCCCTGTTAACAGTACATCATCAGTCTGGTCAGCAATCATAAATACCCGTCTGCCAAGCGTGCTCCACGGTTCACCCGACCGAAATTCTAACAAGTCTCGGAGAACTTGTGCTGAGCTTACGATATCAGTGTATAGTTCGTCTGAAATCGCGAATCTGGCATCGAGCCGTTCGACATTCGCCTCACGAGTTTTTGCTGAATTCGTAAGAATGAGAACAGGCTTGCCAGCCGATTTCAGCTCGTACAACACCTCCATTACCCCATCATATACTCGCTGCCCGTTGTGCAGAACGCCCCATTGGTCTATCAGAAAGGCGTCGTAGCATTCGACAATTTGTGAAAGACCGTTGATGCATACCGGGCAATAAGTCTCATTTATTTTTTCAGTCAACGGAAGTCATCCTCATTTGCTTGCGCGTCGCTGAAGCGTTTGTAGAACAAACCTGCCTGCATCAGCAATATGTCCGCTTGCGGTTCCAAAATACGCCCCCTCTCCCGACGGAAATTGTCGAAGAAAAAGGCCCATTCGCATTTGCCAAAATGCCTGGTAGATATCAATAGCTTCTCTCAACATGTCCTCGTCTATGTCTGTCCCAGACGACTTAAGGTAGCAGTTGATTAAATGAGTCCAGGCTTCTTCGTCGTCTCGAAAATTTAGATATCGAAGCTGTGCAAAATCATATGGTGCAGTTCGAAAACGGGATGCCTCCCAATCTATCAGCACTGCACGTCCATCCCCTGGGATCATGATGTTTCGTCCATGGACATCACCATGACATAGCCGCGGTTGCCTCAACGGTGGAGGCAGATTGTCGAGAATGTCGAGCCACACCTCTACAGCCTTTGCATACAAAACCGACGATTCTGGATCAAACAGAGCCAATCGACCTGTTTCCGCCCGAAACAGCTTGCCCCAAAAACCACGTCCCTGGTCAGGGCCAAACCAAACCTCCGTTAGAAGTCCATAACCAGGCACACGAACGTGATGGATTCTACTTAATGAATCGGCAAGACTTGCGAGCACCTCGAAGATCTGTTCACGAGGGGTAGCTGGATTACTATGAAATTCATCGAACGTTGGCCCTTGAACTCGTTCAAAAACGGCAAATGGATACCCGTGTTTGCTTGGATCATCCTCAACATAATGCAGTTTGGCAATGGGGATATCGAGAGGGTCGATTAAATAATAGGCAAACCTCTCACCGGCAAATTGTTGTCCATACTCAGAGCTTTGAAACGTTCGCACCCGCAGAATAGCGTCGGATAAATCGTCAAATGTGACGGCGAAAACATTGTTAAGCATACCGACAGCGATCGAATGTATAATTCGGGCAGGCGATAGAAAACCGGCCGTTCGTAACATCTCGCGAATCAATTTATCATCGATGTGGATATTTCCAACAGCCATTAAACACCTGTATTGCTAATGCAATAATTTCGTTATCCTTCTCTTGAGGGCGTTGCATCGGTATTTTTAACGATAGAGTATTCAGCAGTTAAGCGGCGAACTTCTGAAGAGGTCGTCAAAACCGGCGTGCAATCTACCGCCTTGAGCCAGACAAGGTCGTCAGGTAGAGGATGTAGCCGCGTCTCCAAGTCTGGAAGCTGACCACTTAGTCCCATCTGAACATAGAGATGTGGTAAGTTCAATCCCGCTTGAGCTAGAAAAAAGATCGAACTGAAAAAACGACTGGCTTGAATCTCAGTCGGATTGGGAATACCGTGCGCGTCGAGGGTCATGTCGACGCTGACAATGCCGTGCGGTTTGTGAGGGAGGGCCGCAATCGCCGACATTGCAACGTCGTGAACTCGCGCATTGCTGGTTGTCGACTGTGCGCCAGTGATTCCGGTGACGCCCGATGGGGCGAGATTGGCGTATTCCCAATGGAGCCGCCACCGAGCCTGGCAGACGGCAAGATCCCCTCTCAACCAGAGCCCACTCCAGGTCACCATGTCTTTGGTGAGCACTTCTGCCGCTGTGAATCGCCCCCACCCTCGATAGCGTTCGATCCACGCCTTGGCGAGATTCGGGTCAGAGGTAGGTAGCGAAAGCGCACCGCCACTGCCATGTGTTGCCCGAAACCAGACTTCTCCAAACCGTCGCACTGCCGTATCGACATCTGCAGGGCTGCGAATCAGCATTGTATCGGGTACGTTCAGTCTGGCTGAACGAAAGTAGTTATAACAACGCCATTTGTCTTCATAGTCATTGATGGCAGTCTGCGGAGGCAGAAAATGAGGTACGGCAAGTTCATCTCTCCGCTCCGAGAGTAGCGATAGTTCGCCATTGGTGTCAGCTGCGTGAACGAAGTCTGGTGAAGTTAACTGGACCAATCGTGTTAAAGCAGACCAATATGCGTCAGCATCTTCCAGCGATGGAAGAAGGTGTCGTTCATCGGCCGACACATGCAACAGGCGATAGATTGATGTGTCGGAGGCGATGAGATGGTAGTCGTCTTCCATTAGTTTTAAGGATCGGCAAAAGTTGATTCCCGTCCCATCTCCTGCACTAAGGACAAGAACTCTCACAGGGTGATTCACGGTCGACTCCGTAGAAACATTTCCGGTAGGATGAGCCCAGACTTTTCAGAAAGACGTCGAATGTCACTCATCATCTTCATTTCTCTCGTATGGATCATGTCTGCAGAGTAGAGGCTGGCAACTTGCGCTGGCGTTGCGTGAAAGGAGACAAGGTTTGCCCCATGAAGCAGCCCATCCAATTGGCGGTGTCCGAGCGTTGTGCCGGATGGAATTCGAAGATCTGGCCTGTCCAAATTGATGCGAAGCAACGAGACAAAGTTCAGCGTAGTGTCCTGATCGCCTTCCGGGTTGGCAGCGTATCGACTTTGGCCGTTTGGAAGGAATCGACTGACGCTTACCATGTCCGGCTGCAGCATTTTGAAAAACAGCAAGTCCGCTACCAGATCGTCAACTGATTGTCCGGGCAGTCCACATATTACTCCGCTCCCGATCTTGAATCCGAGGCTGCGGAGATACAACAGGTGCGAGACGCGTCGAAAGAGTTTCGTCCCGGTTCGCGCGCGATTAAACGCTTCCTCGCTGGTAGTCTCCACCTTGAGAATGTACCGAGATGCACCAGCTTCGCGCCAGCGGCGATACTCGCCTGAAGAACGTTGGCCAATTGCTAACGTTGTTTCCATGCCCAGATCCGTCGCATATTGGATTGGTTTTTCGAGGAATTTGCCAGGTTGCCAATCTTCTCCAGCGACGAGATGCAGTTGCGTGATTCCCATATCGGCAACCTGATCGATAATCTGCCTGATCTCGGCAGGCTTTAATCGAAAACGCTGTAATTCAGAGTTCCTCCTCGTCATGCCACAAAACGAACACTGTTGGCGACAGTAATTTGAAAACTCCAGGCTGGCGCGAACCAGTAGTTGATTATTACCATTCTTTTGGCGGATGTCGCGTGCTTGTGCTGCCAACTGTTGCTGCTGGTGCCCACGGGCTAACAGCGAATCGCGAAATTCAGCCTTTAGGGCCTGGGCGGCACCGCGACTTGAATCCAGCAGGTTCCGTGCCGCATCCTCAAAAGCACGGGGAGTACGTGTTACAGCCGTCATGAACATTGCCCGACAAGATACCAGGCGCTATCAGGATTCGCCGTATTTAGGGAATATTCTCCAGATCCGATAATCCAAATGAAGCTGACTTGGAAATTGTCAGCTCAGCGATATCAACTCCACGATTTGAACTATTTTCAATCCACGGTCGTTGACCACGCTGAAGGCTGGAGTTCACAAAAAAATTAATCGATTGCCGCGCAAATGCTAAGTCGTGCCGTATGACTCGATGGTAGATCGGTTTGATCAAACCTCCGGTAAGTGCAGTGAGGACTGAGCCCGCCCAGACGACAGCCTGGTTGGAGTGTAAGTTGATAGATTGGAAATGGCCATCAATTTCAAATTCAAGCCCAGGGCTATTGCTGCAACCAATTGTCAACAGGTGTCCATCCTCATGTCGGTCCATTAAGATTGGGCGACTGCGCTGGGAGGGGGGGGCATAATAATTCAACTGGATGTACGAATATTCCGAGGGAATTATTGGTTGTGAATCAGGTGCAATACGACATCGCAGAGCTTCCAGCGTTTGTTCAGCCAGGTCATAGTATGGTGCAAGCAGTCTGGCCATCACTTGATGAAGATCGCTATTGGCTGCCCATGCCATAACTTCTTTGCGCCCAATATTACGATTCCATACCGAAAACGATTCGTTCAGGTCTACGCGATCTGGCGATTCGGAGTACTCAGCCCCAAAGTGACGAAAGCCTTCCAGACAACTTGAAGTCGCGGATTCGATTTTCTTATCGACCGGTTGCTGAAAAAAACACTCACCTTGATTATAGATACAGCGTATGAGACTTCTGATTTCTGAGGAGAGATCTACAACTGCGTAGCTCTCGGTCATAAGTGAGTCGATTACAGCACTGGAGATTAAGGGCACCTTCTTGCCTCAAAAGAGAACTGCTCAAAAGCAGCAGCAATAACTGAATTGTCTATATTTGACATTATCTATATCTATGTCAGTCAAGGCGAAAGTTGTCGTTGGCTTGTATTAATGTTCGGTTCTGTTGATGTGGTGACACACAACCATTTAATCACCCGCAAGTTCCTTAATGATGCTTCCAATTCGTTCTGGAGTCAAGCCTTGATGAACCATCTGTTCGTCGAGCCCACCTGAACCTTCCTTATTTACGCCCAGGTTGTTATAGCGACCCTTGAACCCCCGCTTGAGCAACTCACTCCCGTAACGGCTGCCCAGCCCGGTTTTCATGTTCTGACCTTCGACTACGAGTACAAAGGGCGATCTGGCCATCCTCTGCATCATGTCCTCGTCATAGACGTTTAACGTGGCCTTGTTCACAAGTGCGACGTCCAAACCTTCATCTCGCAAGCGGTCGACAGCATCAAGAGCCCGGTATAGACACTCACCAAAACTGACAACAAAACCCGCCTCCCCAGACCGAACAACGTCGTCGCGGCCTGGTTCAAACGAGTACGAACCGCTGAACAGAGGGTTTCCAGATTCATCAAGGATATCGGGAACGGCCGGCCGATTGGAGAACAGAAAACGGCATCCCGGCTCGCTGTATATTCGCCGCAGGCAAGCCCGAAATTGATGCTGGTCAGCAGGGAAGTAGAGCCGCGTAGTATCACTCTCATCACCGCCCAAACCGTTGTCACCAAAAAAGATGTTGACACCGAAATGACATGTGTTGTCTGCGATGTGATCGCAGCCTGCATGCGAGAAGTGGGCGAGCACATTGCTCTTATTCAGCCGTGCCATGGTCAGTTCAGAAACAACCATTTCCAGAAAAGCGGAAAATGTGCCGTAAATCCCCTGTTTGCCGGGCATCGACCCGAAACCGGCGGCAGCCGAGAAGTTCCCGCGTTCCATTATCCCGCCACGAATGAATAGCTCAGGATATTTCATGCGAATATCGCTGAGTCCGCAAGACCCTTCCAGATCATTATCAAAGACGCGTACGGTTGCCAACCTTTCCTCGGGACTCAGTTCAGCCAGGATTTCGACAAGGTACTTGCCGAACAAACTCCGATTGGAGGCGCCGCCACGTGACCCCCTGTATTCCCGATTTAACTTTACAGGCTCCTCTACATCCAGACGGTCAGCCGCTTCATTCCTTCCGTGAGAGCGTAAGTAGGAAATTGCCAAGTCTTTCTTAATGGCATCATGCCCGTGATTCGAACCTTCAAGCCCTTCAATTCCTACTGCCATCTTACGACGGTTTACCAGTGCGACAGGGCCAGGATGGATCACGGCCTTCCTCATTCGGTCAAACAACTCTTCCAAGTCCTCACCATCACCGACATCAACCGGTAACCCGTGTCCCTCCAGGGTACGGGATACGTCGAAACCACCCATATAGTTCGATGGATGGCCTGCGATTGTGACATCATTATCATCGATCAGCAACTTGATATTCAAACCCTGTGCGACCGCCAGCCGCGCCGCTTCTGCATCATTACCCTCCATTTGCGAGCCGTCCGAACCTAACATAAACAGGATCTTGGACGGGTTAGCCATCGCGACTCCATTAACAAATGGCCACATGTGCCCCAGGCGGCCCGATGAGAAATCGACTCCTGGCGTGAATCCTTTCTCTGGATGACCAGGCAAACCGGAATCGAACTCACGGTAATGCAAAAGCTGTTCCGCCGGTAGATCGCCTTTCAGCACAGCTAACAGATACTGTGTTGCTACTCGATGACCAGCTTCATCGAAAAGCGTTGATACAAACTGTTCTCCCCGTCGATCGTTTAAGAGGAACCCATAGGCGATCATGACCTCAGGGACAGTATCAAACGCACCGCCAGTGTGGCCAGCCAGCCCTTTCGCTCCAGAAAGAGCCGTAAAGAATGCGATTGTCTCTCGACAGAGTTTGATATTCCTTTCCAAAGTGTCACGCTCGCCAGCCGTCAATACAGGCTGCATCGGATCAAGAGGAAGAGGCTGGAATTCAGTCAGATCGATTGGGAATTCGGGAGTTTTCATGCACTGAAGTTTAGCGATTCTGTTTCATCAATCCAAGCCTCCTTCCAAAAATGCGAAATTTGACCTTCTTTCGTTTCGTTTAGTGCGTCTTCTACTTTTTTTCATCGTGACCTGTTTGAACCTGTCCACTTTTGGCAGACAGTGAGTCTTCTTATGAGCATCCGGACAGAACACGCCACAAATGCTGATTTCCTTGTCGTTTTTCAACGAAACGGCGGTTTTGTCCCTTGAGTTCTATGTCATAATTAGGATGACGGGATAATGATTCATGAAAAAACGATGCACCTACACGCGCGAATCCAAGCTGGCCGCTGTCCAGAAAATCATCCGTGATGGCCTCACCTATGCCGAAGCCGGGCGGGATCTGGGAGTCCGCGAGTCTCGGTTCAATGGGGCCGCGACTTCTCAGTCGCGGAAAGTGTCGTCTCTCAGTCAGATGGCACAGCCGGGAGGACTGGCTTCAATGGGGCCGCGACTTCTCAGTCGCGGAAAGCTAGGCCTCAAACCCACACGATCAGCCACTCGACAGCTTCAATGGGGCCGCGACTTCTCAGTCGCGGAAAGATACTACGGAGACGTTCTGCGTCGATTGCAATCGTCCGGCTTCAATGGGGCCGCGACTTCTCAGTCGCGGAAAGCCAGACAAGTTCGACACGCTGGCAACCTCTACTCGATGCTTCAATGGGGCCGCGACTTCTCAG
>JANQSH010000150.1 GCA_028284145.1 Planctomycetaceae bacterium | reverse complement strand
ATGAGAGAACACTGACCGTCGCTGCTATCGCAACGAGATCAGTTATCGACCACTCTCGAATGAGAAGTGTTATGAGATGACCATCCTGAATCAGGGACGATTGTTAATCAAGGGCTAGACCATAATGTTAAGATGAAATGAGGCGATATTTCATAAAGCGGAACACCCTGCAATACCATCAGTGGATCTACGGATGCAGGGCCATCGCATGCGACGCCTCAAAAGAGCCCTTGCCACACACTTCCCCCTCCGGGGATCATGCGCGGAGCGCAACAAACACCGGTCCAACAGGGGACCGGGGACAGTTTCTCCAGGCGATCCATCCTTTGCTTTGGCGAAAAAGCGATGCTCTCCAAGGCGTAAGACGCCATGGGAGTTTCATGTTCGCTACGTCCTGGCGAGAAAACCACTCTGGAGCAATTGACTTTTTCGTGTGACACTTTTTAATCGCGGGGGGTCTGTATTTGCAGACCGAAAAACGTCCATCGCGCCACGAAGGAGCGTAATACGCTCTATTCAGAATTGCTCTGACCTGCGACGATGTCGGTGGTTCCTGTGTATGGCTCTTTTTCCGGAAGTCCGCCTTAACGTATGGGTGTTCCCCCGGTTTTCAGGAATCTCAACGCGTCTCGCACCACCCGCCAGTTCGTCTTCAGCGCCTGAACCCCCGGGATCCTTTTGAAAGCGAATCTCCACCTCGAATCGTAGAGAATTTTTTGACACGTTGATTGACAAACTCGATAAGATCAGCGGGTTGACAATTGGCGAACATGAAGCGCAAACTGGGTATCCAGTTGGAGGTTTCATCTCAAATTCATTTTACTGATCACGTTGAACGAAATTAGAGCGTATTACACTCTTCTGTGCTGCGATGAGTGTCGGTTGGCCTGCAAATACAGGCCCCTACGAGCCAGAGACGTTACACCAGAAGGTAAACTGCTCCAGGTGGATGAAAGCCCTTCGACACCCTGCTGCACATATCGAAATTCGACTACGACAGGTTTGGCCGAGTGGCGGAATTGGCAGACGCACGGGACTTAAAATCCCGGGTCCGTAATGGACGTAGGGGTTCGAGTCCCCTCTCGGCTATTCTTTACCTTCGCGTTTTCCCGGGGTTTTTCGCACTTTTGGGGGATTGCATTCTTGGCCCAGACTACCCCTGTTGTGCAGAGTTGGCGTCGGTTTCGAGCCAGTGGTAATGACTCCGCCGATGGGACACCTCCTTGTTCCCCACAATATGGAGGCTCTCCAGGAATCAGCCAACCCTGATATCCAAAAGAAGCAATGCAGTAGAACGAAATACGCCTTATTCCTGCTCGTCATCCGAATCTCTGCTTCTTTGCGTGCATGGCGGCTCTGCGGAAGTCACCTTCTTACAGGCATGGCTGGGACAGGCCTGCCCTCGCACCCAAAAATCACGAACCAAGAATCTTCGCGATCTCCGCTTTGGTGAACGGGTTCTCCAGGCGGGCGCCGAACTGCGACACAATCCGGGCTGCGGCATGGGATGCCAGATGACCGGAATCACGCCAGCTCAATCCGTTGGTGATGCCATAGAGAATGCCGGCGGCGTACATGTCCCCGGCACCAGTCGTGTCGACCGCTTCGACCTGCACACCTTCGATCGGAATCGTGGAGCCGTTGTGCATCAAAAGAGAACCATCGGCACCAAGCGTCATTGCGACTTGCCTGGCATGCCGATGCAAAGAGGCTGCACATTCGACAGGATCTTCGTGGCCGGTGAGGGCACGTGCTTCCTCCAGATTGCAGAACAGCAGGTCGACCGGGCTTTCGATCAGATCCCAGAATTCGTCGCGAAAATCGTTGATCAGGAATGGATCGCTCACTGTAAAGGCGACCTTGACGCCATTCTTTTTCGCCAGTTGGATCGCTTTGAGTGCGGCTGCCTTCTGCGTCGGCGAAGTGAACAGATAGCCTTCCACATACACCCACTGCGACTTCTTAATCGCTTCTTCGTCGATATCGCTTTTGGTTAGTGTCGAAGAAACACCCAGATGCGTCAGCATTGTCCGTTGAGCATCGTCGGTAATCAGCACGACACAGGTACCTGTTTGACCATCCGTCGGTGCGACTTCGATCGACACGCCTATCTTTCGCATGTCTTCCAGAAAGAACTCCCCAAACGGTTCATCTCCCGTCTTGCCGGCGTACGCAGCTTTGCCACCAAAGTCGGCGACTCCCAGAATCGTGTTGGCGGCTGAACCCCCTGCACAGCGCGTGAGCAATGTGCCATCCAGTTCATTAAGAACACGCAGTTGAGTCCGTTCGTCCACCAGTGTCATAATGCCTTTGGGAAAATCCAGACGCTCGAGCGTGTCGTCGCTGACCTGAGCCTGAATATCAACCAGAGCATTTCCTACTCCGTACACGTCGTATTGCATCGTCGCAATCCTTCTCAAGGTATCCGGGTGTCTACGGCTTATCGCGAACGAGCCGCCAGTGCGTGTGTTCTAGTGAAAGATGAAAGCGTTGAACAGAGTTTTCACCGGATTCGTCAACTTGGAAATCAGTGGACTGTCAAGACGGAGAGCTGGGTTTGATGAAGTTGCAAGGAGCGACAACGGAGCGGGTTAGTCAAACCTGCCCCCAAAACAAAGCCTTGACAAGGCGCTAGCTGCTTGCGCTGCGATAGGAACGCAATGCTGTATGAAATACAGCCCGGGAAATAAACAGACTGACAAGCGTGGCAGCGAAGGCCACGAAGATCAGCCAATTTGGTTGCAATGCCATGTCGAGCAACACACGTGCCGGCACGGTGACCACGAGCAGGATCGGCAGCACGTAAGAAAAGGCAAACATCAGCACTTCGCCGAAAATCGAGCCACTGCTGTAGATGCTGCGGGGATACCGGGCGAAAATGGTGATGTAAAACCAGAAGTCGTATAACCCCTGGTTACGACCAAACCAGATCGTCGTACTCGCGAGCGTGATCATCAGACTGTAGAAAAATGCCACGCCGGTCAGAATCAACAGGAGGTACATTGCCACATTCGCCGCTGTGATGGTCGTGCCGGACGAATGGATCGCATATCCCAGCAGGCATCCCGCCAGCAGGATCTGGTTCAAATGAGCGATCTGTACTTTCTCAAAGGAGACCAGAAACTGTGTATCGATCGGTTTGAGTAGGATGAAATCAAGATTTCCCGTGCGGATCAGTTCGCTGAAGTTCGCGCAATTGGGCATGAAGAACGACTCAACAATCGAGTTAATCAGCATGCCGGTTGCCATAAATGCGAAATACTGCTCGCGGGACCAGTCGTTGATCGCTGGTACGGCGCGGAAGATGATCTCGAACAAAGCGAGTTGGGTGCAGAACCAGAGCATCCGCGTGATAATCGTGATGAGGAAGTTGCCGCGGAAGGTCATTTCGCGCACAAGTGAGTTGCGGAAAAATGTGAACCAGACACGGGAATACTGCGGACGCATGGACATCAAAACACTCTTGGCAGCGGTCTAGAGCGTATTACGCTCTTCTGTGGCGCGAAAATCGTCTTTTGGCCTTCAAGTGCAGATCCCCACGAGCGAAAACCGTCACACGAAAAGGGAAACTGCTCTATTAAGAAAGCGTCACTCCTTTGTCACCTTCGCAAACCTCACCGATGATATGCGACTCGATCCGATGAGTGGCGAGTTGGCGGCGGATACTGTCGGCAAAATAGGGGTTCACAATCAGTATGAAGCCAATCCCCATGTTGAACACGCGAAACATTTCTACCTCGTCGACATTCCCAGTCTGCTGCAGCCACTTGAAGACGGCGGGGGTCTCCCAGGTCGAACGATCGATGTGGACGTGCCGGTTCTCCGGCAAAATGCGTTCAACGTTTTCTTCGAGTCCGCCACCGGTGATGTGAGCCATTCCACGCACGACCGTTTTTTTCGGGTAATGGTGCATGATATCGGCCAATGGGCGTGTGTAGATGCGGGTTGGTTCCAGCAACGTCTCGGCAACCGACTTTTCGAGTGCGGGAATGTAATCGTCGATTTCCAGTCTGGCCATTTTGAACACGATGTTCCGAACCAGACTGAAACCGTTGGAGTGGATACCGCTCGACTCGATGCCAATCACCACATCACCGGGACGAATACTGCGACCATCGACAATCTTCCTGCGTTCCACCACTCCGACGCAAAAACCTGCCATGTCGAAATCGCCCGGAGCGTAAAGGTCGGGCATGACGGCTGTTTCGCCACCCAGTAAGGCGGTGCCGGCTTCAACGCATCCCGCGCTGACTCCTTTCACCACATCGGCGACCATCTCCGGGTCGTCTTTACCAATGGCAAGATAGTCGAGAAAGAACAGTGGCTCGGCACCAAGGCAGAGGCAGTCATTAACGCACATGGCGACCAGATCGATTCCGACAGTATCGAAAACGCCTGCTTCAGCGGCAACCTTCAATTTGGTCCCGACGCCATCGGTGCCGGAAACCAGCACCGGGTCTTTATAATTGCGGGCGAAAAGCTGGCTGTTGTAATCGAGTCGGAACAGACCGGCAAAACCACCCGGCAAGTCCATCACGCGTGGCGTGTGTGTCTTCCGCATCAGAGCGGGAAGTTTCAGCATTGATTGCTGGTACAGTTCGAGATCGACCCCGGAGTCTTTGTATGTCGCTTGAGCCATATGAGATGCATCGCACGCGGAATTTCTGGTTGCCAGTCGGAGAAACAAAACCTGCCGACTTTTACGATCGCATCATAGCCATTCCCGGTATGAATGTCATGCAGAATGGCGTCGAGACTGGCCCTGCCCCGATTGTGACAGCCGGGCCATTTTTGGTCTGCCCGCAAGTTGGCAGATTGCGAGATCCAAAGCCTGTCTGCCTTTTGAGATTATCCGGTCAGGCACCAAATGCACGCGACACAAGCCATTCGGCGTGGTCAACGATGAATCGTCCTCTCGGATGTGCTCTGTTCGGTGGCATCCAGTGAATGCTCTTCGCCCGGCACGAACAGGTATTTCCACACGGAGTTGGGGACGACGCGATCGACGAGAAACGCCAGCACAAAACTACAGCAGACAGCAGGTTTGATCCAGACAGTCGGTCCGTCGGTGAGCATCTTTCCCAACGGATAACTGACCAGAAACAAAATGCCCATTGCAACGTAGGCCCAACCCAGGAACCTTTTTCCTGGACGCGAGAACGAGAACATCGCCATCGCTGTGATGGCAGGTCCCAGCAACGAGAACGTGTTTCGTTCGTTACGCGGGTTGAACAGCATCAGGTAGCAGGCAGCGACAGTGTAAATCAGAACAGCCGATGTCGACGGATCATATCGCCGCTTCAAAATCCAGGCGATGCCGAGAGTCGCCACAGCAATCACCAGGCGTGAGATCAAACGCACCGGCTCTGAAACGACAAATCCGGTCGAGTCGAGCATGGAAAAGAAATGAGTCCATTCATTGGTCTGCACCATTTCCAGACTGCACGCCTCCCGCAGAATGTAGACCATTTCGATATATTGCAGCGTGACATACATGGAATCCTGCGTCAGGTAGGGCAGCATGCAGGAAACGGCCAATCCCAGGGGCATTCTCCACAACATTGGGCGGTAGAGTGCTGCCACAAGCAGAATAAGTACGATTGCCAAAGGTTTGAATGTGAAAGCCAGCGCCAGATAGATTGCAGCACGCCACCACTGCTGTCTGACCAGGTCGACCATCGCCAGCATCATCAAGCCGGACATGATCAACGTCATTTGTCCGTGCATCGCACTGCTGCGAGCCATCAGCACGGCGATCAGGACAATCCAGGGTGCGTGGTGTTTGACGCCGTCGTACTGGCAGAGCCGCAACAGCCGCATCGTCCCGATCGCGAAAACGATCAGATTCAAATTGAGCCACAAAATGATGCCCAGAGGCAAAGGTAAAACGGCGAAAGGCAAAAACGCGACTGCCGATTGAGGCGGATACACAAATCCACTCGAATCAGCATTGAGGTAGAGGTCATCTCCATCGGCCCAGGCAATCGACGCATTCTGGTAGATCCGATAGACGAGCAGGTCCTCATCCATCAATGTCCGACCAGTCGCCATGAGAGCGACCACGACCCACATTGCCGCCAGAATCTGACGTTGTGAAAACTGGTTGGAATGCAATGGCATGTGAATCAGCCTGGGCGAGTATTGTTCATCTCATGCAAGTCATCAGTCGTTGCGCGTCGTCCGAAAAGTACGGCTGCCACACGTAATTTAGCGTGCGGGGTTTCGACGCTTCGACAGTCGGTCAGGATGAGCGGAAGTTGTCGCGAATTCATGGTTTCAGGTAAACAGCAATTTTGCCCGATCACATCGGTTTGAAAATTTTTCAAATCGTTTTCTCGGCTTTCATTGCTCGATTTGAGCCAGAATGCGGAAGTTGATTGAGAATGCGGCGGGACGTGACATCTGCGATTGAAGTTAGAGCAGTTTACCTTCCGGTGTGACGTCTCTGGTTCGTGGGGGCCTGTGGTTTGCAGGCCTGACGATGCCCATCGCGGCACAGAAGAGTGTAATACGCTCTAATCCGCAGTGGCATCCTGTATCAGACTCCATCCAAAGTTGCCCGGTTGATGCTGTGAGGGCAACTCAACCTGCATCTGGCGATTCTGCGGCCAGGCTGGTTCAAATGGGTCCTGTCTTTTTGCATTCGTAAGTTGACGATCCATTTGCCATTCGCCTTGCTCGCCGCGCGGATCGGGTGCTTCGAGATATTCACCGTGCGGTCTTTGTCGGCGTTGAATTCGCCGCAGGGGAACCAGCGCAACTCGACTCGATTTGTCGGGATTCTGGGCACGGACGATCGGTTGATTTCCAGAATTGCCGGTTGGCTGTGAAGCCAGTTGAACACCGCTCTGGGGATTTAACGGCGGGCTGCCAGCAACCACCCAACCATCCCACGTTTGTTCAAACGACTCGACTGATTCGATGTCATACATCTGCTGCAGGGCATGGTCCCAACCCTTGCGGTGTGCCAGTTCCAGAAACTGCAGATACCGCTGTTTTCCACCTTTCTGGACGAGATAGTCAGCCAGTGAATAACCCTGTGCATAGAGCGTTAAAACGTCTTCCATCGCTTTGGGATATTCTTTCATCGCGAAGAGTTGCCGCAGCCGATACCGTCGTTTATTGCGCATCGCCTGCTTCAACAGAAAGTGTTGTTTGCGTTGTTCGGAGTCATGTTCCACCAACGTCGCAGCTCCTTCATCGGCCCAGCGAGGAAGCGGACGGCGGAAGTGGCAGGCAAAAATTGTATGGCTGATTTCATGAGGCAGAACCGAATCGAGAATCCGCTCCAGCGAGCCCTGAACGTTCATTCGCCAGTTGAAAACTTCACCATTGCTGAATGAGAATGTGGTTGCTCCGCCGGCACCATATTGTCCGACTTTCACGTGGATAGGGCAGGGCTTATACCAGCGGGGCATCTCCTTCTTCAGCCACTCCTGAGCCAATGACTTGCGGTAATGCTCCGCTGCCTTGCCCACCTTCTCGGCGATTTCGACTGTTGGTGCGTGCACGACGAAGTTGGCTGTGCGATAGCTGGCCCCCATCGATGTGAATGTAAACAGGACCAGACCAAGACGTAGCAGACGAGCTTCCATGCTCCACCTTACGTTGTAGATTGTCATTCAGTTTGTCAGTTGAGATGACGAAGATCGATGCTCCCTCGCCGATCGTGTTGATCTGAGTTTCCCGTTGCAAAATCGGGTCCGATTCACCTCTGCATTCCGCTCTCACTGGCCTTCCAGACAAGCCATCATAGCCGTAACATATTTTCAGGAAATGACTTGCATTTCGCTGAAAAAAGTGGTGAGTGAATTAACCACAACTCGCCGATTCGCCATGTGTGGTAAATTTTGCAATTCAATCGGCAAAATTCGCCGAAGCAATGTAACGGGATCGGTTGCGCGCGCAAAGACGAATTCTTTTTGTGTCCTGCGAACAGAAAAAACGCCAATTCAATGCCCGATGTCAGGGCTGACGCCAATCGGGAGCTTCGCTTTGCACATCATTCCAGATGCGATTCAACTGCGCCGCCATCGACCTGAGGCGTTCCGGCTCCTCGTTTGCGACATCCGATTTCTGCCCGGTGTCTTTCGAGATTTGGAATAGCTCATAGGAATCGGGCCTGGCCTTTTTGATGCGAGGCATGACATATTCGGCCGCATGGCTGCGCCCCTTTGATGATGGATGCTCGACCGTTGCGACAATCATCCAGTCGCCGTCACGCATCGCAATTTTCGGTTCCCCCAGCGCTTTGTGATAATGCCAGAACATCGGCTGGGTGCGTTTCAGATTTTCGCCATTAAACAGTGGCGTCAAACTGGTACCATCCAGCGCACGATCTTTGGGAACCTCCACACCGGCCAGTTCGCAGAAGGTCGGCAGAAGGTCGAGAGAGAAAACAGGGACGGTTGGTTCTTCACTCGGTTCTGTCCTTTCAGGAAATCGCATGATGCCTGCCACACGGATACCACCGTCATACATCCAGAGTTTCATCCCCCGCAATGGTCCAGGAACACCATGGCTCCGCCAGGCATTCGAGTACCGATTCAGCGTTTCCGGTCCGTTGTCGGATGTAAAAAAGACAAGTGTGTCGTTCGTGTGATCAAGTTCATCCAGCGCTGCCATCAGTTTTCCAACTGCCGCGTCGAGGTTTTCGACATTTGCGTAATACAGTGCCTCGCCCTTCCTGGTAGCTCCGCCGTTTTTGTATCGCTCGGTCATCGTGTCGGGAGAGTCGATCGGCTCGTGCGGTTCGTGAAAACAGACGTGCAGGAAAAAGGGGCGACTTTTGTCCGAGCGGGATTTTAACCAGCGAATTCCATCATCGGCAACCAACTGACAACTGAAGCCTTCCGTTTTGCCGACAGGTTTGCCGTCTCGTACAAAGTTGACGGGATTACGGTGTGAAGGGGAGGCGTTGTTTTGAGTCGCATACCAGTAATCAAAACCGGCGTCATGCGGCTGGGGTTGCGCATCGGAATTGAATTTCCCGTTGCAGTGCCATTTGCCAACCATCGCCGTGTCGTATCCCGCCTTCTTCAACAAATGGGCAATCGTGATCTCCGACTTCTTCAAGTGCATGTGATTGCCTGACGGAATCCAGTCATAAACGCCGACTCGCGATGGCGTACGCCCGGTCAGCAGACCCGCTCGTGAGGAAGAACAGACCGGTGCGGAGGAATAGCAATCAGTGAAACGCCAACCTTGCCGGGCCAACTTGTCGAGGTGAGGCGTTTTAATAGTTGGGTGACCATAACAGGCAAGGTCGCCGTAACCGAGATCATCACACAAGATCACCAGGAAATTCGGGCGGTTCGCCGCGTTGACAATTGCGGGTGACGCAACAACCAGGAAAGCGAGGAGGATCAACAGAAATCGCATGAAAAAAGCCCTTATCATGATCAAAAAGGTAAGTTGTCGCATTCTATCGCAGCTGATTTCGAAACGCACGGCATCACCGTCGCATCTTGTTGAATCTGATCCCGTGACATTGCAGAATTCGCGAATGGAGATGACGTAACAGTCTGAACCAGAAAAAGTGGTTGCTCGATAACTTGAAACAATCGTCAGCGACCTTCAAAGTCATTTGCACATCGGTTCTCATTTCCACCGGAACCAAAAGATACCTGGAATGGCTTTCCTAATGAGCGAGAAGAGATTCAGATCCTGTCATTCATCAATCGAGAGAAAATCCCTGGTATGTTTCATCTCGCCGCCGACAGACGCCATTCTGACGCGTGGCGCACTCAGCGCGAAAATGAGTATCCCATTTACGAATTCATGAGTTCCCGATTGACCAATGTCCATTCGCACCGCGTGCTGCCCGAAGCGATTATCAGTTATGGCGGCAACGCTTATGGTCGCGTGACTTTTGACACCACTCAGGATGCCCCATCGGTACGTTATGACATCGTTGATACCGAGGGAAAGGTATAGGAAAGTCTGATGATCAAACGGAGCTACCTCGAACACTGGTGAATCGAAATTACTCGCCTTCCTGTTCTCGCTGCTTGACTAAAGTCACTTCGTTGCCCGTGGTATTGAAGATCACTTCGTCCATGAAGGTCCGCATCAGCAGCACGCCTCGACCATGCGGTCGGGTGATGTTGGCGGGATCGGTAGGATCAGGCAATGTTTCGGGGTTAAATCCGCTCCCCTCATCCCGCACGACAAATCGGACTTCTCCGGAATTGATGCGTGTGTCGACAAAAATTTTGCGATTCTTGTACGGTGTGAGCATTTCGCGTTCGCGAGACAGCCGGTCGTATTCGCTGTCATCCTGCTCTCGCAGGGTGGATGCGAGTTCCAGATTTCCATGAATGTGAGCGTTGGTCAGTGCTTCGTCCAGCGCGACGGCGATGATGAGCGACTCGCGACTGGTGAGAAACTCCTGGATGTGGCTCACAAAGGCGGAGATGATCGCCCGATTCGGGGGCAGCTCAAATTGCGATTCGCAATGTGCCATATGGCGGAAGAGCTGTTCCTGATACTGCCGCCGAGCCGATGCCTGCAACACCCGCTGCACGGTCGACGAGAGGTCTTTGGAAAGGTTGGTTTTGGGAACGTAACTCGCCGCCCCCTGTTTGAGCGCTTCAACCGCGATCTCTTCACTGCCATGAGCCGTGATCAGCACGACCGGAACTTTTTCGTATTCGCTGCTGATGCGCGAGACCAGTTCCAGACCATCCATTTCCGGCATCTGCAGATCAGTCACAACAAGATCCGGCTCAAACCGATCCAGCAGATCGAGTGCCTCCTGACCATTGGAGGCGTATTCGACACTCCATTCGCCAGTTTTCTGTAACAGTCCGCCAGCAAGAACACGATCGGTCGGGGAGTCGTCAACAACGAGCACGTTCGACATGGCTCACTCCGAAATGAGTCGAGAACGAGATTTGGAAAGTCGCACCCTGAATGGTGCCGGGTTGGTGATGTCGAATCACCTGGCTGAAAAGCCACGCTTCATCGTACCCACCTCCGACCAGCAGTTGCAAGGATGGAATGAGATCATGCAGTACCAACGTGGCAATTTCACAACACTCAAGTTCGGATTGCTCCGATTGGAAAAGCACGGCGAGGAACGTTCCCAATTCCTTTCGCATTCAATTTTCCGATCAGCCTTCTATGCCCCTCCCTTTGACAAATGATCTCGTCGAAACGGTGAAGGTCCCGCCGCAGTTTGTCTATGACGGAAAGAAGTTCAGACAGGGACGGAAAGAAGTCAGACAGGATCAACAGGATAGCCGCATTGCGCATCAGGAAAACAGAACAATGCGAAACAGAAAGATGAAGCACTGTGTTACTCTTCTGAAACAAAGCAGTGCAACGCAGCTATCGGAATGTATTATCCTGATGACTTTGTCAGTTCACTTATCGATCCGGCCCAGCTCTGCATCG
>JANQSH010000149.1 GCA_028284145.1 Planctomycetaceae bacterium | reverse complement strand
AAAACCAGCTTGTCCTGCCGACGGAGTGGGGGAGTCATCCATCCGAAAAGCTCAGTGCATCGTGAAGCGCCTGCAATGGCCGGACAGGATGTCACCTGTGCCGTTCAATCGGATGGCAGGTCTTACGCCATTTCTGTCTGTGGCGACAGGCACTTTTGCAAGCTCATTCTTTCACGACAATGGTGGATTCTGCGTCATCGTGTCGAACCAGTCGGAATTGAAAATGTGAGAAGGATGCAAGGGGATTGGAAGCAAAAAGAAAGCCCCGTCCGAAGACGGGGCGTGCCTCACGAAAGCCTTTTTGCAATGTCCCGGATGACATTTGTTGTCACTGCGTTGCCGAGGCCGTTGTATCGGTGTGCCTCATGGACACATGCCGTCCAGTCATCGGGAAATCCCTGAAGGCGTTCGCACTCTTTCGGAGTCACCTTTCGCATTCTGCCATCTGGCTGAACGAGTGCGGGTTTTCCTCTTCCTGTCGGGTATCCGCGATAGCTGGCACAGATGCAATTCATGACGTTCCATGTGTAACCGTGTCTGCATTCGTCATCTTTGAACGCGAGTGCCTGATAGCCCTTTGGAAAAGTGAAGCGGAAGTTTCTTTCGATAGGAAATACTTCTGGTCGGGGTGTTCCTCGAAGATTGCCGATGAGGAATACTCTTTCTCTGTTCTGGGGGAGCCAATGACGGCTGTTGAGAACTTGCCACTGAACATCGTACCCCAGTCCATCCAGCGTACGGAGGACTCTGAGGAAGGTTCGTCCTTCGTCATGGAGGAGGAGTCCTTTGACGTTTTCAAAGAAGAGCAGGCGGGGCTTTTTGGCTTCTGCAATGCGGCAGAGGTCGAAGAAGAGTTGCCCTCGCGGGTCATCAAAGCCGAGCTTCTTTCCTGCGATTGAGAAGGATTGACAGGGGAAACCTCCGCAAAGGAGATCGAAATCCGGCAGTTTCGTGGAATCAATAGTTGTAATGTCTCCATAGTTTTTGTGGGTAGGGAAATGAGAAAGGTAAACCTGTTCGGCATATTTGTCTGTTTCTGAAAAGCCAATGCACTCGTGTCCGGCTTTGGTGAGTGGCAGCGTAAAGCCACCGATGCCGGAAAAAGCATCGAAAAATCTCATGGTGAAGTTGGGAAGTGAAGTAAAGAGGCCCACGACCAGTTTCTTGGCCGTGGGCGTATTGCCGATGATGAACCAACCTGAACGCTTATGAGACGCCGACCAGTTCGCGTGACGAAACAGATTCCTGTTCTTCGGGAACCGGCTCATCAATCTGCTCTCCCGCCTTGAAGTGCATCTCCACATCGAAGTGATGGAACTCCTCCTGGGAATACAAACTGAATGTCAGCTCGGGAAACAGCCATGAGAGCGCTTCAATGACTCTATGGGGTATTGACCACGCTGTCGTGAACAAAAAGCGTCCTGCGCCATTCTTTGAGCACTCATAGGCATTCCATTTCGTGTCCCAATGTCGCTTGTTCCACTCGTACCAGTTGCGGTGCGGGTGTTCTTCTTCCTCCTTCAGGGACACACTTCTTTCGAATACACAGGAAGGCATTGGAATGATCTGATTGAAATCAAATACCTGTCGCTGTTTCTTCGGTACGCTCTCCGGAGTCGAAACAAAGCGTTCAACTTCCTCGATAAGCGTGCTGTCGCCGGTGATGTGCAGTTCGTTGTAAACATGATTTGGCATGTGAAAGATTGGAATGAAAATAGAAATAACCCACGACCAGTCGAAGCCAGTCATGGGCGGAATGGTTATCTGTCTGTTTTTGTCCGAAGAGGGCACTGGAAGTCCTCTTCCTCTTCGCTGCAAATCTGACCGCACCAGGTGCAACCCAGCATGTCGTTTTTGAGAACGATTAACTGAGACTTGCAGCAGTCGCTTCTCCCGGCAGGATACAAGCTGGAGAATTTGACACCGTCTTTGAGAGGTGCAATGATTGGAGCATTCATCTTGAAAAGGGGAAATGGTTGATAAAGACTGTTTCTCTTTTTTTTGTGGTGGTGCTCTGGCCATAGGAATGGTGGGAAGGAATCAGAAATGCCACGAAGGCTCTGCTTGCGGTACTTCCTTATTCGCCCGACGTCAACTTGGAGCGGCGGAGTGCAGCGGAGCCGTCGAGGTTGACGGAAGGGCACACAATGAAAAGACCGCGAGCAAGCCTGTCTCACGATTTTGAGGAAGCGTTGCGCTCATAGACTCCACTGTGAGCATTCCGCATGAATTCCGTGGAGAAGGGGAGTCACATCGAAGGTCTGACAGGGCAAGACTTTCCGGAAAAGCAGGCGAATGCCAAATGCCTGACAGCATTGCAGTCTGTTCCGCTTTAGGAAATATCGCCTCATTTCCTCTTAACATTATGGTCTAGCCCTTGATTAACAAGCGTCCCTGATTCAGGATGGTCATCTCATAACACTTCTCATTCGAGAGTGGTCGATAACTGATCTCGTTGCGATAGCAGCGACGGTCAGTGTTCTCTCAT
>JANQSH010000136.1 GCA_028284145.1 Planctomycetaceae bacterium | reverse complement strand
GATTTGTATCCTGACGTCAGCTCTCTCTCTGCTGCCCAATTCGCTCTTTGCTGAAGAGTCTGTCGAAAAGGTGCCGGTCAGCTACTCCTCTCAGATTCGAGAAGACCTCAAAGAATTACGGCGGGCCTCTCAGGATCGCATTCATCCAACGTTATCTCGCAGTAATGGCAACAAGATAGAATTCTCTGACAAAGTCCGGCAGGAACGGGTATGTTGGTATGTATGAAATTCTCACCATCAGTTGGAATCCAACGTCGTAAGGTTCGATACACTTTTCGTATCAGCAGATTGAAAGAGTCGATGACCATTTTTCGCCCAATGTGCAACCTGCTCATCATTGTCGGCATCTGTTTTTCCGGCAGTTATCTGGCAGCCGAAGATCGCATCGATTTCGATCGGCAGATTCGCCCCATTCTTTCACAACATTGTTTTCACTGCCATGGTCCGGATGACGAACATCGCGAAGCCGGGTTAAGGCTGGATGATGGCCCGAGTGCAAAAGCTGAATTGGACAGTGGTACCACGGCGATCGTATCGGGGAAACCGGAAGAGAGTGAATTGATCGAGCGGATTTTCACGATCGACGACGATCTGGTGATGCCTCCGAAGGATGCAAATCGTGATTTGAACGACAATCAGAAACAGTTGTTGAAACGCTGGATCGCAGAGGGAGCGGAATTCACCGAACATTGGGCGTTTGTCGCACCTGAGCGTCCGACACTTCCGGAAGTGACCAACAAGAAATGGTCAAAGAACGCAATTGACCATTTTATCCTCGCGAAGCTCGAGAAAGCATCTCTGCAGCCTTCACCACCGGCTGACAAACGGACGCTCATTCGCCGGGTGACGCTGGATTTGACTGGCCTTCCGCCAACGCCCGAAGAAGTCGAAGCATTCTTGACTGACGACAAACCGGACGCTTATGGGCGTGTTGTCGATCGATTGTTGAAGTCGCCCCATTATGGAGAGCGGATGGCCTGGCCCTGGCTTGATGCCGCCCGTTACGCCGACACGGCTGGCTATCAGGGGGATCCGACCCGCCCGCAATGGCCTTGGCGCGACTGGCTGGTCACCGCGCTCAACGATAACAAACCTTTCAATCGGTTCACAATCGAGTTGCTCGCCGGAGACCGACTGCCCAACGCGACGCCGGAACAGATTCTGGCTACGGCTTTCAACCGCAACCACATGCACAACGGGGAAGGGGGGCGAATCGCCGAGGAAACCCGTGTCGAAAATGTCTTTGATCGAACCGAGACAACTGCAACGGTCTGGATGGGGCTGACATTCACATGTGCCCGATGTCACGACCACAAGTTTGATCCGATTTCGATCGACGAGTATTTTTCATTGTACGATTTTTTTAACCAGACCAGCGAGAACGGTGCAGCCAGTCAACAGAATTCAGCGATTACGCCATCAATCGCTTATTCTCCTCCGACTATGCATCATCGGTTGGCAAAACTGAAGGCCGAAATTGCCGCAGCGCGGAAAGCGACGTTGGCTTCCGACGTGGAATTGGACAAAGCTCAACTCGTTTGGGAGAAAAGTGTAGTCACCGGTGTGGAGAGTCTGGCTCTCAGCCCCTGGCACGTTTTGGGACCGTTACTTCCGCCTGAAGGCAATGCTGATAAGATGTTCGCTCATCTCTATCCGCCTGAGAAAAATGTCGACCTGAATGCCGAAATTAACGGAAAGAAATGGACGGTGCGTGAAGAGTTTGTCGATGGCAAGGTCCATGAACTGGATAGCGCGATCGCTGTCACCTATCTCTATCGGACTGTCAAAACCTCGATCGCGCGACAGGTCAATGTCTCGCTCGGTTCCGATGACTCGATTAAGTTGTGGGTTAATGGCAAGCAGGTGCATGCGAATCCAGCCACCCGCGCTGCAGCCGCAGATCAGGGATTCGCCAAATTGCCACTCGTTGCGGGTGAGAATCAGATCCTGATGAAGATCGTCAATACCGGCGGTATCTCCGGTTTCTATTTCCGGATCACCGATTCGGCCGTGCAGAAACTGCTGCCGGTGCTCACCAAACGACCCGACCAACGGAGTGAACAGGAGCAGGCGGCTGTGCGAGAACATTTCCGCCGAAACATCTCGCCAACAGGTGCGAAGCATTTTCAGCGGCTGGATGACCTGACCGCCGAATTGAAATCGCTCGATACCAAAACCATCCGCGTGATGACGATGGACACAATCGACAATCCACGAACGACATTCGTGCTGGATAAAGGTGCCTATGATAAACCGACCGACCGCAAAGTGACGGCAGCCGTTCCCAAGGTTTTGCCACCGCTTCCCGAAGGGACTCAGCCTGATCGACTCGCATTGGCAAAGTGGCTCGTGTCGGGCGAGCATCCATTGACGGCCCGCGTTACGGTCAACCGTTACTGGCAGATGTTCTTCGGGCGTGGAATCGTCGCCACGCCGGAGGATTTCGGAGCGCAAGGCAAACGCCCGACGCATCCTCTACTGCTCGATTGGCTGGCACGGGAATTCGTCGAAAGTGGCTGGGATGTGAAGCATATCCACAAGTTGATCGTCACCAGTGCGACCTACCAGCAGTCATCACGTGTCACACCTGAGTTGTTGCAGGCTGATCCCACGAACAAACTGTTGGCCCGTTCGCCCCGTTATCGGCTTCCTTCCTGGATGTTGCGCGATCAGGCTTTGGCGGCTTCCGGTTCCTTGATCTCCGAACTGGGTGGCCCGCCGGTGAAACCGTACCAACCCGCCGGCGTGTGGGCGGATGCGACATTTAACACAATTCGTTACACACGCGATTCCGGAAACGCCCTCTATCGCCGCAGCCTGTACATTTTCTGGCGGCGGATCGTCGGCCCGACAATGTTCTTCGATGCCGCCAAACGGCAAACCTGTGAAGTCAAACCAAACCTGACCAACACACCATTGCACACGTTGGTGACGCTTAACGAAACAGGATACATCGAGGCCGCCAGAGCATTGGCTGAGTTGACCATGACGGAAGAAAAGGCTACGGAACAGCGAATCTCATTTGCCTTCCAACGGCTGACGGCTCGGACTCCGAATAGTGAAGAGTCAGCGATTCTGACTTCTCGTTACGATCAACTCCTTGCCCATTATTCCGCAAACGAAAAAGAACGCAACGCGCTGCTGACTGTGGGGGAGTCCAGGCCTGACTCCTCGGCGAACCCCACCGAGTTGGCCGCCATGACCGCCATTTGCAACATCATTATGAACCTTGATGAAGTGTTAACACGACAATGAACACCTCCCGAAAGAACAAAGTGAATCCCATACAACAAATTTCCCAGAACATGACCCGGCGCCAACTTCTCGGTTCAGCCGGACTGGGGTTGGGTGCCGTGGCATTAGGCACACTGCTGGACCAGAAAGCCCACTCTGCGGAACACGCGAAAACGTCTGGCGGGCTTACCCATTTGCCGCACTTCGCTCCCAAGGCAAAACGTGTGATTTATCTCTTTCAGAATGGTGCGCCGTCGCACGTCGACCTGTTCGATCACAAGCCGATGCTCGACAGGATGGATGGCAAGCCGATACCTGAAGAGATCGTTGCGGGCAAACGTTTCAGCACGATGACCAACAATCCCAAAGGGAAACTCTGCCGTCGCAAAGTCACAAAGTTTGGCAAGTTCGGCGAAAGTGGTCAGGAACTGGCGGGCAACTTTTTGCCGCAAACCGCGTCGATCGCAGATGACATCTGTCTTGTTCGTTCGATGAACACGACGCAGGTCAATCACGCTCCGGCGATTACCTACTTTCTGACTGGTTCCGAACAGGCGGGCAAGCCGAGCATGGGAGCCTGGCTCACGTACGGCCTCGGCAGCGAAACAGAAGACCTGCCATCGTTCGTGGTTATGACAAGTCGCGACAAACAGAATTCGTGCGGACAGATCTTCTACGATTTCTACTGGGGCAGCGGGTTTCTTCCCAGCAAATTTCAGGGGGTGCAGTTCCGCGGCTCCGGTGATCCGGTGCTGTATCTCACCAACCCGGAAGGCATCAGTCGCAAAGTCCGTCGCGGCCAACTCGATGATCTGGCCGAACTGAACCGAATGAATCTGGATCGTTTTGGCGATCCCGAAATCGCCACGCGCATTGCTCAATATGAGTTGGCTTACAAGATGCAGGCGTCAGTCCCCGAGTTGACCGATATCAAATCGGAACCGGAACACATTCTCAAAATGTACGGCCCCGACGTCCAGCGAAAAGGAAGCTATGCCTACAACTGTCTGCTCGCGCGGCGACTGGCCGAACGGGGTTCGCGCTTCATTCAACTGATGCACGCTGGCTGGGATCAGCACAAGAACATCGACCCGCAGTTGAAGATTCAATGCGACGATACCGACGCACCGTCAGCCGCGCTCATCAAAGATCTGAAACAGCGCGGGCTGTTGGAGGACACACTCGTCATCTGGGGCGGGGAATTTGGTCGGACGCCCTTTGCACAGGGCAGGAACGGTCGGGATCACCATCCATACGCCTTTACCATCTGGATGGCCGGTGGCGGAATCAAACCGGGTTTCAATTACGGCACGTCAGACGAGTTTGGCCACGATGTGACCGAAAACCCGGTCAGTGTTCACGACCTGCAGGCCACGATTTTACACCTGCTCGGCATCAACCACGAGCGATTTTCGTTTCCCTTCCAGGGGCTTGACCAGCGGCTCACCGGTGTGGAGGAAGCGCATATAATCAAGCCGATCCTGGCCTGAAGCCGTTTATTTTTGCGTGACGTTTCTGGCTCGTGGGAATCTGTATTTGCAGGTCAAAAATCGTTCTTCGCGGACACAAGAATTCGTAGTACGCTTCATCCCGAGCGAACAACCCGGTGGAAGTGCAGTTCCACTTCGCGGTTCACCACACGTTTCAGACCTTCCACAAGACACTGTGGTTCGTGCTCACCTTCGCCAATTCGCTTGATCTCTTCCAGAGATGTGCCGGGAAAAACGGTAAACGTACTTTGGTGAATTGTCTGATTGCCTGCGTCCAGCTCCGGCACGATGAAATGCACCGTTGCACCGTAGCTGAGCATGTGGTGGGAATGCGCATCTTCGTAGGGTCGAAAACCAGGGAATGATGGCAGTAGACCATGATGCAGATTAATAATCCGCCCGCCGGCAAAACGCCAACAGGTACCCGGTGGCAAAATTCGCATGTAGCGTGCCAGAACGATGTAGTCGACATTGTATCGGTCAAACAGCTCCACCATTTTGTCGTTATCGGGATTCCCCCGCTCATCGCCCGTCATGTGCCAATCGATGCCAAATTCGTTGGCGACATCGACACAGTTATCGCGATTGCCAATCATTACGGCAGGTTCGGCATGAAGCGTCCCCTCATTGATTGCCTTGAGGACGGCAATCGCCGGTTCCGGACGATAGGTCGTGCAGATGGCCAATTTGGGCGGGGTACTGTCTTCATCGCGCGACCAGACACGAATGGAAAGTCTTTTTAATCGACCAATTTCACTCATCCGTTCGCGAAGCGTGCCGATGTCCTGATGCTCAGCCGGCCATTCCATCCGCAGCATCATGGCAAAAAGCTGCTCGGAATCGTGGTCGTACATTTGGATTTCGTGAATATTCGCACCTTCCAGCGCAACGTAGTGAACAATCGGATCAGCCAGGCCTCGATTGTCGGGGCCGACTGCGGTAATGGTGACTTTCATTTTGCACCTGGTTAAAATTCTGAGTTGACAGCAGTATTTCTCGCAGATTAACAGAACCGACCCGACGCGATAATGGAGTTTGAGGTTTAATTATCGGGATCGAATCGCGACAAGGTCCTTCCAGGCACGATCAGGTAAAATCCGTCATGCAGGCAAAATTATGACCCTTCGACCGGCTGGCGAACGATACAAACATCGGTAAACTGACGCTCTGGAGCAGTTTACCTTCTGGTGTGACGTCTCTGGCTCGTGGGGCTATATTTGCAGATCAATAATGCCCATCGTGACACAGAAGAGGGGTGATACGCTCTTTATGGTGGAAATCGATTCGGTATTGATCGAACGTGGGAAACACAGGAGTGCGGAATTGACACAGGAACAGATCTGGGCACCCTGGCGATTGGATTACGTCGCAGAAGAACCCGTAAAAAAACCGAAAGGGTGCTTCTTATGCCATTATCGGGATGATGCTGAAGGGGATGCAGACAACTACGTTGTCACACGTGGGAAACGGACAATCGTGGTTCTCAACCGTTTTCCTTACAATAATGGTCACTTATTGGTTGCCCCGCTGACCCACAAGGCAACATTACAGGACCTGACGACAGAGGAATTGATTGAGTGTGCCGAGTATTTGCGCGAGATGACGTCACTCCTGAAGAAAACAATTTCTGCAGAAGGCTTTAACGTGGGTCTGAACCTCGGAGCGGTCGCCGGAGCAGGTTTGCCGGGCCACTTGCATTGGCACATTGTGCCGCGCTGGAGTGGCGACACCAATTTCATGCCGACGGTCGCAAATGTGAAGGTGATACCCCAATCATTGCGTACACTGCACGACTGTCTCCAGACGGCGATGGCGACACAACCGAACAAAGACGGAGAAACAGATGTTGATTGATAAGGCTGTCAATCAAGATCATTTCCCTGTTTGGCACGACTGGATTTCATTAACCGCCTCACCTATCATGGAAGTTTAAGTCGGTCTCAAAAAAACAATTGAGGCCAATTCTAGAGCAGTTTACCTTCTGGTGTGACATCTCTGGCTCGTGGGAGTCTGTAATTGCAGGCCAATCGACGTTCATTGCGGCACAGAAGAGTGTAATACGCTCTTGCGGGATTATATGACGCTGTGTTGTGGTGGTCGCAAACCGTCATTCTCCCGGCTTCAATCAGTGGGAATTTTACATGACGTTTCAAAACCCATGTGCGATGCGAACTCGCGCCGGCAATGGTGTTTGAGTTTCTGTTGTCAAACGGGTTTGAAATTGGTCTTAGTCTGGTAGTGGAACATGTGGCGCATCATTTTGTGGGTTGTTTACGCCGTCATCTGTGGCGGTACATTTGCAACTTATGTCAATACAGTGGGAGATCCACCCAAACCGCAATTCATGGCGGATCGGCCCTTCATCACGTTTGTGGTGCTGTTTCTGCTCTCTCAACTTGTCCCGGCAATTGACCTGGTGATTCGCCGCAAAAGAATTGAAACTGTTTCCGCCGTTTATTTTGGCCTGTTGATCGGCGTGTTGTTGAGCTATCTGTTGGCAACCGCTCTCGGTCCTGTGGTGGGAGAGGATTTCAAGCCTCTGGTGATCATCGTCGCGACGGTCACGCTACCCTACATTTGTATCTCACTGTTGCTGCAAACCAAAGACGACTTCCGTTTCATCATCCCTTATGTCGAATTTTCGCGTGAACTCAAAGGGGGAACACCACTCGTCCTGGACTCCAGCGCGTTAATCGATGGCCGCATTGCCGATGTTGTCGATACCAACATTCTCGATTCCGAAATCATCGTCCCCAAATTTGTGTTGCATGAGGTGCAGGACATCGCCGACAGCGGCGACAAAATGCGCCGCACACGTGGACGTCGCGGACTGGAAGTCCTCGCAAAATTGCAGAACAACCCCAAGACCGACATTCGGGTCTATGAGTCCAAGCACGACGATTCGCGCGAGAACTCTGTCGATCAGAAACTGGTGGAATTGGCAAAGCAACTCAACGGTCGTGTTGTCACCAGCGACTTCAACCTGAATAAAGTTGCCTCCGTGCAGGGCGTCCCTGTGGTCAATCTCAACGACGTCGCCAACTCTTTGAAGCCAAGATATCTGCCGGGTGAAAAGCTGCGGATCAAGGTTATCAAAGAAGGGGAATCACACGGGCAGGGTGTTGGCTATCTCGACGATGGTACAATGGTCATCTGCGAACAGGCCAGCCATTTGATCGGCAACGAAATCGATGTGACCGTCACCAGTGTGTTGCAGTCCAGTGCCGGGCGGATGATCTTTGGCCGCACGGAGTCTCATTAAGGTGTCATCTTATCTAATGTTGCCAAACACTTCCGCCAGTTACGGTGTCGGGAAACTCGGCCGAAGCCGGCAACACTTTTTCCGTATCACGCTTGTGTAGTGGAATCCGCTCCTGCTCAAACCAGTCCTTTCCGGTTGGTGGTGCAAGTATGATGTTCGGCACATCCCGCTCTCGATCCACATTCTGGAATTGTGGCTTGTTTGCCGGACGTTCCTGGTGATGGAAAACGGTTCCTCCAGTCGAATAGATCTCCGCTCGCACGATGGTCACCCGGTTGTGCGAATGAACCATTTTTCGGCCGCGATCTCCACTGTTCATTGACTGGTCCGGATTATCTGGAATGCGGACCGGCATCTGCCATTGCAAATCTCGACGCCCGGTTGACTGAGCTTCCTCATGGCTGGTGAGCAATACAGGTGGGTGAAAATTCTCTTCAAACTCGATGGGATCAGGAAACGAAGCCGATGCCTTCTTCCTTCCTGCCTGTGTAATCGCTTCTTGCGATTGCAAACGGCGCGGACGGTGATGAACGATCGTCTCTTCCGGTGTTCCGAAGAAGGAGGTCTCCGCTGTAGCGACCGGGAATGCACCTGGCATCGACTGGTCCGGCTTGCCACCGGAATTGTGAACCCAGACTTCAGAGTCAAGTTGCGATTTCACAATGTTGGACCTGGAAACCCGGTGTTTCGGGTGATTCGCCTGGCGCGTCTCTTTTCTTCTCAACCCCCAGGATAACAGCGTTGGACGTTGATGGGTTGTCTCTTCATGCAGCAAATGACCATGTGCACGTTTTCTCAATTGTGCCGTTCGACCGTACTTCTTCTGTTCCGCTCGCGGTCCACGTGTTTCAACAAGTTTCATCTCCGGCTGCGGAAGCAACCGTGCAG
The DNA here is from genome assembly GCA_028284145.1 of Planctomycetaceae bacterium. Taxonomy (GTDB): domain Bacteria; phylum Planctomycetota; class Planctomycetia; order Planctomycetales; family Planctomycetaceae; genus JANQSH01. Next base: position 510 of record JANQSH010000136.1, on the reverse strand, counting down.
GGGCAGCCGTTTTCGGAATCGGAGCGTTCCTGGTTCGCTGTGCCGTCTTGCCAGATTTTTTGGGAGTGTGGTCCTGAAAAGATGCAACGCGAATTGGCCCGGTTCCCTCCCGCGAGACCGCTTCAATCAACTCCAATGTCTCTGGTGGAACGGTCGAAACGTTGATCACGCAGCCGGTGGAAATCGCAGCCAATAGTAATATCACCGCAATGGGGGCGGAATGACAAATGGACATGGATCGATACCCTCGTGTGAAAACAGGCGGCTTGTATCGATCGTATCGGCTGTTCCGGTTGTGTAAGGTTTGCGAATTTCGTGAATTCAGCGAAAAAGCGGGTTGGCAAGTCCCGTAAGCGCCAATTTTGCATCAGCTCTAGTCCTACAGTTGTAGATTGTTGTCAGGGGGTTTTGGGTTTCTGGATTTGTAATGGGATCTTCTGGCCTGGTATGGATGCTGGCGACGCCAGTGGCTCCAGTTTTGAATGTCGTCAGGGATTTCGCCGGACATCA
>JANQSH010000181.1 GCA_028284145.1 Planctomycetaceae bacterium | reverse complement strand
GAATGGACACATGGTTTTCCGCATGAGTTTTCGGCTACACTTCCTCGATGATGTTTAATCTTCCGGTGTTCTGGCAGTTCGTCGTACTCATGGTTGCGGGATGGATCAATCAAAAACAGCAGAACGTGATTGAATACCTCAAAGAAGAGAACCGGGTGCTGCGTGAGCAATTGGACGGCAAGCGCATTCGCTTCACCGATAAGCAACGACGCAGGTTGGCCGAGAAGGCGAAACGATTGAAACGATCGGTGTTGAACGAATTAACTCCGATTGTCACCCCTGATACCTTGCTTCGGTGGTATCGGCGGCTGATTGCTGAAAAATACGATTACAGTTGTAGACGAAACAAAGTCGGTCGACCAAGAATAGGTCAGTACATCCGACAGTTGGTAATCGCATTCGCGAAAAAGAACCGCACTTGGGGTTATGGCAAAATCCAAGGTGCGTTGAAGAATCTCGGATACGAGATCAGCACCTCATCAATCGCCAATATCCTGGATGAAGCAGGCATTGAACCTGCTTCAGAACGTGGCGGGGCACTCAGTTGGTCGCAATTCCTCAAGTCGCATTGGGATTCATTGGCGGCAGCCGACTTCTTTACCGTGGAAGTATATCATCGATTCCAGCTGATCCGCTATTCCGTCTTGTTTGTTATCGATCTGTCTATTCGGAAGATTGAGGTATTGGGCATCGCGCCTGATCCCGATGGCCAATGGATGAAACAGATCGCTCGCAACCTCGTCGATGGCATCGACGGCTTCCTGATCGGAAAGCGATATCTGATCCACGATCGCGATCCGCTTTTTACATATGACTTCCGGGAGATACTCAAATCAGCGGGTGTCGATTGTCTGCGCCTGCCTACGAAATCTCCCAACCTGAACGCCTACGCTGAGCGATTCGTGCGATCCATCAAGTACGAATGTTTGAACAACTTCATCTTCTTCAGTGAGAAGCAGTTGCGGCACGTGATCTGTGAATACGTCGAATATTACAACCGTGAACGCAACCATCAGGGCATCGGCAACGAGTTGATTGAGCCGGTGGA
>JANQSH010000164.1 GCA_028284145.1 Planctomycetaceae bacterium | reverse complement strand
ACGTGATAACGGCAGCCGATCCGGAACTTTCGTTAACGGCAAACGGATTTTCACCGAAACCTACCTGAAAAACGGTGATGAAATCAGCCTGGGCGATGTCAGTTTACGGATGCGGATTGTTGAGCAGCGTGAACTGGAGCAGGCGACGCCGATCGAAGAGGACCAAACAGGTGACGACTTTGAACTCTCGGAATCGGTCGTGTCACCGTTGGCAAACCCACCCGCTGCAAGTGAGTCTTCCTCAGCCGTTCAGCCCTCGCCAACTCCTGTCGCAAAGCCAGAGCCCGCCACGGCATCGAAGCCGAAATCTGCTTCCGAACCAGATCCCGAACCTGAAATGCCAACGGAACGTATGGAACAGGTTACCGGTACTGTTCGCGAGATGTACTTTCAATACTACGATGCTTACGGAGCGGTGCAGTCAATACACATCGACCGCACGCCCTACACGTTTGGTTCGAGTCCAGGTTGTGAATCTGCCTTCGAGAATGTCAACCTGATCGATCGCCATTTTCTGTTGAAGAAGGACCCGTATTCGTTGCGCATCAGTGATCTGGGGGCTGTTGAAGGGACGTTTGTCAATCAGCAACGGATTTATCAGGAGACATACATTAAACATGGTGACGTCGTGCAGGCGGGACATTGTGCCTTCTCCGTCGTCTTTAGCGATCAACTCGTAACGCCGGAACAGGGCCATCTCAATACCATGGCAGTTGACGCGGGAACTGAGGCGGCAGATGCCCAACTGGTCAATGAACCGGTCGAGTCTCCCCTTGTCGAAAACGTACAACCTGCCAGTGGTCTTGGCGTTGTTCTGGAAGAAGACGATCCGGAAGAAGAGGGTGCGGAATCCGAACAAAAATCAAAAGTCGAAGAGCAACTGACCGCTCCAATGCCGGCGATGGACGATGACTTCATTGCTGACACCATTGGTGGTGAAGTTCCTCAGGACGATATTGAAGCGGCAAGTGACACGGCGAATACGGATTCGACCAGTGGAAATGCCGGGAAGCCTGGCGGTACGTGGGATGGAGAGAGAAATGAGGATCTGGATTCCGTTGTGGCGGGTTCTCAAAGTACAGGCGACGCGGCGGATACCAATCAAACGCCGAAGGGGGACACTCCGACGCCTCTACCTAAGGGCGAAACGCCAGCAATACCGGTCTCATCAACGGCCGGCTCCAAAGTGTACATCCCCCCACCCGAGTCACCAGTTGAGGAGAAGTCGGACAGTCCAGTTGTTAAAATTGCAATGTACATCAGTGCGGCTGTTGTGGTGTTAGTGATCAGCTATGTCGGCTGGGAACTGATTGGTTCATACGCCAGTTCCGGTTCACAACCAGTTCCGATTCCGAACATCTCGCAACAGGTCAGAACCGTGCCGAAAAGGAGTTACGCGGAGGACATCACCGAGGAACAGATCGTCAAGAAACTTGAAGAACTCGGAGCGGAGGTACTGGCTCGCAAGGTGAAGCTTTTCGATCCCAGGACGAACGAAAGCAGAGAATTTCTTTCGATTGTGGAAGTCATCGGCAACGGGAAAATCAATGATTCCGAAGCGGTGTTGCTGCCGAAGATGCCCTACCTCCGCGTACTTGATTTGAACGACAGTGAAGGGCTGACCGATACGCTGATGGCTCAAATCGGAAAGCTGAAAGAGCTGGAAGTCCTCCGGCTCAACAATACCGAGGTCAGCGATACTGGAATGGCCAGTGTGAAGGACCTGGTCAAGCTGACCGAATTGGCGGTGGGAGGGACCGAGGTTTCTGACAGTGGCGTGCAGCACCTTGCCAGGCTGAATCGTCTCCGCATTATTGAACTGCAATCAACAGATGTCTCGGACGGGGGGGTGACGGTGATCAGTAAATTGCCGAACGTGGAAGTCCTGCGTTTGGCCCGCACGAATGTCTCACAGGGGATCCACTCCCAACTCAAGGAACTGGAGGATTTGCGGGTTGTTGCACTCAACCATACCGGCGTTAATGACTCGACCTTGCAGCAAATTACAACGTTGCGAAAACTGCAATACCTGGGGCTGGCTGGCACTCAGGTAACAGATTCGGGAATCGACAGTCTCGTGAAAATGAAAACGCTGACGTTTCTGTCTCTCAATGAAACGAGTGTCACCGACACTGCCATCAGCAAGTTGACGGAGTTGAAATCTCTGCGGACTCTCTGGGTTCCGAAACAGACAAGTGAGCGGACAATCGACAAATTGAAAGACGCAATTCCCGGTTTGGATGTCATGGCGCGGTAGACGTTTTCGTCCGTGCCCCCTGCATAGACCGTTTCCCTTTTCGTGTATTCGTGTAATGGTTCTCGCTCGTGGGGGGGGCCTCTGCCAGCCGACGTGCTACGCACGGCGGGCACCGCGTCGAGGTATCGACGTGGCTAGAGCGTATTACGCTCTATTTATAGAAATCGTATTCCGATTTCGGCTTGGGCGGTTCTGCCTTCTTCCTGGGATTTTTCCGTTTTCGCTTCTTGCTTCCTGGCTGCGGCTCCGAGTCGGAAGAGTAAAGGCTGTGGGCTTTCGATTTACCCAACGTATCGCCCTTGAGCCAGGCCAGCCCAACAGTCAAAAATATCGACCCGATGAACAATCGCCAGAGTACGTTAATGATGTGCATTTCTCCGATAACAAGAAAGTAAAATGGAAGAGTGACGTTCATGGCACCAAGGATCACAGCGATTATGCCCCCAATGAACTTCAGTATTCGCATGGAATAGTCCTCTTTTCAGATGTGGAACGAATGTCAGGCGAAATAAACGATGCGATCAGCCTGCCCTGGTGTCAGGACACCCACAACGTTAATCATAAAGTTATTGTCGCGGTGGGAAAAGTCTGTCGTTCAAATAACGACCAGCGACATCGGTCCGGTTATTCCGGTTCACGGGAATGCAGAGCCAGATGTAAGCCGTCGTGTGATCCGGGCCAATCTGGAAAAAAATCTCGTAGATTTTGGTTCCGATTGTATCTTACGATGAATAAAACGAGTGAGCGGAGAGTGGTTGAATCGTCATTGTGACCGCTTCTCAAACCCTGGCTTCCAGCCGGAACGTTGCAGGAGCCTGGTCAGACAATAAGATGGCAACTCGATTCCTGAGAGGGCGGGCTGTTACAGTTCGCCTTTCTGTTTTTTCCGTTTTCGCGTGCGATGTCGTCCAGACATTGGTATTCTCAATCGACTTGTTGTAATGAAATTCCAGGCACACACGACGGAGCCGGAACGTGACTGGGAACCTGTCGGAAAAGCAGGCGGTTGAGTTTGCCAAACTCGCTTTGACGGGAGTTCGACGCGAATTCCCCAACAAACCGCACAACACACTGCTCTCGCCTGCTGATGCGTGTCCCCCTGGGGAATTGCATCCCACTTTCTTTGGCTGCTTCGATTGGCATTCTGCCGTGCACAGTCATTGGCTGCTGGTGCGTGTTCATCGCCTGTTCCCCAATTGTACGGTTGCTGATAGGATCGTGGCATGCCTGGATGAACAGTTTGCACCCGAAAAGTTGCAGGTGGAGGTCGAATACTTTTCCCGACCGGAGAACGCCGCCTTTGAGCGAACATACGGCTGGGCCTGGCTGCTTTGCCTCGCGCAGGAAATACGACAGTGGGACCACGCACAATCACCACGCTGCACTGAGGCATTGCGTCCCCTGGAGGAACTGATCGTTCATCGCATGGTTGACTTCCTCATGAAGTCCAGGCATCCAATACGCGTCGGTACACATGCCGACACCGCATTCGCAGTTGGCATGATGCTCGATTATGCAAGACTTCTCGGCAACGCCGATTTCGAGAAACAGTTGATTACGTTTGCGCGGGAATCCTATCTGTCTGATTGCGACTATCCCTTCAGCTATGAGCCGTCCGGTGCAGACTTTTTCTCCAGTGGATTGAACGAAGCCGACCTGATGCGACGTATTCTGGAGCCGGGGGAGTTTGCAAATTGGTTGACGCGGTTTTTTCCTGGACTGAGTTCGCGAACGCCCGCTTCCGTTTTTGATCCGATTGGGAAAATTGACTTGAGTGATGGTTACATGGCACACTTGGCGGGACTGAACCTCAGCAGAGCCTGGACGATGCGGGGGATTGCAGCGGCTCTTCCTGCAGGTGACGGGCGGTGGGGCATTCTTACAGAATCCGCTGAGATCCATGCCTCAGTCGGCCTGAAATCGGTCTTTAGCGGGCATTACGAGGGCGAACACTGGCTGGCAACGTTTGCAGTGTACCTGCTCAGCGAGAAGGGGCTGGAACAGCATGCAGTTCGATGAGCCGGCTTTCGAAGACGTGTCCCTGCATCCCACTGGCCAGCACAGAATTAGTAGATGTGCACGAACTCGTTGGAATTCAAAAAAGCCCAGAAGAGGTCCTGCAACCCAATGGCGATGGCTTTTTGACGTTCGGTTGGATTGGTCGCCTGCATTTGCTGAATCACCGAAGTAACCGCCACTAACTCGCGCTGAGTCGGCTGCCGTCCCAATGCCGCAAGCGCGATCTTTTCCACCTTCGTCTTCAGCGGTGAACGCTCTGTGATGAGTTCACGCAAATAGGTTTCTCCGGAGACATCGAGTGCCTCGTCCGTCAACTCACCATTCATCAGCATCAAAGCCTGCGTGATTGTGCCGTTGAACGTACTCGCCTCGTCATTCTCTTCGGTTTCGTAAGACTGCACGAATTGTTGCAGCCAACGGTGGCGGTCGCGCTCGGCGCGATACCAGTCGACATCCGAGTCATCCTTCGCACGTGTGGCCACCATGACGGAATCATAAAGCTGTTCGGCCGTCATTTGCTTGACATACATCCGACTGAAGAGCGGGCTGTATCCGAACGCGGGATTATCGTGCTGATTCGTAGTGTTAAACCGGCTGGAAAGTTGATACGGCTGTGAGTGTACGATCCAGCGGATGAGTTGCTTGTGGTCATAACCGTTATGAACAAACTCGGCCGTCAAACGTTCAAGCAAATCAGGATGAGTGGGAGGATTGTGTGGTCCCATATCGTCGACAGGTGATGTGAAACCGTAGCCGAAGAAGTGAGACCATGTCCGATTGACCATGGCCCGGGCGACCTGTCTGTCTTCATCCCTCAACATTAACCGAGCCAATTCCTGTCGCCGGTTGACATCCGCATCTTCGGAGATTTCGTGGCTGCCATAAATGGGAAAAGCGACATTCATTTCGCCCTTCCGATTTTCGTAATAAACCGGCCCGCCTTCAGCTTCATTGACTAAGCGTGTTGATCTCACTCGACGTTTTGTTTCGGGATCGACTTTGTCAAATCGACGGGTTTCCGTTTGCGCGAAGAAGCTGTTGAACTCCCAGAACTGGTTCTGCTTCCAGTCGTTGAAGGGGTGATCGTGACATTGAGTACACTGCATCTGCGTGCCGAGAAAGACACGAGCGGTAATGGCTGTGGCGGGTACCGCCTGATTGTTCAAATGGGCAACCAAAAAGTTTGCTGCGCCATTTTTCTCGACGTCTCCTTCTGCCGCAATCATGTCATGAACCATTTCACTCCACGATCGGTTCTGAGCAAAACTGCGATGCAAAAACTTTTGCAACGCCGCACGATTCACCTGATTGGAGTCGGACTGGCCGATGAGCAAGTTCGTCCAGACCGTTGTAAAATTGCGGACGTAGCTCGGATCATCCAGCAGGTGGTCAACCAATTTGCGACGTTTGTTCGGGCTCGTGTCAGCGAGAAAATCCTCGACGACATCGATGGGCGGAATACGCCCCGATATATCAAGACAGGTCCGCCGCAACCATTCCGAATCGTCAGCCAGAGGCGAAGATTGGATCCCGGCTTCATCAATGCTTTGCGAAATCTGCTCATCGATGAATGCGACGACCACCTCATCTGAGGCCCCCGTGGAAGGATCGTTTTCGATGGGCTGCTTGTCGACCAGATTCGTTGAGTTTTCGTTGGCGACGTGCTTTGGCTGGTCATCCTCCCGACCAGGAACTGAGGGCGATGGTTTTTGGAGGAGCATGTGGTCCGGCAAACTGTCTGAATTCCGTTCCACAAGGCGAGAGGCGCCCGGCTGATGCCCCAGGGGACGATTCGATCTCTCGATTTCAGCCGGTGTCGTCATACCATCTGCGATATTACGGATTGGGTCGACCGGGTCATTATTCCACAACCCGTCGAAGATGAAGACTGCAGCAATTAACAGACAGGCAACCAGGGCAGCGGATATGGCGAAGACGGTTTTGCGAGCAGCATTTGCCGCAGAAGTGTGATATGGTTTTTCTGGCACCAGGACTTCTGAGGCCAATGCCGTATCCCAGTGAAGATTGCCATGCAGTGAGATGTAATTGAGATAGTATTTCAGAAGACGGGGATCATCGCGGACAAGCTGTTCCAATCGTTGAGCCTGTGACTGTGTGAGGTAATTCTCGCACAGCGCTTCCATGAGCTGGTTCAGCTCTTCCAACTGTTGTCCATTGTCTAACGGCATCATGAGCCTGTTTCCGTTGCCAGCTGGCGATTCACACATTCCATCAGCGTGCGTCGAATGCGCCCCAAAGATTGATAGACGGAATTGACCGGACGCCCGAGCCACTCCGCAACACTCTTGCCGTTTTCTCCCGATTTGTATCGCTGCTGAATCAGTTTCAGATCACTTGGCTTCAACTTTTGAAGGCACTCCATCAACGCCTGATGTCGAGCTTCCAACTCATCTGACATATTACGCGACTCTTCGGCGACATACTGAACGAACTCGTCACTGAAATAGAGTTTGTCGCGTCTCCGTCGATCGCGATGTTTCAAAACTTCGTAGCTGGCAATCTGTGCGGCCCAGGCATAGAAGTTTGTGCCAGGCTCAAACCGATCAAATTTCTTCCACAGGATGACGTTGGTCTCCTGCAGAATCTCCTCCGCATCGTTGGGATTGCCGACCTGCCCCAGAATGTAAAGGTAAAGCCGGCGCTGATAACTTGTGAACAGTTGGACAAACTCTTCACTCAGATTCTGTGACATAACTGTTGCGGGCGAATCGCCGTCGATTCAATAAACGTGATTCCAATTTCCGATCAGAGGATCTGCCTCTACACAATGTTGTCGAAACCGGTGATTCTTTCCAAATCATGGAGAGAAAAGTGTGGAAGGAAAACATTCCCCCCCACTTCCCAAACTCCATATTCGAATGAGTGAGTGTTAACCCACAAGTTCCTTGATGGGAGTTCCACCATTGGCAATTTTCATGGGACGCCCACGTTTTGACGTGAAAACGGTATCCATCGGAATGCCAAGGGCATACGCAACTGTTGCCCAGATATCACCCGGCAGATAACTCTTGCCAACGACGCTCACACCATCACGATCTGTTTGGCCGACAGCCTGGCCATTGTTCAGCCCCCCACCACCAAGCATGACAGACCAGCTCGCGGCCCAGTGATCGCGACCAACGCCACCATTGATGCGCGGTGTCCGTCCAAATTCGCCCATCCAGATCAGAACGACATCATCGATCATACCGCGTTGTGTCAGATCGTCGGTCAGCGCGGCAATTCCAGTATCCAGAACAGGCAATCGCTGGTCACGCAATGTGTTGAACACATTGTTGTGCAGGTCCCATCCTCCGAGATTAACTTCGACAAATGGAACGCCTGTTTCCACGAGGCGGCGGGCCATCAGCAAACCACGACCAAAGTTGTTCGCGCCATACTTCTCGACCATTTCGGCGGGTTCTTTGTTCACCTGAAAGGCTTCCATCTGTCTGGATGTCATCAGGTTCACAGCACCCTGGTAAATATCTTTGTGGGCCTGCGGCGAGTCACCGCGATTGGATTGAATGAAGTTGTCTTCAATCACGCCCAGCATGCCAAGTCGCTGGCGAAGACGGTCCCTGGAAACATCTCCCATACTGGCATTGCGAATACGGCCATCCGCGTTGACAACAAAGGGGGCATGACGCATTCCCATGAAGCCCGGACTGCCGCTGTTGCCGCCAATGGAGACAAAGGCCGGAATCTCAAGGTTTTCCCGCTTGGTTCCCAATTCGTTGCTGACGACCGAGCCGAATGTCGGATGGACAATCGTTGGGTTCGGAACATAGCCGGTGTGCATGTAATATCGGCCACGACCGTGATCCGCTTCACGTGTGCTCATCGACCGGACCAGCGACAGTTTATCCATAACCTGAGCCGTCTTTGGCATGTGTTCGCTGATCTTCACACCCGGAGCAGCGGTATCAATCGGTTGGAATTCTCCACCATTTTTTGAACCCGGTTTGAGATCCCAGATATCGATCGTTGGAGGACCGCCTCCCATCCACATCAAAATGGCAGCTTTATTTTTCTTTTTCACTTCGTCCGCATTGGCACGCAGGTGCGAAATGAACTGCATGGTCGGAATGGTGGCCGCGCTGGTTGCGATGTGCCGCATAAAGTGGCGACGTCCCATTTCACCCGCCTGATTCTGATTCGACATGACCGTCTCCCAAAAATGGTGATTTCAGGCTGATTGCCTGACGTTATCGTTTTCGTAAGAAATTGCTGCTTACCGAACAAACACAAATTCGTTGGAATTCAACAAGGCCCAGAAGAGATCCTGATAGGCCTCGACTTTTTCGTCCGGCGTCCGTTTGAACTGCATCAATTTGCTGAGCCGTGCCGATTCATCGCTGGTGGGGTACCGGCATACTGCAGCAAGGAACAGTTTGCGAAACTTGACGTTATCCGGTGCGCGTTGCTCCAGGGTTTCGCGGAGGAAACTTCCCGGTTTCACACTAATGGCATCTTTTACAACGTTTCCATTCATCATCATCAAGGCTTGTGGAATGGTGCCGTTGAAAGATGTTGCCTCGCCACCTTCGTCGGTATCAAACGCCATAATGAAAGGACGCATCCACTGGTTGCGTTGCCGCTCAGCCTCTTCCCAGGAAGTGCGGCCCGATTTGTGCGCGTTTGTCGCGATAATCAGTGAATCGAAAAGTTGCTCCGGTTCCATCGACTTGACATACATGTGACTGAACAACGGCGTTTCACCGGCAGCCGGGTTATCCATCTCGTTATTTTTGCCAAATCGACTCGTCAAATTATAGGCCTCGCTGTTGGCGATCCAGCGGATCAGTCGTTTAACGTCATACCGGCTCTTGGTGAATTCGTCGACCAGCAGGTTGAACAGTTCCGGATGCGATGCCGGGTTGTGCGGTCCCATGTCGTCGACCGGTTTTGTGAAACCATAGCCGAAGAAGTGACCCCACATTCGGTTAACGAACGCCCGGGCGACAAGCGGTTCACTTTCCGGCGACGTCACCAGTTTGGCGAATTCCAGACGGCGATCAGTGTCATATCCGGGATCGACTTCCTTCCCTTCATATTCCGGCAACGCCACTTGCATCAAGCCGGAGCGTTTTTCAAAGTAAATCGGCCCTTCAAAATCCCGCTTAACGAGTTCGGAATAGTCGTCAACAACCCGTCCCGTGTTTTCATCCCGTTTACGGACATCACGCCGTGCGAGTTGACGGAAGAAACTGTTGAATTGCCAGAACTGGTCCTGTTGCCAATCGTTGAAAGGATGATTGTGGCATTGCGTGCACTGAACCTGAATGCCAAGAAACAATCTTGCAGTGGCAGCGGTTGCCTGAACACCATCATCGTTCATCTGCATCTGAGCAAGCCAGAAGTTGACTGCGCCATTTTGTTCAAAGTGACCTTCTGCCGTTAGCAGATCAAAAACGGTTTGATTCCAGGGTTTGTTCAGTCCGAACGCTCTTCGGTAAAATTGTTGCATGCCAGCCCGACTGACACGAGCGGGCGTCTGCCTGCCGACGGACAAATTTGTCCAGATACGTGTCATATTGCGGACATACGCGGTATCATCCAGCAGTTGTTCGATGATCTTTGCACGTTTGGCCGGGTCATTGTCGGCGAGGAACTTCTCGGCGACATCATGCGGCGGAACATGTCCGACGAGATCGAGATAGATACGACGTAACCATTCACCATCTGTCGCGACTGGCGAAGGTTCGACAAGGTTGTCCTGCCAGCTCTGACGGACCAACTTGTTGATTTTCTCAATCAAAACGTCGGAGGATCCGGTGGTAAATGCTGGTTGCTCCGGTGTTGTCGGTTTCTCCTGAGCGAAAAGCGAACCGGCTGTTGTTGAAAGAATTGCCAACGTCAGAGTCCAACCTGAAGGCGACAGCCCCTTGGATCTTGTGGAACGCAAACGCAACAGATTGATCATCAATTTGGTCTCCGAGTGAAAAAACGGGTTCTGGCCAGGTATTCATTGCAGAGGTCGGTGTCAACCAACACATCTTTGTTGCAACGCATCTTTGTGGGGTCCTGCCCTTCGCCTCACCATAAATACCTGCCCGGCCGAAAAAGCATTCGTCGAAATCCCTGAAAAAGTCCGACTAGACTACGTCTAATTTTATCGTAGCGGCTGGCGGACCATTTGGAACTAGAGCAGTTTACCTTTTCGTGTGACGGTTTTCGCTCGTGGGAG
>JANQSH010000161.1 GCA_028284145.1 Planctomycetaceae bacterium | reverse complement strand
GAGAATGCCGAAGACGACAAGGGCACGAAAAAAGACAAACGAATTCAGATCTCAGACCCCTGCTGCGGCACGGGCATCATGCTGATGGAATCAGCGAGAACCCATCCCAACGCAACTTTAGTCGGTCAGGATATCGATAGTCGATGCTGCGACATCGCAGCGATCAACTTGGGTCTTCGCGGGCTCTACGGCTATATCATTTGCGGCAATACAATCTCCCGCGAAGTGCGGTACGTCTACGAAGTCGGGAGTTTCTTTCACGAAGGCCCTCAAGGGCTTCGCCGGGGTGTCATTCGGTCGATTGAACCAGAGTCCTGCCCAGTGCTTCCAGAACTGCACGGCCACGCAGACGAACTGCCGCTGAGAGACGAAAAGGAAACCAAGGACAACAACGAGTCGTTGCCGACCATCATCGGTATTCCGAGGTGGTTGTTTCAGATGGAAATGCAGCGGTTGGCGGAACTGGAGGATGAAGGCAACACCACGATTCCAAAATCTCAAACCAAGTCGACCGAGTCGACTGGTCAAATCGGTGCATCGCCTCAGGAGAAGGGGAGTGGCGATGACGATGGACCTTCGGTTCAGGGGGAACTCTTCTGACCCGCCGTTGCTCATACACCAGTCAGTCTTGCGCCGCGTGATTGTCAGGTGCTATCCTACCGTCAATACTCTCCCCACTTTTCTCATGTCCGAATCACAGACGATCGACGAAGCAATCGAAGCCGAGGCTTCAACTGCCGGAACACCTCCGGTCAAGAAACTGCACCATAAGGGCGTTTCACTCAGTATTTTCACCCACACCGTCACCCGTGATGATGGGTCAGAATTCACGATCCACAACACAAGCATCGAACGCCGCTACAAGGATAAAGACGGGAACTTCCAGACGAGCCACAGCTTCAACGAAGAGCAGCTTGCCGTGCTGGAAGATCTGGCGCGAGATGCGAGAGGATGGATTCGAGGGGGGAAGTCATCATAGGCAGTCTGTTTTGATTGTGTTGATTTCCAATTTGCATGGGAGGCGATGTCCGATGGACTCAGGAGAATTGATCTTCAGAATGTGGCAACGAAAATCGACATTCAGCAACGGAAAATCAGGATACTGCGTTGAGTTGTCCCATTGATGATCGCGCAGATCGCGGCATTCGCAGCAATTGTGAAATGGGTTTGATCCGCTGAGAGACTCTGCTGTGTTGCTGCAATACAACCATATCAACTCAACCGAAAGTGAGTTTTCTCATTTGAAATGCTGCGTGACAATGGGACTGGCAACACTCAACTTTACCATATGCAGGTATTGTACAGTTGTGGTAAACTGAGCCTGCTTGACCGACCTTCAAAACGCCATTCACCGGTATCTCAGCTTTCTTGAATCCGAAGCCAATGTCTCGCCGTTGACGGTCAAGAATTACCGGCAGAACCTTCAGTTCGTCGCAGACGCGCTGGGGGTCACGGACATTGCAGACATTGACAAATCCGCTATTCGACGTCTGAAACAAAAGCTCCATGCTCATCGGACTGTTCACGGGCAAAGTCTTTCGACTGGTACGAAGAATCTACGGCTGAAAAATCTTCGATCGTTTCTGCGGTATCTGATCCAGGAAGAGGGTCGCGATGTCCTTCCGCCCGATAGCGTCCGGCTCTTCAAGGAAGACGAACGAACGGTCAAAGTGCTCGATGGATCGCAACTGGAGGCACTGCTCAATGCACCCGATCAAAGCACACGCCTCGGTCTTCGTGATTCCGCAATCCTGGAACTGTTCTTTTCGACTGGACTGCGGCTTGCCGAACTTCGGTCCCTCAACCGCGAACAGATCAATCTGAAAACGCGGGAGATTTCGGTTCGTGGAAAACGGGGAAAGGTGCGGGTTGTCTTCATTTCTGATCGGGCAGCAGATGCGCTCAGGAGTTATCTCCAAAGCCGCATCGACCACTGCACTCCCCTGTTCGTCCGGAAACCGCATCAACTCCAGAACGTTCTGCCGCCTGGCGAGGAATTCCGGCTTTCACCGCAGGGAATCCGTGATGTTGTCAGAAAGTATTCCCGCATCGCAGGAATCACGCTCAATCCCTCGCCACATACGTTGCGCCACACATTCGCAACTCAGCTATTGGCGCACGGGGC
>JANQSH010000152.1 GCA_028284145.1 Planctomycetaceae bacterium | reverse complement strand
CCCAGGGCAGCTCAAATGTTCTGTCTTCCGAGTTTGGCGAAGAAGCGTGGAACATTCCAGGCGTTTTCCTGTAAAGCTGCGGCGATGCTGCCGACTTTTCCAGCTCGCAGCCAGTTGATCGCGATATTTCGCACAGCCGCCAGCATGCGGTCAAAGAATGGCGTTGTCCCTTATCCACCCGCGCGAATCTGAGACCTGCTGCAGTGTTATCTCAGGGAATCCGGCTTCGGTACAGGGTTTAACCCACCGTTCTTCGAATCGTCTGCATCAGGTAGTCGAGTACTCCCTGAACATCGACTTCCGTCAAAACGTCGATATTCTGCAGCCAGTGTGGGAGGCCCCGACGATCGAACACCGTCATGCCCCGTGTCATCTCACCAGACGTCTCGACATCGACCATCATCGATTCCCGTTCAAAGAAACGGGGACATGATATCAGAGCGATCGCCGCGAGTTCATTCAGCCGCATTCCCTCCAGCCCCACCTTCTGGTGATACGCACGGAAGGCAAAGGGGAGCAGTTTGCCGAGCAGATCACATGCTCGGGACGATTCATCTTTCGGCAGCCGGTCGAGCTGCTCAAACGTCAGCACCAGTTGCTGGCTGACATCGAGTGGAATGAGCGTTTTGGTTGCCGGTGAACAAAGGACATCCCGTGCTGCTTCCGGGTTGGCGCCAACATTGAACTCCGCAGCCGCGGTGTAGTCGCCTCCGACAGCCAGGCTGCCGCCAAGACAGACCAGTTCCTTCACCTGTTCCAGAAACTCGGGCGCTCGTTCATGAGCAACGGCAACATTCGTTAAAGGGCCGAGCGTCACGATTGTTATCTGATTGGGGTGTGTCTTGACAATATCCGCCATTAACTTCGCGGATTCATGCCGTTGATGCAGATCGGCGACATTCAACAGGCAATCCCCAAGTCCCGACTCTCCATTGAGGGCCGACGGGTGGTTGGGATTGGCGGCTTCGCTCATCACGGGAAGGGGGGAAGCATCCGCGCAACCAACCCGGGGAAGGCGAGGTGGGTCGAGCCAATCGATAATTGCCTGGACATTGCGGGTTGCCACATCGCCCGGGACACACCCGGCGACTGCGGTAATGGCCATCACTTCCAACTCGGGATCCATCAGCGCGGTGGCAATCGCTGTTGCATCGCCAATTCCCGGGTCCGCGTCAATGATAATTTTTTTCGCCAAAGCGTTCCGTCTTTCCAATAAGGAACCGTTGCCATCTTCATGGCTGACGTCTTGCCATTGCAGATCGCATTTCCGATTCTAAAAACGCCGGCAAACAAACGTCAATTCCGGTTCGCGAGGAAAGCGAAAATGAGGCGTGTCAACTGGTCGTTGGCCGCCGACAACGGTATCGTCTATGGACTCATCACAAAATCGAATACTTGAGATGCAACCTGACTGCTGAAGTTGACTGCAGGAAACGACCCAATTTCGGCAATCTGACAAAAAGAGCGAGTCAATCATGCACGCCAACATTCAAGCTGTTCTCGAATCACTGTTTACCGAGCAGCCCATTTTGCCGGAGTCGGTTTATGAAGCGTTCGGCGCCATCATGGATGGGGAATGCGATCCTGTTGACATTTCCGCCTTGCTGACCGCGCTGAAATGCAAAGGGGAAGAGCCGCACGAAATTGCCGCCGCCGCACGAGCCATGTCCAGCCGCGCGCATGCGATACCTCTGCAATCTGAGAAGTGCCTGGACACCTGCGGAACCGGTGGTGATCGACTGCACACTTTTAACATCAGTACGGCTGTCGCGATTGTGGTCGCCGCCGCCGGCGTTCCTGTCGCCAAGCATGGGAACCGTTCGGTTTCCAGTTCCAGCGGCTCCGCCGACGTTCTGGAGGCGCTCGGTGTGAACATCAATCTCTCACCCGATCAGGTTGCACAGTGCATCGAAGAAATCGGCATTGGCTTTTGTTTCGCACCGTTGTTTCATGGTGCAATGAAGTATGCGGCTCCCGTGCGAAAGCAACTGGGTTACCGCACGATTTTCAATCTGCTCGGCCCGTTGACCAATCCCGCCAGCGCGGAATTCCAACTGATCGGTGCAAACGACATTCCGACCGCGGAAAAACTGGCTGGTGCGTTATCTGAATTAAGACGCACGCGGGCGACGGTGGTCTGTGGCAATGGCGAACTGGATGAAGTCAGTCTGTGGGGGGAAACGACCGTTTTCACTGTGAACGGGGAAAACATCGATCGCACGTCCTGGCAGGCGAGCGACTTCGACCTTTCCGAATGTCGTGTGGATCAGCTTCAGGTCAACACGCCGGAAGAGAGTGCCGCAATGATCAAAGGTGCTTTTTCGGGTGAAAAAGGTCCGGCGCGAGACATGGTTTTGGCCAACGCCGCTGCCGCATTGTGGACCTTTGGCGAAATGGACGAACTGGTTCAGGCAGCATCCCAGGCAGCGGAAGCGATCGATTCAGGAGCCGTCAATTCGCTGTACAAAAGGTTGGTTGAGTGGACCACCGAGGCAACTGACGAGTAACTTTTGCCTGGTTTTACGTATCCAGGTTAAGCCCCCGTTCTGAACGGAGCGAATTTTCATGGCGCCGGACATGGTTTTTGCAGTTCTGTTTTTCACCGCGAAACCCGCCAAACAATCGTCTTTTAGAGCACGTCCGAGATAACCGTAGCGTCATCCGAACGGGTATTTCAGTTCCAAATGATCCGCCAGCCGCTACGATAAAACTAGACGTAGTCTAGCCTGCAAACGCAAACTCCCACGAGCAAGAACCGTCACATGAAAAGGTAAACTGCTCTGGAATCAGCCGTAGTCAATTCATGTGAAGCCTGCTTGGGTCATGTGAAGTCTGCTTGGGATTCACAATCGACAATCTGCCGGAAAACGCGTTCCGACTTCGTGAAGGTCGCATCACAGGAACGCGGGGGGCACCAATAACAGTTAACCAGACACATCGCAGTTATTTCATATGTGTCGAGCAATTTTCGGTTTTAATGCTGAAAGTAAGTGCGATCTGCTGCGGGTCGTTCACCGACGCTTGCGTTGAAGGTCGGGCCGTCTATAATTTTTATTGTGTTCCCTTTTGATTCACTTCAAAGGGACATTTTATAGAGCAGTTCACCTCATTCCTGTGGCTTGTGGGGGGGCTGTAGACTGCAGGCCGAACAACGATCTTCGTGGCCACGAGAAAGCGTAAAACGCTTTTTCCTGTTGTCTCCGCGCTCTTTGATTCGAGAAAAGGCTGTTGGAATGCGCGAGTGGTTTCGCAATGTATATGTCTCGGTAAAAACCGTTGCCCTCGGTTTGTGGGTTACGATTTTCACGATGAGCAAGACCTATCGCCGCAAGGCGTTTACGGAAATCTACGAGTATCCGGAAGTTCCGGTACCGGTGAAGGCCCGTTATCGCGGATTTCATCGGTTCGATTTGACGACCTGCATTGGTTGTGAAAAATGTGCTGCTGCCTGCCCGGTTGACTGCATTTACATTGACAAGGAAAAAAGCCCGGTCGGGAAAGGTTTCCGTGTGAATGGTTTCACCATCGACTACACGAAGTGCATGTTCTGCGCCTTGTGTGTCGAACCTTGCCCGGTAGACTGCATATTTATGGGGTCGAACTTCGACCTCAGTTGTTACAGTCGCGATGGCTGCATTGTCGACTACGCCAAACTTCCCCTGGAAGTCGCGTGGGGGCAGTCCACGTTGAATCCGCACGCCGTAGCGGAATCGAAAGTGCTGTATCAACCGGTCTGGGTGAAGGGTGAACCAAGCCCATTTGAATTCGCGGAGGAGACCGCGGACACGTAAGCGAGTTGTGAACAGAAGGAACTGAAACGGAAGCGAGGACCAACAATGACTCCGACAGCTGCAAAGAAACGGTTTTTTACCGCAGAACAGGCGAACTCCATGTTGCCTCTCGTGCGTGCGATCGTAGGAGACATTGTTCAACTCTACACCGACATCCACGAACGGCGGCGACGCATGGAGATTGTGCGACAGCGGCGAGGCGAAACCGAACGGGAAGCCGATGTCTACAGCGAAGAGACTGCACAGGTCGAACAGGAACTCGAAAAAGATATCGAACGGCTGGATGAATTTGTGACCGAATTGACCGAACTCGGTGTGGAGTTGAAAGACCCGATCTCAGGACTGATCGACTTCCCCGCCATGATGGATGATCGTGAAGTCTATCTCTGCTGGAAGCTGGGTGAAAAGGACGTTGCCTTCTGGCATGAACTCGATGCCGGCTTTCAGGGACGTCAGATGTTGCTGGAAAACACCATCACCACCGAAGGTGAAGACGAAGAAAATTGAACGGCGAAGAAGACGATTCGATTGAGTGGCTCACTCACCTTTGATCGGACTCAAACGCCAAACTGAATACAACATTGCAGAACACAACATTGCACAGGACGCTGCGGTTGATCACCGGGCGTCGGATTGCCGCCAGAACAGAGCGGCGGCGAACATCCTCACCTGGACCCGAATACAATGACTGATCTCGTCGGCCACTTTCTCTTGTTCGCCATCGTCGCGATTTTGTTTCTGATCATTCCGCTGATTCTGGGACGTTTTCTGCGGCCAAAGCTGCCCACTCCGGAAAAAGACGCGATTTACGAATGCGGTGAGCCAACCATTGGCACGAGTTATGTCCAGTTCGACCTGCGGTTTTATGTCGTCGCGTTGTTGTTCATCATCTTCGATGTTGAAGTCGCGTTCTTCTTCCCCTGGTCGACGGTTTATGGCGGCGCCATGCAGTTGGCCGACACCCGGCTCAGTGACGAGGCCCGCGCTGAAATCAGCGGCAAACTGTTGAACACACCCCCTGCGGAAATCGGAGCCGATATTATTTCGTCAGACTCGGCTGTGCTGCTGGGAATGACCGGCCTGTTTGACATCCTCGTTTTTTTTGGCGTCCTGCTGGTCGGGTTTGCGTATGTCTGGAAGCGGGGGGATCTTGATTGGGTCCGAGCTGTCGCCAGCAAAGCGCAGCAGGCCAGGGCGATTCCTCATTCCCCACCACCTGTTGAACAGAAACGGGACCCCGAACCGGTCGCCTGAACCACACTCGGTGATCGGGGATCACCCCAGAGAGCCGGTGGTGTCAATCCCCGATCAATCGAAACGAACTGACAATCTGCAACGAATTGAATCTCTGCTGATGAACATCGAAGACATCCATCAATTGCTGGTCGACCAGTTCGGGACCGACGTTGTCACCGCACTGGTTACGGAATCCAAAGACCCCTGGATCGAGGTCGCCCCGGAATCGATCCAGGATGTGACGGCCTTCATCAAAAATGATGATCGGCTGCGGTTTGACCATCTGACCAATCTGTGCGGAGTCGACTATTTCGAGCCGGATGCGAAAAAACAGGCCAAGTTCGGTCATGACCCGCATATCGAAGTGGTCTATCACCTCTACAGCTACAACCACAAACATTCGCTCGTGCTGAAAGTGAAACTGCCCCGCTGGAAGGATGACAACGAAGGTGAGTTGCCGGAAGTACCAAGCGTATCCAGCATCTGGGCAAGTGCCGATTGGCACGAACGCGAAACGTATGACCTGATGGGCATCCGGTTCCTGAATCATCCGAACCTGCGTCGCATTCTTTGCCCGGAAGACTGGGAAGGTCATCCCTTGCGGAAGGATTACGATTTTCCGTTGGAGTACCACGGCATTCGCGGGCGTTGATTCAAACCATTGTTGAAATTTTCCCCCGGCTTTTCTTATCAACCTACCACCGAAGACGAAACCGTTCGCGAGACTTTCATGAGCATGCAGGTCGAAGACCATCGGGTTATTGAATACGACGTTCGCACCGACGAGATGCTGGTCAATATGGGACCGCAACACCCCAGCACCCACGGCGTATTGCGTCTCCTGTTGCGGACCGATGGCGAGATCGTGCACGAAATCACGCCACACATTGGCTACCTGCATCGCTGTGCAGAGAAAATCGGTGAAAACCTCGCTGGCCCCCAATGGATTCCCTACACCGACCGCATGGATTACCTCGCCGGGATGAACATGAATCTCGGCATGTCGCTGGCGTTTGAAAAGCTGCTCGATATGGAATTGCCCGAAAAGGCAATAAACGTTCGTGTGCTGATCGCCGAGTTGGGCCGTATTGCCAGCCACCTGGTCGGCATGGGCGCTTACGGATTGGATCTCGGATCATTCAGCCCGTTTCTGTATGCCTTCCGCGAACGCGAAATCATCCTCGACCTGTTCGAGGAAGTCTGCGGTGCCCGGCTGACATACAGCTACATCACTATTGGCGGCGTGACTCACGATATCCCCGGCGAGATCACTATCCCGCCTGGCCTGGCATCGCTGACCGGACGTGATATGAACACCAAACTGCAATGGATGGATGCGGTCCTGATCTTCCTTGAATGGCTCGAAGAGCGGATCAGGGAATATCATGCACTGCTCACCCGCAACCAGATATTCATCAAACGTGTCGCCGCGCTGGGCGTTTGCAGCCGGGAAATGGCGATCAGCTACGGTTGCACCGGCCCGGTATTGCGCGGCAGCGGTGTCGATCACGACTTGCGGCGCGATGGTGAACCGATCTACACGCGAATGTATGAAGGCTATCATTTCGACATTCCGGTTGCCCCATTTGACGACGCTCCGCCAGAGGTGGTGTTGGGCGATAACTGGTGCCGTTTCTTCGTCCGCATGATGGAAGTTGTGCAATCGATCGGGCTGGTCCGGCAGGCGATTGAAAAGTATCCCTCAGCGCAGGGCGAGGCTCGCGTCCCATATAAAATGACGAACAAGTTGCCCAAAGACGAATGCTATCTGGAAACCGAATGCCCTCGCGGCCAGATGGGATTCTACCTCGTTGGCAACGGGGCAGCCGAACCGTTGCGAGCCCGGGCCAAGAGTTCCTGCTTCTGCAACCTTTCGATCACTGCTCCGATCAGCGAAGGTTTTTTCCTGGCCGATATCCCGGCCAATGTCGGCTCGCTCGATATCGTCATGGGCGAAATCGACCGCTGACGGTGGTTACACTTGGAATCATCGGCTGGCTCGTTGCCCTGTTCTGGCTGGTTGGTCTCGTGCCATCGATGTGGTCGCTGCTGATCCGAAATCTGCGCCGCATCGCATCGACATTACCGGTTCCTGTAAACTGGCCACGCGTTTCGATTATCGTCCCGGCTCGCAATGAAGGACCGAATATCGAGCAGACTCTGCAAGATTTGCTTGCCATCAATTACGCCGACCTGGAACTGATTGTCATCAACGACCGTTCCGAAGATGAAACCGGCGAGATCATCGACCGCATTGCTGAATCCGATTCCCGTTTGAATGTCATCCACATCGAAACGCTGCCGGATGACTGGCTTGGCAAAAATCACGCTATGATGCAAGGTGCAAAACGAGCAACCGGCGAATTCCTGTTGTTTACCGATGGTGATATCCGCTTTGATCCCGGCTCTATTTACCGGGCAATGCAGTTCGTACTTCATAACGAAATTGATCATCTGGCGTTATTCCCCAAAATGATCGGCGGTTCGTTTGCCGAAAACGGACTGCAGACCTGGTTTGGAGTGCTGTTCTGCCTCGGCTTTCAACCGGGATTGGTCCGCAGCAGATCAACTCTGTTTTACGTTGGCGTCGGAGCCTTCAATCTGGTGAAACGAGAGATCTACGAACAGGCAGGCGGACATGAACCTCTCAAACTCGACGTGCTGGATGACGTCAAACTTGGCAAACTGCTGAAGCGGAATGGTGCCCGGCAGGATGTCCTTTCCGGGCGAGATGAGATCGCCGTCAAATGGCAGGACAATGCGTGGGGCATCATTAAGGGGTTGGAAAAAAACGCCTTCGCCTCACAGGATTACTCGCTCGTCAAGCTCTGTCTGACGACGATTCTGTTTTTCACGTTGATCATCGCACCTTATGTTGCCGTCGCCTGGCAACCCGGTTGGGAAACCGCCGGTTTCGCTGCCGCGTTGTTATTGATGCACGCTGGCTATGGCTTGTTGGGTGGGATATTTGGCGGCGGTTGGTGGCTGTCGTTCGCGTTGCCTTTCTCTGCCAACGGAGTTCTGTTTGCATTCTGGCGGTCTGCCTGGATCACGCTGCATGAGGGAGGCGTTCGCTGGCGAAATACGATCTATCCACTCAGCCAGTTGAAACAGAACCTCTACCGGTAGGTCGTTCCGGTTATGCCGGTTGTGCTGTCATGCAGCAGACGAAAGACGGATATTCCACAAACCTTCGCACCATGTCGAATGGTTCGCAATCAAATGCGATTCCACTGGTTGACATAGATTCATCGTGGTCTAGGCTTTGCAAAGTCACCTCAAATCGTCCCTTCACCGGCGAATCTGCCAACTCAATCGTATCAGCGATGTTTCGTGGCCTGTCTTTCGGATTTGGGTTCAGCCACGGACCAGACAACTGCCACCGTACTGTGGCAAGGAAAATGCAATGCTCTGCGCTGGAAAGAAAGACTTGTTTGCATCGACACTCGATAAGACCGGCTGCAATCGGATGATGCTCGCCGCCGGAGCCTGGTCGGGTCTGTTGACGTTAAACTACCATCGCATTGGCGAACCTGGTGCAACGCTTTTCGACCGCGAATTATGGAGTGCCACGCTCGAGAACTTTGAACAGCAGGTCATCTTTCTCAAGACACATTTCGATCTCATCGGCCCGGACGATCTGTACGACGTGCTCCAGTCAGATAGAGGCCGATTCGCGATGATCACATTCGACGATGGTTATCGCGATAATTATGAACTGGCATTCCCAACTCTGCAGGACCTGAATGTCCCGGCGACATTTTTCCTTTCAACCGGATTTCTGGACCATCCTCGCGTTCCGTGGTGGGACGAGATCTCCTGGATCATTCGCTCATCAAGTTGTCCATTCATCCATATCGAGGGTTGGGTCGATAATCCAATCCAGATTACTGCTGCAACGGAAAATGATTCACCCGACACCCCGTCGCCCATCGACGCTGCCGTTCACCAACTGCTACGCCTCTACAAATCACTCTCCATCGAGCAAACAGAGCCATTTCTGAATCAACTCGGCGAAACCTGTGGCACCGGGCGCGCGCCGGAATCCGTAGCCGATGAACTTTGGATGACCTGGGACATGGTTCGCGAGATGCGGGATGCAGGCATGTTTTTTGGCGGCCACACCGTTCAACATCCCATCCTCGCTTCCCTTCCACCCGAAGGCCAGGATCGGGAAATCGGTGAATGCGCTCGTCGGCTGGAAGAAGAGCTTGGTGAGCGATGCGCGACGTTCAGTTATCCTGTCGGCAGACCGGAGACATTCGATGAAGTGACTCGCGCCTGCCTCATTGAACATGGATTCCAATGGTCATTCAGTTATTACGGCGGCTATCAAAAGTCTGGTCCGGCAGACAATTTGAATCTCCCCCGAACTCCGGTTGAAATCGATATGGACCTCTCACGTATTCACTCGATTGCCGCGTTGCCGCAACTTTTTGCCTGAAAGTGTTTCCACTCGTGCATCTGACTGGTTCTGTTCGACGCCTGCAAAATGCCGGATGGATTGTCGCGCACCACTTCCAAAGTTGGCAAGAGGGATGACGGGTGTGTCGTGGGGAACCCGTATGTGTAGCCCAATCGACACTCATCCCGGCACAGAAGAGCGTAATACGCTCTATTGCACAACAGTGATTGTCACACCTTGCCAGTACGCAAGCATCTCGTAGCACGAGAGAGAACGTGAAAGTGAGAAGCAGGCGATTTCGCGCCGCCTGAAAATGCAGGCAGAGCGCCGTCCATTCAGACAGACGTGCATTTGCACTGTGGGCGCAAGAGAACTGGAATATCGCAAAGAGGTTGCAGACGATGATCGCTGAGGCGTTTTAGCAACTCTGACCAGAGTTCACGATCGGGTTTCAACTGTCGACCGAAACGCCATTGTCCTGCTGAAGCTCTTCTTTCTGAATCGCCTCGTAGACTTCCTGGCGGTGGACAGTGACCTCTTTCGGTGCATCAATTCCAAGGCGAACCTTGTCGCCACGAATTTCGATCACCATCAGCGTGATCGAATCACCGATTACAATTTTTTCATCCTTTTTTCGGCTGAGTACAAGCATCGCCAATCCCTGGTGTGCAGAGTCCGGGTGTTGTTCATTATTTTACGCATCCAATTCTGCACCATGTCCGGGCTGTTGCGAGTCCCTGGTTGCGAAAAAGCCGCATGCGAACCGATTTGGAATTCCGGTTATGCTGACTCCGACTGCCGCAACGATTATCAGGCCGACCAGTTCTGCCGGTTATTTCGGATGTCAGACCTGTCGGGCTCAACGTCGGTCGTGAATGCCAAATTCCATCCGTGCGTCACTTGTCTTTTTCCGACCCAATCACCTCAACGATGTCGCCCTTTTGCAACCTGGTCAGATCGGAACTTTCTGTTGTGTCTAACGTTGCGTGTGCGATTTTGTCAACGTGCCGGTCGTCGGAAGTCTTGTCTTTTTTTGTTACAGGACGGGTATTGACCGCCACACGATAGAAGTGATCAAACCGCGATGTCGAGACCAATTGGGGAAAAGTGGCCCGACGACGTTCGGCAAATTGCTTCTGGAAACCAGAGGTGGGCTTGCCGGTTTCCGCAGCGCGCGAAGGAACAACACAGCGCGCACAAGGGTTGATGCCTTCCAGTAGCAACTCGCCGATGCGAAACCGAACGATCTCATCCGTTTCGCCAAACAAGACATCTTCCCCGAATGCCTCCACTCCGTCGATTTCCAGATTGGTCCGGAATCGTCGCCGCGTTTCATCGACCGTCATGTCAGGGAACCAACTCGCGATCTCCCGTAACGTCGCCGTACTGATGATCGTCGGCCCGGGCGATTCGGTATCGTCCGGGAAACCGGTTTCGTGGTTCTCGATCAACATCACCGGCTGACCGAAGAACCGACTCAGATGGCATTCCAGTTCTGAACGATTTCCATCGAGTGAAAAAGTGACTTCCTTTTCGTCATCGTGTTGCAGCGTGACGGTGAGTTCATCGAGATGGTATCTGGCCCGCAACAGATGAACGCGCGCATTTCGCTTTCCGTTGATGAAGTTTCCTTCCGCATCGACCATCGCAAATTGACGATCGTTTTTCAGCGAGCCGCTGGGCAAGACCCTGGTATCGTTAACTTCGATGCCATCGAGCGACTTGATCGGAAAGAGCGTGATGCGAGCGAGGTGCATTGGTGTTTTGTAATACTGCGCGGTTTCTCAACTTTTTTCCAAGCAATGCAGGATTCAATAAGTAATCTTTTGATAACTTCGTCATCCCAGTTTGGCAAGCAAACCGAGGCACCCGCGGTTCTGCCATTTTCACACCAGAAAAGAAGTATCGATAAATTTATTCTCCATGCTAATTTTAGTCCGATGGACTTTTATCTGTGGCGGCTTACGCCCCATTTGGAACGATAATAGCCGATCGAAAGACGCCACACTTATCCGTTTGCCGCTACAGAGCATCATATTGATGACTGTAGCTGGTTTTTCGGGAAAATGTTGAACCCAACAAAAACACCCCGACGGTCATCCCGGCCGCGGGGTGGATTCAGAAGAGACTTGCCAATCCGTCAGCGAGATCTCGAACTGTTGTGGCCATACGACCGTTCAAGGCGAACGAACGCGCGACCTGTTGTTGCAGTGCAGGGACACCGCGAAGGAAGGACGCCTCTTAATTTGAATTGGTGAAAAACAAGGCCGGCCCGCCACAACAGCGAATCGGCCCCGGGGATCATGAACTCCTAACTGCAGCCCATGCTGGCGCCGCAGTTGTGGCAGAGGTAGCAGTTACCGTTGCGGACAGTGATGGCACCACAACTGTCGCACGCCGGGGCATCCGACTGGAAGTGGGCAAACTGTTCGCTGCGGGATTGCGGACTGGAAAGTACCGCATGCCCATTGCCGTTACCGTTGGAGTGGCCGTTTCCATTTCCGTTGTGGTTGGCCACGATTTGAGTCAGGGTTTCGACGACCGCATCAGCCGAGGACTCCGCCTGGGCTGTAGCGGAATCAGAATCCGCCGAGTCACCCTCCTCCGGTTCCGTATGCCGCTGCGGTGTGTTCGCTTCACGATAGCCGGGAATGAATTCGATTCCCAACCAGCGGAAGATGTAATCGACAACGCTCTTGGCGTTGGGGATATCCGGATTGCCAGTCCAGCCGGAAGGCTCGAACCGCATGTGCGAGAACTTGTTGACCAACGCTTCCAAAGGCACGCGATACTGCAACGCCATCGAAGTCAGCGTACCGACCGTATCCATCAGACCACCAATCGTACTTCCTTCCTTGGCCATCACAATGAAGAGCTCGCCCGGCGTGCCATCTTCAAACAGGCCGACGGTAATGTAGCCTTCGTGCCCGCCAACGGCAAACTTGTGCGTGAGCGACTGCCGGGTAGGTGGAAGATGACGACGTGCCGGCAACTCGCTGACAGCTTCGTCACCTTTCCTGTCACCCGACTTGCTGGTATTGAGCGGCTGGCTCTGTTTGGAACCATCACGATAAATGGCCAATGCCTTCAGCCCAAGTTTCCAGCCTTCAATGTAGGCATCTTCGATATCCTCAACGGTGGAGTCTTCCGGCATGTTGACCGTTTTGGAAATCGCACCGGAAAGGAACGGCTGAGCAGCGGCCATCATGGTGATGTGCGCCCGCCACGCAATCGACCGGGTACCATTGGCCGGTTTGAAGGCGCAATCGAAGACCGGCAGATGTGCTTTATCCAGTTCCGGTGCACCTTCAATCGTATCGTTCTGCTCGATGTATTCCAGAATCCTGCCAATCTGCAGTTTGTCGTAGCCGAGCGTCGTCAGCGACTGAGGCACGGTCCGGTTGATGATTTTCATCATGCCGCCGCCAGCCAGTTGCTTGTACTTCACCAGCGCAATGTCTGGTTCGATACCGGTTGTGTCGCAATCCATCATAAAGGCGATGGTTCCAGTCGGAGCCAGCACGGTCGCCTGAGCATTGCGGTAACCATGCTTCTGGCCTGAGGCGAGACATTCGTCCCAGACCTGCTGAGCCGCCTGCCGCAGGTATTCCGGGCATGCCAGATCGATGTCGGCAACCGCATCGCAATGCTTGCCCATCACCCGCAGCATCGGTTCTTCGTTCTCGCGATAACCACGGAACGGACCGAGGTAGCTGGAGATTTTGCTGGAGGTGAGGTACGCCTGACCGGTGAGCATCGC
Organism: Planctomycetaceae bacterium; assembly: GCA_028284145.1. Lineage (GTDB taxonomy): Bacteria > Planctomycetota > Planctomycetia > Planctomycetales > Planctomycetaceae > JANQSH01. Next base: position 12,679 of record JANQSH010000152.1, on the reverse strand, counting down.
AGTGAACGCACCACAAATGCCGCGGCCGGCATCGCTGTCGTAAGGAATTCCCATCGACATCAGCAGGCTGCCCAGGTTGGCAAAGCCGAGACCGAGCGGACGGAACAGGTGGCTGTTCTCGGCGATCGCCGGCGTGGGATAGCTGGCATGATCGACGAGGATTTCCTGAGCCGTAATGTAAATCGAAGCCGCTTTGCGGAAACTGTCGACATCAAACGAGCCATCGGAGCCGAGGAATTTTTTGAGGTTGATGCTCGCCAGGTTACAGGCGGTATCATCCAGAAACATGTATTCGGAGCAGGGATTGGAGGCGTTGATCGGCCCGGTGTTGCTGCAAGTGTGCCAGTCGTTAATCGTGGATTCGTACTGCACGCCGGGGTCACCACACAACCAAGTTCCCCTGGCCATTTCGTTCATCAGGTAACGGGCATCGTATTCGGGACCATTCTTCGATTTGTCGGTCACCCATTTGGTCTGCCACTTGCCACCATCGACGACCGACTGCATGAATTCATCACTCACACGGACGGAAAGGTTGGCGTTCTGGAACATGATCGAACTGTAGGCTTCGCCGTTGAAGTTCGATTCATACTCACCGCTGTCGATCAGCACGCGAGCCTTTTTCTCTTCCAGCGATTTCGCCTGGATGAATTCGAGAATATCGGGATGCCAGTCTTTCAGCGACTGCATCTTGGCCGCGCGACGGGTTTTTCCGCCTGATTTGACGACAGCCGCGATCTGGTCGTACACCCGCATAAAGGAAAGCGGACCAGAAGGTGTGCCACCACCAGAGAGTTTTTCTTTCCCGCTCCGCAACGTGGAGAGATCGGTGCCGGTACCGGACCCGAACTTGAACAACAGGGCTTCAGCTTTCGCCAGCCGCATGATGTCTTCCATGTTGTCTTCGACCGATTGAATAAAGCAGGCAGAGCCTTGCGGATATTCATACGGTGTCTCGGGACGCTGGATGGTGCGAGTTTCGGTGTTGAAGTTGTAGTTACCGCGCGAACCCTTCACACCGTACTGGTGATACAGGCCAACGTTAAACCAGACCGGCGAGTTGAATGCACCATATTGATGCAGGCACATCCAGGCGAGTTCGCGGTAGAAGTTTTCGCCATCTTTCGTGGTTTGGAAGTAGCCGTCCTCAATGCCCCAATCGGCAATCGTCCGGGCGACGCGATGCACCACCTGACGGATGCTGGTTTCGCGTTCGGATGTTCCCGGTTCGCCATAGAAGTACTTGCTGACTACAACATTGGTTGCCAACGCGCTCCAGCTTTTGGGAACCTCGCAGTCGGTTTGCTCGAAAAGAACGTCTCCATTCTCATCTTTGATCTGAGCCGACCGTAAATCCCACTCAACCGTGTCGAACGGATCGGTGTTGGGAGGACAGAAGTGCGGGACCACTCGCATGGCAGGTTCCGACGTTGCAATGTTTGAAGCCGGTTGGGTGTCGCTGCCGTTGGTAGGGGTGGTGTCCAAGTCCGTAACAATTCCCTTTGAACCGTGCATCATGCACCTTCTCCTTTTCGAACCAAAAATGCCATTTTTCGGGATGGGGACAGTCGAGAGCGTGTTACGCTCTTCCGTGGCGCGATGGATGCTATTTGGCCTGTTTATATAGGCCTCCCACGAGCGAAATCCGTCACACCAAAAGGTAAACTACTCGAGTCTATCGAGTGAAAGTGACTCAAATCTGAACAGAAAATCACTAAATCCGTAGTGAAATGTGCAACTTGTGACCTACTATCTATAGGGTTTCATCAGCGAGAGAGCCCCACATCTTGTTGAATCGACAAGAGAGACCACTATAAGCGGGACTGGCGATCTGTCAAGATTTCGATTGTTCAAATTTCTTCAAAACCTCCTGGTGGTTTTCGTAAGTGATCAGCCATCAAACGGTTTGGCTCGAAAAAGTTTTTTCAGATTGGGTGAAGGCCGTCTTTGAATCCCTCCCGATTTTTGCTGAGATTGCTCTCAGTCCAAAATTGATCTCCTCAACACACTCACGACAATTGATGTGCCGCAAAAAACTGGGGAAATCGACAACGTGAAGAATTGCCTGTTCTGGCTCGTTACCCTCGACGCCAAAATTCAGTTCGATATACTGCCGGGAATCTGGTCCTGGCCGCACACATGGCTCTTTTTCACAGTCGCTCGATGGTTCGTGGCGGCAGAGGGGCATTTTCGGGAAACAACGACCATTTCCTGCCAGCAGGATCTGCCTGCACACATTGTCCATAATCTGAAAAACGACAAATACAAAGCACATATATCAAGGGGAAGGACTCCATGGTGCCACGAAAATCGATTCACGAAAAACTGACCGAACTGGCCAACAATCTCTGGTGGAGCTGGCAACCCGAAGTCACGAGCATCTTTCGCTCGATTGACCCGGTTCGCTGGTCGGAGCTCGCTCACAACCCGGTCCTGCTGCTGCAGGAATACCCGCCCGACAAGCTCGAACAGCGAGCCCGTGAAGAAGTGATGCACAGTCGCGTCAACTGGGCCTATCGTCAATGGCGCGAATACATGGAGTCGGACAACACCTGGGGCAACACGCAAGCCGGTATTCTCGGTTATCGACCGGCTGCCTATTTCTCAGCCGAGTTCGGAATTCATGAATCGCTGCCCATCTACTCCGGTGGCCTTGGCGTTCTTGCTGGTGACCATTTGAAATCCGCTTCGGATCTCGGCATCAACCTCGTCGGCGTGGGTCTGTTTTATCACGAGGGTTACTTCAAACAGAGTGTCGACACCGAAGGCTGGCAGAAGGAGGAGTACGCGGAATTGCCGATGAACGCGCTCCCTCTACAGGAAGCAATCGGTAAAGACGGAAAGCAGGTGACGATATCGGTCGAAACGCAAGGCGGGAAAATTTTTGCCCGCGTCTTTCAGGTCAACGTCGGCCGAATTCCCCTCTATCTGCTCGATTCGGATGTTCCGGAAAACAGCCAGGAAGACCGCGATCTGACCGCCCGACTGTACGGCGGCGACCAGCGAACACGTATCCGACAGGAAGTTCTGCTGGGCATCGGCGGTGCCAGGGCGCTGAATGCGCTGGGGATCGTTCCGCGCGTAGTCCACATGAACGAAGGCCACTCGGCTTTCGCCGGTTTGGAAATCATTCGCCAGCGTATGCACAACGATGGCATGTCGTTTGATAATGCGCTTCGGGAAACGGCAGCCAGCAGCGTTTTCACGACACACACTCCGGTTCCTGCCGGTCACGACCGATTTGATTCCGGGCTGATCGAAGAACACATTGGCCCACTGGCTGAAGACTTGGGGTTGAATCAGGAAGGCCTGATGGCCTTGGGTCGTGTCGATCCGCAGAATCATGGCGAATCATTCTGCATGACGGTGTTGGCATTCAAGACGAGCCGACGTGCCAATGCGGTCTCAAACCTGCATGGCGTCGTCAGCCGCCGCATGTGGGCGGGCCTTTGGCCGTGGAGAAGCGAAGAAGAAATTCCCGTCGGGCATATTACCAACGGCGTCCACGTGCCGACCTGGTTAGCGCATCAGATGCGCGTGCTGTACGACAAAGTGTTGCCGGCAGAATGGTACCTTCACACAGGGGAACCGCAGGTCTGGGCTGGGTTTGAAGATGTTTCACCCGGCGAATTGTGGGAAACACATCAGACGCTGAAAAACCGCCTCATCGCGTACGCACGTCGGCGTCTTGTTCATCAGGCCAGGAAGCGTGGAGACGACATAACAACGGTTGAGGAACTGGCCGACGCGTTGGATCCCGAAACTCTGACGGTTGGCTTTGCCCGGCGTTTTGCACCATACAAACGATCGGATATGATCCTCCACGACATGCAGCAGATTGAACAGATTTGCTGCGATACCAATCGCCCGGTGCAATTTATCTTCGCGGGGAAAGCGCACCCGGCGGATGACCACGGCAAACGTATTCTGCAACGAATTTACAAGCTCTCGAAGGACGCGAAGTTCAAAGGAAAGATCGTTTTCCTCGAAAACTACGACATCAATCTCGGTCGGCATCTTGTGCAGGGGGTTGACGTCTGGCTGAATAATCCACGTCGCCCTTTGGAGGCCTCCGGCACGAGCGGCCAGAAAGTCGTTCTCAATGGTGGTCTCAACCTTTCCATCATGGATGGATGGTGGGCGGAAGGGTATGACGGAACCAACGGCTTTGCCATTGGCAGCGGTCTGATTCACGCCGAACAGGAAGTACAGGATCAACGCGATGCCGAGTCCCTGTATGAGGTTTTGCTTAACGAAGTGATTCCGCTCTTTTATGACCGTGACCACGATGGGCTGCCGCAGGAATGGATTCAATACATGAAAAACGCCGTGCGAACTCTCGGTTGGCGGTTTAACGCCGACCGTATGGTAATGGACTACGTCTCGGCGACCTATGTTCCGGCAGCCGGCGGCATCTCGTGCGAAATCACCACAATGCCCTGACGCGATGTCCGTCTCCGACGGAAGTCAACTACCACAATACAAGAGCAGGGTCTGGAGCAGTTTACTTTCTGGTGTGACGTCTCTGGCTTGCGGGGAACGATTGAACCATCAAGACGAAAAGCCGGGTTTGATGACGTTGCAAGCAGCGACAACGGAGCGGATGATGTTAATCCGCGCCCCAAAACAAAGCCTTGACAAGGCACTCTGTCTGCAGGCGGCCGAACGATATCCTCCATCGCGGCACAGAAGAGCGTAATGCGCTCTGTCATCTGCGACAAGCGATGCTCTTTTGGTGCGATGCTTTTTTGGTACGCTCATGTCTAATGGCAAACTGAATCCCGCAACCACGGCTATCCTTTTGATTGCACATGGGTCTCGTCGACAGGAAGCCAATGACGAGTTGGTGAAACTTGCCGAGTTGCTCCGCGAGGAAGGAACGTATTCGAAAATCGAAATCGCGTTTCTGGAACTGGCCGATCCAAACATTCCAGCCGGTGTCGAAGCCTGCGTGAAATCTGGTGTTGAAGAGGTGCGGATGCTGCCCTTTTTCCTCTCTCCCGGACGGCACGTTGTGGAAGATCTGGAGCGATTTCGGCAGGAGTTTTCGGTCCAATACTCCGATATCCACTTCACAATTTGCCCACCGTTGGGACTTCATCCAAAAATTATCGAAATAATTCTGGATCGGATTGTCGAAAACTGTATTTGAATGGCACCAGAACCAGGTGGGCGGATTCGCCACAAACCTTTGATCAACAGAAACTTATAGACAGCCTGTTTTGCATGTCGAATGAGGGCAGCGGGTGTGCCGCCAGGCGTCCCGATTTTCACCGTCGTTACAGTCGGAAAAACCGAAATGAACTGCTTGACATTCTGCGGAGTTTGGGGTGTAATCCATTGATGGTCAGGCTGTAGTAAGTCGATTGATGGGGATGACTTGGGAACCTGATAGATGTTGCTGGGACCAGACCGTCAGGCAGACCAACACTCCTTCCGAATACCACACCTTTTTTTCCACACCAAAACTGGTCTGAGGGATAGCAAAGTTAGCTGGGGCCGTTTCTCAGATTTCGCTCATGGAAGAGCAGTCCGAACGTTTATGTAGGGTGTTTCATTCACGACGAGATGAAGCATCGTATGGAGCGATGGATCCTCTTTTCGTAGCGACCACCTGCCTTTTGTGTCACCACGAAAAAAGATCACGCCGTTCTCCTGGTTGGTTCGAATCTTCGAAACAGTCAAAAGAAGTGACGAGAGACACAATACCACCGGAACAGAACACCAAACCAACCAGATACTGTTTGAACTGATTATGCGAGTCAGTTTCAAACACCTGCTTACGTTCGATCAGTTGGCCGTCTGATATTACTGGGGAGTTGACGGAGACCGATGACCGTTGTGTCATTTCCTCTCTGTGCAACGCAAATCAATTCATGTGGGGGATGGCATGCAATGTGTCATCCTTGACAGGGTCGAGCAATGATTGCCGGGTTTGAAAACAATCGCACGGTCGTTACGGGTATCGGGGTCGTTTCGCCAATTGGCATCGGCAAGGATGCGTTCTGGAAGAGTCTGATCGCCGGTCAGAGTGGCGTCGATTTCCTCCACGCGTTTCCCAACCACGATCTCCCCTTCAAGCTGTCTGCGGAAATCAAAGATTTTGATCCGCGCAACTACATCGCCGATCGGAAGTTCATCAAAGTGATGTCACGCGATATCCAATTGGGTGTGGCGGCTTCGCAATTGGCGATGAAAGATGCAGGACTCAACAAGGGTGACATCGCCCCGGAACGATTGGGTGTCGAATTCGGTGCTGGTCGCATTTCCACCGGCCCAAACGAATTGCTCGAAGCGGTTCGCGGTTGCTCAAACAGCGAGCACGATTTCGATTACCACAAGTTCGGCAGTCACAGTATGGAGGATATCCATCCACTCTGGCTGCTGCGTCAACTGCCCAATGCCCCGGCCTGTTTTGTCTCGATTGACCACGACGCACGTGGACCAAACAATACAATCACCGCTCGCGATTCCTCCGCTTTGCTCGCATTGGCCGAAGCGATTCGCACGATTGAACGCGGCGCCGCGGACTGCATGATTGTCGGTGCCAGCAGTTCCAACGTTTCGCCGGTGGACATCACCAAACTCAGCCTGTACGAAGGTTTGAGCCATCGCGACCATGACCCCGAAACTGCCAGCCGCCCATTCGACTTCGAGCGTGATGGTGCGATCGTGGGCGAAGGATCGGCCGTGTTTGTGCTGGAATCGTACGAACATGCCCGCAAGCGTGGCGCCAACATCTACTGCGAAGTGCTGGGTGTCGGATCGGGTTGCGACGGAGCCGGTGATGAAAACAGCATGCGTGGTACCGGACTCGTCCGTGCGACACAATCTGCGTTGCAACAGGCGAATATCAACCCCGCCCATCTCAGTCATATCAATGCACACGGGAAAAGCACGCAACGTGACGACCTTGTCGAAGCCCGCGCTCTTCACGAAGCGCTTGGCACCGTCGCCGATTCACTGCCTGTCACCGCGTTAAAGAGTTACTTTGGCTACTTCGATGCCGGCTCAGGTGCTGTTGAACTGGCGGGAACTTTGCTGGCGTTGCAGCATGGCGAGTTACCGCTGACGCTGAACTACGAAACGCCGGACCCCCGCTGCCAGTTGCAGGTTGTGCACGATCAACCCATGCCGCTACGCAGTTCCGCCGCGTTGACCGTCAATCGCACATCGATGGGGCAATCTGCCGCCGCTGTTGTCCGAGCGATCTAATTGAAACTGCGTCGTTGGCCGCTTCTTTTTCAGAGTATCGTTTTTGCGCGGCGGTTTCCTCCCGGCCTGTGCAGGAAACCAGCAGAACCGGTTTGCCCGCCAAACTGGGATGACGAAGTTATCAGGAGGTTCTGTTCCTATAACGGTGTAGCCACGCAACACAGCTATGGGAGAAATCCAGGAGCACACTGTTCACCTTACCTGGTAGTGGCTGTTTGTTGCCATTGACGCATCACTTACGGCGTGAAGTCGCTCTCTTTCTTCAGCGTCAGGCAGAACTCGGCGATCAAAGTTGCGGCATGATCCAGGTCATCCAGCGAAATCACCTCTACCGGGCTGTGCATATAGCGGTTGGGGATGCCAATGATGGCCGTTGCCAACCCGCCCCGACTGATCTGCATCGCGTTGCCATCGTTGGACGCCGCTTTGGACAACCCGGAAACCTGAATCGGGATGTCCTGCGTCTTCGCAATCTCCGTCAGTTGTTCAAACATGACCGGGTTCACGTTTGGGCCGCGGAAGAGCACCGGCCCAGCCCCGATTTTGCACGTTCCGAGCTCGTTCTCATCGATCGTCGGGCAATCGGTTGCATGCGTGACGTCAACAGCGATGCCAAGTTGCGGGTCGATCGAAAAGGCGCTCGTCCTGGCACCCCGCAGTCCGATTTCTTCCTGCACGGTCGAAACCGCGAATACACCAGCATCGGACTTTCCTTTCTCGACAAAACGTTGCAAGGCGCTAATGCAGACCCAGGCACCGACTTTGTTATCCATACCGGGGGAGAACATCATACCGTTGCGCAATTTCCGAACCCCCAATTCAAGCGTGACGGGATCGCCGATTTGTACCAGTTCTTTGGCTTCATTTCCGTCGGCTACCCCGATGTCAATCCAGAGGTCCTTCAATTCGGGGACGACTTTGCGTTCATCCGGTTTCAACAGGTGGATCGCCTTGCGGGCGATGATGCCGCTGATTGGGCCGGATTTCGTCCAGACCTGCATATTCTGGCCGATCAGCATTTGCACATCCCACCCGCCAATCGGGGCGACGCGCAGAAAACCTTCGTTGTCGATGTGGTTGACCAGCAGGCCAATCTGGTCGCAATGTCCCGCGAGCATGATTTTCAGTCGGCTATCGGGATTTACGGCAGCAATCACGTTGCCATGCCAGTCGGTACTGACGTCATCTGAAAACGGGGTGCTGTATTCTCGCACGACTTTTTGAATTGGCTGTTCGTAACCGGAAGGGCTGGGCGTGGTGAGCATATCTTCCAGAAACGTATATGATTCTTTTTCCATGATTCACCTGAAATTCAAAATGGATTTTGGAAGCCGCACGGTGTTCCACAAGGAGATGGTCGTTGTGACTCGTAGCATCAACTTAACGTTCGATGCCCTGGCTCGCAACGGGCAGGCGGCGGTGTGACAACCTCTCGGGGAGTGTGCGATCCTGTCGATTTGGATCGCGCAGCAAAAATACAAATTGACGATTGAATTGTGAGTCAGTAGATTACATACATCGCAAACGTTCGCTGGTCGAAGTGGAGTGGATTCCCGACCCGGTAACGAATGGAGTTTGCGACGTCCCACAGGACAATCGAACAGAGCTTTGACCAATCCTTTCCATTCCCGCAAATTCGGGAGGAGGAAAAAAGTGGTCTCACAGCGTCAGAGAAAAGATTCACGGAGGAAACTGATGGAGATGCAGGCTTATCCTGACACGCCCCAGGATCTCAAGGATCAGATTGAAGGTATTGTCAATCGTCGTACCGGCGGTACGATCCGCGACCTTCACGTGCATGTCATTGGAAACGATGTCGTCGTAAATGGCCGAACCAACACATATTACAACAAACAGTTGGCGACACACGCCGTGTTAGACACTCTGACCGACATCAAGCTCTCGAATGAGATCGATGTCTGTTAAGGCATTGCACGTTTATGACTGAACTCCATATCGGTGGAAGCCACGGCAGGCAAACGACCTTTTTCGGGCGCTGATCGATCAGGCCAGCATTAGACAGTTTCCCTTCTGGTGTGACGTCTCTGGCTTGTGGGGGACATCTGTTTGCAGGCCAAACGATGTCCGTCGCGGCAGAAGAGCGTAATACGCTTTAGCCCCCCGATGTGTCTCCTTATTCGCTGGATGGTTGATCTGAGTGTTCCTGTTGGTCGGTCGGTTCTTCCTCCTGTACCACACTTTGGGAAGCGGTTTTCAACGCTCCCTCTTCGCCTCGAATTAACCGAACAATGTTCGTGCGGTGGCGAGCGATAATCAATGTCGGCGCAGCCAGTGCGAAAGCAGACAATGGCCAGTTTTCTTCGCCGAATGGTTGGGAAACGGTTGAAAGAACGGTGATCGCGAATGTGAGCGCAGCGAGAACCGAGCCCAGTGAGACAATTCGCTTCCAGCTGAAGATCATTGCGAATACCACAAAAGCGGCTGCTGTTCCCATCCACGAAAGAACGACCGCAACTCCGAGCGCGGTAGCAACGCCTTTTCCACCTCGAAATCGGAGCCAGACTGGGAACATGTGACCAATGATGGTCATCAACCCGACACCAACCTCAAAATGGGTGAAATGCGAACCCTCAGAAGGAAAAAGAGACTGAGGGATCAACAGCGTTGGAAGAAGCCCTTTCAAGGCATCAAGAAAGAGGACGAGAATACCCCATTTCGCCCCCAGCGACCGCGCGACGTTGGTGGCCCCGATATTCCCGCTTCCCAATTGACGGATATCAGTCCCTGCGACGATTCGCGCAACGAAGTACCCGAATGGCAAGGAGCCGATCAGGTAGGCAATCACCGGTCCAATTGTCGCTTCATATGTCATCGTGGTAAACAGGTTCTGACCATAAATCAAAACGTGAAATCCGTATTGCTGCGTCTGGTCGACAAATTATGCCGATCGTGAGGCGAGGTCAGTGTCGCACAAGGGTTTAGCGAACTCAACCCGAGGCAAGGAGAATCGGTTTGAACGCAGGTTCCTCTGGACCGGTTTCGCGCTTTTTTGTCTAATTCGCGCCCTTGAAGCATCAACTGCCGATTCGACAGGTTGTCTGGTCGAATGCGGTGGATGAGGCCCTGTCCATACATTCTCCTCTTCCGATTGAACGACATCCCTGTTGCTCGATCCGGGTAGCGCAGAGAAAGCCCCAAATTGTGAGCACGCTCAAGCGAGTTTTTCAATTCATCTGGCCGTACAAATGGCGGCTTCTGACGTCCATGTTCTTTGCCTGTGTTGTGGCAGCGACCTGGAGTTTCTCGTTGCTGCTGACATTCCCCGTGATGAAAGTGCTGTTACAGGGGCAGGACTTACAACAATATGTTCGAGAAGAGATCGACACACTCGAAACAGAAATCGCCACAAATGCATCTGGTGGACAAATCAGCGGAGAGACAATCTCGCTGAAAATCCTGCGCCTCCTCGATGAGAATGTGATGCGTCATGTTCCCAGCGATCAGTTCGACATGCTGGCTTTGATCTTTCTCATCTTATTGATTGTGACGGTCATCAAAGGAGGAAGCCGTGTCTTGCAGGAAACGCTTGTTGTCAGCGTTGTCGAGAAGACGATCATCGCGATGCGTGAAAAGTGTTTCAAGATGGTTCTTGCCCTGGATTATCAAAGCCTGGCAATGGAAGGCACGCCCGCCCTCATGTCGCGTTTCACTTACGATCTGGGACTCGTTCGAGACGGACTGATTGTCGTCGGCGTAAAGCTGATTCGTGAGCCGCTAAAAGGTATGGCTTGCCTCGTTTGCGCCTTCTACGTGAACTGGCGGCTGACACTGCTCTCTTTGTTGTTTGTTCCGCTGGCGGGCGTCGTTTTTTACAACATCGGCCGCAAGCTCAAAAAAGCAAGCCACCACCTTATGGAAAGTATGTCGCGGCTGTACAAGGTGCTGGAAGAGTCGTTTCACGCGATTAAAATTCTGATCGCCTATGGCGGTGCCAGTAAGCAGAACGAAAAATTTGAGAAAGAGAACAAGGAATACTATTCCAAGGCAATGACCATCGCGCGGTTCGATGCGCTCTCCAGTCCGACGATGGAATTGCTGGGGGTCTTCGCGATTCTGCTGGGAATGTTGCCGGGAACATACCTCGTCCTGCGGGAAGCACGATACATTTGGGGAATCGAGTTGTCCGGGCATGTCATGGAATTCGCTGAACTGGCGGTTCTGTATACGCTACTCGCTGGCATTGTCGACCCGGCACGCAAACTTTCGACCGTCTTCGGCACGTTTCGCAAGGCAAAAGTGGCCGCCGGGCGTTTGCTGGAGTTGATGGATCGTGAGACGCTCGTGAGAGAAACCAGCGATCCACGGGAATTACCCAGGCATTCCCGTTGTATTGAATTCGAGGAAGTGAGTTTTCGCTATGCGAAGAAATCGGATGATGCCGCAGCTCGCAAAGCCGCTTTGCAGCATGTTTCACTGACGGTTGACGTGGGTGAGGTTGTGGCGGTGGTGGGCGAGAATGGCTCTGGCAAGTCAACGCTTGTGAACCTGCTGCCCCGGTTTTTCGATCCCGAATTTGGCTCTGTGAAAATCGATGGTATTGACATCCGCGATGTTGCCTTGGCCGATTTGCGGCAACAAATCGGTGTGGTGACACAGGAAACACTGTTGTTCGATGAATCGATCGAAGAAAACATCCGGTATGGAAAACCGAATGCCAGCCGGGAGGAAGTCATTCGCGCTGCAAAACAGGCCGAGGCGCTGTCGTTTATCGAATCTTTGCCAGATGGATTTGAGACCTGCGTGGGCGACAAAGGCCGCAACCTCTCTGGCGGGCAATGTCAGAGAATCTCATTGGCCCGGGCCATTATTCGCGACCCTGCCATTCTCATTCTGGATGAAGCAACATCGGCCGTTGATTCGCAAAGCGAACTGCAATTGCACAATGTCTTACAGGCGTTCGTAAAGGGACGAACGACATTTATCATCACCCATACCGTCCGCCCCAGTCTGCTGGATCTCATCTCCCGCATCGTGGTGATGGACCAGGGCCGGCTCATTTCCGTCGGCACACATGAAACACTGCTCGATGGATGTGAAATCTACCAGCGGCTCTTCCATTCACAGACGAGACGGAAATCCGCCTGATCTGGAACGACCATGTTCGTGTCGTTCATCAGTTATTCGTAAGGCAGGGTTCTCCCTGCCACCTCCACAGATCGATAATGGCATGCTGGTCCGACGGACTTTATATCTATGGCGGCTTACGACCCATCTGGAACGATAATAGAGCAGTTTCCCTTTTCGTGTGACGGTTTTCGCTCGTGGGAGTCTATATTTGCAGATCAAAAGACGTGCATCGCGCCACGAAGGAGCGTAATACGCTCTAGTACTACAGTTGGAGATGGCCGGCTGATTGATTATCGTACCATCCATCACCCAGGGAGGGAACAATGGCGGATGGACGCGTGTTTCGGCGGTGGCGGCGTGAACTGGATGCGGTGAG
>JANQSH010000135.1 GCA_028284145.1 Planctomycetaceae bacterium | reverse complement strand
ACAAGCGTGCACGTGATGATAGTGGGAAACTCGGGAACGGGGAAAACGAATCTGGCGAAGTCGTTCGCACTGACGACCCCGGCGACAATTATCGTTTTTGATCCGGTGGAATCGTCCGGGTGGCCACCCAGCGCGATTAAGTATGCCGATGGTGAGCAATTCCTCGAAGACTGTCCACGATTTCGAAATGCCTATGTGTACATCGACGAATCTGCGGTTTTGTGGGATTTCGATGAGTCTCGCGCCAATGAACTGGTTTACCGGGGCCGACACCGGGGACTGTTAATCACCATGATGGCGCAGCGGACAAGAATGATCCGCCCCAACGCGCGCAATCAATGTAACAGGGTATATGCCTTTCGGCAGCAATTGGATGATGCGAAAACATTGGCGGCGGAATACCACCCGGACTTTTTAAAGTGTGTCGGCATGCCGGATGGGCAATGTGTGGCCGCGAGCGGTTTGGAGGTCCAACAATTGCGATTAGACTACACCAGCTATCCACCCTCTATCGTGACTTTGGGCACGGTTGAGACCCCCGAAGCGCCCGTGGAAGATGAGCCGGAAGTGGTAGACTCAGACCCCGAAATTTGAGAAAATCGGGCAATCCCGGTTTTATCGGGTTTGTCAATTAACTTTCGGAGTTTGATAGATGAAAAATATCGACAAAAAGGTGGTGGTTTCAGTTGTCGCAGGTCTCGCATTGTTCGGCGGCATCATGTTTGCCGTAAAGATGTTGCCCAACAACAAAGTGACCGCGCCTGTCAAAAAGGTCGCGGATATCGCCGCCACTTAAATCACTCGCACGCCTCCCGATAGGTAGGTAAAGGTAAATTAGGAGACACCCACATGGCACAACAAGTACGTCGCCGCTTTCTCGAAACCGTTGGCTACTCGTCCAACAACAAACAGGCGGAACGCCTTTCTCGCGGTATGGTGTATCGCGAGCTTCATTTACGTCTGCAAGGTGCGCCGACTCTGAGCGGCGCGAATAACACGCAAGCGAACACAGACCCCGGGGATGAGTGGGGTGTGGTCAAACGCATCGATATCATCGCCAACAACACGGATGTCATTAAATCGATCAGCGGCAAGGCGCTGTGGTGGATGAACCACTTCATGTATGGAAACTCGCCTCGAATCACTCCGGCGATTGGAGATGGATCGACCGCCAACCCGTCCTTCGATTCTGTCCTGATCCTCCCGTTCTGGATGCCGAACTCAATTCGTCCGATGGATACGGCGCTGGATTCCCGAAACCTGTCAGACTTGAAAATCGAAGTGACCTGGGGCGCGTTTACAGACGTGAACTCAGCGGCAACCGCCTGGACCACTGAACCGACTCTCGAAGTGGGCTCGTTGGAATCTTTCAATGTGACAGGACCATTCAGCCAGTGGCGCGTGTTCGAAATCGAAAAGGAAATCACTGCGACCAATCCGCGCTTCCAGATTCAGTTGCCCGTGGGTCCGATCTATCGCGGATTTATGTTGCATTTCACGGATGCTGGTGTGGATGATTCCGCCATTTTGAACAATTTCAAGCTGGTGAGTGGTACGACGGTTTTCGCGGACATAAAGGAAACCTTCTTGAAGCAAGTGTTCGACATTCGCAACGGGATGCAGCGCGGTTTGGATGACGGCGCGAGTGCGGCGTACACAGAAGACAGGCGCAGCACGGAAGCGAATCGGGAAGCCTGGTACTTTTACGATCATGTGACCGACGGATTCAATTCTGAGGGTATCGACTCTCTCGGCTTCAGCGAACTGGAACTGGAACTGGACGTTACCATTGGCGCTGGGACCACAAAGTGTTTTGTCTGGCCGTGGCAGATTATCCCAGTTCGAGGTAACGCGTAACCGTCGAGACTTTCGACCAACGGGAGTAATTTCACATGAGTATGATAGGCTCAAACTCCACCACTGCCGGGCGCACGTCCGGTGGGGGTGGCGGTTTTTTCGGCAATGTCAGCACTGCACTCGGCGAGGCAGTCGGGAGTATTGCGAAAGAACAATTGCCGGTGTGGGCGGCGAAGGAACTGAATCTGCAACGGGTGGATCAGTTGAATGAACAAACCTTTGTCGCTCGCGACGATGTCGCCCGCATTGACGACAAACGTCGCACCACGGGTAATGACCGCGCAACACAATCCAGCGATATCGAAGTGTTCGGACAAAATGTCAGCATGGCACAAGTGGTCATTGTTGGCGTTGGCTTGTTAGGGCTGGTGACGTTGGGCATTGTTGCGGCTAGGAGATAAGTCATGGCATGGCAAGCTTTAGT
>JANQSH010000124.1 GCA_028284145.1 Planctomycetaceae bacterium | reverse complement strand
TAGAGCAGTTTACCTTTTCGTGTGACGGATTTCGCTCGTGGGAGCCTGCAATTGTAGACCAAACGGCGTCCATCGCGCCACGGAAGAGCGTAACACGCTCTAGTGCCTTGTCAAGGCTTTGTTGGGGGGGGGCGGATTGACATAACCCGATCCGTTGTCGCTCCTTGCAACTACATCACCCCTTCTTTTCAGTCTTGACGGTTCAATAGTTGTTATCGTTCAGGGTCTGATTGACAGAGCTGATACTTTTGGCGAGAACAAGGATGTACAAGTCAATCAAAGCGGAGGCAAGAAAACGAGTTACGGTTTTTGTCTGAAACAGGAATCGGACGACTTCGAGCAAAGCCTCCCTGAAATTCGTGAACCTTGTCGTGACTTTCGACGTTTCCCTTTTCAGAGCATGATTTGGACCACTTCAAACATGTTATTTTCACGCAGGAATCCCACAACAACGACCCGGCGATATATGCTGTGGGTGGACGGCGTTGGGGGGTATCTGTTGCTTCATGCAGATCAGGTGACCATCGGAGGCGCAGTGGCGACAAACCTCGATCCGGAAGCGGATTCAGCCGACATTGCGTTGCTGGCAAACCTATCCCGCAGGCATGCCACCATCATCCGCAACAACGAATCGTATCTGGTTCAGTCTCATGCTTCGACACGGGTTGGAACGCATGTTGTGGAAGAAACAACGTTGTTGTGGAGCGGTCAGGAGATCCAACTGGGGAATTCGGTCGTGTTGCGATTTCAGATTCCGACTCCACTCAGCGCAACTGCGATAATACAATTTGTCAGTGATCATCGGCCCGTTCACAGTGTGGATGGGGTCATCCTCATGCAGGATACACTGTTGTTGGGAGCGGGTGGAGATTGCCATGTCCGTTGCCCGCAATGGACAGAGAATGTTGTCGTGTTTCTGAAAGATGGTGACTTCTGGTGCAAATCGCGAGATGGAAAGATCAACGGCGCATCGGGAAAAGCACAGAAAATGAAACCGGGAAAGGTCGTCAATGTGAATGAGATCAATTTTCATCTGGAAGCATGCTGAACCTTTGCGAACAATCAATTGTTGAGAACAATACAATTCAAATGGCGTTGCGGAATTGATGACGTTGCGGACAGAAGTCAAAACAAACGTTGCGTCCCTGACGGGCTGGAACAATGAAATTCACCTTTGAACCTGAATCCAAACCGCTTGACGGCTACACGATCAAACGCGCGATTCATCGTGGCGGGTTCGGCGAAGTGTATTATGCCCTCAGCGATGGCGGTAAAGAAGTTGCATTAAAGCTGATTCAGGATAATCTGGATGTCGAATTACGCGGCGTGACGCAATGTCTCAATTTGAAGCATCACAATCTCGTTACTATTTTCGACATTAAAGAAGACAGCGATGGCGACCACTGGATTGTGATGGAGTATGTCGCCGGCAAAAGCCTGGATCGAGAACTTGCACAGTATCCCGACGGTGCGCCGGTGGAAGTGATTGGGAAATGGTTGACCGGCATTGTCGATGGTCTCAGTTTTCTGCACGACCGTGGAATTGTCCATCGCGATATGAAACCTGCCAATGTTTACGTTGAGCATGGGCAAATCAAAATCGGCGACGTCGGGTTATCGAAATATATTTCGCAAAGTCGGCGAGCCGCTCAAACGCAAAGCGTCGGCACGGTCTATTACATGGCACCGGAGATTGCTCATGGCAAATATGGGCATGAAGTTGATGTCTACAGCCTGGGGATCATGCTGTATGAAATGCTGACCGGGCGTTTGCCGTTTGACGGAGAAACAACGGGCGAAATCCTGATGAAGCATCTAACGGAAAAGCCCGACCTGAATCGCGTGCCACCCCGTCTGCGACCGGTTGTCGGCAACGCGTTGCAGAAGGATGCTTCAGATCGGACATCGACTGCCAATGAGTTGCTCGCGGAATTTCGCAACGCTGTGCGCGGCGTGGAAGTTGCAGAAGGATTGTCGAATGATGCTTTCGCGGCAGGAGGCACACCATTCGCTCAAACTCGTGGCAATGGTCGCTCTGCCCGACTCGTCCCCGATGTCGAAGCATCTGCACCGATTTTCCCCAAGGATGAAGCGGCACGTCAGCCTGCAAATCATCAACGGTGGGGTAATCCGCAGGGAACGGGAAATGGTCAAGTCGTCGAACCGGTCTACACGCAGAATTCATCACCCCGTCAACCAGGACAAACAGCAGGTGAGCCAATTTATTCTCAGTCACATTCCGAGGAGCGTTCCTGGTTCCGGCGTGCGATGGAAGGGCCTGCCGGACTCTGGTTGAAAATCGCGGGTGTCGTTTTTCTTATCATGGCGGTTTTGGCACCACAGGCCTTGGCGGCCACGGCTGGTTCGTTATTCCGCGTCGGTATTCTCGGTGCCATCGGGTATGGCATCTACTGGCTGATTGCGCAGATTGTGAATGCGTTCAGCATGTCGCACGATGAGACACAATATAGGAAGCCGCATGACTGGGCTGAAGACCGAAGAAATACAATAGCGCATCGACATCAGGTTTACGTGAATGCTCAACAGCGAAAGAAACTGACTCCATTGACTCGCCGCACCATTTCCGGTCGGCAGAAGTGGTCGGAAATGACTGGTTCATTGACGTACGCCGCGTTTTGTTCGCTGCTATTCACTGCTGGTTTCAGCCTGATCGTTCCGACTTTTTTCCATACCGACCTGCCCAGCGTGTCGCAACCGGTCTTCGATATGGGACGTCTCGGATTGTTCTACTTCACCACAACGCTGGCGTCCTGGGTACTGCTGGTGATTTCAAAGTACTCTGAAGGTTCCGCAATCGAACCACGATCTCGTCGGTTTCTGCAGTTTCTCGTCGGTGGTCTTGTCGGCTTGGGCGCGTTTGGGTTGAATCAGATTCTCCTGGTCGAGAAGTTCCAGTATTGGGATACGCGAATGTTTGAATCTATCGGTTCACATGAACTGATGACTGGAGGTGGCCTGCCAACACTCGCCGGATTTGTTGTGTTCTTCGCCATGTTGTTTGGCATGCGTCGATGGTGGTGGCATGCAGATGGATTCCGCAAGAAGCGACTGAGCGTGCGAACTTTATTGCTGACCTCGACGGTAGGGCTTTTGTCCTCATTGGTCTTTACGTTTCCTTTTGATTGGGGCGTGATGTGGGCGGCAGCCATTTCCAGTGTGGTGCAGCTTTCGGCCTCATGGATGCCACCGGAAGACCGGGAAATGCTCGTGGAGGCAAATGGAAATGTCTGACTCAGCCAATCAATATGTTTCGGCTCGATCCTGTTCGCGAGGCGTTCACTCGATGCAGCATTGCACGCGCAATGGGAAAGCCATCGTTGCATTTGTGATTGCCGGAATCGCAGTTTTTGCGGTCGTTGTCCTGGCATTGATGGCATTTCTCTACGCGCCAATGCGTGTGCACGAAATAGAAATGCAACGTGATGAAGCAGCACGTGACGAAGTGACCACAATCGAATGCGCGAAGGTCTGCCGCGAAGGGGAGATCGCTGATCGTGCGCGTCAAGTCGAGCAGTCTGCCGGGTTGAACGATGTTATCGAAAAATATGCGAAAAGTGAAAACCAAATTCATCACGGTGAGTATCACGAAGCAAATTCTTATTCTTCAGCCAGTCATTTGGAAGAACCACTTTCCACTGTACAGCAGATCGCGTCAGATATGGCCCAACGACTGAGAGTCGTGGCAATTGCAGGCCTGTTCTTTCTGGTGGGGGGCGTCATCCTGCTGACGGTTCTGTTTAGTTCCAGGGTACGGAGCACAACGCTGGGTGTATTGGGAGTTCTTCTTCTTCTCGGGCTTCCCATTTCCGTGGTGACAATGATGTTCTTCTGGTTCGCGCGTGACGTCTCGCCCGTGGTGACAACGAGTTCTCATTCGTATCCTGTCACGACAGCATTCGAGTCTGTTAAAGGCAGTCCTGATTTCAATCCAGCCACTGCCGGTGAAGAAACTTTGATTGAACTCCGTCCGTCAGAGGCGGAAAAGATTGTGTCAATCGAGGCGAACGCTCCGAAACCAGGCGAGCCTCTGTTCATTCCTGCTGGCAATGGACCACCTGCCCCTCCGCTTCCGGATGAACCTTCCAGCGTTGAAGAAATGATTCGAGTTTGGGAGGAAAACAAAGTACGCTTGGAAAGTCGCACTCAAAGCGGCGAAACGAAAGGCGGCCTCACTCCTGTCAACACTGACCTGGAAACGGGTGATGCGAGTACTGTGCCGAAACAGAACCATCGTGCAGAGATCCCGGCTCCCGTCATTACACAGGGAAATGTTTTGCCGGACTGGGTGAAGGAACCGTCACAACATCACGACAATACACTCCTGTTGGTGGTGAGTGGAACGCAATTCGCCACTGAGAGTGAGGCACACCAGAGCGCACTTGCTGCAGCGAAGAACGCACTCTCAGAACATTTTACTGACCATTCGAGTACGGCCGGGGAATGGGAAACGGTTTCTCTCCGTTGGATCGACAGCCAGATCGTCAGCCTGCGGCATGTTGAGGAGATTCAACGTTCCTCAGGTAAGAATCTGTTTCGGGTTTACCGTGAACATTTGCAGTTGAAGGTCACACCGGAAGACCGTAGTGCCGTTCATGCTCTGTGGAAACATGCGGAGTCCAATCGACGCATCTGGCCGTTAGGGGCAATGTGCGCTTTTGCAACGCTGGTGTTCGGTACGATTGCCGGATATCTTCGCCTGGATGATCGCACAGAAGGAAGCTATCGGCTACGATTGAAAACAGCCGCCGTATCCATTGTAACCGCTGGCGGAATTGTGGCCTGTCAATTTCTCGTTTGAAAGCCCTTAATAACTGGCATTCGTCATGGCGGATGACAAGTTAGCCCAGGACGGCGATCGCTTGCTTGTGCAACAGATCCGCGATGGTGAAACGTCCGCATGGCAACAGCTGATTGACCGCTATGAAGGGCGGTTAATCGCCTTTGTCAATCGGCGGCTGAATGACCGAGCCATAAGCGAAGATGTCGTTCAGGAAACCTTTCTTGGATTTCTGATCAGCCTGCCGAATTACAAGACCGAGACACCGGTTGAGTCGTACCTGTTTTCGATTGCATCGCATAAATTGACCGATGTACTGCGAAAACAACATCGGCGACCGGCTATACCGACGCCTTTTTCCGGGAGTTCTGGCGGCGGAGAATTCGCTGGCAAAGGTCGCCGCGCGTCGAGTTTGGTCCGTAGCCAGGAACGAAAAACAGGGGAAGAGGATGTAGTGGCTCGGGCGCTCTTGCGACTCATCGAGGGCTGGCTGGCAAAGGAACCTGCCGAATTGGAGCGGCTGAAGTGTATCGAACTGCTGTTTGTGCTCGGATGGAGCAACAAGGATGTCGCCAAACGATTGAACATTTCTGAACAGGCGGTTGCCAATCATAAGCATTTCGTGGTCTCCAGGTTGAAGGATGCTGGTCTCACGATGCCAGATTCTGATCTCCCGCGCGAGGAGTTCTAAAGCGTATTACGCTTTCTTGTGGCCGCGAAGGATATGTTGTTTCCTTCGATAGTGGATTCCCCCCCACGAGCCTGAGACATCACGCCAGCAGGTAAACAACTCTAGACTACGTCTAGTTTTATCGTAGCGGCTGGCGGACCATTTGGAACTAAAATACCCGTTCGGATGACGCTACGGTTGGTAACGTCTGTTTTTGTGCGCACATTGAGGAGGCAGTCCTTTTGCTGGTAGTAAATGGGAGTGAAACAAATCTCATTACGACCAAGCAGAAAGGAC
>JANQSH010000101.1 GCA_028284145.1 Planctomycetaceae bacterium | reverse complement strand
GATGCCCGATGATGCCTGCCGGCAACGTGAAACGGCAGCAACAAAGAATCGACCAGAAAACAGCAAACAACCCGGAAAAGCAGATGACACTGCAATGCGAGGGTAAGTTGAACTGGTTGACTCGTCGTAATTTCCGTATTACGACGTTCGAAATGGTCATCCGCCAATTGTGATCTCATTCTCACGATGAATTGATTGGGACTGGCCAGCGCGAAACAAAGCAGGAATGACTTGCCTTGCAATAGGGTTTGACTCTCCTATAATGCGGAATTCGATTGGCCAATGCCTTGTCAAGGCTTTGTTTTGAGGTGCGGATTAACATAAACCGCTCCGTTGTCGCTCCCTGCAACTTCATCAAACCCAGCTTTCAGTCTTGACGGTCCACTGGTCAGTTTGCCAATTGATCGCGAACTCCTCTTTCTGAATGAGTATTTTTCGTACGGAGAGAGAAGGTATTCGGTAATGAGGTTGGATTGCTTGACCTCCCGATAGAACACACGATAACCTAGCGATAAGCGGTCCAAACTGGTGGCCGTTTCGAGATGCGGGTGTAGCTCAGTGGTAGAGCACCACGTTGCCAACGTGGCTGTCGAGGGTTCGACTCCCTTCACCCGCTCTTTTTTATTCCCTCACCCTTCGGCAGTGGCCAATGAGGTTGTTCACCCTCTACGCCATTTCGCGGTTCGACATTCGTCAGGACGAAAACAGCCCGACGATTCAACGCGGAGAGTTCTGCTGCCCGTAAGTTGACGCAAGGAATTGGCACCATGACGAACAGTGACGATGCAACTCGCGAAGATGATGTCCAGACGAGCGAAACGGCTGCCGGAGATACGGCGGTTGCCGAAGCCGAAAATTACTCGATGTCACTGGACGTGAACATCGAAGATATTGGCCCCTGCAAGAAACACGTGCGCGTCACGATTCCCCAGGCGGACATCGAACACTATCACAACGATGCCGTCGACGATCTGACTGACAAAGCCGAGGTCCCCGGATTCCGGATTGGACATGTACCGCGGGCGCTGCTTCAGAAGCGATTCAAAAAGGAACTGGCTGATCAGTTGAAACAGAAACTGCTGATGGAAAGCCTTGAAGAGTTGGCCGAGAACCATCAACTCGATCCGATCAATGAGCCGGACATTGATGTCGAAACGCTCGATATTCCAGAAGAGGGTGATTTCGTTTATGAGTTCGATGTCGAAGTTCGTCCTGATTTTGAGGTTCCCGATTATGAAGGCCTGACGATCAAGCGGCCGACTCGCGAAACGACGGATGAGGACGTCGACGCCTATCTGGAACGATTTCTTTCGCAATATGCGGAACTGGTACCGCGTGAGGAAGCCGCGGAAAAAGGTGACTATGTTTCGTTCAGCATCAAGTTTGAACATGACGGAGAAGCCGTACACAAGCTGGATGATGTGATGATCCAATTGAAGCCAACATTGCGGTTTCAGGATGCGGAATTGGAAGGCTTTGACGATCTGATTGCGGGAGCCGCGACGGGGGACGTGAGAGAGGCAACCGTCACTGTATCAACTGAATCAGAAAATCTGGAGATGCGAGGTGAGAACATTTCTGCAACGTTCACCATTGGTGAAATCAAACAACTGCAGCCACCTGAACTGTCCAAAGAATTCCTGGAGCGTGTGGGTGTCGAAACGGAAGAAGATTTGCGCGAGGAGATTCAAAACACACTTGAGCGACAGGTAACGTTCCAGCAACGACAGGCGGCTCGGGAGCAGGTTCTCGAAAAAATCACCGAATCGGCGGACTGGGATCTGCCAGAGCAACTGGTCTTACGACAGGTTGATAATGCGTTGCGTCGCGAGATCCTGGAAATGCAGCAGGCAGGATTCACTTCGCAGGAGATTCAGGCGCGTGAGAACGAAATCCGTCAACGTGCGGTGTCAACAACTCGTCAGGCTTTGAAAGAGCACTTCGTACTCGATCGTATCGCCACGAAGGAAGAGATCACGGTTGACCCGCAGGACATTGAAATCGAGATCATGTACATGGCGATGCAACGAGGCGAGAACCCGCGTCGTGTTCGAGCCCGAATGATCAAGTCCGGCATGATCGACAACCTCGAAGCCCAGATTCGTGAACGGAAGGCAATCGACTTCATTCTCGATAAGGCAACCTTTGAAGAAACAGAAATGGAACCGTTGACGGAGAATGAGGTCGAGGCGGTGCCTTACTCTGTCTGTGGCATGGTCGATGCCGCTGTTGAGGCGGAAGAGGATGACGGCGAGGAATAGCCTCCCGGAAGGAATTTGGGTCATCAGTCGATTTGGGGGGGGAAACGCCCTGCGGATTGAATACTGCGCTGGTGAGGAAACTCTTTTGAATGTAGTGAATTCCGGCTTCATCTGGCGGTCGATGGAAATCCTTTCAATCGCTTCCATCAGATGGTTAACGTCTCTTGACGGCAACACCCTCAATCGTCTATCCCTCCCCTAGAGCGGTTTGCCTTCTGGTGTGACATCTCTGGCTCATGAGGGGGGCGTGTTTCTCCAAACGACGCCCTTCGCGGCACAGAAGAGCGTAATATGCTCTAAAGAAGCCCCTGTACCGCTTGAGGGTTTGGGTAGAGATTGCACTGGTACATGCCTTCCTGAGAAAGCCCTCGCAGGTTTTCTGGACGAAAAATCGCCTCGAATCCACTGTTGTCCGTCTCGTGGTGGTTGTGATAATTCACCTGTTCCATTGACGACATTCGAGATCAACGACTCATAGAACCGACAGCAACGTGAAGTCTGCCGGATTGAAGGAACCATCATGACTGACCCCCTCTCCAGTTTCGCCAGCCAGACCTCGAACATGGCGGGACGCGACTACACTCGTCAACGCCAGATGGGTATTGGCGATCTGCTGCTGGAAAACCGCATTATCTTCATGGACGGCGTGATCAACGATGTCTCTGCCAACATGATTGTGATGAAACTTCTGTACCTCCAGTCTGAAAACCGGCATCAGGACATTCATCTGTATGTCAACTCGCCGGGCGGATCGGTCACCTCCACAATGGCCATCTACGATACGATGCAGTTTGTCGAATGTGGCATCTCCACCTATTGCGTTGGCCTGGCTGCCAGTGGCGGCGCGATTCTGGTTGCAGGAGGTACCAAAGGGAAACGGTATGCATTGCCCAACGCCAAAATGATGATTCATCAGCCACATGGCCAGGTCGGCGGGCAAGTCACCGATATCGAAATCCAGGCGATGGATATCCTCAAAACTCGCGACGTGTTGAACAAGATTCTGGCAGACCACACGGGGCAGCCAATCGAAGTGATTGCCAAAGACACCGACCGCGATCGATTCATGACGGCGATCGAGGCCAAAGAGTATGGGCTGGTCGATGAAGTTCTGGTTCATCCCGATGCCAAAAAGAATGACTGACGCAGCGTTCCGGCCGGAAGTCAGGGTTTGATGAGGTTACAAGGAGCGACAACGGAGCGGGTGATGTCAATCTGCACTCCAAAACAAAGCCTTGACAAGACACGAACCACTATTGAAATGTCCTGCCTCCGATGGCTCAGAGACAGCAACAACTGCACAACAACAACTCAAAAACTGGAACCACGAGCATGACCGTGTTGGTACCTTATGTGATTGAAAAAAGCGGCCGCGAAGAACGGGCGATGGACATCTACAGTCGTTTGCTGAAGGACCGAATTGTGATCCTCGGCAGCGGAGTGAACGATGATGTCGCCAACAGCATCGTCGCTCAGTTGCTGTTCCTGCAGTTTGAGGACAGCAAGTCCGACATCCATTTCTATATCAACTCCCCGGGCGGATCGATCACCTCCGGTATGGCGATCTACGACACCATGCAGTACATCTCCTGCGATGTCGCCACCTACTGTATCGGACAGGCTTCCAGCATGGGAGCGGTCCTGCTGACTGCTGGCACAGCAGGAAAACGAAACGCGTTGCCCAATAGTCGTATCATGATTCACCAGCCATTGGCGGGAATGGAAGGGACTGCGGCTGAACTCGAAATTCATGCCAAGGAAGTTCTCCGTGTCAAACAGCGGATGAACGAGATCCTTCTGAAGCATACCGGACAGACGTTTGAACAAATTGCCGCCGACACCGAACGAGACAACTTCATGACGTCGGAAGAAGCCAGGGAATACGGCCTGATCGACAACGTGCTGGAACACCTGGAAATGCCGGAGGAATCATAACGCTTCCGGAAGAACAATCCCGGCTCTCAATTTTCGAATATCACTTTCCCATTGACCATGATCGGACGGTTCTGTTCCGATCAACCCAACAATAACCATCTCTCCGCTTCCTGCAATTCCTGTCAGGGGGCGGAAACATCATCCCTTGATCTCGTGTGACGGATTCATCCATTCCGTTTGCAAAGCCTGGAGCAGTTTACCTTCTGGTGTGACGTCTCTGGCTCGTGGGGACCTTTGTTTGCGGGCCAAACGACGCCTATCGCGGCACAGAAAGCGTAATACACTCTATCTCATCTGACTCTCACACCGACAGGACAATCCCATGCACCGAACAGGAGCCATGCTCGTGCTGGTAACCGTTTGCGCCGTTGCGACCAGCGGATGCCGGGGACCGATCGGAGGAGTTGGCTCGGCCAGCACTGAGGAGATTCTCGAAAGCCGACTGCGCGTTCAAGAGCAGCAGATTTCCGACCTGCAGGGCCAACTCGAACGGACGGAAAATGATCTGAAAGCGGCCCAGCGTCGGAGCGACGACCTGCAGGCAAGACTGTCACGTGAGAATGAAATCGCGCTGGTTTCGGAACAGCACGAAGCCCTGTTCCAGGTAACCGAAATCACAATCAACCCGATGCTCACCGGAGGGCTGAACCGCGATGGTGAACCGGGCGATGACCTGCTTTCGGTGATGGTCATCCCCCGCGATGAGAATGGCGATCCCGTCAAGCTCCCGGGGCGAATCACATTTGAGCTACACGACATGACGCTGGCAGAATCGGAACGTAGACTCGGCCGCTGGAAATTCTCCCCAACAGAGATGCGCGAGCATTGGCAGAGCGGGTTTGTCGGCAACGGTTTCCGCTTTCAACTTCCCTGGCAACAGAAGCCACGCAACAGCACACTGCTCATTCACGCCCGGCTGAATACACCCGACGGACGGCAGTTCGACGCTACGCACGAAGTCCGGATTCAACCCGCCGACAAAGCGACCTTCGTGCAAGACGCTCCGGCGGTTTTGAGATCGGGGCATCGTAAGCGTACCAAGATTCCAGATGCTTCCCGCAATCGGAATACGCGCGCCGTCACCGCGCGTATTCCGGTTGAGGAGTCACTGCCGAATTCGGTCGATGGTACACGATCGCTCCGAAGGCCTCGTCCGTTTCCAAAACAGCCCGATGCCTTCAACGCATCGCCCCGCGCATCGCAATGATATTCCGTGTGCCATGCCTGCATCGCGTCAACAGGGCAAGCATGTCTGGGAGAATATCGTCTCACGCAGAGATTGTCCGTTGACTGCAACCTTATTTGGTCCACTCGTTACATGGCACGCATCTGGATTTCCCGGGCTTTCGCCATTGCATCTTCGGCTTCCAGAATCTTGCCACAGCGTTGCAGAATTACCGACAGTTGAGTGAAGGAAAACGCGTCATCCGGTTCAATTTCGGTCACACGCGTGGCATGTTTGATGGCATCGTCGATGCGACCGAGTCGATGCAGATAGACGCCGAGGGCCGCATGTGACAGGGCATGGCTTTCGTCCATCTTCACAACTTCCTCCAACTTGGCAACGGCACCTTCAAGGTCGCCTTGCTCCTTCAACTGGTTGGCTTCGTCGTACAGTGAATCGGGGCTGGACATGTCGGGTATCCTCAAAATCGATGGGTCTTGGCGACGGGTGACTTCACTTATAGCAGTTTACCATCTGGTGTGATGTCTCTGGCTCGCAGGGGGCTGTATTTGCAGGCCAAACGACTTCCATCGCGGCACAGAAGAGCGTAATACGCTCTGGAAGTCACCGCCGATGCTTGTTGGACCTGGGCAGGGATCAGACGAAAACGCAGAAACGTTCGATGCTCGAATCGGGGCGTTCCCATACGACATCCGAACCGCCGACTATCATAGTCCGGCTCCCCTCCTCAATACAAACCACTCGCAACTCGGCGGGTCATTGCGGCATTCGGTCAAGCGTTTCATGTGAAACAATCTCCTCGACAGCAACAATCGAACTTCTCGAAAACAGAACCCTCTCTTGCCCCGTTTCACGTGAAACGAAACTCGCCAACTGGATGCAGAGTTCCCGTCGCGCGCCAACGATCGACCTGCGATCCATGAGAAGCCATCCGACAAAGTTTCACAAATCCGCCCGATCCTCCCGTTTCACGTGAAACACGTAATTGATTCCACCTCGCGTTCGAACGCCGACCACCACAGAATCGGCCTTCGTGATTCCAGTTTCATGGCCGGATGGTTCGATGGATGAATCTGAGGAATCCGCACCATGTGCACATTCCCACCATTCCGAACAGGGTTCAACGCCACGGTTTTGCGGACGAGACCGTAAATTTTTTTCATAACGACATTTGTTCCCTTTTGAGCCTCAGGCGGAATGCACAGCCAGACTGGTCGAGTTTTCTATAGCAGACTACTATCTGGCGTGACGTCTCTGGCTCGTGGGGGCCTATGTTTGCTGGCCAAACGACGTCCATCGTGGCACAGAAGAGCGTAATACGCTCCAGTCAGACACATTATCAGGAGCAATGACCCAATCATGGATGAGCAGGTCAATCAACCCGAGCAGGCACAACTTTTCGATTCACAACACGAACAACATGGTCACGATGAACAGGCTCCGCCGCGCCGTCGGCTCGGTCGTGGACTGAACGCGCTGTTGGGGGGCGATCATGACGAGGAAAATCCGCCGGTCGATCAGATCGATGCACCGTTGAATGAAATCGATGTGAACAGTATCGATCGCAATCCGTTCCAACCCAGAACCGAATTCGACCAGGCATCACTGCAGGAACTGATCGACAGCATTGGACAGCACGGGGTGCTGCAACCGGTTCTCGTCCGGCCGCAAGGTTCGCGGTTTCAATTAATTGCCGGCGAGCGACGCTGGCTCGCTTCCAAAAAAGCGGGACTGACCACGATCCCCGCTCGTGTGCTCGAACTGGAAGATCAGAATGTCTGCGAAGTCGCACTGGAGGAGAACCTTAAACGCAAAGACCTCAATGTTCTCGAAAAAGCGCAGGCGTTTCAGGATTACGTCAACCGCTTCCAATGCTCCATCGAAGATCTCGCCAGGCGGATCAGTCTGGATCGTTCAACTGTCAGCAATATGCTCCGGCTGCTTGAGCTTCCCGAAGAGGTGAAAAAGCCACTTCTTTCCGGGAGGATCTCCGCCGGACATGCCCGGGCCTTGTTGCCGCTGGAACACGATAACCGTATCGCGATGTGCGAGCGAGTTGTCCGCGAATCACTGTCGGTCCGCAAAACCGAAGCAGCCGTAAAGTCGATGAATCAGGATCAGGCGACGATTCCCTTCCCGGGAGCTGATGCCCCTCAACAACAGCCGGATGATGACCGGACCAATCACGTCAAATCGCTGGAAGATCGTCTGCGGGATCAACTCGGTGCCAAGGTGAATATCAAGTTGAAGTCGAAGGAGAGCGGTCAGATCGTG
Source organism: Planctomycetaceae bacterium (assembly GCA_028284145.1). Taxonomy (GTDB): domain Bacteria; phylum Planctomycetota; class Planctomycetia; order Planctomycetales; family Planctomycetaceae; genus JANQSH01. Next base: position 1,914 of record JANQSH010000101.1, on the reverse strand, counting down.
ATTCACTTCGGTACGAATGACGAATTTGAAGGACTGGTTCGGAACTTGACCCGAGCCGCCGCATGACCCATTTTTCCGTAGTCAGCCCGACAGCCGTTGACGCATTTCCGACACCGGAATAGACTGACTTATGGAAGTGGCATTGGTAGCAGGTTGTCACTGATGAGACGCGCGGGATGTAGCTCAGCTTGGTAGAGCGCTGCGTTTGGGACGCAGAGGTCGCAGGTTCAAATCCTGTCGTCCCGACTCAACGAGACAGACAGCCCTTCGGTGAGTACATCGAAGGGTTTTCTTATTGCTGGAACAAGAGTTACACCATCGAGTGAAAAGTTCAAAAAGACGATTTCGAGGGTTTGTCGTTTCGTACTCAAATCGCACATAACCCATTTCTTACATTGAACTTGTAAACGTTCAAAAACTTTCACTGCCACGTCCGCTTTTTCGTCCCTGAATGCCCGAGTTCACGCGGCGGACGAACTTGACGCTGACTTCAAAACCGACCTCGCCGCGTGCTCGCGTGCAACGTTTTGTTCGTCGCCTTTCGTTTACCCGCCGACGTTTTGGTAGGCCAGCTCAATGTACTGTTTCGCCAGTTCAAAGTCATCCGGGTTACGTATGGACAACTCCAGATCACCGGTGCCGTAGTGGCCGATTTCACGCACGTCACGAGCGAACAAGGGCAGTTCGTCAATTGTGGTCGGGTCGAGCTTGACGTAGAGCAACAACCGTTGTTTCTGGATTTCCATACACGCTATGTTTTGTGAGATTTTGTAGGCGACGTAGAATTTCTTGGGTGTCTCTTCCATTGCCGGATCGAGGTTCATTACAAAGTCGCGGATACTTTGAGCCAACTTGACCATCTTGTCAGGTTTTCCGTCGATGTGTTCGTCGTATGTGTAGGCTCCGGTTTGACGTGTTAAAGCCGCCTTCCTGCCGGCAGCGACCATAACCGGGTCCTTTGTCATTGACCCATCAGGCGTCGTCGAAAGCGCCTTCTGGAAGACCTCCTCGAAGTAAATTGTATCGTTCCTGAACAGGCGGTACGTCCACAGCTCAAGATTTGCACCCATTACCTGGACAGCGTGCAAGTCGTATTTGCGATAGTTCGGGGCGATACAAATGACACGGACATCGGACCAGTCGATTTCAACGTCCACCCCTAGCGTTTTTTGAGCGGCGATGTGGAAATCACCGCGATGATCATAAATCCAGGACAGGTAAAACAAGCTCTGGTTGATGAGTTCGGATGATTCAACCTTTTTGTATTCGACGATGACAGGATTGTTATCTTCGGACAGAGCTAACGTGTCGATACGACCACCATGCTGCGAGCCGGTACTAAACTCCGATGCGATGAAGCGGCAATTGAATATCGGCTGTAGACTGGATTCCACGAGTGACTGAAGCTGTTTTTCCAGATCGAAGTTGGTTTGCTGGATCGGCGTCAGTGATCCATTGTTGATAGAAAACAACGGCATGAAGTGAGATACTCCTTTGGCAACGAACAAGTATTCGACCGCATAAATGGGATAAAACAAAACCGCAGATTCGCGCAGGGCGGCACAGAATATGACAGTCGAGACCGGCGGCTACGCCGGAACTTTTCATTTGTGGTTCACATGCCATCCACTCTGATTCAGCAGAGCTGTGACACGACGATAACCGTACCGACCGTACTGTTCAGCAAGGCCAATCATCTCCCGGACCAGACGTGGTTCATCATCGGGAATATGCCGTGATCGACGTTGCGAGGAACGGGATTGCCCCAACTCGCGATCATTCGCGGCGTTCCGGAATAAGCACCAGAGACCGCGAGTCTTGCGGTACCACGGTTTTGGGAATTTCGGCATTGTTGTGCCCTCCAGCCAGGAATGAACTTCCAAGTGCGAGCTGAAAGGCTTGCCGCCCCGTGTT
>JANQSH010000086.1 GCA_028284145.1 Planctomycetaceae bacterium | reverse complement strand
ATCCGGTGTGGTCGTACCTTCATCCGGTGTGGTCGTACCTTCATCCGGTGTGGTCGTACCTTCATCCGGTGTGGTCGTACCTTCATCCGGTGTGATGGGGGTGTTCAAGTCTGGCACACTCGTGTTGTTTCCAGTGTTGGATTCACCAGTTGGCGGAGTTGTGTTGTTTTCGCCTTCGTTTTCGCCATCGGTGGGGCTGATCGACGGTGGGTTGGCTCCCTCGAATTTGTCCGCCTGACCTCGCAGGACAAACCCACTACCGCCAGCCAATCCGACCCAGATGACGGCAATGACAACTGTGATCTTGGTGAAAACGTCGCCCGCCTTGGTGCCGAATGCGCTTTGACCACCGGCCCCTCCCAGGGCGCCCGCCAGTCCGCCACCCCGACCGCGCTGCAGCAGCACGACAAGAATCAATAACAGGCCGAGCAGTCCCAGTACGGACATAACAGCATAGGACCAGAAGAAGTCGGTGAAATTATCCCACATGGTTTGAAACAGGCCTCAAAAAGGGGAGAAAATTACGGTTTTGAAAACCGTTTCGCTTGTAATGCAAAAATGTTGGCGAGTGCCTTGTCAAGGCTTTCTTTTAGGGTACGGATTGACATAACCCGCTCCGTTGTCGCTCCTTGCAACTTCATCAACCCTTCTTTTCAGTCTTGACGGTCCACGAGTCTGTAATTCAATCGTCACCAATGTCACAGGTTTGAGTCGGGCAGATTCCAATGCGATGACGAACCGAATTTGCGACTTATCATTTAATTTAACTGGTACTCAAGTCGGCAGCCGCCTCGATAATGGGTACAAAACTGTCCGCTTTGAGACTCGCTCCACCGACCAAGGCTCCATCCACATTCTGTTGTTCAAGCAGTGTACGGGCGTTGTTAGCTTTCACGCTTCCACCGTAGAGAATCCGGGTCGATTCCGCAACATCGGAATTGTAGCGACTTTCGAGCCAATTGCGAAGATGAGCATGAACCGACTCCGCCTGGTCTGGTGTCGCCACTTTTCCGGTGCCGATCGCCCAGACCGGCTCGTAGGCGATAACGATTTTTTCCATCTGCTCAGAGGTGATATCCACCAGGCCACCCGCCATTTGCGTGTCGAGAACGGTTTCGGTATTCCCGGCATCCCGTTCCTCCAGCAGTTCGCCCACACAAAGGACAGCCCCCAGGCCGCCTGCCAATGCCGCTTTGACCTTTTTGTTGATCGTTACATCGTCTTCACCCAATACATGACGGCGTTCGCTATGGCCGATGATCGTGGCGAAACAGCCAACATCGGACAGCATGTCGACAGAGACTTCGCCCGTGAAAGCGCCCGGCGATTCAAAGTAGACATCCTGAGCACCGATTTTGACATCCGTTCCATTGACGGCCTCTTTCGCCAGCGCGAGATAGGGGAACGGCGGGCAGAGCAGTACGCAGACCTTTTCGGTGTGATTGCCAGCACCGGCAGCCACATCGCTTGCGAGTGACTTCGCGGATTCACTGTTCGTGTTCATCTTCCAGTTTCCGGCGATCAGGAAACGACGCATCTTCATGCTCCTCGTGCTTCGGGGATTGTTTTGTGGAATACCTCGGCGAGCGTCTTCATCTGCTGCATCACTTCGGCGTATTGGTCCGGCAGCAAGGCCTGTTGACCATCGCTCATGGCTTCCTCAGGACGACTATGGACTTCAATATGGACTCCATCGGCTCCAGCGGCAATCGACGCCAGGGCCATTGACGGAATGAGGTCAGGCCGGCCGGTAGCATGGCTGGGGTCGATCACGATCGGCAAATGGCAATTTCCTTTCACATTGGGAACCATCGCGAGATCGAGCAGGTTGCGGGTGGAAGAATCGAAACTGCGGATGCCTCGTTCGCACAAAACGACTTCTTTATTGCCGGCGGCGAGAATGTATTCCGCAGACATCAGTAGATCGTTGACCGTTGCGCTCATTCCCCGCTTGAGCATCACCGGGCGGTGGGTCTGCCCGACTTCGCTCAGCAGGTTGAAATTCTGCATGTTCCGTGCGCCGATCTGAAAGGCGTCTGAGTACTTGTCGACCAGTTCGACCTGGCGCGGGTCCATCACTTCGGTGATGACCGGCATTTGCAGTTCATCACCCACGGCACGAAGGATTTTCAGTCCCTCTTTACCCAAACCCTGAAAACTGTACGGGCTGGTGCGCGGCTTGAAGGCGCCACCTCGCAGAATGTTCGCACCAGCTGCTTTGACCTCTCTGGCAATTTCCAGCAGCACTTCTTCGTTTTCGATCGCACAAGGGCCGGCAATCATTGCGAGATTGCCGCCGCCAACTTTCACACCGTGGCCAAAGTTGAATTCGGAATCTTCCTGCTGAAACTCCCGGCTGGCGAGTTTGTACGGTTTCAGAATCGGCATGACATCTTCGACGCCCGGAAACGCCCGCAAAGGAGCATTCCGAATCACATCTTCTTCGCCGATCACGCCAATCAATGTTCGCTTGATGCCACGGCTGACTTCCGGACGAAGGTTTAAGTCATCCAGTTTTTCGACGATATGGTCAATCTGTTCGTCGGTGGCATCCGGTTTCAAAACGATAATCACGAGTGACCTCTGTGTCTTCTTTGCTTTGGCCGAAGCAAGATCGGGAATCCAGATTGGTTCGATACAAATCCTGCAGGGATTACGTCATTATTGCGAGTCACATTTACGTGTCGCGGCCTTTACACTGCTATTTATTATAGTTTCAGATGAGGCTCAAGCCGCCACAGAGAAAAAGTCTGTCGGACTGGTGGACCATCAAAACGAAAAGTTGGGTTTGATGAAGTTGCAAGGGGCAACAACGGAGCGGGTTATGTTAATTCGTACCCAAAAACAAAGCTTTGACAAGGCACTGGCCCAACCGCGTGGTGAATCTTCTTCGGGCGAAAATGCGAGCCGATGTTGTCGATGCAACAGTGGTTCTTTTCGCGATCGCTTTCCTGCGACTGTCCAGGTGGGAATCGCTGATTGTATCAGCGAGCCATGCGTTGTCATTCCCTTGGTTCGCAGCGAGGATACGAGCCGAGAATCTTCAGTACGATGGCCTGTTTTTCCAATTCCTCGAGCGTCTTTTTCACCTTGCGGTCTTCAACATGACCTTCGAAATCGAGGAAGAACAGGTACCCCGATTCCGGCCCGCGTAACGGGAAAGACTCGATCCAGGTCAGGTTGACCTTGTTCTTTTTGAAACCGACTAACGCGTCGGATAAAGCGCCGGGACTGTGCGATATCTGCAGAAGCACGGCGGTTCGGTCATGGCCGGTTGGTTTGCTCACTTCGTCGCCAATGATAGCGAAGCGTGTGACATTGTCGGCATTATCTTCGATGTCATCCGCAATCACCAACAGGTCGTACTCGACTGCCGCCTGCAGGCTGGCGATCGCCGCGGCACCCGGTTTATCCTGCGCCAGTCGCGCTGCTGTGGAAGTGCTGGTGACCTCAATCAGGCGAGCCTGGGGCATATTCCTGGCCAACCAGTCGCGGCATTGTGACAATGCCTGCGGCTTGCTGTAGATTTCGGTGATTTCGCTGCGCGGACACTTCGAGAGCAGGTTGTGATGTATGCTGATCTGCACCTCACCACAAATCTGCAAAGGAAGGCGGGTGAACATGTCGAGTGTGTCCACGACGCGACCATCTGTACTGTTTTCGATGGGAACGATGCCATATTCCGCGTGCCCCCGATTGACCTCTTCGAAGACCGAGGCGATGGTGGAGACCGGTACAAGGTCGGCCCATTTTCCGAATCGATCGATTGCAGCGATGTGCGTAAAGCTATAGGGGGGGCCCAAATACGCGACCCGCTGGATTTTCACCTGTCGGCGGGCAGCACTCAGCACATCACGAAAGATGCTCCGCACAGTCGCGTGCGGCAACGGCCCGTTGTTGGCCTGCATCAACTTGTCCCACAATTCCTGATCATGAGCCGCATCGAAAATCGACGCTTGCGGGTTCTCGCTGCTGTTGATCATCCTGGTGGTCAGCGCGGCTCGCTTGTTGATTAGAGAGAGAATCTCACGATCCATCTGGCGAATCTGAGCTTCCGGTGTGGCGGTTTTTTTCCGCGCAGGCGTTGTGGGTTTGATGTCCGAGTTTTTCTTCGCCGTTGCTTTCTTCGTGGAAGCACCAGACGATTTTTTCCTGACCGCCTTTTTTACGGTCCTTTTCGGGGCCGACTTTGTCCTGGTGGTCTTCTTGGTTGCGGCCTTTTTGGCGGTTGCGCGTTTTTTTGCCATGAGAGCCTTTCCGGACTACAATTGCCAGATTTCGCTGCCGCAGTTCCGCCCGGTACTTTTCAGACACTCGGAATTAATTCCTGCCGGATTTAATTCCGGGTTGTCACCTGGGCATGATTTTTTGTTTAGTATTTCTCGGTGGGACAACCGATGGATCATCCACTCTTTCCATGATGACAGGTTTTACAGCGACGAATCAGGATTTTCAAGCAACTGCAACGTATCGTAAGGCGTTGAATGAGTTTGGTTTCATGGCTTGCTGGAAGCAGTGCCAATAGCTGCCAAAATGACATTCTTTTGGATTTTAGGATGGAATTCTGATGGTGTCATATTGGCAGTTTCGTGAGGTGCCTTCGATGCAGTGTTTTTCGGTTCTCCTTTTGTAAAGTACTGTTAGATAAAGTTGTTACGGTGTTTTTTGGTTTGCGGCGGTTCGTTGGCACGTTGTTTGCCAATTCCTCAGTTGTGCAACCTCAATTTGCTTTGGGAATAATCCTCTCCCAAATTTGATGAATGGTAGTGGAGAGAGGTGCGACTGAGGTGGACAGGAGTATTGCAGCCAAAATCAGGTTTTCAATCAACCGAGCCGTTGGTTCGGCCGGGCGAATCGAACAAAAGAGTCACAAATTGGTTTTGTGATGACTGGATAAGTTTGGCCACGATGGTCAACGAGGAGTGAGAGAGCATGTCGGCTTCAGGCGAAAAGATTATTGGAATTGATCTCGGAACCACGAACTCGGTGGTTTCCGTCATGGAAGGTGGCGAGCCCAAAGTGATCGCCAATCAGGAAGGGAGCCGGACCACGGCAAGCGTTGTTGCGTTTACCGATAAAGGGGAAACCCTTGTCGGCGAGCCTGCAAAACGCCAGGCCGTCACGAATCCGCAAAACACAGTCTATTCCATCAAGCGGTTTATGGGGCGCCGGCACAACGAAGTGCAGAGTGAAGAGAAGATCGTTCCGTACAAAGTGATTGGTGGACCGAATGATTACGTCAAAGTGGAAGCCTGCGGCAATGAATACGCGCCACCGGAAATCTCGGCGAAGGTTTTGCGAAAGCTGAAAGAAGCGGCAGAGTCCTACCTGGGCCACAAAGTGAATAAAGCTGTGATCACCGTCCCGGCTTACTTCAACGATGCCCAACGACAGGCGACCAAAGACGCGGGGCAAATTTCCGGTCTGGAAGTTTCCCGGATTATCAACGAGCCGACCGCTGCGGCATTGGCTTATGGACTGGATAAAAAGAAAGATGAGAAGATTGCGGTCTTCGACCTTGGTGGTGGAACGTTCGATGTCTCCATTCTCGAAGTGGGCGACGAACTTGTTGAAGTGTTAAGTACCAACGGCGACACACATCTGGGGGGGGATGACTTTGACGAGGTGCTGATCGACTTCATCGCGGACAAATTCAAGTCCGATGAAGGAATCGATCTTCGCCAGGATCCAATGGCGTTGCAGCGCCTTCGCGAAGCAGCCGAAAAAGCGAAGCAGGAACTCTCATCGTCTCAGACGACTGATATCAACCTGCCGTTCATTACAGCTGACAGCAGCGGCGCGAAGCATTTGCAGTTGTCGATCACCCGTGCAGAGTTCGAGCGTCTGATCGATCCACTGGTGGAACGGTGCCGGATTCCTGTCGAAAACGCGCTTCGCGATGCGAATCTCAAACCAGGTGAAATTGATGAGATCGTTCTCGTCGGTGGCTCAACCCGTGTCCCCAAAGTTCAGCAGTTTGTGAAGGAAGTCTTCGGCAGGGAACCGCACAAGGGAGTGAATCCGGACGAAGTCGTTTCGATTGGTGCCGCCATTCAGGGTGGGATTATTCAGGGCGACGTCACCGATGTCGTGCTGATGGACGTCACACCATTGTCCCTCGGTATCGAAACCGAAGGTGGTATCATGACCAAACTGATCGAACGGAATACGACCATTCCGACGACGAAGACCGAATCATTTTCCACTGCGGCTGATAACCAGACTGCCGTGACGGTTCGGGTCTTCCAGGGTGAACGTCAGATGGCCAGTGACAATCGGTTACTGGATCAGTTTAATCTGGAAGGCATTCCGCCGGCACCGCGTGGTATGCCGCAAATTGAAGTTTCGTTCGACATTGATGTCAACGGTATTTTGAGCGTATCCGCCAAAGACAAGGCAACCGGAAAAGAGCATTCCGTCAAAATCGAAGACTCCAGTGGTCTGGACGAAGGCGAAATCGATCGGATGCGGCAAGATGCCGAATCGCATGCCGAAGAAGACAAGCGTAAGGTTGAACTGGCCGAAGCGCGAAACAAAGCCTCGGCATTGGTTCATGCGACCGAAAAAACGATGACCGAACATGCTGATAAGTTGGATGACGGGTCGAAGTCTGCCATTGAATCCTCCATTGAAAAAGTGAATGAAGCGATGAAGGGGGAAGACAAGGGGGAGATTGACACAGCCGTCAGCGAGTTGGAGCAGGCGACGCACGCGCTATCCAGGCACATGTACGAAGCCACTGCCGGCCAGCCCGATGCCGAAGCAGAAACCGCAGGTGCCACCGCTGGAGCACAGACCGCTGGTGGAGAAGCGGACGACAATGTGATCGATGCCGAGTTTGAATCGAAGGAATCATAAGAGAGAAGGGCTTTCGAGTCTGGTGAATTGGGGCGAGAGGTCGGTTGTTCAGTTGTCGATCCTCGTCCGCTTCACAACCAGGCGATCGACTTGATGCACGAGTCAGTCCTTCCAGAGCCATATTTTCCTTTCCCTGTTTCACTCACCCAATCCGCTGGGGCATTATGGTGATGTCACGGCGGTTTCATTGCCCGTCTCAGGCAAACGAAGGAGCATTGCGCACCGTCGAATTGCACCATCACTGTTTTTCTGTCGACTCCTGACGGGCAGATAATAAAAACGGAGGTCCAACATGGCTTTTCGACCCGAAAATTTAACGGTGAAATCGCAGGAAGCCCTGCAAGACACGCAACAGCTCGCAGAAAGTCACGGCAACTCACAGGTCGTGCCTTTGCATCTGCTCAAATGCCTGATCGAAGCTGACCAGGGGATTGTCGCGCCCATTCTGCAGAAGATTGGCGTGAATGTTCCGCAGTTGAAGTCGATCGTCGATGGCGAAGTTGACCGCCAGCCGAAGGTCTCCGGCTCAAACATGCCAACCGGCGCAAGTCCGGCGTTTGTCAAGGTGCTGGAAAAGGCTCAAGGCCTCGCTGATGAAATGAAGGACGATTACGTCTCGACCGAACATCTGTTGCTCGCGTTGACGCAAACTGATGATCAGGCGAAACGCATTCTCGAAATGCATGCCGTCGATGCGGACGATGTATTGCAGGCGTTGAAAACAATTCGTGGAGGACAGGCCGTGACCGATCAGAATCCCGAAGACAAATATCAGGCATTGGAACGATATGGGCACGATCTGGTGGAACTCGCACGGTTGGGGAAGATCGATCCGGTCATTGGTCGCGATACCGAAATCCGTCGCGTCGTACAGGTACTCTCCCGCCGCCGCAAGAACAATCCTGTGCTGATTGGCGAACCAGGTGTTGGTAAAACCGCCATTGTCGAGGGGCTGGCTCATCGTATCGTGCAGGGAGATGTCCCTCAAAACCTGAAGAACAAAACGGTCGTTGTTTTGGACATGGGGGCACTCGTTGCCGGGGCGAAGTACCGTGGCGAGTTTGAAGATCGCCTTAAGGCAGTGCTGCGGGAAGTCACCGAATCAGATGGCCAGATCATCCTGTTCATTGATGAACTGCACACTGTTGTCGGAGCAGGAGCGGCAGAGGGCGCAATGGATGCCTCGAACCTGCTCAAGCCTGCGTTAGCACGCGGTGAATTGCATTGTGTCGGTGCAACCACGTTGGATGAATACCGCAAGTACATCGAGAAAGACCCGGCTCTGGAACGTCGCTTCCAGCCGGTGATTGTCCAGGAACCAAACGTTGAAGATACGATTTCCATTTTGCGCGGCTTGAAGGAGCGTTACGAATTACATCACGGCGTGAGGATTACGGACGACGCATTGATTTCGGCAGCAACACTTTCGGATCGCTATATCAGCGATCGCTTCCTGCCCGATAAGGCGATCGATCTGGTAGACGAGGCGGCGAGCCGCTTGCGGATGGAAATCGATTCCATGCCGGCGGAGATCGACGAAGCCACCCGTGAATTGACACGGATGCAAATCGAGGCGCAGGCACTCTCCAAAGAAGCCAGTGTTGACAGCCAGGAACGTCTGGCCGAATTAAAACGGAAAATCGCCGATCGCGAGGAGTCGGCCAATCGTTTGAAGGCACAATGGGAAGCGGAGAAATCGACACTTTCCGGCGTGCAGCCTTTGAAAGAGGAGATCGACCGTCTGAAGCTGGAGTATGAACAGGCTTTCAACCGGGCACGGCAAACGAATTCCAATGCCGACTTCATGGCTGCCTACGAAACCGAACAGAAGCTGAACGACGCGCGGCAGAAACTGGACGACATCGAAAATCAACTGGGCAAAACGAGCGAAGAAGAGAGCGAACGCCTGCTGCGTGAAGAGGTCGTCCCGGAAGATGTCGCGAAAGTTGTCAGCAGTTGGACTGGTGTACCGATCTCCCGCATGTTGCAGGGGGAGCGGGAAAAACTGTTACAGATGGAAGACCGTATCCACGAGCGGATGATCAATCAGGAAGAAGCGGTCACGGCGGTGGCCAATGCTGTTCGGCGTTCGCGCTCCGGTTTGCAGGACCGCAATCGGCCCATTGGCTCGTTCATTTTCCTCGGTCCAACAGGTGTCGGAAAAACCGAGTTATGCAAGTCGCTTGCGGAGTTCCTGTTCGATGATGAACGGAACATGATCCGCATCGATATGAGTGAATTCATGGAGCGGCATTCGGTTGCCCGGTTAATTGGTGCACCTCCAGGGTATGTCGGTTACGAAGAAGGAGGGCGCTTGACCGAAGCGGTCCGGCGGCAACCGTATTGCGTCATTCTGCTGGATGAAATTGAAAAGGCACATCGCGATGTCTTCAACATTCTGCTGCAGTTGCTCGATGATGGACGACTGACCGACAGCCAGGGACGCACGGTCGATTTCTCAAATACGATTGTTGTGATGACGTCGAACATCGGCAGTCAGACGATTATGGAAATGGCGGGTGAGGAAAACGACAGAGAGATTCACAATGCGGCGATGGCTGCCTTGCAGCGGGAATTCCTTCCAGAGTTTCTGAACCGCGTCGATGAAGTGATCGTGTTCCATCCGCTGAGCAAGTCGGCTATCCGCCAGATTGTCGACCTGCAGATGAAAATTCTGGAGAGTCAACTCGATGAGAACGGCTATCAGCTGGTGGTCTCTGAGAAAGCCCGCGAACTGCTGGCTGAGGAAGGGTACGATCCGGTGTACGGCGCCCGCCCGTTAAAGCGTGTGATTCAACAGCGACTGCAGAATCAACTGGCTAATGAAATTCTTTCCGGCAACTACCCGGAAGGATCGACGATCGAAGTCGACGCGGCTCTGGACGGGTTTGTCTTTTCTCACACCGAGAATGCCAGGCCGGTCCCCACAGAGTGACTTGAATGTGTATGCCACGGGTGGCGCTGCCGGATCGTCAGCAGCGCGAGCGGCCCGGCTCCACAATGTTTTTTTGGGTGGTCGGGGCTTTTTTGGGGTGGTCGGGTCGTGTCAGCAACACGCGGCTCCGAAGCACGTCACGCCAGGAAGCACGTCATATCCGCACAGGCGAATATCCGATTTGACACCGCGGAGAATGGCGGAATGCGACTCCGGGTACACAGGCGGCTTGTCCGTGCTGTGGGATCAATTCCCGTCATTCCCGTAACCTGATGGGACGTCAATATCATATTCCGTGTCGCCGTTCGGCAACTCCGCCTGGATCTCATATGGTGGATAGAATAACGCAGAACCGAGTTCGTTTTCCGGGTGCGGTTTACCATCGTAGGCATGAACGCGGATGACAACATGGCCGCCAACTGCTCCAGTCTCTTTCGGAGTCTGGTATTGTCCCCCCTTTATTGGCGCACGACATTGCGTGCCAGTATTACCTTTCTTTCCATCCGGTTCAATGACGACTTCTCCAGCCTCTATAGGCTTGCCACCAATCGTCACTTGCCCCTTCACTTGATACAACTGCAGGTCTTCCCCACCGCAGCCGCAGTTGAGTGCCAGAACAAATGCCAACCCAACCATCAAACGTGACATGCTAAAACCCTCCTGCAGGAAGACCATCACTTCGATCGGCAAGGTCACGATAAACAGTGATGTCCATACTGTCGGGAAGGAAGTGGACAGACCCATCGCACAGGAGAGCCTGACAGCCGCCAGTATGAAAGCTGCCAAACCCTCGCATTATTGTCTGGGTAATGAATGAGTCAGCGGGGTTGTAGTCGGAGGAGTTAATCGCATCGACCGCGGCCCCGATTGTCACCGTCGAATCGCAGCATCTGGAACCGCCTGACCGCAAGGTTCCCGCCCAGGTCGGATACTGGGTTGAATTGCTTGTGGGAGTCGGCTGGTAGCGGGTTTCTGCAACAAGGTACTGATTGCTGGAACCGTCCGTGATGTCGCGAAACCCTATCGCCGAGTTAATGTATGTGATCCCATTGTCAAAGAAGACGCGACTCTGGCAACAGGCGTTGTTGACTGTAGCGTAATTGTCCGTTCCGTCGATGCCCCCACCAGCAACTCCGATATAATTCGTGTTTGGTACGTCGATGCCGCTATTGGGGTCAGAGGGACACTGATAGGCCGGGTTTGCCCTGTTCATCGCCGCCATGTTTGCAGGATCCCCAGGTTGGTTTTGTCTGCCCGTGAAGCTGCCGCTGATATTGAACTCGTTGTACCTCGGAACCTGATCAAGAAAAGGCAGTATCATGACCGACCAGGGGGCCCTTTGACCAGACGGACCACTAAGAGATATATGCTTTGAGCCATTCACGTTATGTGTATCCGACCCTAATCCCCATGGGAACTTCCGATGTACATCATGGTAGTTGTGAAAAGCGATTCCAATCTGTTTTAACTTATTCTTGCACTCGGTTCTTCGTGCCGCTTCACGAGCCTGTTGGATGGCGGGCAACAACAGGGCAATCAGGATCGCGATGATGGCAATCACGACCAGCAGTTCGATGAGCGTAAAACCTCGACGTTTCATG
>JANQSH010000063.1 GCA_028284145.1 Planctomycetaceae bacterium | reverse complement strand
TCGACTGATCGTCGAATGCGAAACCCAGGCAGGATTCACATGAATTGGTTACGACTGATTCCATCAAGTCATTCCCGCGCGGTGTTCATGATTCAAGTGGAGAGGGAATCCAGAGCAATCACGGACGGCACGAAATCGAAAAGACAGGAAAGTGCTGATGAACTTCGTCAAGCAGGAAAAATTTGACAGGATGACAGGATTATGCTTTCCTGTGAATCCTGTCGAAAACTCATCGGCCGCAGGGTGATACCCTATTGTATCTTTTCGCGATAATCCGCGTCCTGCAGCATGGCATACAGCACGACATTGATCGCAATCCGGAAGGCGTCTTCCGATAGATAGCCGGGACAGGCGATGGTCGACTGTTTCTGCAGTGCACAACTGATATCGTAAGGGCTGTAGATCACCGCCAGCCGACCATCAATACTCAAACCCTCCAGCAGCGGTTCTCCCTCGCGAATGAAATTGGTCAAGGGTTGATTCGGATTGGGTGTGGCATCTCGCGACCTTCGCCGGACTTTGCGAATGTCGTGACCAATTTTCTGTGAGAAGAGTTCATGTGTGACCGGAATTCGTTCCAGCCGCACTCCCGGAAACAGTTTGCCAACCGTGTTGCGAAAACTCCTGTCAAATGCCTTGGAACCGCAACAAGCGTTGGCGAACAAGACACCGCCCCGCTTCAGATAGAGTTGCAATTGTTCCTGTTCCTCCGGGGTCATTTGAAACGCATTGCGGCCATGCATGTAAACCAGTGGATAACGGAACAGGCTGGCATCGACCGGTTTGACCTGCCGCTCGGCTGTTGAGACCGCGATACCGGCGGTCTGGTTCAGATTCATCAAAAGATTGCGCAACGCCTTGGGTGCGACATCCCGCCCCTCATCCTGCCGGAGTTTGGCGATCTGTAAAAGCCCCCGTTCGATCGGATCCGGAACGGCTTCGTCCGGTTTGGTTTCATCGTTTTCGAGTTTGTTTGGTGGCTCGCGTCCAGTCGCATAGGCGACGACATTCACCCCCAGTTTCATTGCCCGCGAGATCATGCCGGTTGTCTGCGGCGCACGTCCCTGTGGCGCAAACCTCGCCCATTTCCCCCACAGGCACGACAGATCTTCGCGGGAATAGATGATCGCCGTTCTGCAACCAAATTCCACGCCCCAAAAATCGATGAGTTCAGGTTGAGGAAAGGGGTACTCACTCCGAAACACGGGATGATCATCCGGCAGCAAAGCCAATTCCGCCTCTTCGGGGTACATTGTTTCAATCAACCTGCGAAAGCTGGCATCAAATCCCTCGCCTTCACAATTTCTAACCGCAAAGATGAAGCCTCCCTGGTTGATATACTCTTTGAAAATCTCGATCGTCTCTTTCGAGAATTCAAATTTCTCCGAGCCTGTGATCAGCAGCATTGGAGCCTGCGTCAATGTCGACGATCCCGTCTTCCGATCCAGTTTTTTGACATCGACCACCTGAGAGGAAAGCAGGTGTGGCCATTTCGGCAGCGTGGTGATGTGATCGGTCAAATTCGTGACATCATAGGGATGCTGTTCCCAGTCATTGCTTTCACCGAACTCCATTTTGTTCATCAAAACTGGCGAAAGCCCTTTGGAAAGAAATAACAGCGCGAAACTTGTGCCAACGACCGGATCAGCTTCGATATGTCCCTGCCCGCGCCAACTGTGATCGCGCGGTGATTGGCCAGCAACCAGAAACCTCGCCCCGGCTCGATACCAGTCGTGATTTCCGAAAAACCGCAAACCAGAGAGCCTTCCCGCCCGTTCCAAACCATAGAGATAATACAAAATCCAGGAGTTGTTGCCCGGGTTATGTCCCACCGCAAAATTCCGGGCCATCCATTTGACGCCCCGATCCAAAGCCTTCCTGTACGGATCATCGCTGGAACTGCGACAGCAATTCGGCCGGCCTTCCGGTGTGAGATCATCACTGGCATCCTGCAACATCCGGCTGGTGATCACCAGACTGGCAATGCCCGCAGCGGTCATACTGCCGGAGCTTTTATCGCCCAAATTGCTGTAGCCCCACCCCCCGTCGGTATTCTGTGCTGATAACCAATGATCCCGTGCACGGGACCAGGTCGTGCGATTGACCTTGAACCCGGCATTGGCCGCATCACGCAGGCCGAGAATGGCAAATTGAGCGTTGCTGCGATCGCCACTGGTCTGCCGTGTTCGGGTGTATCCCCAGCTTCCTTTATTATCCCCGATCGTAATCTGCATTCGCTCAAGATGTCCTGCCAACTGTGCGATTCGCGGTTTGTCTCGTTCGCCATCACGAGCGGCAACAAGCGCGGAAATCATTAGCGACATCTCATAGACAAAATCGGGCTGAGGTTCTTTCACCCCGCGCAGATATTGCAGTCCTTTTTGAATCTCGGGGTCCTTCGCCGTCATTCCGCTGTTGATCAGTGACAGCAATACCAGGCTGGTTGCACCAACTTGAAACTTGGCCGCACCACCAACCTGCCACGAGCCATCGTCGCGCTGCCGGGAAAGCAGAAATTGTTGACCACGATCAATCGATTTGAGAACCTTGTCAGCCGAGAGCTTCTGTGCCATCACGATTGTCGGTGCGTTTAGCAGAGTCGCCCATGTGACAGCGAGGAACAGCACAGAAGATGGTCGGCGGCAGGTCAGCGACATCTCAATGTCTCCAGACTTCGCGAGAAGTGAATACTCAGCAGGAATCGTTTGATTCCGGATCTTATCACTGCCAATGCGATTCGGACAAGATGCGATTTGTCACCACGC
This sequence comes from Planctomycetaceae bacterium, assembly GCA_028284145.1. Lineage (GTDB taxonomy): Bacteria > Planctomycetota > Planctomycetia > Planctomycetales > Planctomycetaceae > JANQSH01. The sequence goes on along the minus strand of JANQSH010000063.1, from coordinate 36,845 downwards.
AGTGTGTGAACGAAATGAAGCCCGGAATCTCTTGTCGATTCACATTGAACCAGTTCTTGCAGAATGGGCATTTCACATCGCCCGATGGCGAAATCTCTGTCTCTTTCTCCAAGGCGATTTCTCTTTGTCGGCACAGTTCGCGAATGACCTCCCCGATCTGTTTTCGACATTGTCCATGCCACTTCACACATTCGCCCGAATAAAAACTTCATCCCCATCCTGCACGATGTATTCTTTGCCGATGACCTGATTGACGCCGGCTGCTTTCAGTTCTCTCTCAGAGCCAAGTCGCAACAGTTCATCAACCGGCCAGACCTCTGCCCGCACAAATCCCCGGGCGAGATCGCTGTGAATGGAATGAGCCGCTTCGAGAACAGTTGACCCACGTCGCAACAGCCAGGCGTGAACCTCTTTTTCACCCGAAGTGTAAAACGTGATCTGATTGGTCACTTCAAAAATGGCCCGGAGCAGCCGTTCCCGGCATGGCTCGCCCAACCCCATCTCCTCAGCGAACATGGCCCGCTCGTCATCCGGCAAAGCGGCTACTTCCAACTCCAGACCGACAGGGGCGGCGACCGCCTTTACTCCCTTCGCTTCCACGGCGGAAACCATCTCCGCGTCAATGTCGGAATCAGCCGTATTTAACACAACCAGCCCCGGCTTGCGGGTCAGTAAAGAAAACGACTTGCAAACCTGTTCCTGAAGCTCCGAAAACTCGAAACCCAGCAAAGATTCACCTGCGTCGAGTTTCGCATGCACTGGCTGGAGCGCTTCCAACTCGGCTTTCAAATCGTCCCGATCGGGCCTCGGTTTGGTGACGTCCTTCTCAAGTTTTTCCATGCGGTTGCCAACAGACTGCAGGTCCGCCAGTACCTTGTCGGTTTCAAAGGCGTCAACCTCTTCCAACGGGTCAACTCCGGTATGCACGCCGATCACCTGTACCAGACCAGCGGCTTCGCGAATGACGCCCAGCCTTTGTGCGTTGCCAGCCTGTTCCGATTTGTTGAGTCCCGGCGTATCGAACAGTTCAATTCGCGGCGGCACTTCCTTTTTCGGATTGTGCAATTCGATCAGTTTGTCATACCGTTCATCCGGCACATTCGCTTGAGCCGACTGTCCCGACTGCATTTTTGATGGATCAGGAGCGGTCCCTGTGAGCAGTTCAAAGACCGTACTCTTGCCTCCATTTTGATATCCGACCAGACCGATTTTCATGGTTGGTTCCTTTGACGCCGGACACTTCGTACTTACTCAACCGGCGGAAATGCGTTGCGAAAATGGCGGATGTCCGGCTGTCGCGCATCATCCGGCCAGATCAGGCTCACAACATCGAACCGCGTTCGCTGATCGTGCAGTTTGTGTTGCTTGATGTAAGCCCAGGCGGTGCGCGTGATCTTTCGCTGTTTTTCCAAATCGACTGCTTCATCGGGAGTGCCGGCGACATCCGACTTGCGCGTCTTTACCTCCACGAAAACGAGCGTCTCTCCGTCCACCGCGATCAGATCGATTTCCCCAAACTGGCTGGAGTAATTTCGCGCGAGAATGCGAAATCCCTGTTTTCTGAGGAACCGCGCTGCGTACCGTTCACCGCGATCCCCCAGCCATCGCGACCACCAATGGCGCACCATGACGGTATTCCTCAGCCGCGAAGCCGAACGAGGAGTTAGTCTTTCTTCTTCGCGCGGCGTTCCGCCAGACGGGTTGCTTTCCCTGTGCGATCACGCAGATAAAACAGTTTTGCCCGCCGCACGCGTCCGTGCCGCTTGACCTCGACCCTAGCGATCTTCGGCGAATTCACAGGGAAGGTTCGCTCGACCCCTTCACCCGCCACGATCTTGCGGACTGTGAACATCTCCCGCGTTCCACTGCCGCGCGTGGCGATGACGGTGCCGGTGAAAATCTGCATCCGTTCCTTATCGCCTTCCAGAATTCGCGTGTGGACGTCAACTGTGTCACCAATTTCAAATTGAATCGGCTCCTCTCTCAAGCTCGATTCTTCCGCAATTTTAATTAAATCTTTCATGGTACTTCACCTCGTGGGAGCAGGCTTTGCTCCGGTTCCTCTTGTCTCTTCACTCTCGACGTATTTGTATCGACTTTGTGCCGACCTGTTTTGACGCGATCTTCAACCCCTGTTTGCTGGCAATTCGCCACGTCGCTCTCGTGTTCTTTGCAAACTCTGTTCGTGTCTCCAGCGTTCGATTTTTTCGTGGTCTCCGCTCAACAGAACCTCGGGAACCGACATCCCCCGAAACTCTCGCGGTCGTGTGTACTGCGGGCCTTCCAGCAATCCCGATTGAGCAAATGAATCGTATCGGTTACTCGTCTCATCTCCCAAAACTCCGGGAATCATCCGGATTACCGTATCAATCACCAGCATGGCTGGTACTTCGCCACCATTGGCGACAAAGTCGCCGGCGGAAATCTCTAGCGGTTTTAACCCTTCACGAATTCTCTCATCAAACCCTTCATATCGACCACACAGCAAAACCAGCCGATCGTATTCTGCCAGTTCCGTGACCAGTTGATGATCAAGTCGTCGGCCCTGAGGCGACAGCATGACCAGTTGTCCCGGTTCTTCACTCTTCTGCTGGACGGATTCGACACAATCGAAAATTGGTTGACAACAGAGCAACATGCCTGGGCCACCACCAAACGGTTTGTCGTCCACTTTTTGATGTTTATCTTCAGTGAACTCTCGAAAATCCCACAGATGCACCTCAACCAATCCTCGCTCAATCGCCAGCTTCAACAGGCTCTGCTGCAGATAGCTGGTGAATATATCGGGAAAGATCGAAAGAACATCAAACCGCATGACTCGATACTGCCAGACGATGGGCGGCTTACTCAGCCGGTTTTTCTTCTTCGCTACTGTTTTCTTCACCACTCGCTTCTTCGCCACCACTCTCTTCCGCAGAGGCTTCAGCAGTGCCTTCTTCTTCGGCTGCTGTTTCCGGTTCTGGTGGCGGTTCCTTGGGGGCCGTCATCGGAGGTGGTTCCTGTGCCGTGCCGAATTTGTTCGTCTTCACTTTTTTGATCAGCGTGGCGACTTTGTCGGAGGGTTGCGCTCCGACTGAAAGCCAGTAGTCGATTCTATCCATTTTCAATGTGACACGAGCCGACTTGTCCCGCACCATCGGGTCGTAATGACCGACTTCCTCAATCGCCTTCCCGTTCCGCGGTGCGCGGGAATCCATGATACAAATTCGGTAGAACGGGCGATGTCTCCGCCCCAATTTTTTCATGCGAATTCTGACTGCCACTTGCTACTCCTCTTAACGGGTTTCGGCTGGTGACTCAGCCTTGAAGTGCCTCAATCGATTTTTGGGTGTTTGTTTCCCGCATTGTTCCGATGTGTGTCGAACTCACCGGCGGTTCTTCTTGCGCTGCTTTCGCGCTTCTTTTTTTTTCTGCTTCTGTTTTTGTCGTAACCTGGTACGGTCTTGCGGACCTCGTTTGCTCCGTTGTTTTTCACGACGCAATTGGGCATTAGGATCCATTGCCCCGCTTTGCGTCAGTTCCTGCACCTTTTTCATCCGGTCCTTGATACTCATTCCCGCCATGCCGGTCATCATGTCGGCCATCATACGGAAATCTTTGAGCAACTTGTTAACATCGGCTGGCTCGTTACCGCTTCCGATGGCAATGCGATTTCGTCGGCTGCGATCGATCCGATCGGGGTTGTCTCGCTCCCAGGAGGTCATCGAATTGATGATGCCCTCGATCCGTCGCATATCTTCTTCGGGGTCCATATCAGGGTTGGCGTCGGCGATTCCTCCCATGCCGGGGATCATCTTCATGACGTTTTGCAGCGGACCAAGCCGCTTGATCTGACGCATCTGTTTGCGGAAGTCTTCGAGCGAGAATTTGCCTTCCCGCATCTTTTCTTCCTGCAGTCGCATCTCCTCTTCATCGAATTCGCGCTGTGCCGTTTCGAGCAAAGTCGCGATATCTCCTGCACCGAGAATTCGGCCCGCCATCCGGTCGGGATGAAATTCTTCCAGCCGATCAAGTTGTTCGCCGACACCGATGAATTTGATCGGCACACCGGTGACCGCTTTAACGCTGAGCGCCGCCCCGCCACGGGTGTCGCCATCCAGCTTTGTGAGAATCACGCCATCCAGTTCAAGCGCGTCATTAAACGCTTTGGCACTGTTAACCGCATCCTGCCCGGTCATGGCATCGCAGACAAGCAATGCCTGGTCCGGCATCAACCTGGCGTCAATTCTTTCGAGTTCGTCCATCAACTCGTCATCAACATGCAATCGCCCGGCAGTGTCGAGAATCAGAACGCGAATGTCACCCGCTTTGATCGCCGCCTTTTTTGCGTTCTGGCAAACCTTGACGGGCGTACTTTTGTCTTTTGGTTCGCTGTAAACGTCGACATCGATCTGCTCGCCGATGACCTTCAACTGTTCAATAGCTGCAGGACGCTGGAGGTCCGCCGCCACGAGCATCGGCTTGAAGCCTTCTGCCTTGAGCATTTTGGCAAGTTTGCCGCAGGTCGTCGTCTTCCCGCTACCCTGCAAACCGCACATCATGATGGTTGTGATGCCATCTCGCTTGAGATGCAGTGAGTGGTCGACCGGCCCCATCAGGTTGATCAATTCCTGATGGACAATCCCAACAATCTGTTCGTCAGGACGAAGCGACTTGAGGACTTTTTCACCGACAGCCTGATCAGTGACGCGAGCCATGAAATCCTGAGCAACGTCGTAGTTGACATCCGCCTCCAGAAGCGCCTGGCGGACGAGTCGCATGCTCTCGCGGATATTGGCTTCCGTCAGCTTGCCGGCTTTGGTGATTGACGACAGCGCTGAGGAGAGACTTTTTGTAATTCCCTCAAACATGGGGAGAACTCAATTTCGATGTTCGTTTTGGCTGGAGAGACCGCATCCGCCGATTTGAAGACGATGGCGAAACCTGACTGGTGAACGACCAGGTCAGACCGAAAGCGGGTCATCGAGGGTGAGAACTCATCCCGCGCGAACTGTGTTTCAATCGCACAAAATGGGAGAGATATCTACAAACCTCACGCGGTCAACGCGTTCGGGCGAAGCAATAATTCTAGGCAGATCGATTACAGGTCGCAACCGAAAGTGCCGTTGAAATCGGAAGTTGAAGAAATTTGTCGCCAGGATTCATCTCCAGCAGAGCCCTCGTCAGATTCTCGTCGCAGTGCTGAAGGAATTTCAGGATTTTCCTCAGACTTCGATTCAGGTGTGACAAACTGATGTCACTCCTCTCGCGATAATACAGGAAAGGCAGAAGCACAGAACGAACCGAAAACGAACACTGTGCCGGGTAAACTCACATAAGCCAAATCTATAAAAGGTTTAACGTGAATCATGACCGGAAACCAACGCCATCATACAGGGCCTGCACCTGAGGTTGTCATGCGCCACTCTGGCTATCATCCCGCCAGCGAATCCTCCAGTTCTGATTCGCCGGACTCCGATTCTACTATTGATGAGGCAAAACCCAACGCCGATTCTGTCGATTCCCCTACAGAGACCAAATGGTCACCTTTCTCGGGGTGAGGAAGAGGGTGATCGTCATCATTCAGGAAACACTCAGCCCATCTTGTCCATAATTCGGTGCAACCGAAGCATGATCAGGCGGAAATTAAAGTATGAATCTGACGTTGCAGGGCAATCGCGTGATCGCATGAACGAATCGCCTTAAAAAAACTGAAAACAGATGTTTAGAGAGACATTACATTAAAAGTGAGATCACGAAAAACTATGTATTTCAGGTTCAAATCTTGCAAAACGCTGTATTTACAGGGGAATTTACATGCGATTGCTCTACCGACATTGTGCAAACGCATAGTCGGAATTCACGGGGATGGAATCCGGAACGAATCGCAACAGGGTGGGCCGATAACATTCACGTTCACGCTGCCGAATGTGATCGAATCAACCCTCCAGGGTGCCACCTCCGTCAAAACGTTTCAATCATTCACATAAATCTGCCGCAACTCATCGACATGCTGCCTGATGCGATCCCGCAATTCTGGAGGTTCGAGTACCTCCGCCTGATTGCCGTAACCCAAAATCCACCAGGAGATCTCACCCAGTCCGTCGACAGTGGCATGGAACAGCAGTGTGTCATCGTCAGACCATTCAATCCGTTGCGTTTTGTGCCACTGCACCTCGGCAATGTTGCGTGCCACCATCGGCTGAAAGCGAATAACAACATCGTATTCCCGTTGTTCGGGAATCATCGACCAGGCATTACCAAAAAAGCGGTCGAGGCTGAAACGTTGCGGAATCTCGTAGGGATTGTTCGTGGTGGTCGTACTGTGAACACGGCCAAGATTGAATGTGCGAACCGAACGATGAACGGACGACCGACCAATGACGTACCAGCTTCGTCGCGAAAAATGTAAACGATACGGGCTTAATAACGTCGTAATCACACCCTGATCAAAGAAACTGTCGTACTCGATTCGCACACAACGGCGTTTTTGAATGGATTCCGTGATAACATCGTAGGTTTCTTCGGCACGATCCAGACGATTGTGCGGTGTAATCTCCATCGTCACAGCATTGGAAAGTTCGCCCACATGCTCAGCCAGATGTCGCGGCAACAGACTGAGCAGTTTTCTCGCAGCCGATTGAGACGCTCGTTGAAACGGAATTCCGCTCGTCTCCCGGCCCAGGCTTTGTGTCAGCACAAGCAATGATAACGCTTCACTGATCGTCAAGTCAGTCGGAGGGAGGTACATCGAATCGAGCAGTCGATATCCCTGCAAGCTCTCATCAAACCGAACCGGGATACCGGAATCCTGCAACGTGCGGATATCCCGAAACGTCGTCCGTCGTGACACACTGCACAATTCGGACAACTCAGCCGAGTTGTAACTCCGACCGTACTGAAAGAGTTCCAACAGGCGGACCAGTCGACGAATTCGATCGTTGGAACTCATACCGTCGCTGGCCCTCAACACAATTTGATTGGAAGTAATACTGCGAGATTAGAACGTATTACGCTCTTCTGTGGCGCGAAAATCGTCTTTTGGCTTTGCAAACACAGACTCCCTCAAGCGAGAACCGTCACACCAAAAGGGAAACTGCTCTAAAGAGTGACATGACGAACTCCCGAACAAAGCAATTGACCTGCTGCCAGTGCCTTGTCAAGACTTTGTTTGGGGGGATGATATAATCCGCTCCGTTGTCGCTCCTTGTAACTTCACCAAACTCCAACTTCCAGCCGGAACGCTGCACCAGGATCTGGAGATTTGTGTCATCAACTCAATCGTCCGTTTTCTGTTTTGGCGACCAGGAAGGTGAATATTCGGCCGGAGCCACCAGACTGGGCATCTGCCCGGCAATCTCACCATCAGCGGATGAAGTGGTGTCTTCACTGGATGAAGCTGCTTCCATCGGACGATCAAAATTCGGACCGTACACGGTTCCTTGTGGCGGCTCCCCGGTTACCGACTGATTGACGAAATGTTGTTCTTCCGATTCGGATTGCAGTTGGTCATCCGCCCTGGCGGAATACATTTGCAAATGGTTGCTGAAAACTGGCTGCACATATTCTCGCGGCTCTGCTTCCGTTCCCTTGGCATCAAACGCGTGACTGCGAGCCCAGGCCCGTCGCAAGGCATCTTTATACGCCTGCGCGTCCCACGGACCTTCCGAAAGATAAACCGCATTGTGCGACAGGGTCGTTCCCTTCTGGAAATGAAGGTCGGCAATCGCGTTGTTGTAATTCACCACTGCCGTGTAATAGTCCCGTTCCGCCAATGCCAAATCAGACTGTGCTCGTAACACAAGGTCCAGCGTCGCGGTACCGACTTTCAGTTCCGCCTCCGACAGATCCACCCGTCGCCTGGCTGCTTTCACGCGGTTGAAATGCGATTGCGCCGTTGCATGTTGCATCGCCACGTTCTGAAATGCCTGTGCTAATTGGTGACTGAGGTCCAATTCCTGTGCTGCCAACGCAGCCCGCGCCTTGGCGACGCGGAGTTGGACATTGCGGACCTGAGCGTGAGCCTGCCGATAGCCGATCGGAATATCGACTTCAATTCCCAGACTCCAACCAGTGTACTCACCCTGTGTCAGGTTTTCGTAGGCGCTGTTAAATCCAACCGAGGAGAATCCATCTTCGCCTGTTTCGCCAAAGAGCCTGTCACCCAGTGCATGAACGCGATAGCCGGAGACAAAATCGACTCGGGGACGAACCAGACTTCTTGCCGCTTTCAACTGCATTTGCAAACTTTTGATATTCCACTTCTGTCTGCGGATTTCCGGTCGCAGGGTGAGCGCTTCGGTAATGCAGCTTTCCCACTGCGGATACCACAATGCCGTCGAAGGTTCGTCGGTTGGCCGCATGATGCGACCATCATTGACCGGTAAACCGAGTAATCGACGCAGTTGCACCTCTGTGGAATAGATGTTGGAGAGTGTTTGTTCGGTGGCTGCACGGGAGGCATAATATTGCGCTCGCGCCTGAGCTTCGTCGGCTGGTTTGAATCCTTCCACACCACCAATCACGCGTTTTGCTTCCGCCTCGCGCCACGTGCGCAATGCACTGTTGCGTGCCGTTACCGACGTATCGTATAGCCGGTATTGGAGGTACAGATTCCAATACGCATGTTCCACATCATTGATCAGATTTCGTACCGAGGCTTCAAAATCAGCAATTGTGATATCGTTATTGATACGTGCGATCGCAACCCCCTGACTGACGCCGCTCAAGCCCCCGAAACTGGTGACAATCGGCCCCGCGATTCTTGTGAATTCGGTTCCCGCACCCGCCAACAATGGCAGACGGTATTCTGCACCAATGGCACCGCTGCGAAAACCACCCGCACCAGAAGAGCCAGAGTAGGTAGAGGGAAACAGACCGCCTGAGTTACCGAGGTAGTCCCAATCGTGGTACACCGAAACAACACCACCATGGGCAAAGATTTTCTCGATTTCGGAACGGAATTGCCCCGTTTCGGAAATCGACGAAGCGCCACCTGCTCCAGCAGTGTTCGTTGGGCGATTATCCCGCCCCCAGGTCATTGATGTGGTGAAGTTTGCATCAAATGCTGCGAGAGCCGATTCCACCCCACGGCCGAAGAATAAGACACCGGTTTCCTGAATTGCCGGATCGTACACCGACGACACATTGTCCGGGGAGGAGAGCAACTGATTGGAAGCTGCCACGCCCTGTTGACCGAGAATCTGCGTGCTGCGAATCACCTTGCTGTTTTCGATGGCGATGTGCAGTGCTTCCTGCAACGTGATGTTCCAGATGTCATCCTTTTCGCGGTCGCGAATGGTGCGCGGCCTTTCGGTGAGTTTCACTTCCTCAGCGACACCTTCGTCGGAAATGGGATAATCGATTTGTGTCGCCTGGTCTTTGTAATACTGCAGCGACGCCTCACCCAGATAATGGAGAGGTTTGTCCTGGCTGCCAACGCATCCCACGATCAGACAAAGTGTGGAAAAGACGCCTGCGAACATCATCCGTGATGTCAACTGGTTCATGCTCAAATGTCCCTGGCCGCTTGTGGGTCGCGAATTATCCACCCGTTTTGAGGTCGCGAATTGAGTGAAGGACAGGTCTCTCGGAAGATTCAGCGAGCGACATATCTCACTATTCTACAAGAACTTAAAGAGTAATCCGCTTTTGGAGAACAGGCCCGTTGCAGGACGCGCGGATTGCTTCGCGCACGCAATTGGCATAATCACTACCATCGTTATCGGCGATGCAACCCGCAGACTTTGGCTATATTGACAACGTGCCTGAGAATTCAGACAGCACACAGGCACAGATTGGAGAGAAAAGATCGCCATCTGGCAGCAAATCTGGTGTATCGCATTCAGGCAGGATTCGTTGGGGTATTGCAGCCATTGATTGATCGCGCCGAATTCAATGTGCGGGAGAGTCGTCGTCTGCTTTCGGTGCAAACTCGACGTACGGTTTGCCCAGCCATTTTTTGACCAGGACAACCTCGCCCGCATCATTCCCTTCGATTGCATGCCCGATGAATTGCAGAATGTACCCGCCCACAAAACAGCCAAGTGCCCACCACCACTGCTGCAGGCAGAGAAAGACGATGGACGCGATGAACGTTATTGGCACACCGACAAGATGGAGCAGTTGATTCGCCATATTCTGATGGCGTGCCATGTAATTTTCGAGAAATCGGCCGACCATGATTGGCGACTCTCACCAGGTGAAATGCGAAAACGGACACTCAACAAGCGCGCCGATTGTACCGTAATCGTGGAGTACAAACCACTGATGAGAAATCCTTCCTCGTTCGCATTGACATTTCTTTTCACGGGGACTCCGTCATGAGCGTATTGCGCTTTTCTGTGCCGCGATGAGCGTTGATTGGCCTGCAAACAAAGGTCCCTGCGAGCCAGAGGCGTTGCATCAGAAGGTAAACCGCTCATGAACCGAAAGACACTGAAATATCGATCAATGCGGTTTTGATCACGCAGAGATCACGGCAACCATTCAGGCGCATTTCACAGCCAAAGTCATTGCTGCCGACTCTCTGGAGGATGCTGGTTCCTCTCTGGAGGATGCTGGTTCCTCTCTGGTGAGTTCCTCTCTGATGGATTGCGAACTGATCCTCGTCAATCACATTCCTGATCGAACGGGCGAATCGGGTCTGGAGTGCATTCGCACTTTGAAAAGCGACGACCGATTCCGAAAAACGCCGGTAATGCTGGTTTCCAATTATCCCGAAGCACAGGTCGAGACAACCGCACTGAGAGCTGAGCCGGGATTCGGAAAAGCGGAATTGCAATCAGATTCTGCGATCGAGTGTTTGGCGAATTCCCTGTCTGAGAGGTCGCACACCGAGACCTGAATTCGCAAAGGCGTGCTACCGGACTTCCCCCCTTTTCGCATCCGTCCAGCTTGATATAGCTGCTTGAAAAGGGGTTTTCGTTCTGTTACGTTCGCGTTTCGCGCATGCTGCTTGCAATCGGAGACGTCGATTCCGATTTTCAATACACGACCACAATACGGATACTGAGGATGCCATGTACAATGTCACGTTGATCCCGGGAGATGGAGTTGGCCCGGAAATTGCCGAAGCGACCCGAAAATGTATCGATGCCACCGGTGTTGCGATCGACTGGGACGTTCAGGAATGTGGGATCGAAGTCATCGAGGCGGAGGGTGAAGTTCCGCCGCGCGTGCTGGAGTCCATCAAGAAAAACGAAGTGGCATTGAAAGCACCAATCACCACGCCGATCGGCAAGGGTTTTCGCAGCGTCAATGTTTATCTGCGTCAGGAACTTGGGCTTTATGCGTGTGTCCGTCCGTGTAAACAGTACAAGGGCGTGCGGACATTCCATGAAGATGTCAATGTCGACCTGGTGATCGTCCGTGAAAACACTGAAGACCTGTATGCGGGCGTCGAGTTTGAACGAGGCAAAGACTCAACCGACAAGCTGATCAGTGAAATTAACGGACTGGCGACCGGGAAGAAAATCAATACCCCGGCAGAATCAACTGGCGTCAGCATCAAACCGATTTCCTGGGAAGGGACCAGTCGGATCTGCGACTATGCCTTCGACTATGCTGTCAAGAACAATCGCAGTTCGGTGACGTCGATTGTCAAAGCAAACATCATGAAGTTCACCGACGGCTTGTGGTACGATGCAACTCGTGCCGTTGCGATGGCATACGGTGCGAAGTTTGAATGGGACGAACTGACCGAAGGCGTCGAGCCGGAGCCGACACTTGCTGGAAACGTGCCAAATACTGACGGAAAGATCACCTACCTCGAACGGCTGATCGACAATATGTGCATGCAACTCGTTCAGAAACCCGAATTGTACGACGTACTGGTCACAGAAAACCTTTACGGCGATATATTGAGCGATCTTTGTGCCGGTTTGGTGGGTGGTCTGGGGGTTGCCCCAGGAGCCAACATTGGCTCAGAAGGCGCGGTGTTTGAAGCCACGCACGGTAGCGCACCAAAATACAAAGGCCAGAACAAGGTCAACCCGACCGCATTGATCCTTTCCGGCAAAATGATGCTTGATCATTTGGGTGAACAGGAAGCCGCAGCGAAACTGGAACGGGCTGTCGCGGCGGTCATTGCAGAAGGCAAGGATGTTACATACGACCTGAAAGACGATCGCAAAGACCCCACGGCTGTCGGTACGCAGGAAATGGCCGAGGCGATTTGCCAGAAAATGCAGTCCGAATAGGCGGTAGGCCAAGTGGACGAAGCCACGTTTCGAGAACTGGTTTCCGGGAAACGACGTGGTCTCGTTGCAGGTCTAAAGCGAGGTGGACTCTGGTGCGCCTCGCTGGTTTACATGAACGTCGTGCGTCTGCGCAATCTGCTGTTCGACATTGGAATCAGGCGGTCACATCGCATAAACGCCTTCGTCGTGAGTGTCGGAAATCTCACCACGGGAGGTACGGGCAAAACTCCGATCGTCGGTTATTTCGTTCAATGGCTCAGTGATCACCAGCAAAACGTCGTGATTCTCAGCCGTGGTTTCCGCAGTCTGGACGGCGAAGCGAACGACGAGAAACTGGTGCTGGAACGATTATGCCCCGGCATTGTCCATCTGCAGCAACCAGACCGTGTCGCTGCAGCCAGGATTGCATGTGTCGAACACGAGGCAAATGCGATCGTGTTGGATGACGGCTTCCAGCATCGGCGCCTTGCACGCGATCTGAATCTGGTTTTGATCGACATGACCAACCCGTGGGGGTACGGGCATATTCTGCCGCGTGGACTCCTGCGCGAACCGCGATCGGAACTGAGACGTGCCGATGCTTTTCTGCTCACGCGCATCGATCAGGCCACACAAACCGAACGTGACCGAGTTCGCGAATGGCTGCAGACGAGATATCCTGATGCACCCATCGCGGAAGTCGCATTTGGACCGATTGAACTGGTCGATTGGCAGGGGCAGACACGTGCCATTTCGGACATTGAATATCGGCGTGTCTTTGCGTTTTGCGGAATCGGCAATCCATTCGGTTTCGAGAGAACTTTGGCGCGGCAGAGTTGCGAAGTCGTCGGATTTCAAAGTTTTGCCGATCATCATCATTACACGCGCGACGATTTTGAAGCGGTTGAACGGGAAGCCGGGATTGGTGGAGCGGAACTCCTTGTGACCACCGAAAAGGATATCGTCAAATTGGCGCGGGGACGAATTGGTCGGTTTCCGGTCTGGGCGTTGCGTATCGGTCCCAGATTTCATTCTGGCGAGCGAGAATTGGTTTCGCTGTTGGAGCATGCCATTGAAGCTCGGAATCATTCGGCTCGGCACAGACCGACATCAAAATGAAGGGGGGGGATTGGCAGGACGCCGGTCCGGGGCGTAAAATGGAGAGTGGTCGAATCGAACCAGCAGGGATCGTTCTGCATACGCCGGAAGGAAGTCAGGGCAGATGTCGTTTTTCGGATTTCATTCCGCGATTGAAGAGTGGTTTCAAAGCCGATTTAGCGGCCCGACGGAACCGCAACAACAGGGTTGGCCCGCGATCGCTGCGGGTGAGCATACATTGATTGCCGCCCCCACAGGCAGCGGAAAAACGCTTGCCGCATTCCTGGCCTGCATCGACCGGTTGCTGAAACATTCACTGGGAGAAGGGCCAGCAGCGAACGATCAATTGTTTCCCACAAGCGAATTGCCGGACGGAATTCGCGTTGTTTACGTGTCGCCATTGCGAGCCCTTTCCAACGACATGCACCGCAATCTTGAGGTTCCGCTTAAGGAGATCACACAACAGGCAGAATCGAACGGCTCGCCGATTTCCCCCATTCGTATCGGTTTGCGAACGGGCGACACATTACCATCACAACGGGCGGCTCTGGTTCGCCGACCACCGCACATTCTGGTGACCACGCCTGAATCGCTGTACCTGATGCTCACCTCCGAAAAGGGTCGCGATGCACTGGCGACGACGGAGACCATCATCGTAGACGAAATCCATGCACTGGTCCGCGACAAGCGAGGATCGCATTTGTCTTTGACGATCGAGCGGTTGGAATCGTTGTGCGGACGGCGACTGCAACGAATCGGATTGTCGGCCACACAAAAACCGATTGAACGGGTGGCTGAGTTTCTGGTCGGTTCCCAGATGAATGCCGAAACAAGCGAAGAAAACCATGCCAACGAAACGCCATGCCGCATCGTCGATACCGGTTCCAGTCGGGATCTTGATCTCGCTATTGAAACGCCTGTCACCGAACTGGGTGCAGTCTGCATGCACGAACAATGGGAAGAGGTCAATGCCCGACTGGTCGAGTTGATTCAGACGCATCGCAGCACGCTCATTTTCGTGAATACGCGAAGAATGGCCGAGCGAGTGACGCATCAATTGACGGAACTCCTGGGCGAAGGGGTCGTCGGCTCGCATCATGGTTCGCTATCGGCCAGTATCCGGTTGGAAACGGAACGTAGATTGAAAGAGGGACAACTGAAAGCAGTCGTCGCGACCGCATCGCTCGAATTGGGGCTGGACATCGGATACATCGATCTGGTGGTTCAACTCGGTTCACCTCGCTCGATTGCCGCATTCGTCCAGCGCGTGGGGCGATCGGGGCATTCCCTGTCGTTAACCCCAAAAGGCCGTCTCTTCGCGTTGACGCGTGATGAGTTGATGGAATCGATGGCGATGATCCGGGCTGTTCGAGCGGGACGGCTCGACAGTTTTCCCGTGCCACAGGCGCCGCTGGATGTTCTCGCACAACACATTGTCGCCGAAGCAGCGTGCCAGGAATGGCCAACCGATGAACTCTTTGCACTGTTTTGCAAGGCTCAACCATACCGAAATCTTCAACGACAGGATTTTGACCGGACGATCGAATATCTGAGCGAGGGGATCTCCAAATCGTCCGGTCGAAGTCGGGTTTATCTGCATCACGATCAGGTCGGTCGTCGAATTCGCGCTCGAAAAGGCGCGAGGATCGCGGCCACATCCAATGGCGGAGCGATTCCGGAAATCGCAACATACCGAGTGATTACCGAGGAAGAGGGGACGATTGTCGGAACGCTGGATGAAGAATTTGCCGTGGAAAGTATGCGCGGTGACGTCTTTCTTTTGGGAAATACTTCCTGGCAGATTCGCCATGTACGGGGTGGTGACGTCACCGTCATCGATGCTCACGGTGCCCCTCCCACAATTCCTTTCTGGCGGGGAGAAGCCCCGGGAAGAACGCTGGAATTGTCAGAGGAAGTCTCTGACTTACGGTACGAGATTGAACGTCGTCTGGACGATTCTGATGATGCGGTTCACTGGCTGAAAAAGGAAACATCGGCAAGTCGGGAAGCAGCAGAGCAACTGGTCGAATACACGGCGACTCAGCGGACAGCCATCGGTCTTTTGCCGACGCAGGACCGGGTGATCTTCGAGCGGTTCTTCGATGAAACTGGTGGGATGCAGTTGGTTGTCCATGCCCCGTTCGGGGCGGCGATCAATCGCGCATGGGGTTTGGCGATGCGGAAACGGTTCTGCCGTTCCTTCGATTTTGAATTGCAAGCCACGGCAGATGACGAAGGGTTTATTTTGTCGCTGGGGCCACAACACAGCTTTCCGATTGAAAGCCTGTTCCCGATGCTCACGCCACAAAACGCGCGCAGCTTGCTGGAGCAGGCAATCCTGACGATCCCAATGTTTCAGGTCCGCTGGCGGTGGAATGTGACACGGGCTTTGCTTGTGATGCGCATGCAGAATGGCAGGAAAGTCCCTCCCGCCTTTCAGCGTTTTCGAGCTGATGATTTGCTGACGGCTGTGTTCCCCAAACTGACTGGTTGTCAGGAAGAACATACGGGTGATCATGAACTGCCGGACCATCCCTTGACTCAGCAAACGATGGAGGACTGTCTGCGCGAGGCGTTGGATATTGACGGGTTGCTGGTGGTTTTGGAGCGGATTCAAAAAGGAGAGATCCAACTGATTGCCCGGGACACGCGTGAGCCTTCTCCCTTCTCCCACGAATTACTCAACGCAAACCCGTATGCATTCCTCGATGGTGGAGAGGCGCAGGAACGCCGGGCTCGTGCCGTCGCGACCCGCCGTTCGATGTCGGTCGATGACGTTGGTGACCTGGCACTGCTCGATACTGACGCCATCCGCCGCGTTCGCAATGAAGCCCGGCCGATGATCCGCGATGAAGATGAACTGCATGATGTTCTGCTCGGCAGAATTGTGCTGCCACTCGGAACGCCAGAGACGGAGATGAAAACCGGTTCCGCTGACGATCTGGCCGATCACATCGCCGAGGCCAGTTGGCAACGCTGGTTTCAGAATCTGGCTGATGTCGGACGTGCCACAACGTTGACGTTGCCAGATGACCGCACAGCCTGGGTCGCCGCGGAACGCCTTCCGGCAGCGTTGGCCGCCTTTCCCGAATCGATTGTTGCCCCGGCCATCGAGGTGCCTTTATCAGTGCAGCAGAAATGGGCGGCATCGGAAGCCCGCACAGCCATCATTCGGGGACTGGTGGAAGTCAGTGGCCCAACGACGGCAGCAGAAATCGCAGCGCTATACACATTCACCGAAAGCCAGACTGCTGCATCGCTGGAAGCGTTGGAAGGGGAAGGCATTGTTCTGCGTGGGCAGTTCCGTCCCGAGACGACGAAACAAAAACGGGAGGCTGAGCGACAGGATAGCGGCTCGAACATCAACACGATGGTCGAATGGTGTCATCGCCGATTGCTGGCACGGATTCATCGATTGACCATTCGCGGATTACGCGAGCAGATCGAACCGGTTGACATTGCGACCTATTTCCGTTTTCTGACCCGCCACCAGGGTTTCCATGGTTCCAATCTGCGATCTGGTCCGAATGGATTATTCGAAGTTCTGCAAATACTGCAGGGGCTCGATCTGCCAGCAATCTGCTGGGAGCGTGACGTATTGGCAGCGCGACTCCAGAATTATTCGCCCACCTGGATGGATGAATTGAGCCTGACGGGTGAAGTGGGTTGGGGACGATTGTTCCCACCTAAACCATCGTTACGCCGCAGCCGCCCGATGAAGTCGCTCACACGGAATGCTCCTGTTTCACTCTGGCTGCGCGACGACCTCTCCTGGCTCACGGAGAACCGGCCAGATGTCGAGACAGACTTTCTCTCTGAAAACGCCAAGGCGATATTCGGCCATCTGCAGCATCAGGGAGCCACCTTCGCAGCCGAATTGCTTGGTGAATTATCGCTGATGCCTTTTGAGCTGAATGACGCGATTGGTGAACTGGTATCGCAGGGAGTGGTTACGGCGGACGGATTCGGCGGCCTGCGACAGTTGATCGATGTCAAAAACCGGCCGAGCCGTTCCTCTTCGCGTCGTCGAACCGCACGTGGACAACTTCGACAGCGTTCTCTTCCGGGACACACCGGCCGCTGGTCGGTCTGGAGTTTTCCAGAAATGAAGGCGGAAAAAGTTCTGGAACGTTCTAAAAAACAAGAACAGAAGCTGGAGCGTCGACAGTCCAACGAAGAATCGGTCGAGCAATGGGCGTGGCAGTTACTGCGTCGTTGGGGGGTGGTGTTCCGCGACCTGCTGGCTCAGGAAACGCTCGCTCCGCGTTGGTTTGAACTGCTGCAGGCTTACCGTCGAATGGAAGCGCGTGGGGAGATTCGAGGAGGACGTTTTATCAAAGGCGTGGCTGGGGAACAGTTCGCGCTGCCGGATAGTGTCAATCAGTTGCGTCAAATGAAGCCGGATGGCCGTGCGAAGCAAACCGCCACGATGAATCCATTCTCGCGGACCGCACACAGTGATCACAATACTGATCCGGAAGTCGTCGTTGTGTCGGCCGTTGATCCACTGAATCTGACCGGTGTTTTGGAAAAAACTCAACGTGTTCCAGCGACGACGAATAACCGTGTACTCTACGCTCAAGGCGAACCGGTTGCTGCTTTGATTGGAGGAGAGCTACAGGTTCTTGCCGAAGTCCCGGAGAACATTCGCTCATTGGTGACGGGCCTGCGTTCGTTGCATTGCGGAGCGGTGGAATC
Source organism: Planctomycetaceae bacterium (assembly GCA_028284145.1). Lineage (GTDB taxonomy): Bacteria > Planctomycetota > Planctomycetia > Planctomycetales > Planctomycetaceae > JANQSH01. Next base: position 18,891 of record JANQSH010000063.1, on the reverse strand, counting down.
GTCTTTTACGGAATCGCATAAACGCGATAACTCGGATTCCGATAAATCGGTTCCATCTCAAAAGGCCCCAGCCGGTCGGTGATCAGATAATCGGCACCGGTCATTTTTTTCAGTCTGGCGAGATCGTCCAGGTCATAGACGCGATCGTCGCGTTTCGACTCGGCTGCCCATTGCCCTTCCAGCAGTAATCGACGGTTCCATTCCAGAATTCCCACGGCATCTTGCGGGCAATCCTTGAAACCAACATGTTGCGCACGATGAGACAACCAGCGAAACGCGGGGTCCCGTTTTGTTGGCGAAATCACCATGGCATTGGTGGGCGTCTCGGACGCAATCCATCGACAGACCGCTTTCCAGTTCTTAGTTTGCCCACCACGATCGAGATGCCGAAAAATCGACGCTGGACCGGGCAGAAGAAACGCCGCGGCAAGACAAACCACCGCGATCCCCCAGGCCGTCTCATTCCAAAGTCGCACATCTCCTTTACGGTCCTGGCCTTCACGATCCTGGCGAATCGGCATGATCAGCACGAACCGTCTGACAATCATTACGCAAATCGCCAGCGGAAGGAAGACATCGAATAATCGCATCGGATAGAGTTTCAAAAACATCATCCGAGGCAGCACCCACCAGGCATCCCGGGAAGCGGGGCGTTCATGCCAGCCGACGGCAGTAGCGACCAGGGCAATTGAGACGGTGGCGAATATGAACCAATTGAATAGAAAAAAACGCCACTGCGATTCTTCAGCCGTTTTACGAATTGAGTTATGACGATTCAGTAATCTGTGCCGTCGGGCATTCATTCCGACATCGATCAGCCAGACCAATGTCAGGCCGGCATAACATGCGTAAGCCGTGAGCGATAATTGATAAGGATGCAGATGATGCGGCAGGCGATAGTAGACCTGAATGTAATTGGCAGCGAACAGATCGATATTTCCATCACCTGTCAGAACTCCAATCGCCGGAACCAGACCTGGGAGACTGGTTAACAGAAGCGCCATCGCAGTAAGTGCTGCACATTTGAAAAACCGCAGTAAATCGAATTCCGATTGCCCCGCCCGCCACTCTCTCAGCCACATCACACACCAGGCGAACATTCCGCAGACCAGCCCCCATGCCCCGACAACGGGATGAAAACTGAATGTCAGCCCGATAAGCATCGCCGCATGAAAGAGACGACGCTCCACAAAACTGGCAAGACTCAGGAACAGCACGCCGTAAGCGAACACCTTCGACTCGATTCCTCCGATCATCCACTCACCGGAAAGATTGCCAAGTGTAACGGTCAGCAGAAAAAGAGCGGCCACCCAAACGGGGGAATACCGAATGGGCAGCAGGGACAGGATCATCCGTGTCCACCCCAGGGCGAGTAAACCATAACCGGCAACTCGTGCGATCAGGACGGTGGTTTCGAGCGAGAAAAATTTCGTCAACCAGCCAATGCAGACATAGAACAGGAAGTGTGGATTGGATGATTGCAGAAAAAAGTCCCGCGCACACCAGGTTGGATCCCAGAAGTGCTTCGCCTTGGTGAAATAATGCGGTTCATTCACACCGGGAACGGGAACATGGTACAACGAATAGGTAAGAAACAGACCAAAGATGATGCTGACATTCAGCCAGAATAACAGCGGTGGATGGCCGAATCGGGGCGGATTTTCCTCGACTCCGCCGGGAGCAATTTCGGACATGACGTCGACCGTTCAATTCTTTCTGAGGCTGAATAAGTTTGTCGGTCTGTTGTTTATCCGTCCGACTTCAGCGCCAACTTGCCGGTTTTTAATTCCGGAATGATCCGCTTGATTTCATCAACGGGAATGGCCAGCGTCTCGGTACGACCAGAGCGTGCGATGTTGATGCCCACGACCTTCCCGTCCAGATTCACCAACGGTCCGCCACATTGATTCGGTTTGAGAAATGTGCTGTGTTGGTATGCTTTTGGAAAGCCTGCCCGTCGGATGCTCAACTCGCCACCCATTCGGTTCTGCAGCATCCCACGGCTGAGGAAACTGGTGAAGGGATGCCCGAGCGTGGCTTTGATTTCGACATCTTTATCATCGCGAAGCACTTTCAATTCCAATGTATCACCAGGGCGAAAACGTTTGATCGTTCGCGACAATGCGGAACCATTCCGGGTGAGCGTGCCCGCCACGTGAGTGATGATATCACCCACCTTCAAACCGGCTTTGTCCGCGCCGCTGTTGGGAAACACTTCTTTGACCCTGGGGCCATCACTCACTTCGGAAATGGAAATCCCCAACACCCCGGACTGCTGTTTGATCGCCCGGCTGCCGACACTGACCACTCCCACACCGGCAGGTGTCGAGTCCTGATCAACGGTGATGACCCAGCGACCGACGTCGGGGTCTTTCGCATCACCCCAGTTAGCCGTGGGAAGATGAGTGGCTTCAATCTTCAGTAATGCCAAATCGAAATCGCGATGAACGCCAACGATCTGAGCTGAATACGAACGACCATCATTCAACCGACAACGGAGATTGGGTCGATTCAGTTCGCTCGCCTTGCTCAGAATATAACCATCCGACTCGACGACCATTCCCAACGCCACCACTTCGCGACCGGAAAAGAGACGGACGGTGAATCGATTCGGCGATTTCGTAACGCCGGAAAACGCTCGCAAAACCGCACCGCCGTTTGTATATCGATCTTTGGGCAGTTGAGCATCCACCGATGCCACGAGTAGACACAGGCAGAATGCGACCAGGAATGAAAATCGCAACCATTTTGCTGCAGAAGTACTGGCTTTCAAGCGGGATACCATTTCCAATCGCCCCCAATCACTGTCTTCGAGTGTTGTTCTTTTAATTTGCGTGTTGTCAATTCCAGATCCGCTTAACCCCGGCTGGCGAGGGTCACATATTTCGTTAATCGTGTATTGCTTCTGAGAAGCTCAATTTTCACTTTGTCGCCCGGGGCTTTTTCACGAATGCGATCGGCGAATTCGTCGAAGTCCTCAAACGATTTGTCATTGAGTTCAACGATGATATCCCCCGGTTTGATATTGGCCCGATGAGCGGGATACCCCTCCGGAACTTCGGTCACTTCCAACCCACGAGGGTGATCATCGCCTGAGATACCAATGATGGCCCCTTTGCTTCCCGGTCTTCGGCCCCACTCTTCCGATTCTGCCAGACGGTCCCAGTTATCGACAAATGCATTCGAGGGAACGTGAAAGTTCCAGGCGATCGATGGTCCGATGCGGCTGTGAATGCCAATCACCCGACCCTGCATATCCAATAACGGTCCGCCGGAATCCCCACCAACCAATGCACAATCCGATTGAATGACGGTATCCCGTCTGGTCACGATGCGTCCCAACCGTACAACCGGTGGTCGCCCCGATTTATACCCGCCCGGATGCCCCGTCGCGAGGCACCAGTCACCGACGCGGACCCTGGAGCTGTCAGCCTTTTCCAACATGGGCCATTTGCCTTTGGTTGTGATCTTCGCCAGACCTGCATCGACACTTTTGAACACACCCAACGTTGTGCCGCGCGCCGTCTTTCCATCGTGGAATGTGAATACCACGCTGCGACCCGGTTTCCCGATAACATGCGCGGCGGTCATCACGTAGCCATCCCTGGAAACAATCACACCACTCCCCTGAGCTGCGCCGACCCGCACATTCACCGTGCTGGGCAATACCGCCTTCGCCAACTGCTGAACATGATTCTCGATCGCCCGCAGGTCGTCTAAATCTGCAGGGGTCGATTTGCTGAACGCTCGCTCTGCTTCGGGTGAGACTTCGACCGTCTCAGCAGATGCAACACTGATCATCAGCAAAGCGACAACGGAAACGGAACATGTAATCGCTGAGACATCAGGAAGTCGAGATTTTCGGCGGAACTGCATAGACGCAACCTTTTCGTCGTTCACACTCGTTTCGGCAATTTTGTGGACTCGTACCCCGCACCAAACACTAAGCGTTGATGACGTTGGAGAAGAGCAAACATCGGAAACAGGATTTGGGAATCTGTTGAAACAACACCACATCATACACCGCTCGGTTGGGAGTTGGCAACAAAACGGATTTTCTGAACGGCATTTCCCCATACATAATCACATTGAATACAATCACTTAGCACCAATGTAACTCCTCCGTGACATTTCCGGAAATTCGTCTGTTGCCTGAATTGGCGGTCCATTCGGAAACTGCTATGTTTCGATTCTCGAACGGTAACAGGCAGATTCGGCAACCTTTTCCCCATTTCCCCTCCAACCTGCAGTACGAAGATCAGAGGCACATGACGAAACGTATTGACAATTTTTCCGCAGGCCCGGCGACTTTACCCGCTGCAGTTCTTGAAGAAGCGCGTGAAAACCTGCTTTCGTTGGGAGATTCGGGTATTGGCATTCTCGAACATTCCCACCGCAGCAAGACTTTTCTCTCGGTTTACGAAAAGGCTGTCGCATACTGTCGATTGGTTGCGGGTATTCCGGACGATTACGACATACTGTTCCTGCAGGGCGGCGCGTCGTTGCAATTTGTCATGCTCCCGATGAATTTTCTGGGATCTGATCAGACAGCCGACTACCTCAACACGGGGGCCTGGTCGAAAAAGGCGATCGCCGAGGCAAAGCGTTTCGGCAACGTGCACATCGCCTGTACGAGTGAGGACCGCAACTTCTGTTACATTCCGGACGAAGTTTCGCAAAGCGATTCTCCCGCATACGTTCACTTCACTTCGAATAACACGATTTACGGTACGGAGTTTTCGACCGAACCAGGTCTGCCGGAGGGAGCATTTCTCGCCTGCGATGCCAGCAGCGACATTTTCAGCCGACCGATGAATGTCTCCAGGTACGGCATCATCTATGCCGGAGCACAGAAGAATCTCGGTCCCAGCGGAGTGACCCTGGTCATCATTCGCAAGGATCTCGTTGCACGCGGAAACTCCGAATTGCCGACAATGCTGCGTTACAGTACCCATGCGGACAAGGATTCGATGTTCAATACACCACCCACGTTCGGCATCTACATTGTGGGTTTGATATTGAAATGGATTGAGGAACAAGGTGGCTTAACAGCCATGCAGGAAAAAAACCGCAACAAAGCCGGACGGTTGTACGATTTTCTCGACAGTAGTGATATGTTCACACCAACCGCTGACAGGAACAGCCGGTCAATGATGAACGTCACTTTCATTACAGGGAACAACGACCTCGATGCGAAGTGCATCGCTGAAGCAACGGCTGCCGGGCTGGATGGTCTGAAAGGACACCGCAGTGTCGGCGGTCTGCGGGCCAGCATCTATAATGCATTTCCGCCTGAAGGAGTCGATCGGCTCGTTCAATTTCTGAAGGACTTTGAACTGAAATACGGCTGAACGCGTTGAGGACGCCAATGGCAGAAAATGAAGATATCTATGCGGACAAGGCACATGCAGACATCGGTATCGTCTGCGCCATGTCGATCGAAATTGCAACGTTTCTCAATCGCTGCCTGAGTCAGAAAAAATACAAGGAAGGCAGGTTCGTCTTTCGCGGCGGGCTTTACGATGGCATTCGGATTGCTGTCGCACAAAGTGGTCTCGGCTTTGCCAATGCCCGAGCCGCTACCCAGGCACTGATCGATACGCATACGCCACGTTGGATTCTCTCCTGCGGATTCTCAGGTGGACTGATCCCCGAATTAAAAATTGGCCACATTGTGCTGGCGAATGGCATTGTCGACACACATGGTCAGGAAATGGCAGTCGACCTGAAGATGAATGAAAACCGCAAAGGTGGCCTGTTCATTGGTCGGTATGTTGTGGCAGATGAAATGGTCCGCACGATAGAAGAGAAAATGCAACTTGCGGAAAAGTACAACGCCATCGCGGTCGATATGGAAAGTCTCGCCGTTGCTCAGGCATGTCGAGAAGCGAAGCTCCCTTTCATGACCGTTCGTGCTGTTAGCGATGATCTTTCCGAAGACCTGCCAAAAGAGATTCACTCGGTCATTAATTCGAGTGGGTCGGCTCGTCTGGGGGCGACCGTTGGCGCGCTCTGGAAGCGACCCGGCAGTGCAAAAGATATGTGGCACCTCCGCGAAAATGCCCTCCGCGCTGCGAACAGTCTGGCCGACTTTCTGGATGGCGTCGTAACCCAACTGTACGAGTCAGCGCAATGACTCGTTGCCGTTGCTGGTATTGATTCGCACTCAAAATCACTGGTTGAATTCAAACTGGATCGCGCATCGCGTTCGAAGCAGATCCGGCTCATTGACACCTTTGTACTCTGCGGGTACAAAAACGGTAGAGGATTGATTTATTGAGGGATGGCTTCGCAAGGCTCCCTCTGAGAAGCAATTATAGCGGCAAACGGATAAGTGTGGTGTCTTTCAATCGGCTATCATCGTTCCAGATGGGGCGTAAGCCGCCACAGATAAAAGTCCGTCGGACGAATCAACCTGAGAGCGTATTACTCTTCTGTGCCACGATGGGCGTCGTCAGGTCTGCAAACCCAGGCCCCCCATGAGCCAGAAACGTCACACCAGAAGGGAAACTGCTCCAGATCACAATTCACACTCTGATGCTCGGGAGTAAGGACGACCTATGAGCCAGATGCTGGAAATCGTGCCACAGAAATGTACTGGCTGTATGCAGTGCGAACTCGCCTGCTCTTTCGTCCAGACGGGAACTTTCCAGCCATCGCAGAGTTTCATCCGGGTGAATGTCTTCGATGAAGAAGCCAGCTACGCACCCTGCACCTGCCTGCAATGCGATGAAGCGTGGTGCATGAATGTCTGCCCCACCAATGCTATCGCAACCGATCCCAACACGAATGCCAAGGTCATCATCGAGTCGTTGTGCGTTGGTTGTCATCTCTGCACGATCGCCTGCCCTTTCGGAACGGTCTTCACCCTGCCGGAGACGCACAAGGCAGCCAAATGTGATTTGTGTTATGGCAACCCGGCCTGTGTGACCGCCTGCCCCACTGATGCCATCGAGTTTGTCGATGCCGATTCTGCGGGGGGATGGTTTGACGACTGGGCGGAAAAAGTTCATTCCAATTATGTCGAAGCGGCTGGTGCCGAGCAAAATCAACTGAGTCAGGAATAAAGCACGATATCGCAAAAGACGTAATTCGCATCAAAGGAAATCAACAGACAGGTTGGCAGCAACCGGACACGGACTGGGAGACAGCACGTTGATCGATTCCAATCAGAATGGCGTGGGCGGCTGGACGGGCAAACTGTTGCGGGTGAATCTGACTCGTGGAACTTCTGAAGTCGAAGGCATCCCTCATGAGTGGCTGCACGATTATATCGGAGGGCGCGGACTTGGTGCGAGATATCTCTACGAAGAACTCGATCCGACGATTGATGCTCTTGCATCAGATAACAAGTTGATTTTCGCGACCGGCCCGCTGACCGGAACACCCGTTCCTTGCGGTGCCCGATATATGGTCGTCACCAAAGGACCGTTGACCGGTGCGATTACGACATCGAATTCCGGCGGTCATTGGGGACCGGAACTGAAGTTTGCAGGTTATGATCTTCTCATTCTGGAAGGCGCGGCAGCCCGACCGAGTTACCTTTATATTTACGACGATCACGTTGAGATCCGGGATGCGTCGGACTACTGGGGCAAGGGTGTCAGCAATACTGAAGATGGCCTTCGTGAGGAACTGGGACTGCCCGGTCTGCGTGTAGCATGCATTGGTCCGGCGGGTGAAAACCAGGTGCTTTACGCCTGCATCATGAATGACAAACATCGCGCAGCGGGCCGCAGCGGTGTCGGTGCGGTCATGGGTTCCAAAAACCTCAAAGCGATTGCCGTGCGAGGGACCGGTGGTGTGAAAATCGCGGATTCTCCAGCCTTCATGAAGTCGGTCTGGGACATGCGAGCCGGAATGGAAGGCAACCCCGGAAAACAGGGTTTCACCGACTATGGCACGGCTGCAACGATCGATCTGACGAATGCGTTTGGCGGCCTGCCGACTCGAAACTTTCAACAGGGGCAGTTTGAAGAAGCGGAAAGTCTTAACGGTGAAACAATTCGCGACACGCGATTGGTGGCGAACAAGGCCTGTTTTGCGTGCACAATCGCCTGCGGGCGTGTCTGCCGGTTGGGAGAACATGCCGACAAGTATATGGTCAACATGCATCCCCGCAACTGGAAAGCCGCGGGTGAAGGACCGGAATACGAAGCCGCCTGGGCCTTGGGGGCTGATTGTGGTGTGGGCGATCTCGATGCCGTCTTAAAAGCGAACTGGCTTTGCAACGACCTCGGCCTGGACCCGATTTCGATGGGAGCTACATTAGCCGCCGCGATGGAACTGTACGAGACCGGCGTCATTACCGATGATATGGTCGAAATGCCGTTGAAGTTTGGTTCCGAAGAGGCACTGGTGCGAATGGTCGAAGCGACAGCATACCGGGAAGGTTTCGGTGACGAACTGGCGGCCGGTTCCAGGCGAATGGGCGAAAAGTTCGACAATCCGGATGTTTTCATGGGATCGAAGGGGCAGGAATTTCCTGCCTATGATCCGCGCGGATTTCAGGGAATGGGTGTCGCCTATGCGACGTGCAATCGGGGAGGTTGTCACCTTCGCGCCTGGACTCCCGGCATTGAATCATCGGGTGAGTATGACCCGCACACTCCCGATGGCAAATCGGAATGGGTTGTCCCCGAACAGAACAAAACGACGGCACACGACAACACTGGTATCTGCCTGTTTGTGGCCTCTGCTGGAGCGTCACCAGAAGCGTTTGTTCCCTGTGTTGCTGCTGCGACCGGTGTCAATTACACGATGGATGACTTCCTGAAAATCGGCGAGCGAACCTGGAATCTGGAACGCCTGTGGAATCTCAAAGCAGGCCTGACCAAAGCAGACGACACCCTGCCCAAGCGACTTCTAAAAGAGAAACATACCGATGGCCCCTCAGCTGGTGTGGTGGTGCAACTCGACAAGATGCTGCCCATTTATTATCGCGAACGGGGTTGGGACAACGAAGGCGTGCCAAGCCAGGAAAAACTCGAAGAACTCGGCCTCGCATCGTTGTAGTTGTAAAAGAGGGAAATTCAGTGCGAAAGTCGCAGCATGAGAAAAACGCAGCCTCAGACAGGATTGACAGCGGAAGAGTAGACAGTATGGCGGAACATCATGTGATTATTGGCGGTGGGCCGGTCGCAACCAATGCACTCGAATCGATTCGGGCGTTTGGTAATCCCGGTATCGAAATTACGCTCATATGCGATGAGCCAGCGCATTCACGAATGGTGCTGCCCTACTGGTTGGCTGGCGATGTTCCCCGCGAACACACCTACACGGCAGACGATGCGTTCTATCAGAAGATGAATGTCACAGCCCGTATTGGCGAACGAGTCGCTGCCGTCAATCCACAAGACAATACGGTAACGCTCGAAAACGGAGAAACGCTGTCATTCGACAAGTTGTTAATTGCAACCGGTTCTACTCCACTGCCGTTGCCCGTACAGGGTGGCGACCTGCCGGGTGTCCAGTCGTTATGGTCACTCGATCATACCGAAACACTTTTGAACGCGACGAATGGAAATGACCGACCACGTGTTGTGATGATCGGAGCCGGGTTCATCGGTTTCATCATGCTCAATGCGATGGACAAGAAGGGTTGGCAGTTGACAGTCGTCGAACGGGAGGCTCACGTCCTGCCGCGCATGCTCAATACAGAGGCCGCAGGAATTGTGGAAACCTGGCTGACCAGACAAGGGGTGCTGTTGCACACGGGGACCTCCGTCAACGCGATTCACGAAAACGACGATGGTTCCAAACAGGTTGAACTGGAAGATGGGAATACGATCGATGCTGACGTAGTGATCGCGGCCATTGGCATCACCCCCAATCTTGGATTTCTGAATGGTTCGGGAGTTGAGACTGGTGAGGGGATTGTCGTCAATAACCGAATGCAGACCAACTTTCCGCACATCTTTGCGGGTGGCGATTGTGCGCAAGGCCCGGTACTGTACTCCAATGAAAATGAGGTTCACCCCATTCAGCCCACAGCGGTTGACCACGGTCGCGTGGCTGGTGCGAACATGGCTGGCGGAGATGTGGAGTATCCCGGCAGTTTACTGATGAACGTTCTCAATGTCTGTAACTTGCAGAACGCCAGCTTTGGGAACTGGGCCGATCCGAATGCGGAAGCATTCACGATTTCCAACCCGGATGGATTCGTCTATCGTCAGATGCTCTGGACGGAAGACCAACTGACCGGTGCGATCTTCCTCGGACGAGCGAATGACCTGGGCATGCTGACCGATGTCGGTATGGTCAAAGGAATCATGCAGACCCAAACGACGCTGGGACCGTGGAAGGATTATCTGCGCGAGAACCCATTTGATATTCGGCGAGCTTATGTGGCAGCCGGGGTTGCAGGAAAGCTGACCAGTCAAACGTTACTGGGGAAACCTGCCCAGGCTCGGCAATACCGCTTTGGCGATGCTCAACCGGCAGGTCAGAGTTCACCCGCACATCAGGTCTTCGTCGGGACAAAGGACTGAAGAACAAAAGGACGGGCGTGTGGAGATTCGTATCAAACTGATGGGCCTGCTGCGGGAAAAGAAACCGCCCAGGGGATGTCTGGAAATCATTGCCGGATCGAGCGTGCAGGATATCCTCAATCTGCTGGAGATCCCGCCTGAGCATGTGCATCTGGTGATGGTCAACGGCCAGCATACACCGGATCGCGGTCAACTGCTGCACGAAAACGACGAGTTGATGATCATGCCGCCGGTTGGTGGGGGATAAGTGGTTCGAGGGGAGGGTAGAGAACGATCGACTTTCGTCGATCATTCGTACGGCGAATCGACAGTCTGAATGAGCTTGTTCAAGTTCGTGATCTTCAACACTTCCTGAACAACTTCCGACGCGTTGCAAACGCAGACTTCCGCACCAAGTTGCCGCAGCGAAAACATCACCCGCAACATCATACTGGAAAGGGTCGGAGCGTCTTTGAGATCAAAGATCAGACGTTCGCATTTCTCGTCCTTAATGACTCGTTCGAGCTCTTCCTGGCATTCCAGCACATGCATATCGTCCTGGATCTCATCTCCCGCTACGGCGACGACAGTCACCCTGCCCCGTTCGTAGAATTTCAATGCAGCGGAAGAATCCTGCACGATTGCCCCTGGCCCGCAACGGCATAATGAAAAGAGTGAAAACTGGTGCGAATGAAAACGGCAACGCACCGGAGTGTGGTTCATTGTGGCGACTTCGATACCGCAGCACAATGTGATTACCTCGTGTAGCGACAATTCGGGGCAATTTCCCGTCGATGAACACAAAAGTCAGCATTCGTGAGAACTTACACAGAGCTGCCGAGCCTGACAGGAAATCGCCATCGGCAAATTGTGATGGTAACGAGGAATGAAAAGCCAGATCACTCTCTGCGAACTGTGTGAATGCGAACCCGCCACGAGCTTCCTCCATTTGATTCCCCGAACGCTGTACAGCAACAAGTGGTTTCGCAAACGGTGCAACTTCATCAAACCCAACGTTCAGTCTTGACGGTCCACCAGTCTCTGTCCTTTAATTCAAAGTTGACGTTGTGATGTCGATATAAATAAGGTCACGTTTTCCGCTGAAATCCGACGAAAAAGCAACGTTGTCTGGTTGTTGAGTTATCTGGTTGTTGAAATGTCCATTTGAGCAATTGCGGGACAGAGCCTAAAGCAGGCGGCTGATATAGCGGAGAAATTCCGCCTCCAGCAAATCGATATCTTTTCCAAATGCCGATTGAAAGCCTTTGAGCCGATCTTCTGGCGTCACAGGGCGGAGCGGATCGCGACGGGCAATCGTTTGCAGATAGTTTGTGTACGCTCGGGGGCGCGTTTCCAGCAGGAAGAAATTCAATGCCCAAGCCTGACTGTAAGCGTCCAACGCGTTGGTTTGAAACAGTACATCGCCCGAGACAAATTCCGCAAGTGATTTTTTTGTCCGGCGTTGAGCGACGTAATTCTTAAACCAGATCAAACGCTCGCGGTTCACACGTGATGCAACTGTATGATGGCTGGATCGGTCTCGTATTCCCGGTGCTTCAAAGACTGTTGCCAGTCCCTCGACCACCCATTTGGGATCTGAACCCATGCGGTTGTGCAGTCCGACATTAAACGCGACCTGATGCGCTGTTTCGTGAACGATGGTGTCGCGGAGATTACCCGTGATTGTCCCATGCCGGCTAAAGATGCGCGAGGCACTCGATCCGCCAACTGATTCACGCATTCCGGTCAGTTCGCTGGTTTGGCGATCTGGATCATACAACACCGCACGATTGGTTGTCCGAAGGTAATATCCCCGTAATCCGGAAACGTTCGTTACTCCATCCCGGCGACAGCAGGCAACAAATTCTTTGTGCGAAGGAAAGACGATCGCGACCAACGGAAACTCCGGCCGATCAATGTCGAATCCCCGTGTTCGGAAATAGATATGAAACGTGCGGTAGATGTCCTCAAAGACCTCAGCATATTTCGCGGCTGTGCCACGCCGAGCACACACGAGATAATGTTCAGTCGCTTTCACCTCAAAATCGCGACCAAACTCGCGAACGAGATTATTGCGCAACTCAGCAGCGGTGTAACGTCGAAATGTCTTGCTGATCTGACGCTGGCCGGTCACCTGGCGGAGTTGCACACGACTGAGTCGACCATCACGATCCATCAGCCAGCAGAGCTCTTTGTTGAATGCCTCGATGCGTCCCTTCGCAACGGCTTTTTGCGTCTTCAACTCGACGTATGCCGGAGTCCCGCCGTCAACAGGCGTGGAAACCGCCATCGTAGTAAAAGCCAGAATCAAAGCCGAGATACAAGCGATCATCGTGAATGTCCTGCAGGTCAAATAGCAACGGAATGGTGGGCATTGTCCAAATATAGGTTGGATCAACCGGCTTGCTGCGTCGTTTCTGGGAGTTTCACCGTGAATTCCTGTTTCGGCAGGTTTTCTCGCCAGATTTGGAGATGTACACTGAGTATGAGCGTCCGATTGATGCTTTTTCGCAACTTCGTGCGTTGAACAACGAGAACGCGATCTCTTTCTTTTGAATGAAATCGAGTGGTAGATGGTTCCGGACCGGCTGAGGATGTTTTATCTTTTGAGTGCGATGGTCGTCGTGATGGCGATAATGATCGGTCGGGGTACGGCCCTGTCGCAGGATGCAGCTTCAGCCGATGACGTCTCAACAGACAACTCGATCGCTTTGCGACGAAAGGTCGAGGCATTGATCAAGTTGATGAATGATGACAGACGTGCTGTTCGCGTACGGGCCCAACTCGATCTGCTGCAGATGGGGCCGTGTGCGCTTGATCATTTACCTCCACCTGAGTTGATGCCGAATGCGTCGTTACGTCATTCCGTCGATACCATACGCCGAAGACTGGAACAGCAGCAGGCCCGTGATTCGATTCAACCTTCGACCGTATCGCTGTCTGGTGAGTATTCGCTGCGTGAAATTCTCGATGAGATGACCCGACAGACCGAAAACAGGTTTCGTGTGAGTGCAGATGCAAAAAAGTTGCTGGAGAAAAAGCTAGCGGTTCAATGGAGGGACATTCGTTTCTGGAAAGCCGTTCATGAGTTGACGTCAAATGGGAAAATCGACGTTTCATCACCGGCTGTTGTGGAATCCGAGCAAGAGACAGAACCGAAGTTCCTTAAGAGTGGTGTCGAAAATACGCTACTGGTGACACAAGCGAGCGAAAACGAAACGGCTTCTCATGCCATCGATAATACCGGCGTTTTTCGCGTCGAGCTGACAAAGGTTCAACTTCGCCCCGCACTGATTCCCGGAGCCGAACGATTGTTGCGTGTCACCGTGCGGTTGACGGCCGAACCAAGGCTGCAACCGTTATTCATGAGGTATACCGGCAAAGATGCTTCCGTCTCGCTGGTCGGTCATGGTCATCTCGAATCATTCAGCCCCAATGCCAACAAGGAGATCCCTTTGGGAAACAGCGGGAACGAGGTCGAGGCGACCTGGAATTTCCCGGTGCCGGATGGCGTGACAGTGCAATTCATTTCCCTGGATGGTGACCTGACGGTACAAACCGCGGCGGGGCAGGAAGAGTTTGTCTTTCGCAATCTCACAAACGCGAAAGGAAAAGAGATTCGCCGAGGTGGTCTCACTGTCCGACTGGATGACATTCAATTCCAACCTGCATCGGAGAGGATTCCACCGACTTCCCGTTTATTCCTTTCGCCAGTTGTCAGTTACGATCGTGGAGGTCCGGCGTTTGAATCGCATCGCACATGGATTTTTCACAACGATGCCCGGGTTGTCGACGATGCCGGAAAACCGACACGCGCGTTGGCAGACTTCAAAACGCTGCTGCAGACCGATGGGAATGTGAAACTGCAATACACTTTCGATAGGTTGTCGCGACCAATGGATCGATATTCGTTTCGCTACGTCGCTCCGACGCTCATCATCAATATCCCGGTCAAGTTCCAGTTCGACAAAGTTTCGGTTACCGGGGCCGCTTCAGGACCAGAGTGAGCGGGTACGGTCTCGAACTGACTGGCGTTGCTGCGCGCTGGCTGCCTCGTCCGCTTCAACCTGTTCTTCGCTTTGTTGTTCCGCCGCAATCGCCTGATCAAATGAGCGTCGGATCTTGGCAGGCAGAAATCGTGTGAGTCTGGTGCACCCGTAGCGGCTGGCCATCGGTCCGCGCGAAGAGAAATACGTTCGCTGTGGATAGCAGACATACAGATGGTTTTTTGCACGCGTTAGAGCGACGTAAAACAGACGCAATTCTTCGTCCAGTTCATCCTGATTGTCGACTGCCATCTTGCTGGGGATGCTTCCATCTGCCGCGTTGAGGACAAAGACCGTGTCCCACTCCAACCCTTTCGCCGAGTGGATCGTGCTTAAAACGACGTAATCATCATCGGCGGAGGCATCTTCGTCGGCTAAATCATCGGATGCCATCGGCGGATCGAGTGCGATCTCTGAAAGCATTGTTCCCCGCCCGTTAAACTTCCGGGCCAATTGCTCCAACTGAGCCAGATCTCGCAGGCGAGGTTCGGAATTTTCGTACTGTTCTTCGAGCAATGGCTCGTAGAATTTTCGGACGGCGTGAATCTGTGCCGAGACATCTTTTCCCGTACTCCGACTCAGCTGCTTCATCAACTTGCAAACATCCGACCAGTATTCGATTGTCGTTTTGGGAACGGTCGTTTCGTCCCAGATAGAAAAGTCGCCGTAGTTTTCGAGCAGAACATCCATCAATGCTTTGGCTTTCGCCGGTCCGATGCCGGGCAGAAGCGTCAGCATTCTTAATCCCGCAACGATATCGAGCGGGTTTTCCGCCAGCCTGAGAAAAGACATGAGATCTTTGACGTGAGCTGTTTCGACGAACTTCAGACCACCATATTTCACAAACGGAATGTTGTGCCGGGCTAATTCCGCTTCGACCCCCATCGAATGATGCGACGCCCGAAACAGCACCGCCTGATTCCGTAGCTCAATTCCTTCCTCGCGTTGTTCGAGCAACTTATCGACGATGAAGTCGGCCTGTTCATCTTCGTCTTCGCAAGTGACCAGTTGCGGAGGTGGACCATCTGTTCGATCGGACCAGAGTTCTTTCGCAAATCCTTCTTCCGCCTGACCAATGACTTTGTTAGTGGCATTCAGAATCGCGGGTGTGCTGCGGTAATTCTGTTCCAGTTTCAAAACCGTGGTACCGGGGAACTGCTCGGGAAAATCGAGAATGTTCCGAACGGTCGCTGCCCGGAAAGAATAGATCGATTGCGCGTCATCGCCCACGACCATCAAACCGTTACCTTCAGGGCGAAGTCGTTGCAGTAACTCTCCTTGCAGTCGGTTGGTATCCTGATATTCATCAACCAGAACATGATCGAATCGTTCGACGATCTGAGCCGAGGCATCGGGAATGTTCAATAACCCATGCCAGAACAGTAACAGGTCATCATAATCCAACACGCGGGCCGATTCTTTGCGATCGACGTAAAGCCGAAACAACTCTTTGAGTTCCGCCGTATGCTCTTCGCACCACGGATAATTCGATTTGAGAATCGTTTCCAGCGGCTGCTGGGCATTCACGCAATGACTGTAAATCGCCATGCAGGTGTTCTTACGCGGAAATTTCTTTTTGCTTTTTGCAAAACCCTGTTCGGTCCGAATGACGTTCAAAAGGTCTTCCGAATCGGAACGATCATGAATCACAAAGTCAGGGTCGAGGCCAATCGATTTGCCATATGTTCGCAACATGCGAGTTGCAATGGAGTGAAATGTTCCTCCCCAGATCTGCCGTGAAGCCAACTGGCTTCGCTGCTTTCGTGACCTGGTATCGGCGATCAACTGTTTTTGAGACTTCCCCGTTGATGCCGATTCCGTTCCCATTATCCGCAGTAAACCATCGACCCGGCGCAACATCTCGGCTGCAGCGCGGCGTGTGAAAGTGAGTAGTAGAATACGTCGCGGGTCAACGCCCCGTTCGACCAGCCACGCCACTCGATGTACGAGCGTTCGGGTTTTGCCCGTACCAGCACCGGCAATCAACAGCAGCGGTCCGTCCCTGTGTGAAGCGGCTTCCTGCTGCTGTGGATTCAAATCGAAATGGATATTGACGAGTTCAGTCACGCTGGAGTCATTATGGCTATTTGGACGAAGGCAAAGATGAAGCTGGATTGTATGTTTCCTCTCTGGCAGAACGCGAGTCTCCCGCAGGACATCTGGCGAAATTCGTTCAGATGTCAAAGGCCCTCGTTTCCCAAAGCGAGTAATTCCTCGTCGCTGGGAAATTCGAGAACCTCATAGCGGGGAGGATAAAAGTCGAGTTCTCTCATGCGATGGCCGACAATTTGCAAAACATCTTCCCAGGCTGCCGAAGCGACGACATCTTCACCTTCTCGAAAAAACACGACCACGTTGGTTTGAGGCAACCAGGTCAGGACACCCTCGCTCCAAACACAGTAACTGGTGGCATCATCGTCCTTTTCGACAGCAGAAAAACTGGCGATGAAGCGGTCCTGCCGCTCCTGTTCGACCAATTGCTCCAGCAGTTCTTTCTGGTCGGCATATTCGACGCCATGCCAGTTCAACTCCAACCGTCGAAGTCGGTTGTAAACCGGGTGAGTGGGTTGTGGTTTCCAGTCGACCCAGGTATTGCCATCCAACCGCATCGCGTGAGCGATCATGGGACGCGGGTTTTCCAGCGCTTTCTCGGCCAGGTTCACCATCATCTCCAGCCCTTCATCGTCATCCGAGCCGGTAATCAGCAGTGTATCACGATTGGGAATCATGGCGATGTGGTCGCCATCAACTTCCAGTTTGCGGATCAGGTCGATCAACAGGATACGTGAGGAGTCGTAGCTGTCGCCGGAAAGAGACGTATAGAGTCGATCGCCAATACTGGCGAATGCGAAGTTGTCTTCAAGCAGGTTTTGCTGAGCTACTTCGAGTGCTTCGTAAAACGAAACGCCCCACTCTTCGAAGGAGTCAGACGAAATCGACCTGACCGATTCCGGCAGGTCATAGACAACGGTTGCGTAGAGATGGCTGCCGACTTCCATCAGCGGGATGTCCGGAGGACGGCCACCTTCCACTTTCTGTTGCAATGCGAGTTTGTCAAAAGTGACCCGCGTCCAGATTTTGGGGCGCAAATCATAGCTGGCATCATCATATTCCTCGGGCAATTCCTTTTTGTGCGACAGGACTGCTCGCACCATCACTCGCAGTCGATCTTCACGATCTGTTTTCGGAGCATTGGAATACTCCAGAAAAAAATTCTGCAGATTGATGATGCCCTTTTCGCCGTTGTCCTCGATGTTGATCTGAAACTGTGACTCGTCGAATTCCAAAACGCGGTTATCTCCCGCCTTGCGCAGAGCGGCGATAAACAGCCTGGCAAATTTGACAGGTTTTGGTGCTCCGAGAAATCGATCCAACAATCCCATGTGTAAGGCTTTCCAACATGGCCGCACAGATGCAATTCCATTGCGAATTGACTTTTTTTCATTCATGCCCAGATTACATTTTGCCGAAACTGCAATGGACTGCCAAGCCGAACACATCGCGAATTGAAGAAGCTTCGCAAAGGTGACGCTGATTTGTGAAAGATCGATGACGAAAAGTTTCAAAATACTTTCCGAAACTTATGAGTCAAATTTCGATTTCGTGCGCCCTCTGTTTCAGTGAACAGCAATTCCCAGTTGGAAAGCAACAACACAAAACAACGTGAGCAAAACGAAACTCTCATTGAGAACAGACATGTACTTGCAACCTGAACAAAAATTCGATGGCTTGTTTTCGGCACAGTCCGGCTATCCGCATTTTGGATACAGAAATGTAATGGAAGTCCGTAAACGCCTCAGCCGGAATCCCGAAACGTCAGCCGATCCCTGCCCAACCACAGTTGGAATCGCGGGGCCGGTCGGGGTCCATATGAGGAGCATTCATGGCAGCGGTTAAATTCCCAGGACTCAATTGAGCCCGGTGTCACTCGCATCGTGACACCGGATTTTTGTTTTGCCTGGAATCGTCTGGACTGAAATAATTACCGGACAACTTGCGCCGTTCCGCTATAAGTTCCCCAGGGTAATCCAGGTCGCTCGTCATCCTGCGCCGCCCGGAGTCGCGTTCCGTCATTCCCACGCGGTGTTAAGTTCAATGTGGGGAATCCAGTCTTCAATTCCCTGAATACCCGCCTGCGCGGGGATGGCGTCCTTCTTGGTATGGACTTGTCCTTACCTGGGATGACCTGGCTTCGGGACTGCGTGTTGCTCTCATGATGGTTTTCAGTCAACAGGAAAACGGGAGTCGTACATCACCTGGAGTCACGGGGGGGTTGTTGTTTGCGGACTGTCGTGTGATTCAGTTCAGCTGATTCAGTACGTTTTGGTATTTCCCGGCTGCGTCCTGTTCCTTCAACAGCCTGGTCAGCTCCTTCT
>JANQSH010000062.1 GCA_028284145.1 Planctomycetaceae bacterium | reverse complement strand
AGAAGGAGCTGACCAGGCTGTTGAAGGAACAGGACGCAGCCGGGAAATACCAAAACGTACTGAATCAGCTGAACTGAATCACACGACAGTCCGCAAACAGCAACCCCCCCGTGACTCCAGGTGATGGTTTACGAATTGCCTGAGTCACCTTTGGTTTGTCATGCCGCAGCAACCACACGTGAGGTGAGATCGTGAGACGACAGGCTTGGGATTTCGCTCAGTATTCTGCACGATATACGGTTGTGTTTTGTCTTTGTCTGCAATTTATCATGCCCGCCTGCGTATGCGGTGAAGACGTTCTGCTATCTGCGGTCGGAAAGAGGCGGCAAATTGTCGCCCAACCGGTTCCTCAGCCAGGCGATGATTCCGGATCGGTCTTTGTTCTGGCTGATCGCATGCAGATCCGACGTCTGCAGACTGCAAAGGAGTACTTGCAAGCAGAGGAACCAAAATACGATCAGGCAGTGGAACTTCTGCAGCTTGTTCTCAATGACAACGAAGACCGTTTTTTTTACCCCGATGCTGAAGACAGAACCCGATTTCGCAGCCTGAAAGCCGAGGCCAATCGACTGCTGGGTGAAATGCCGGAAGAAGGATTGCGGAAGTATCGATTGCAGTTTTCTGCTGACGCAAACGAGATTCTGAAAGAGGCGGTTGCGAAAAATGATATCGCGCGGATTGCCGAATTGACGCGACGGTTTCTCCATACCTCCGAAGGAATGGAAGGTGCTTACCGCCTCGGCGCGTGGCACATGAATCAATCGGAACCATTGGCAGCGGCGCTCTGGTTCGATCGTATGCATTCGTTGTCCAACGAGGCAAAGAAATGGGAGCCACACCTCTCGCTGCGTCGGGCTGCAAGCTGGTATCGCGCGGGATTTGAAGTCAAGGCACGAGATGCACTTCTTGACCTGAAGACTTCTCAGCGTGACGAAACGACCATTCGCGTCGGTGGGTTTGATTACGAATTGTTCGATCAGGAATCGAATGCCATCGACTGGCTCAAAAAGACGCTGGACATGATCGCAGGGAGTGGTCTCGCGGGAGAAAACGATTGGGTTACCTTCCGTCTGACTCCGACTCGCAATGCCATTTTGAAACCTGCTGTGGAAACCGTTTCGACGAAATGGACGCAAGCCACGCTCGCAACAGACCAGTTGGAACTCTGGAATGAACGAGCCGATTCCTCGGCCATACAACAGGAACTTCCGGCCATACTGAATCGGCTCAAGGCACAGCATGGGAAATCACAGGCCCCACTACCGTTACCTGCACCGCAACCGTTCGTTGTAGGCGATACGGTTTTTACGCGAACATTGGCAACGGTTAAAGCATTCGATTTAATGACAGGCAAACCGAAGTGGGAATCGATTTGTGATCAGGCTCTGTTTGAACTGCTCCTGAGTCCTCATGGAGATGGAATCGGTGCAAATCGCCAGGCTCTGCTGTCACGATTGCTCAACGATCGCCTCTGGAGTGACGCCAATTATGCCCATCTCAGCAGCGATGGCGAGTTGCTCTTCGCTGTCGACCATTCCGGTATGACGACGACATCATTGCCTCATGATGAGAATTTTCACTCGCGCGACACCAATATCCTTTCAGCATTCGATCTGAAGCAAGGTACCCTGCAGACTCAAATGGGTGGTAAACCCGGAATTACCCTGGCGTCCATTCCGGTCGAATTACCGGTGGCCGGTCGGTTTTTTCTGTCGTCACCATTGGCGTTGGGAGGAGAGTACTTCACTTTGACGGAAGTCCGTGGAGAATTGCGGCTGATGTCATTTCGCTTGAAATCGGGCGAACCAGAAATCACCTGGGACCAACCTTTAGTTGCCCCGCAATTCAAAATCGATTCTCATGATCCGATCCGCCGACTTTCTGGAGTGATGATTTCCTATGCAGACGGCATTCTGGTTTGTCCGACCGATGCCGGTGCAGTGGTCGCATTGGATGCTTCCAACCGAACATTGCTTTGGGGGTATGATCTCACCGCAAAAAATGGAAACCAACCCAACCCTCCCGTTCTTCCGCGGCCTCCAGTTCCGTTTCCCCCCCCCAATCCACGACCAACTGTTTCATGGGCCGATCCTGTTGCAACGCTTGTCGATGGCAAGGCAATGCTGACGTCACGGTATTCCAATCAATTGCACTGCATCGGGCTGATGGACGGCAAATTGAATTGGAAAGCACCACGTGGCGACAGCCGGTATGTTCTTGGCTGTGTCGATGGCAGGGTGTTGCTGCTGGGGGCGTCTGGTGTGAGGGCACTCAAAATGGAAGATGGCAAACCGGTCTGGGACGTCAAGGTTGGCGTTGAGAAAATTGCAGGCCGGGGGTTCATTATGGACGGCAAGGCATATGTTCCGAAAACGAACTCGGAAATCGCGGTGATCGATATCGCGAAAGGTGAGTTGATCAATAATCTTCCGATGCCTGCCGGGTCTCCGCCAGGTAACATTATCTCGACGCGCGGATTGATCCTCAGCCAGACGGTTGATCAACTTTCGGTATTTCCCCTGCCGAAAGAGTAATGCAGTAGTAGTTCGGTATTTCTTCGTGAATGGATATGATCGAGAGCGTAAAAACAGTCACGAAAAAAATTCAAGAACAGCGACCTGCCTTGAATTTCTGTATCAGGTCTTATGACGGCTTGGGTTGTGGAAACTTTCCGTATATCCTTCTCCCAGGGTGAATCCGGCTCGATATATGTCGCCTCCATATTCACCCGTTGATGCTGCTTCCCAGGCGACGTTTTTTCCGCTTCTTTTGCGACACTTTCAGCCCTTCCCGATGCCACGGGCGATAGACCCATGTATTGCTGGCACACCAGCTTTCACGCCGCAGCAGAGCCCCGATCCGACGGTAGCCGAACCGGGGACCAGGGCCGACTAGAGCGTATTCCGCTCCTTCGTGGCGCGATGTGCGCCGTTTGGCCTGCAAATACAGACTCCCGCGAACGAAAACTGTCACACGAAAAGATAAACTGCTCTAGTTGTTGTGCCCCTTCAAGGTGGGCAGAGGCACTCTGTCCGAACTCGCCGAGCCGGTTGTTTTACCGCTGCGAAGTTTTCTGTGTTGAGTTGAATGGACACGTCAACTTACCATGAGGTCGTTTGTCCGGGCCATGATTTGCCTGCTTCAGGCGTGAATCAAGATTCAATCGATGGATATTTGACCACACAGGAATCACCTGGCTGGCAGACGAGTTATGCGAATCTCCTGCTGCTTTGCGGACGATCAATATGAAGTGAATTTACTGTGACGCGAGGCAATAGAGCCATTCCTTGCGACTACCGCTGGACCTGTCCGCGACACGCAAAAAAATCTTACTATCGACGATTGTGGGCGTTGCAAAAACTTCATCGCCCAGCCGGTTTTCGGCAACCAACATAAATTTGTCTGGATCAGGCTTTATCACAAATGTCACGCCACGCTGATTAGCGCAATAGATGTGATTGCCAGCCAGAACAGGTGATGCGCCGATCGGTCCGCCCAATCGTTGCTTCCACATCAGTTTGCCGGTTTTGGCTTCCCAGCAAATCACGATTCCTCCGGTGTTGACTCCGTACACATATCCACGATGCGCGAGTAATGACGGTTCGTAGCACTTTTCTCGATTTCGCCAAACGACCTTTCCTGATCCGTCGGCTCTCACAGCGAGAGTTTCTTTCTTTGGATATCCACCACTCGCAAAAACCAGATCTCCTTCCCAAACCATTGTTCCGCATGTCACACTTGAAATACCTGGAGTTTTCCAAAGCTCTCGTCCATTCGCTGGATCATACGAACAAATCAAATTGGAACCGCTCATCAGCAGTTGTTTTCGTCCCGCCACATCGCCGATGATGGGTGAGGAATACGTGAGGTTCCTGGGACGCGGTGTGCGCCATACCTCCCTTCCGGTTTTTTGATCGAGCCCGTAAAGGAAAGAGTCACCGTCAAACTCGCTGGCAACGATCACGAGTGACTCATGCAATAAAGGCGATGGTGCATATCCATATTCATACTTTTGTGGCTGATATGGGCCAACATTTCGCTTCCAAATCACTTCTCCATTGAGCGACAGAGCAGCAAGTTGAACACTGTGGTGGTTGTTAAATGCCGCGAAAATTCGACCATCACTCGCCGAAGGTGTTGGGGTTGCATGAGAGTTGCTCGTATGAATGAGCTTGGGAAACCCCCCTTTGTTGATTTCTCGCATCCAGACTCGGCGACCACTCTCGCGATGATGACAGACAACATGCTGCGTCTCCAGCTTGTCGTCCGCTGTAGTGAAAATGACTTTTTCGCCAATGATAATGGGTGTGGAATGGCCACGCCCCTTGATGGAAGACTTCCATACGACGTTGGTTTCTGTACTCCATGATGTCGGAGGAATCTGCCCTTCCGCCGCAATCCCGTTGTTGTTCGGTCCTCTCCATCCTGACCAGTCACCAGTCGATTTCGATTCTTCCTGAGCTCCGCCATTTTTCGGTAACCAGTGCCATATCGTAGACCCGGCAAGAGTGGAAGACACACGCACGAATGAACGTCGATCCATATCCTTCTTTTCCTTCCCTTGAGATTACGGCAAATCGAGATGTCTTGGTAAGTCGGTTTTCTGAAATTGTCGATGAGCGTGAACTGCGTGCCTGATGTTCAATTCACCTGGATTCCCGAGTTTTGACCTGTTGTCGGTACCGCCCCGGCGTAATTCCAACCTCTCGCTTGAAAACAGCAGACAGGGTTTCTGGATGTTGGTATCCAGTCGAACGAACGATCTGTTCAAGAGGCATGTTGGTCTCCTTGAGAAGTTGTTTCACTCTGTCGATTTGGGTCGCTGTGATTTCTTCCTTAAGTGTCCTGTGAAGATGTCGACGGAAACGACGTTCCAGTTGTCGCCGGGAAAGCGAAGTGATTTTGGTAAGATCATGGACGGTGATGCCATCGCAAGCGTGCTCGCGGATGAAACGATGAACGCGGGCCACTTCTGGATCTTCGACGGCAGCGACCTGCGTGGACAACCGTTGCACCACACCTTCTGGCGGAACGTATACAGTCCCTGCCGGTGCCGCCTCGCCAACCATCATGGCCTCAAGGATTTCCGCTGCTCGATATCCAATAGTTTCGGCATCCGGGCGGACACTGGAGAGTGGGGGGGCACTCAGTCTGCAGATTGCATCATCGTCATCCACTCCAATCACACTGATATCATCAGGAACCGTAAAGCCCAATTGCCGGCATGAATTGAGCACTTGCTGACCACGAATATCATTACATACAAACAGCCCTGTCGGTGGTGTGAGCTGGGAAAGCCATTCAAACGTCGAGTTGACATCAACCATACCAGATTCCTCGACAATGGACAGCGGCGATTCGCGGTCGCCCGGAGTTTCGTAAATAGAAAGGGGACAGTTCATGTCCGCAACGAGTTTTCGGAAAAAGCCCAGTCGTGCTTCGGAATAGTGTGCGTGTTGATATCCGCAAAACGCGAAACGGCGGAATCCGCGCTCCCAGAGGTGCTCAAACGCTAATTCGGACACCAGCCTGTCATCCGTCTCGACTTGGGGAATCCCTTCGAATTGGTAACGACAAAGCACGTCGACGCAAGGAATGCCGAGTTCTCGAATGGTTCCGACATTGTGATAGTCAACTCGTGCAATCGCACCATGAACTTCTTCCTTGTTGAGCCAGCCCGGCAGTGGATCATCGATTGTCATTTCCTGGTGCAACAATGACCAGTCACTATTCGTGTGCGCGAAAAAAGCGATACCACGAAGCAATTCGCGCCCATATTTCCTGGAAGATTCGATCAGTAGCGCGACCTGTCTTCGGTGTCTGTCTTTTCGAGACATGCCGGAACTCACTTCACGAAAATGTCGCAAATCTATAGCACTGATGTCGCAAATTACACTGGACAATCCCCTGTCTCTAATGACAATAGTAACAAGGTTCGTCAAAATGGCAAACACTGCGAGTGTGTGGCTATGCTTGGAGTGTCGCATTTCATTTTAATGGAGCGTAATGATCATACTTCGCCTCTCCCGATTTCTGGGTCTGTGTCCCATTCTTGTGATGATTTTCGCGTTTGTCATGCCGATGGCAACACAAGGGGCTGAACCGACAAAAGAAGAATTGGAGTTTTTTGAAAAGAGCGTTCGACCGTTGCTGGCTGAACGT
>JANQSH010000010.1 GCA_028284145.1 Planctomycetaceae bacterium | reverse complement strand
GAGACGTCACTGCAACTTTGTCCGCGATTTGTCCGCGTTGTTTCACCACCCAACAAAAAAGGACTCACAGCGGGTTGCCGTAAGTCCTTGCTATTTCTAATACCGGAGGGGGGACTCGAACCCCCACGAGGTTTACCCTCACTGGATTTTGAATCCAGCGCGTCTGCCAATTCCGCCACTCCGGCCCAGAATGGAAATTGTAGCAACCACCGTTTCGGTTTTCCATCGTCCGTCAAACGATGTCACACATCAAGCCGTCCGGTCAGACGACCAGACGACTTCATCTCGCGTTTTGAACCACGACGGTGAATATCAGCACGGTGATAATCCCCAGGACCAGACCGGCAACCGCTGTTGCGCGAGAACGATTGCGACCAAACAAGCCGAGGAATCCCAACAGTGTGCTGATGAGCCCCACGAACATCGCCGTGCCACCAAAGATAAACAGCAGGGTTCCAACCACGGGCAACCAGCCCTGCTGCTGTGCGACGCCGGCACAAAGGGCGACAAAGAAAACTGCAATACTGCCGAGAATCCCCATCACCAAACTGGCCTTCCCCAACGTGTTGGGTTCTTTGGATATTTGTTGCGAAGGCGTACTGACGGGATGGGGTTCGGGGTTGTCGCTCATCAGTCATCCTGTGCGTCCGGGTTGTTCTTCATTGCCGAAATCATAGCCGAATCAGAAGTGAGAATCGCCTGAAGTCATTGACTCATGGACAGATCCGATTATGCCGAATTTATCGATTCTGATGCGACCTGTCTGGCTTTTCGCCGAAGTTGATGCCGATATTAGAACAAAACGAGGTTCCATGCCATCGTTGCGATTTCCCGGTTTTTGTACTGGTTGAGCGGGCTGAGTTTCACCAGAACGGCTGATCTTTCCTTGTATCGTGCCTGGCTCAACCAGCCTTTGTTTTCAGACCAGGCACCATCCTTCACGGTCACAAGTAAGACAGCTTTTCCTTAACAGGTTGAGAAATAAAAGATTATGGCTTCGCGGACAGGATACTCCGCGCAGCGGAAGAGAAAGATCTCGCGTATGACAGTCATGTCCGAATCGCTGAATCGGGCGGTGCAGCATCATCAACAGGGTGATTTTGCCTCAGCAGAGAAGCTGTATCGCAACGTCCTCCGGATTAATGCCGGGCACCCGGACGCGCTGCATTTACTCGGCGTGCTGGCACACCAGCAGCAGCGTCACGACGAGGCCATTCATTACATTGGTCGGGCAATTTCCGTGAACGACTCCGCCCCAATGTATCACTGCAATCTGGGCTCTGCATTTCGGGCATCGTCGCAGGACGAAAAGGCACTCAACTGCTTCCGTCGGGCGATTGCACTGCAGCCGGAATATGCCGGAGCGCATTATAACCTCGGGATGACGCTGGAACGTCTGAACGAACCAGCAGCGGCGCAGCGTGCTTATGAAAAGGCATTGGCTTTGCAACCCGGTTTCGCAGAGGCGCACAACAATCTCGGTAATCTATTGCTGAATCGCAATCGCTATCCGGAGGCGATCGAGCGGTTTCGACAGGCTGTGGAAATCCAACCCGAGAATGCGCAGTTCCACTTCAATCTGGCAAATGCGTTTTCCGCCTGCGGGAAAACAGACGACGCCATCGAAGCGTTGCGGGTAACATTGGAACTCGCTCCCTGTTTCGCGGCAGCCCATAACAATCTGGGACTGATTTCCAAAGAACGGGGCGACATCGAAGAGGCAATGGACTGCTTCCGCGAAGCCATCCACTTTCTTCCAGACAATCACGAGGGCTATGCCAATCTAGCCTCCTGCCAGCAGTTGAAGGAGCAATTTGCTGAGGCGCTGGACAACCTGAAAAAAGCGGCGGAACTCGCACCGGAACATGTCAATATTCACTACCAGCTGGGCCGAGAATTGCAAAGGAGCGGCGAATACGAGCGGGCGTTGGAAATCTACTCTCGCGTGATTGAACTGCAACCGCTGCATGCGATGGCGTGGATCGGCTCAGGTGAGTCACAGGCTGCGAAAGGTGATGCATTGGGCGCCCGCATGTCGGTCGAGCGGGGTTTGGATCTCGATCCGGAATTCGCCGATGGATGGAAGATTCTCGCCACCAATTTTGCTGCGGCGGGAGAAGCAAAACAGGCGATCCGTTGCCTTCAGGAAGTTCATCGGCTGGAACCGGACAATCTGCAGGCATTGTTTGAATTGGCGAATGTGCATTTGCTTGCCGGAGAAACGGAGCAGGCCTGCGAGTTGTTCAACGCAGTCATCGCAGAAGACTCCGAACATGCTTCAGCGTGGAATCACCTGGGAAACACCTACAATGTGATGGGGAAATCATCACAGGCGCTCGAGTGTTTCGAGCGAAGTCTGGCGATCGATCCGGACAGCCATCGAGCCCGCTCGAATCTCGCCGAAGCCTATCGAACGATTGGCCAATCCCGTGAAGCCGCAGCGCAGTACAAACGGGTGTTCGACTCTCCGTTGGGGCCCCGTGCCCGCGTGTTGGATGCCTGGCTGTTGCCGCCGATTTATCAATCGAACGAGGAACTGCTGGAATGGCGCGAACGGTTGATGTCCAGGACCGACCGTTTAATAGAAGATGGCATCGTTCTCGATGCATCACAAGAAATTGCACCAAACTGTTTTTATCTGGCGTATCAGGGATTTGACGAGCGGGACAATCTCGAACGGATGAGCCGCGTCGTGACGACGCCAATTCGTTCTCCAATCGATCTCACTCAACGGAAACGCTCCGACGACGGGAAGATTCATATCGGGTTCATTTCGCAGTTCTTCAAGAACCACACGATTGGTTTCCTGTTGATGGGGCTGGTGTCGAAGTTGAATCGTGACGAGTTCCATGTGACCGTATTGTCCCACGTGGCGCATCAGGACAATGTGGGGCAGTTCTTTCAACAGCATGCGGACGACTATGTCGTATTGACGGAGAACATTCCGCGGACGGTGAAAAAGATTTCGGATCTTGAGTTGGATGTTCTGTATTATTCAGACATCGGCATGGATGCCTGGACGCATACTTTGGCCCACAATCGGCTGGCTCCCGTGCAATGCGTGACGTGGGGCCACCCTGTCACGACTGGCATCGATACGATCGACTACTTTGTTTCGAGTGAGTATATCGAATCACCCGAAGCCGATGGCCATTTCACCGAAACGCTCGTCCGTCTGCCATCGATGCAATTCTATTATCCCCGTCCCAATCTGGTAGAGAACCACAAGACGCGCTTAGACTTCGGTCTGCCGGAAAACGGCAATCTCTATGCCTGCCCGCAGAGTCTGTTCAAATTTCATCCTGATTTCGACGAGGTCGTGGGTGGCATTCTGCGGGAGGATCCAGATGGATATCTCGTTTTGATCAAGGCGCCGCACGACCAGTGGACACGCATGTTGGAACAACGCTACGAGCGGACGATTCCCGATGTTGCAGATCGTGTCATCTGGCTGCCCCGGCAGACCGGTATGGATTACCTGGCATTGGTAGCAGCTTCGGACGTTTCGCTCGATACCGTGCATTTCGGCAGCGGTAACACGACCTATCAATCGCTGGCGTTTGGGGTGCCGTTTGTTACCTGTCCCACCGGGCAGATGCGAACCCGTGTCACCACGGGAATGTACAAGCGGATGAATGTGCCGGATTGCATTGCCAAATCGTTTGATGAATACGTCGAGATTGCGGTCCGGCTGGGAACGGAACACGAGTTTCGTCACCACGTCAGCCAGCAGATTCACGACAACAGTCATCTGCTGTTTGACGACGAAGATGCAGTACGGCAGACGGAACAATTCCTTCACGCGGCCGTCAAACAGGCCCGCAACGGATAAGTGAAAAACAGATTAGAGCAACTTCCCTTTTGGTGTCACGTTTCTGGCTCGTGGGGTCTATGTTTGCAGTCCGAACGACGTTCATCGCGGCACAGAAGAGCGTGATACGCTCCAAACGCTGGCGAAAGGACTCGCCGGCAGAATGGATGGAATCGACATGACGAACCAACCTCAATCTGATGTGAATCGTGCAAACAAATTGCAGGGTCTGATGCGTGAATGCACCTGCCCGGCCTGTGGACATCATGTCTCCGTCGGCTTTTTCAACCCCGGCGACCAGACGCTGGCGATGCTGGCGTGGCCAACCAGCACCAGTGATGCGATCAACATGCCACGATTGCCACACGACTTTGTCCGCTGTGTCGATTGCGGTCACGTCTATAATGCGCAATTCGATTACCGCGATGTACCCTACACTGAAAAGCCCAACCTGATGTACAACAAAGGGGCGATCTGGTCCGACCACCTGACGCAGGTACGCGATCTGATTCTCTCTCGTCTTCCGGAAAATCCGACCGTTGTCGAAATTGGTTGCGGAGAAGGACATCTGTTGCGAGCGGTAGCGGAAAAAACAACTGACGGTCGTTTCATCGGATTCGACCCGAACTCACAAATTGAAACCGGCAACGGGCTGATTGAAGCCCGGGCGGAGTTGTTTGAACCGACCGTGCATCTGGCAGAACTGCAACCTGATCTGATTGTCAGCCGACATGTGTTTGAACATCTGACCAATCCGCTCGGTTTCACACAGGCGTTGGCGTTTGCTGCCGGCTGGTTGAACAGATCGACGCAACTGCTGATAGAGGTTCCCTGCATTGATGGCGTGTTGCAGTCGCACCGCACGGTCGATTTCTATTACGAACACCATTCGCACTTTACAACAAAATCTTTACAGCGGATGTTGAGCCGCGCGGCTTCGCATGTGGAACACGTCGCCACCGGATACAACGGTGAAGTGGCCTACGGCATTGCGGAGTTTCACGCGTCAAACCCACAAATTGTGATGGCTCAACAGGCGATCGCATTCAAAGCTCAAACGACCGAAAACCGACAGACACTGCGACGTCAGTTTCAACATCTGTCCGAAAGCGGGTTAGGGATTGCCATCTGGGGTGGTTCAGGCAAAGCGGCAGCCTTTATTAACCAGCACAGTCTGGATCGCAATCGGTTTCCGCTGGTCGTCGATTCCGATCCATTGAAGGAAGGTACGTTCGTTCCGGGCACGGGGCAGCGCATCTGTTACCGTGATACGTTGCTCAAGAACCCCGTAGAGATCGTCATCATCGCCACGCAATGGCGGGCCGCCGATATCGCCATCGAAATGGAAAAAGCGGGCATCAAAGTCCGGCATATTCTGGTGGAGCATCAGGGCCGATTAGTGGAATACGATTCGGTTGAACATCCCTACCAGATCGAAGCGACGATGGAATCACCAAAAACCGTTGCCGCTGACACAAATAATTTGCCGTCTCAGACAGATGAGCCGATTCGCCGCCCGAAGTTCCTCACGCGCAGGAAAGATAAACCGACAGATCGCAAAGTGGGCTGACGCCGTCACAAACATACCGGGTGTAACGGTTGTTCGTTCTCGGCAAGCTGGGGATCTTCACATTTCGCCCGTAACGCGGGTCTCGCTTAATGGCTGCCGCCAGTCGCGTCGATATCCCCGAAAAGGGCCAGTCTGTAAGGCAGCGTTTCGCGCTGCGCACAGCACAGTCATCCAAATGGTGAATTGAGGGACATTCATGAGCGGCCTATCAACAGGCGTCGGCCTCATCAGCGGGCTGAATACGGCGGAGATCATCAACGCGTTGATCACCGCTCAGCGTGCGCCCGCCGCTCGAATCGAAAGCCGCATTGCCGGGTTCCAATCAACACAAACCGGCCTGAAAACGCTCGAAGCATTCACCGTCTCCATCACGTCGTCGATTCAGTCACTCGGTAACTCAAACTTGTTCAACAGTTTTACGGTGAACAATCCCAACTCGTCGAATGTCGCCGTTTCGACCGGCACGAATTCGATCCCGGGAACGTACCACTTCACCCCACTGGCCGATGCCCAAACACATGCCGCCCACTCCAAAGGGTTTGTCAATGCGGATCAGCAGACCATCGGTTCCTCCGGCACAGTGACGATTGCCACCGGCGGGCATCTGCATCGTTCGACACCTTTGGATGTCCTCAACAGTGGAACCGGCGTTCGCCGTGGCACGATTCGTGTGAGCGACCGAGCCGGCAATTCCTCGGACATCGACCTCTCAAACGTCCATTCCGTCGATGATGTACTGGCTGCCATCAACAATGATGCAACAATTTCCGTCACGGCCAGCACCATCAATGGGCAGATCGTTCTTGAAGACACCACCGGCAGTAC
Organism: Planctomycetaceae bacterium; assembly: GCA_028284145.1. Classification (GTDB taxonomy): domain Bacteria; phylum Planctomycetota; class Planctomycetia; order Planctomycetales; family Planctomycetaceae; genus JANQSH01. Next base: position 65,970 of record JANQSH010000010.1, on the reverse strand, counting down.
AACTTCCAATCTGAGTGTTGTCGATCTCAACGGGAACTTCGCCGCCGCAGATTTGGGAATCGCTCAATCAGTCACGTCCGACACGTTGACCGGCTCCGACGTTTTTGCAATCACCACTGACTTCACACTCGGTCAAATCAATGACGGCAACGGGTTGCGGCTCGTCAGCGGCGCACCCGACATCAAACTCACACTGGCCGACGCAACGGAAATCGAAGTCACGCTCGATTCCGCTGCGACTATCGGCGACGTGATCAACACAATCAACAATCATGCGGACAATGGCGGCAAAGTGACAGCTGCTCTGGTCAGTGGTGCACTGCAATTGACCGACAATACCTCCGGTGGTGGGACATTCACTGTCGAGAACATCAATGATTCGTCCGCCATACGTCAGTTGGGTATCGACAGTGCATCTTCAGGCGGCGTCATTTCCGGACGGCGACTGGTGGCGGGCATCAACTCAGTGCTGCTGGCCAATCTGCGTGGCGGACAGGGGATTGACGAAGTCGGCTCAATTTCACTCACCGACCGTGCTGGCACGTCTACCACAATCAACCTTTCCTCCGCGCAGTCGCTGGATGAGGTGATACATGCCATCAACACGGCGGAGAACGGTGGCATCGACCTGCAGCTTTCCGCCCGCATTAACAATGCCGGGACTGGAATCGTTGTGACCGACACTTCGGGAGCAACAGCGTCGAATCTGATTATTGCCGATGTTGCCACCGGAACTCTGGCCGAGCAATTGGGGATCGAAGTGGACGCGGCCCAGACCTCGATCGATTCCGGCTCACTCAATCATCGTTACCTTAATGAATCGACTTCCGTCGCTGACTACGCCCCGGACGGGAGCGGCATTGCGGCTGGTTCTATTCGCATTGTGGACTCTGCCGGGAACGAGGAGGTGATTGCCATCTCCAGCGCAGTCGCAACAATCGGCGACGTCTTACAACGAATCAACGCGGCAAGCAAGATTCAGGTGACCGCTCAACTCAACACCACCGGTGACGGGTTCGAGTTGATCGACAACGCTGGCGGGTCCGGCGGATTGCGCGTGGAAGAAATTGACAGCACGACCGCAGCCGACTTGCGTATTCTCGGAACCGGCACATTAAACGCCACGTCCGGCAAATACGAAATCACCAGTCGACAGATTGCCGAAATCGATGTGGAGTCCGACGACACGCTGAATGACCTGATCGACAAGTTCAACGCCTTTGACGGAACCGTTTCCGCTGCGGTGATTGACGATGGTTCAACCTTTTCCTCCAAACGACTGGCGATCACCTCGGCGATTTCCGGAGCGGGTGGACGATTGATTATCGATGATGGGGCTTTGAACCTTGGCTTCTCCACATTTGTGGAAGGACGCGACGCCCGACTGCGTGTCGGGGCGGACCCGCTTACCGGCTTTATCGCAACGTCGAGCACGAACGCGTTCGAGGAAACCGTTGCCGATCTCTCGGCGACCGTCGTCAATGCCAATGGCACGACAGCCGAAGTCTCGGTTACGCGGGACGATTCCAAAATTACCAGTTCGCTGCAGAGTTTTGTAACCGCCTACAATGCATTGATCAGCAATGCGGACGAACAGACAAGCTTCGATATCGAAACCGAAGAGCGAGGAGTTCTGCAGGGGCAGGGTGTCGTTCTGCGGATTCTTAGCCGGGTCGAGTCGATCGTGAGTCAACAATATGGCGATTCGACCGACACGATTCGTTCACTGTCACAACTCGGCATTCGCTTTACTACCGGCGGAAAGTTGACACTCGATACAGAAGAACTGCAATCAGCCATCGACAATGATCCCGCCACCATCGAAAAATTTTTCACCAACACCGACAACGGCTTCTCCGATGCGGCAACGAACATTGTGGAATCGCTGACCGACCCCTTCACTGGCACATTCACGCTGGAGAACACCTCCCTGCAAGATTCGATTGATTCATTGCAGGATCGGGTCGATACGCTCGACGAAATTCTGCTCGTTCGTCGCGACCGACTGTTGCAGGAATTCGTCCGAATGGAAGAACTGATCGCCGGTTTGCAAACACAGCAACAGGCGATCTCCGCCATCGCGCCGATCACCGTGAACCGCAGAAGTAACAACAATTCCCGTTAACCGAACACCCCGGAGCAGTTTACTTTCTGGTGTAACGTCTCTGGTTCGTGGGATCTATGTTTGCAAACCGAACAACGCCCATCGCGGCACAGAAGAGCGGAATACGCTCCAAACCCTGTTCGCCTCACTCGATATTTTTGGATTCACACCTGAGAACTGGAAAAGGATGCATTCGATGATTCGCAATGATGAATACATGGCTTCCCAGGTCATGACCGCCCCTCCACACCAATTGCACATGCTGGTAGTGGATGGTGCCATCCGTTTTGCCCGCCAGGGCAGGCAGGCATTGCAGGATGAAGACGTTGAAACGGCTCACATTGCGTTGGGCAAAAGCCGTGATTGCGTCAGCGAGTTGATTTCCGGCCTGGATGAAGAACAATCGCCGGAATTGACCGACCAGCTCAAAGGGCTGTTCTTTTACGCCTACCGCAATCTCGTGCAGGCGGATATCGACCGGGAACTGCAGATGATTGATGACGCGTTACGCGTACTGGAGGTTCATCGTGAAACCTGGCAGGCATTGACCGATCGTCTTTCCCAGGAACGAATCATCCCGGAACCCAAAACGCCTGCGATGAACGCCGAAATGCCCTCCCGCAGCTGGACGACTTAGACAGCTGGACAACTTAGACAGTTTACCTTCCTGTGTGACGTCTCTGGCTCGCAGGAGCCTGTATTTGCGCCAAACGACGTCCATCGCGGCACAGAAGAGCGGAATACGCTCCAGCCGGGCAACCTTGATCTACTTAAATTCCAACTCTTCCGCGCGCGGGAGTTCGTCCAGATCCACCAGGCCGAAGACCTGTAGAAACCGAGGTGTGGTGCGATACGAAATCACCTTCGGCTCGGCCTCACTCCGTTCCAGTTGCACCAGTTCCCGACGGATCAACTGTCGCAGGGGGCCGTCTGCTTTCGACTTCGCCGCGAGCAGGTCTCCTTTTGCAATCGGCTGGTGATACGCAATCAAAGAGAGAACTTCGAGAGCGTCCTGCGAGAGTTTAACCTCTTTCGGCGCCTGGCCGTAGACTCTGGCTCGAACCCGTTCAAACGGGTAGAGCAATTGGATGCGATAGCCCCCTTCTCCAAAAACGATTTCGTAGGGCCGCTGTTCGCTCCGGTATTGCGTATTCATGTCGTCGATGATCGCTTCGACTGCGTCGGTATCCATTTCAATGTGGAACAGATTGCACAATTTCCGCGTGGTGATGGCATCTCCGCCGACGAACAGCACTGCTTCGATAATCTGCCGGGGAGTCACACGTTCCTGGGTCGCATCGGGCGTCAGGTCCTCCTCGATTGCCTCGGCCAGTCGATCGGTGGCCGATGTTGGCTCTGACTCCTCCGTGGATTCATTCCTGCCTTCGGCAGTGTTGCTTACCACAGGTTCATCGGCTTGTAGTTCCTGAAACGAGCGTTGCATTTCGACTTCGGCCGCTTCGACTGAGGCGAGTGCCTGTTGATACGCGGCTTCGAGATCGTCATCCAGTAGTTTGCCATTGTCCGACTCCTCTGGATCGTCTTCATCCGCTCCTTTGGAGATCGGAATCGTCGGATGATCGACAATCACGTTGAAGGGCGTTTCCCCGTCAGAAAAGTTGTCAGAACCTGGCGTGAAGACATTCTCAACCGGAAAGCGAATCGTTTCGCCATCGTGACCGTTTTTTTCATCGGATTCGTCAGGTCGAAGTTGTTCGTTGCCCATTCCGCACATCGCCTAAAAAAGATCGTCTCAAATTCGACGAGCGAACTATATCGGCGAACGCGGCTCGGCCTCAAGAGCGATTCGTCGCGAGACCTGGCGAATACTGTCTTTCGGGGTGAGTTTTCGCAGGCTTGGCCTGCCGTTTGTCTGACGGAAAAGAATTAGACAGGATCAACAGGATAGCCGCGATCGCTACGCGTCGCGGAGTGAACATTGAACACTACGTTACGTGGCAACTCAGCTATGCGAATACGTTTGGGGGGGCTGCGGGCGGCTTTGTCCGCTCGTGCTGAGAAATGGAATGGTGAAAACAGATCGGCACGCGGGAACGTGCGCTGCACAGAATTGCAGCTCTCTCTACAAAATCGCGGCGGCTTTCACATCGATGCCCTTCAAACGCATCTTCAACTCTTCCACGTTCGGTGAAATCTCAAAGGCGGCTTCGCGACTGATGTATTCCTTATCCAGGAACTCATACAGGCTGTCGTTAAATAACTGCATTCCCTCATCCTTGCCGATCCGAATTGCCGCAGCGAGTTTTTCGTCCTCATCTTCAAGCACCAGTTTACGGACCGTCGGATTGAATCGCATGATTTCGACGATCGGCACGCGCGGCGGGGCATCGACAATCGTCTTGAGCAGTTTCTGGCCGACGATCGCCTTCATGTTCATCGAAATACTGGCACGAATCGGGCCGTGCATGTCGGAAGGAAACAGGTCGAGAATACGGGAAATCGTTCCCGGGGCACTGGAGGCGTGAATCGTTCCGAACACAAGGTGGCCGGTCTCGGCAGCGTGAATAGCGGTCTCGAACGTTTCACGGTCACGCATTTCCCCCACCAGCATGATGTCCGGGTCCTGACGCACAGCATGCTTCATGGCGATGTGGAAATCTCTCACATCCTGTCCGATTTCCCGCTGGTTAATCAGGCATTTGTCCGAGGAGTAAATGAATTCGATCGGGTCTTCAATCGTCAGCAGATGCTTGCGGTAGTTCTGGTTGATCCAGTTGAGCATTGATGCGATGGTCGTACTTTTCCCCGACCCCGTAACCCCCGCCAGCAGCACCATCCCCTGATCGAACTTGCAGAGTTCTTCCATGATCGGTGGCAGACAGAGTTTCTCAAATGGTGGGATCGACTGTTCAATCTTACGGGCGACCATGCCAACTTTGCCGAGTTGAATGAACAGGTTCACACGAAACCGCCACATCGAACCGTCGGTATCGATCATGGTTTTGGCGTAGTCGGCCCCCCCTTCCTCATGAAAGATGTCGAGGTTGCGCTGATCCATCATCGGGAAACAGAGATCAACCATCTGGTCTTCGCTGATCGGGTCCATCTGCAGTTCCCGCACGACACCTTTCACGCGGAAAATCGGCGGGCGATCGACCTGCAGGTGAATATCCGAGCAACCATGCTTAATAGCCAGTCGGAAAATTTTGTCGATTTCAATTTCCTGGCCATCAACATAAGTCGATGTTGTCCACTCATCTTTTTTCGCCATGGTTCAGCCCTCGAACTAAAAGGTGTCACTGGCGGTTTCAGACAACCAGTGGATTAAATCGAACCGGCACGCCGCGCTCGGCCATGTATTGCTTCGTTTCGTCGATCGTGCAGGTGCCGTAGTGAAAGATGCTCGCTGCCAGAGCCGCACTCGCACCGCCTGCCGTGACCGCTTCGTACATGTGATGCGGACTTCCCGCCCCCCCACTGGCAACAACCGGAATGTTGACCGCCTCGGCAACCGCGCGGGTGATCTCCAGATCGAACCCATCTTTGGTGCCGTCGGCATCCATGCTGGTCAACACAATTTCGCCCGCGCCCAGTTGCTCCACATACAAGGCCCAGGCGACAGCATCGAGACCCGTCGGCAGACGGCCACCATTGATGTGTACATCCCACATCACATTTTCGGATGATTCCGCCCCTTCTCGAGCAGGGCGTTCAATGCATTGCAGTGCCTTTTCAAAATCGCATTGCACATCGTAATTGGAAACGGGGATTCGCTTGGGATCGATGTTCACCACAATGCACTGACTGCCAAAGCGCAACGCCGCCTCGCGAACGAATTCGGGATCTTTAACGGCGGCGGAGTTGATCGAAACCTTATCGCAGCCGGCTTTCAGGAGTTCGCGGATATCGTTCAGCGTCCGAATCCCGCCGCCAACGGTTAAAGGCATGAAGACTTCTTCCGATGTTCGCTGAACGACGTCGAGAATGATGTCCCGCTCTTCGTGGCTGGCGGTGATGTCCAGAAAGACCAGTTCATCCGCCCCCTGCTCTTCATAACGGGAGGCGACTTCCACCGGGTCGCCCGCATCCTGCAGATTGAGAAAGTTGATCCCTTTGACCACGCGCCCGGCGTGTACATCGAGACAGGGAATGATTCGTTTGGCCAGCATGGATACTTCGTTCTCTGCGAATTCCCTACCGGGAAAGAATTGTGTCGATTTTCATTGCAGGGTGGGTGAAGCACAGCACAACCCCGATTGAAAACTCACTCGGTGAAAACCTGTCCCCGTGTACGCGGGAATAACGAGTGTCGTTAACGGGTTCTGTTCTACTGCGCCCGTTCTCCAACCACTGTAAACCGGTCCGATTGGTGGCGTCAATCTCCACATGCAGTTGAAGGACCTCATTTCGGACTCCATGTCATTCCGGAAGAGAATTCAACTGCGAGATAATCAAAAGACACAAAAGTGTTTTTTGTAAACACGCTCGCGAGAACGTGACTCGAATATCAGTCACGCCATGCTCTTACAGGCGTGGTTACGAGAATGAAGCCAGATCATACCCGTGCCGTTTGCCTGTGAGGGAAAGAATCAGACGGGATGACAGGATCAACAGGATAGCCGCATTGCGCATCAGGCTCTATCCTTTAATTCAAAGTTGCCGTTGTGATGTCCATATAATAAAGGTTACGTTTTCCGCTGAAATCCGACGAAAAAGCCGTGTATGCCCCCTGTTTTCCTGTTGATTGAAAACAGTCGCGAGAGCGACACGCAATCCCGAAGCAAGTCATACCCGCGAAGGTGAGTGTCCAGAAAAAAGTGTGGAGTTCTGCTTTCACAAGAATGACAGAATTGAGGGGGAAGCCCCGCATGCCGCACGAAAAAGCATGCACCAATAACCCAATCAATCCGAACATGTGTTGCGGTCGCATTCCACTTTCACCGAGTACAACTTCTGCCGGTCGCCGCGGGTGTAGAGGTCTTCCAGCATCACCTCAATCTCCGGCTCGGGGATTTCGTTATAAATCTGGCGTGCGTTGTTGTAAATCCGCACCCGCTCATCAAAGCTGATGAATTCCGGCGAGAGCCAGATGGTCGAAAGTTTCGCCTGCGAGCGAATGTAAATCGAATTGCCGGTTGTGGCGCGGGCGTTGATGGTCTTGGGTGTCGCGCGGCCACGCAATCGGTTGTTCGAGCCGTTGGTATTCAGGATATTGACCGGGCTGAAGGGGATGCCATCGGACTGCAACCAGAAGAATCGAGTGTCAGTCGGACGCAATACTCGCATCGTGAAATTGGTTGAATGCCGATGCCGTTTCTGAAACGCCATCCAGTCAAACAGGTCGTGGATCTCCTCGTAGAACGATTCGTAACCCCTGCCCTGGTATTCGCTGTAAGTGACGTCGTAATTGTAAATCATCATCTGGTTGATGATTTTGGAATTTCGTTCGAGTGAATCGCGATCGAGTTCACCACCGACGATGTAAAACGGCAGCGTCTTCATCGCGGGGACCTGCTTGGGCATGAGGTCGAGCTTGGTGTTCTGCCAGTAATACTTGCAGTAATGATCGCAAATCCCGGCAATCGGAATCACGCCAGCGAACATGTCCGGATGCGACATGCCGATGTCAAATGCCGCATCACCACCCATGCCATGACCAGCGAGGAAAATGCGGTCGGAATCAACGGAAAACCGTTTGCGGGCATCGCGAATAGCCGACAGAACTTTCTGGTGCGACTGTGAACTGTAATCGTACTGGCTGGTTTGTGGTGGCATGTATTCCGGCGCGATGACGATATAGCCACGACGCTGTGATTGGCCCGGCACACCGGGATCACCCGCGTGTTTGCGGACCACGCCCCACCAGTCTGCCTCGTTTTTGATCGTCCGTTCGGCTGGTCGGAGGCCGACGATCATCGGATAGGCATGATCGGGCGAATACTCTTGTGGCAGAATAACGCTGTAGCTGACAGGCTCGGTGGCTGGTTCCCGGCTGGTAACCTGAAACGATTGCCCGGCGCGCACGCCAAAAGTTTCCCGAAGCGGAGGAAGGTGCGGAATCATCTGTTCGACGACTTTGGGCGAGATACCTTCGATCGATTCGATTTTTCCGAGTAACGATTTGCGGGACAGCGGGACAGGAGTCCGCAGGTATTGCATTACGAGATCCCGCGCTTCCCAGTAACGTAATGCCTGCGACAGATCGGTCACGGCGTTTTCACCACCAACGATCCAACCGGAGTAGGCAAGCGCCAACTTTTCGTTCGCCGGGATGTTATTGTCATCTGCAAGTTTCAGGAACGCATCGAGCCGGTCGAGCGATTCAAACTTCAATCCGTTGCGCACAGATGATCGGAGCGGAGCGAGTTTCGCGACTTGTTCGGGGTCGGTGATCTGTGCCTGCAAAACCGCCAGCATTTCCGCAGCCGTATGCATTCTGGTGACGGCATCCTGGTATTCATCGATGATCTCATCCACCCGGCGGACGACTGAGGCGGACATTTTTTTGCGTGGAAATTTTTTCGCCGCCGCGTAAGCCAGCCGATGCTGACCCGCCTCACGCCGATTCTGTAATTCATCCAGCAGTTGTTTGGCCCAGAGGTGCCGCAGGTCGAGGCCGACCTCTTCCACCCGTCCAGCCAATTCGGGGAAGTCTCGCTCGATCGATTCCAATTCATGATCGGCCTGGATGTACTGCCTGGCCTGCAGATAAAACCGGGCAACCGCCAGCCGGTCGTTCGGATCGTTCTGGTCGGTCACCTGCCGAATGATGGCGTCGAGAATCGGCGGGTCGATCGAGGTCGTCGCGATGCCGTGGTCCCATACATGCGACAGACTTGTCACGCGAACGTACCTGGGCGTAATGCGGCGGATTCCCTGAATGACGTCAATTGGTTTTTCGGCCGTTTGCAGTTTGACCGTGCGGCGACCGAATTTGTCAAAGATGGATTTATCGGCAAAGGAACCGACCGATGCCAACATCGGCCGGCCGACGGCTGGTTTCTGATCCAGATTAAACGTGACATACTTGGAGAGGTTGACGTCCCGGTTGATTTCCTCGGCGAAGTTGTCTGGCACGAAGACCCGTTTCAAGCCGGTGTCAATCATCAAAATCGGATAGACAGTCAACTCGGTTTGTGTCTGGCCGATGGCCGCTTTGGTCAGCCCCTGAATGGGAACCGGGTTGCCATCGATGATCAATCCGTTGGAGAGGACAACTTCACCCGCGTGCAACAGCGATATACTGTTCAGTGTGACAAGCGAGATCAGCATCCAGATGATGGCCGCACACAATCGGCCACGTCCCTCAATGTGGAGGCGACGGTTCAGAATTTCTTGAATGAATGTCGACATGAACCAAAGAGACCATGTTTGAGATGAGAGGCGTGACAACCGAAGGATGTATGATCGTCGGATGGGGCAGTGTTTTCCAGCGAATCGGATGAATCTGGCTATTGATTCTACGAACAGGCTATCTTTATTTATCGAAGTAAAAAAGGAAAAATGACCAGTGCAACACCAGCTTACAATCATAAAACCGCGTCAGACGATCTGGTTACGCAGCCAGGGTCGTCCATACACCTTGAGGTAAAAACGTCTGCAACCTGACTTCCGTTTCGCCTGCAATCCCCCCTCCCCTCATTTGTACAGTGGTTAATGGCATCTCTTGCAGAGCATTTCGGTCATCAGAGATGAACTGGAGTGTATTACGCTCTTCTGTGCCGCGATGCACGTCGTCTGGCCTGCAAATACAGGCTCCCCACGAGCCAGAGATGTCACACCAACCGGAGATGTCACACCAAAAAGTAAACTGCTCTATCCTCCCCCGTTATGGCTTCGAATCTTTGTGAGACACAAGTCCTTTCCACATGCTTTCTTTGCTGGTGCGATGGAGGCAGGGCACGCAAAATTGAGTAGCAATGTGACTCCAACATACTGATTTCATGTCATCACACGATACAGACCCGTTACAAAGAACCGGGCAATTCTCGATTAAGATGCGTTGAGTTTAGAGCGTATTACGCTCTTCTGTGCAACGATGGGCGTCGTTTGGCCTGCAAACAAAGGCCCCATACAAGCCAGAGACATCACACCAGAAGGTAAACTGCTATAACGCGCGAAGTACCGTGCAATGACCACTCAATCATCTCATGAGGAGCCGCCGACATGTCCGTTCAAATTTCCCTCACGTTTCGTTTTGCAATTGCATTCGTTCTGATTGTCTCTCTGGTCTCGTCGTTACAGGCTGACGAAAAGAAAGAGGAAGCAAACCCGCATCTGCTCAAAACTCGTACAACCAGCGTTTCGGTTTTCAAAAACGGCCTCGGCTTTTTCATGCGGGAAGGGACCGCGACCAAACGTGACGGCTGGGTGATGGCCGAGAAGATCCCCCCCGCCAAGTTCGGCACGCTGGCGATTTTTTCCCACAACGAAAAAGAGCATGTGGATATCGTCGGAGCAGGGCCGGGCGAGATTGTCGAATTCAATGATGTCGATCATCCCGACACGCTTGAAGCGCGCCGAAAACGATTGAAAGCAGCGGAAAAACTGAAGGTCGAGTTGTCATACAAAGAAAACAGATCGGACCGCAAAGCGGCTGGAACACTGGTTTCCGCCGGCGAGAAATTCGCCATTCTCGACACTGGCACGCAGAGCATCGCCGTCCCCATCGCGACTGTGGCCAAGCTGCAAATCCTCGCCATGCCGTTGCGAATTCACCTCGAAAGTGAAGAAGGCAGTGGCGATCCGAAATCGAAAATCGGTGTGGCGTATTTGAGTGGTGGCATTACCTGGATTCCCGAATACAGCGTCAGAATTCTGGATGAAACGACGGTAGAAATGACGCTGCGTGGCACACTTGTCAACGAGGCGGAAGACCTCGTGCATTGCGATGTTAATTTCGTGGTCGGCGTGCCGCATTTCGCGCATACCGATTTCATGGCACCGATTGCTGTCGGGCAGACAATCCGCACGATCGGAGCAGCGATAGCACCGCCGCAATTGCGCACACAAATTATGAACCGATCGGGGATTGTCAGCAATACGATCACGGCGGATCAGTTTCAACACCAGACGGTCGTCGAGCAACCTGCTGGTAACCAGCCGGGGGATCTCGACAAGGCGACAGGCAATCTTCCCAAACTCGATTCTGCCGGCGGAAGCGATTACACGGTCTACACCAAGAAGGATTTGACGCTGCGACGCGGAGAAAAGGCGATTGTTACGCTATTCACCAGGAAAATTCGATACACACACATTTATCGCTGGGCACCTCCCGCACGGATGAAGCACTTCCTGCAATTGCACAACAACAGTGACAATGCCTGGACGACCGGTCCGTTTCTTGCGGTCAGTGGTGGGCGACCTCTCAGCGAGGATCTGCTCAAATACACTCCCAAGGGAGGCATTGCGGAGATTCCAGTTTCCGCTGCGATCAATATCGCCACGTCGAAACGTGAATACGAAGCGGATCGCAAATTGAAAGCTCACGCGCCGGACAAGTACAAGTATTGGGATCTGGTCACACTCGGAGGTGAATTGAAACTGCATAACTTTGAGAAGCGTGAGGTTGAAATCGTGATCGATGTCAAAGTGCCGGGCAAACCAACTGTCGCTGGTGACGACGGTGAACTCTCAACAGACCCGACAAAACTGAAACTGCTGGATCGAGCCGGGACGATCAGTTGGACCATCAAACTGAAACCGGGAGAGCGAAAGACGCTGAAGTACGAATATGAGCGTTACGTCCCGACGACGTGATTGAATTGTGCACTCGTCTTCGCGTCACATCTTGATGAATCCCATCGCGAGTGCGATAACCCACAGCGATGACAGGCCCATGACACACCAGGCGAACAGCCCAAGGATGCAGGTGAACGTTGTGAAAGCCGCTTTTTCACCGATGAGATTCTTGCGTAGCGCACTGCCGAAGGCCGCAAGCGGGATGACATTCATCAGATAAAACAGGTAGATGCCGACATACCATGTCAGAATACGATTGGGGATGGGTGGGATGTTGTTGAAGGCACGCATGTTCGGCAATATCTCTCGCAGAGGAGCCAGCGCGACACCAATGGCCATCAATCCGAGAAAGGACTGCGCCACTTTTTTCTGCAGGAATGTTGCTGTCGGGCAGGATGCCAGGCAGAGCATCGCAAGCGGGATCACGAGAAACATCAGAACCAGCCCCAGGTTGACACTCCGCAGAAGGATGAGGTGTACGACGGCAATGAAAAATCCCGCAGCCGCGATGTAACGATCGACTCGGAACAGTGATTTCAGGAATGCCGTTACCGAATTTTCCGCTTCTTCGTCCGGCGAAAAAGCCTCATCGTCGTTGATGTCATCTCCCATTATTTGATTGGTCTCCCGCAAAGTTGTGTGATCGATCCGATGGCGCTCTGTCGCGGATTGAGGCCCACATCATTTCAACCCGCTGCTGGAAAACAATCTCTGTAAAACACTGAAACGAAAAAGGTTATGCATCTGGCATATCCTTTCTCACAGTTTGGCATCGCCGTTGCATTTTGTCATCCCCAGACGAGTCTGGCGGACTGTGACATTCCTCCATTGCCGCCAATTTGTTGCAAGGTTTCCTGAGGGGGGCAGAATCCGAACGTCCACAGCGCATCCTGGTGAATGATCGACCTTTGGGACTTTGAGGGGGGACTCAAAGGCGATCCACCAGACCGCTGAGAACGACGGCTGAAAATAAATGTGGCAAACGGACAAGCGGACTCGGAGATGGTCTCCGCTTCGGCTTGTCGTGGTTCCGGCGGCGGGCGCGTCACGGTTAGCGATTGCCGTCACGAGTAAGAAAGGACGTACGCGATGACAACGAAGACGAAAAAGGCGGTACGCGAACTGAAGAAGATTCGCAGTTTCGCCCGCAGCAAGAAGGTGGCTGATCGCCGCTGTTGCTGTCGCTGTTGTCGTTGTTGCCGTTGCTGGTAACAACTTCAAGGGGCGTCTTTTGGGGCGCCTTTGACCCGGAGCCTCCATTGTCGGGGCGCGGAGGCTCTGGGTTGCCTTGAAATTCGCTATGCCCATTTTGCTTTGAATGCCACAAATTCCGCATCACTCACGATGCATTTTCATAGAGGCGACGAATCGAAGGAGACGAGCCATGCTGCCTGCCATCGGTTATGCCATTCGCGAACAGAACCGACCGATTCTGGATGACCCGGCAATCAATGCCGCGGAAATCACATTCGAGCGGGCTAACGATCCGCTGCGTGTTGATCGCTACGTGCAGAATCAGGACTTCGATCTGGTCAGTGTTCACGCCTTGAAGTTGTCGGTCGCATCTGCCGACCCGCCGGGCGAAAAATACATGGCCGCTTTGAAGGCAATCGCCCGCGAGAATAACGCGGAGTCGGTCAGCGATCACCTGGGGTTCACACGCAATGGCGATAAGGGCGTAGAGATCGGCCACTTCGCGCCGCCACCTTTCACCCAGGCCGCCTTGCAGTGTACCTGCCGCAACATTGATGTCGTGCAGCGCTACTTTGACGATATTCGCTTCTACGTCGAGAACATCGCTTACCTGTTTCAGTTTGAAGGGGAGATGTCCGAAGCGGAGTTTCTGGCTCGGGTGTTGCAGAAGACAGGTTGCGGGTGGGTATTGGACGTCACCAACGTCTATGCCAACTCGGTGAACTTTGGTTATGACGCGTACGAGTTCATAGCATCGGTGATGCCCTTTGCCTCGGCTGTGCAGATGCATCTGGCGGGTGGATTCTTTGACGACAAGGCGAACATGTATATCGACAGTCATTCCCACCCCATTCCGGACGAGGTCTTTCGATTGTACCGGCACGCGCTGGAGTTGGGGCGGGACAAGGTCAATGCGGTCTTTATCGAGCGGGACCAGAATTTCCCGGATGAAAGCGGTTGGCGGGAAGAAGTCCGTCAGGTACGAAGAATCGCGGAAGAGACGCTGGTGACGGTGTAGACGATTCCAAAAGGAACCCGACCGAATCGGAGCACGATTGCCGGCTGATTATGGAACGTGAATCCCAATCGGAACGACCGTGAACTGATGGCGACGGCTTCGAGCCAGTCATTCCCGCGCGGTGTTCATGATTCAAGTGGGGGGGGATCCAGAGCAACTATGAACAACACGATATCGACGAAACATGCAGGTGCCGATCGCCTGTATGCAAAAAGAGTTTCCTGACAGGATCTACAGGACGATTCTCTCCTGTCCATCCTGTAATCCTGTCTGGGTCCCTTTCCTTCTTTCGTGTGTTTGGCGAATTACGCGATGAAAAACAAATTCCCCCAAAACCATGTCTTACGATTTGAAAGAATGTTCCGTTCAGAGAGTGGTTTTATTCAGCCGCTCAAAAGGACCACAATCCGCACGTAAAGCTGGAAAGAGATCAGGCATGTTGGAAAAGCAAGTCAATGCCATCGAAGTTGACGAAAACCTGGAAGCCGACTACCGCAACCAGATTGACAAATGCACCCGTGCGTTTGCCATTGCAAAAAACGATGTCGTACTTGCGAATGTTGCGGACGAACGACCGGCCTTCGTCGTAAAGATGTTTACCGATGGGAACCTCGACAAACGGTTTTTGAAATTGAAAGATCATTTTGAAGAGTCCGAAGAGGTCCTTGATAACCTTGAAAATCGATTGGTTGAATTCGTGAAAACGGTTCCACTTCAGGCTTATGACACCGGCTCATCGGATGCGATCTCATTCCTGAACTGGCTTTGCAACAGAGATGATCTGTCGATGGAACAGTTGGATCATGTTGCTTTGCACCGGACTCGATTTGAGGTTGAAGAGCGGGCGATTGAGGACCGATTGGGTCATGTTCGGTTTCAAGAGGTCCATTCTCAGTCGGAACGGATGCTGGAGATGTGGGGCGATGATGATTCTCTGGTGCTGATGCTCAATCCGATTCGTGCAACGGCCACATTTCAAACGAGAGAATTCATTGATGACGAGGACGATCCGCCGATCGAGGCGGTCTTCTTTCCCGTCGCAAACGATATTCACACCGTTATCCTGGAAGACGAAGGGGTACAATTGTTCGAGCGGCTGATCGAGAAGCCGTGTTCGTTTTCCGAATTGCTGGATGATTGGTCGTCCACATCTTTCGACGTCTATGGCGGGCGCGAGGAAATTATTTCGGCGGGTGTCGATCTGGTGGAAGCCGGGTTGGCTGCCTTTTGCTGACTTGCGAAGTCATTTGGGGAGTCAGTCAGACAATGAGTGCGTCGATCGCAAACTCTTTCGAGTCAACGACGGAAGTGCCGTGCAAAAAATCCATACACGCTGACAGTCGTGTCGAAGACTCGAAAGGCAGGGGGTACGGTGAGCGGCTGTCACTCCGCACATTATTCACCGCCAATCATGGTACGATGTCGCTGACGTATGGTCTATTCATTGTCGAAAACCTGTTGCGGCTCGCACAACCATTTGTGATCGGGTGGGCAATCAACGATTTGCTGAATCAATCATTCGTGGGCTTGATGGTGTTTGTTGGTCAACATCTGGCCCATCTTCTGATCAGTACCTTCCGCCGGATGTACGACACCCGGGCCTTTACGGAAATCTACACCGATCTGGCGACCAGGCTGGTGATGCGGCAACGATCTGATGACGTCGATGTCTCCCGCGTTTCCGCGCGATCTCAACTTTCTCAAGGTTTCGTCAATTTTTTCGAGCATCATGTGCCAACGATGATTCGAGCCACGTTCTCCATTTCGGGCGCGCTGGTGATGCTGGTCTTTTACGATTGGACGTTGATCTTCTTTTGTCTGATGTTACTGTTGCCGGCCTTTCTTCTGAACGCTGCGTACGGTCGACAATCTTTCGCGTTCAACGGTGGGTTGAACGATCGGTTGGAGAAAGAAGTGGACGTGATTGACCGTTCCAACAGCGAAGAACTACGGCAACATTTCGACTCGCTCGCTCGTTGGCGCATTCGTCTTTCCGATGCCGAAGCG
Organism: Planctomycetaceae bacterium; assembly: GCA_028284145.1. Lineage (GTDB taxonomy): Bacteria > Planctomycetota > Planctomycetia > Planctomycetales > Planctomycetaceae > JANQSH01. The sequence goes on along the minus strand of JANQSH010000010.1, from coordinate 49,945 downwards.
ATCAATTTCGGTTTGATGGAACTGTTTATCCTCGCCGTGTTGTGCGCTTCGCTCGTGCACTACGTTGGTGGTGGCGGATTGGGAGAAGCAGCTCCGCAAGCCGGAGATATTTTTGCGGTCTTCCGCTATGTGCTGATGTTTATCATGGGGCTGGATGCGGTGCCGAAGATTGTGGCCCAAATCAGCCGCTTACGTGATGTCGGTTTGCGGGTGCGGTAGCCACTCTTTGTTAAAGCGCCCCCTTGCCGGTCAGCACGATACCGATTGTGCGGAACAGAATCTTGACATCGTTCCACAGGCAGAGGGTCTGCAGGTACATCAGATCATAGGCAACCTTGCGGCGGAAACTTTCAATGTCGTTGTCGTAGCCATTCACGACTTGCGCGATGCCGGTCAAGCCGGGACGCAAACCGAGCCGCAGCAGGTAATCAGGAATTTCCTCTGAGAGATTGCGGATGAATTCCGGGCGTTCCGGACGCGGGCCGACTAACGACATATCGCCCCGGATGACGTTCCATAACTGTGGCAGCTCATCGAGCCGGGTTTTCCGCATAAAACGTCCCAGTTTTGTGACGCGAGGGTCTCCTTTGACGGCAAATTGAGCACCGTTTTTCTCGGCATCGATTCGCATCGTGCGGAATTTGTAAAGCACGAACGGCTTGCCGAAACCCGGTTTCAGTCGGCGGTCATTCCTGCGGACGCGGCGATCAGGAAATTGAAGGTTGCTGGTCGGTGTTCGTCTTCGGTTGGGTCGTTTTCGGCGCAAGTTGAGTCCGGTTCGTTCCTGCCGAAAGATGGCCGGCCCCGGCGAGGAAAATCGGACGGCCAATCCAACGACGACCATTAAGGGGAAAAGCAAAATGAGTAACGTGCAGGCCACGAACAGATCACCGACACGTTTCAGCACGCGCGTTGAGTTTTTCAGACAGCGCACATCTTTGCGTTTGTCGCCATCCACGAATCGAGTCAGCCAGCCGACGGCGGAGTGATCAATGGACTCCGGCGATGGTGCTTCACATGTTTCGATCGCTGGACTTGTTGTGGTCGATTCCTGTTGAACCAGGTTACTCATAAGTACTGGGCCTTTGTGTGTGCAGAGGCGCACTCGCCTGGGACATGAATGTATCATCTTTGCGTGTGCGAGGAATTTGGCAATTTCCATACCGAATCGATTTGACAATTGTGAAAGTTGTGTTTTGTTCGGAATCACCAGAGCCACTTACCTTTTTGAGTGACGTCGCCGGCTCGTGAGGAGCCGCCATTGCAGGCCGAGAGGCATTGTTCGCGGCCACAAGAAAACGTAATACGCTTAGGTAATGAAGCGTCGATTATCCCCGTCAGCTGCGGTGAATGGAGGCTTGACGCGTTGCCTTACGGCAACAGAATGGCGTGCGATGTTGCCCTTTGGCAACGGTCCTGCCTGCAGTTGCACAATCCTTCGGCAACGCCTATCGTGTCGCTGCGAGGAATGTCACGACTTGTTCGGAGTGAGGCACAACGTGGAACTTTTGCGGGAATTGACCCGATTGCAACATGACCTGGGTTATCTCAGCGATGAAACGCTTCGTCGTTTGGCGAAAGAGCGAACCGTGCCACTCTATCGGCTGGAAGGGCTGGTCAGTTTTTATCCGTATTTCCGTCGCACTCCTCCGCCGCGTGTGCTGTTGCATGCCTGTCGCGACATTTCCTGTTCATTGGCAGGCGAACAGAGATGTCAGGAACTGGTTCGCGAGAAATTTGGCGATGAAACCGACATCGAAATTCACGAGGTGAGTTGTCTCGGACGTTGCGACGCGGCACCGGCTCTTTCGATAAACGATGTCCCTTTGGCTCCGATTTCACTCAACGATGCCGAAAAGATCGAACGTCTGATCGCCGATCCAGCCGGCTTGCCGCAGGATGAACCGACCAGTCAACTTCGCCAATGGAGGGTCAATCCTTATAATGCTGCGTCTGACTGGTTTGGAACGGTTCAAAATCTGGTCGCATCGGGAAGAGATATTGGCGCAACCTGCATCGAACAGATCCAACAGAGTGGCCTGTCAGGAATGGGTGGTGCAGGTTTTCCAACCGGTCGCAAGTGGGAACTGGTGGCTGGCGAAAGTGTGACGCCGAAATATGTGATCTGCAATGCAGACGAAAGCGAGCCGGGGACGTTTAAGGATCGTGTTATTCTCGAAGAACTCCCGCATCTGGTCATTGAAGGAATGATTCTCGCCGGGCTGACGATTGGGGCAGAAAAGGGGATTGTCTATCTCAGGCACGAATATACCAGAGAATACAAGGCGTTGTCTCGTACCATTGAGATCGCGCGCGAGCGGGGAATTCTGGGAAACAATGCGGCTGGTTCGGAACAACCATTTGACATCGAGATTTTTCTCTCACCCGGTGGATACATTCTCGGCGAAGAAACGGCTCTGCTTGAAGCCCTCGAAGACAAGCGGGGTGAGCCACGCAACAAGCCGCCCTATCCCGGCACACATGGATTATGGGGCAAACCGACGCTGATCAACAATGTGGAGACGTTCGCCCTGGCAACGACGATTCTGCATCATGGCGTTGACTGGTGGAAAAAACAGGGACGGGAGAATTGCGTCGGGTTGAAATTCGTGTCGATTTCTGGCGATGTGAACAAGCCGGGCGTGTACGAGATTCCGGTTGGAACTCCCGTTTCAGAATTGATCGAACTGGCTGGTGGCATGCGAAACGGGATTCCACTGAAAGCGTTTCTTCCCGGCGGTGCGAGTTCCAGATTCCTGCGGTCAGATCAGGCCGAAACGCCGCTCGATTTTGCCGCCATGCAACAGACTGGCAGCATGCTTGGCACCGGAGCCGTAATTGTATTCAACGAGACGCGAGACTTGTTTGCTGCGGCGACGAATATCGTGTCGTTTTTTCGTAACGAGTCGTGTGGTAAGTGTGTTCCCTGTCGTGTCGGCTCCGAAAAGGCAGTGAAAATACTGGAAAGTATCGCAGCCGGAACGCAATCCACAGAGGCGCTGACAGTCCTTCCTGATTTGGGAGAAACGTTGCAGCAAACGTCCATATGTGGATTGGGACAGGTGGCGATTACACCCATTCTCTCCATGATGGAACTCTTTCCTGAAGAGGTCCCCGCATCGAAATGAGTGAGCCGTTACAAACATGTTGCAGGTTTACCGTTGCAAGATTGAGGCCTGCTGCGAGTACAATGGGAGAACGTGATTTCAGGAAACATCCCTGCAAATGGAGAATGATATGAACCAGCAAAAGACTGCCAACGACATTTCCCGACGGACACTTCTTCAGTATTCCACGGCATTGGGAGCCGGCATGTTGGCTGGCAGCTTGTTGCCGGAATGGTTATCGGCTGAGGATGCGGAACGTCTCTTCCCGACGCCACAGCAGACGGCTGGCCCGTTTTATCCCGTTCCCGAAATCGCGAAGCAGACTCACAACGATGTCGACCTGACACGGAAGTTTCCCAAAGATGAAATCGCAAAAGGTGAAGTCGTACAGGTTGGCGGGCAGATTTTGAGTACGACTGGCGCACCACTCAAAGGAACGATTGTCGAAATCTGGCAGGCGAGTACAGCCGGGCGGTATAATCATCCGCGCGATCGCAATCCGGTACCGTTGGACAACAAGTTTCAATTCTGGGGCCGGATGATTACCGGTGAGGATGGCAAATACGCATTCAAGACAATCAGGCCGGGGGAATATCCGGGCCGCTCGCCCCACATTCACTACCGGGTGATTGCCGCCGGACATCGGGAACTTTTTACCCAGATGTACTTTGCGGAATTTGGGCGGAAGAACACGGCCGACTTTATTTATAAGAGTCTTTCCCGGCAGGGGCGCAATTCCGTCACCGTGGAATTCAACAAGGCAGCAGACAAGGTGGCTGCAGGGAATTTCGACGTGGTGATGGACAAAACCTGATAGCGAGCAAGGACGCGGCATGGTGACGGCAGAAAGTGTGGCGATTGACACAGTCACATTGACGATTGACGGACAGTCGGTGACAGTTCCGAAAGGCGCGACAATCCTCGAAGCCGCGGAACAGGCCGGAATCGAAATCCCCGCCCTGTGTCACACACCCGGAATGAACCCGGTTGGCGTTTGCCGAATGTGCGTCGTCGATGTCGGCGAACGTGTGCTGGCCGCTTCGTGTGTGCGGGGATGCAGCGATGGTATGTCTGTTGCCACACAGGGAAAATCGGTCGACAAACATCGTCGTATGCTGACGAGTTTGTTGTTGTCTGATCATCCCGTTCCCTGCGAACGGGAAATCACCACTGGCGATTGTGAACTTGAAGCGCTGGGGCGCGATCCTGGTTTGCTGGGTGAATCGGAAAGCGACAACCCGCTGTCGATTCTTCATGCGAACATGGACAACTCCCAAACGGCGTCAGTACATGAGACCGATTTGTCATCCCCCGTGATTGCCGTTCAACACGACGCCTGCATACTGTGCGATCGCTGTGTTCGCGCGTGTGATGACATTCAATCGAATGAAGTGATTGGACGATCGGGTAAAGGTTACACGGCGCAAATTGCATTTGATCTCAACAACCCGATGGGCGAGAGTACGTGTGTCTCCTGTGGGGAATGTGTGGCTGCCTGTCCCACCGGTGCGCTGACCAATAAGCCAATCACTTTGCCGGTCATCTCACGTGATGAGCTGATGTCAGTCGACAGTGTTTGCCCGTATTGCGGCGTTGGTTGTGCGGTGACGTTTCATCAGCGAGACAACAGGATCGTATTTGCCGAAGGCCGCGAAAGCCCGGTGAACCACGGACGGCTTTGTGTGAAAGGGCGTTACGGTTGGGACTATACTTCGCATCCGCAACGGCTCACCAGACCTTTGATCCGACGCGAAGAATTCTATCCCAAAGGCGCACTTTCGACGGAAGTGCAGGCGAGTGCACCGGGGAGGAAAGGTCGCCACAAACCAGGTGGCATCGTCGATTACGATGAGGTCTTGCCCGCTTTCCGGGAAGCGACGTGGGATGAGGCCCTCGATCTGGTTGCCCAAAAACTGACGGCAATTAAATCGCAATCCGGAAGCAACGCTCTGGCTGGCTTCGGGTCGGCAAAGTGTTCCAACGAGGAGGCATACCTGTTCCAGAAATTGATCCGTGCTGGCCTGGGGACCAACAATGTCGATCACTGCACCCGGTTATGTCATGCATCATCTGTTGCTGCGTTGATGGAGACGATTGGTTCGGGTGCCGTTACGAATGTTTTTTCCGACGTTGACCAGGCAGATGTCACATTGATCACCGGTTCCAATGCGACTGCCAATCATCCCGTCGCCGCGACGTTCATCAAGGAAGCGGCCAAAGCGGGAACAAAGGTGATCCTCGTCGATGTTCGCCGTAATGAAATGGCGGATTTCGCGACTCACTTTGCTCAAATTCGGCCTGGCAGCGATGTCGCCTTTTACAACGGTGTGATGCATGTCCTGTTGTCGGAAGGATTGATCGACGAGGAATTCATCGCGAATCGGACGGAAGGTTTCGACGCGCTATGCGAATTGGTGCTGCGCGACTTCTCACCGAAACAGGTGGAACGGCTCTGTGGCGTACCGGCTGACGAGATCCGCAACATTGCTCATACCATTGGCCGCACGACTCCACCGGGTGGAGGTCAGGGTGGCATGCTTGTCTTCTGGGGAATGGGCATTTCGCAGCATACGCACGGCACCGACAATGCCCGCTGCCTCATCTCACTCTGCCTGATGACGGGCAATGTCGGCAAACCAGGAACAGGGCTGCATCCGCTGCGAGGTCAAAACAATGTTCAGGGAGCAAGCGATGCTGGTTTGATTCCAATGGTGTTTCCCGATTATCAACTTGTCACCAATGATGCCGTGCGCTCCAGATTTGAACAGGCGTGGGAGACGGAACTTGATCCGCAGCCGGGGCTGACGGTTGTGGAAATCATGAAGGGGGCACTGGCGGGCGACATTCAAGGAATGTATATCCTGGGTGAGAACCCATTTATTTCCGATCCCAACACCAACAAGGTACGAAAATCGCTGGCAGCGCTCGATTTTCTTGTCGTGCAGGATATCTTCCTGACCGAAACGGCCGAGTTCGCGGACGTGATTCTTCCAGCGAGCAGTTACTTTGAAAAGACCGGCACTTACACGAACACAGATCGACGTGTGCAGGTCGGTCGAAAAGTTCTCGACAGCCCCGGCGAAGCGCGACCCGATTGGGAGATTATTTGTGACATCAGCCGGCGGATTGGCTACGAGATGGAATACACGTCGACTTCGGAAGTATTCAAAGAGTTTGCATCTCTTACGGAGAATTACGCCGGGCTGACGCACGACAACCTCGGGGCCAACGGCAAACTCTGGCCTTGTAACAATCCGTCAGAAAAAGATGGTGAACAGATCCTGTTCGGTGAGGCATTTCCCACAGAAAATGGTCGCGGCCGTTTTGTACCGTGCGGGTTTCGCGATGCCGAAGAACTGCCCGATGACGAATTTCCGTTCATTCTCACGACCGGGCGTGTGCTGGAACATTGGCATACTGGCAGCATGACTCGCCGAAGTTATGCGCTCAACGCAATTCAGCCAATCGCTTTTGTGTCTATCCACCCGGACGATCTGGCCAAACTGAGATTTGATGACGGCGAAATGGCGAGTGTATCGAGTCGTCGTGGGAGTATCGAATTGAAACTACGAGCCGATAACTCTGTTGAGCCTGGTGTGGTTTTCATCCCGTTCCATTTCCGCGAAGCTGCGGCAAACGTGCTGACGATCGACGCGCTCGATCCTCATGGAAAAATTCCGGAGTTCAAGTTCTGCGCGGTTAAGATCGAACGAGCCTGACCCTGCTTTCCATCTCTTTTGCCTGAGTCGAGACAAGTGGGTGGAACAGGAGCCAACACGAATCTTAACCTTTTTTATAAAAAGGGTTTAGACATATTGAGTCTGGTGCTTTGTCAAGGCTTTGTTTTGAGGTATGGTTTGACATCACCCGTTCCGTTGTCGCTCCTTGAAACTTCATCAAATCCAACTTTTCATCTTGGCGGTCCACTTGTCACAACTGCGAAAATCGCCATGCACGCGATACATATGCCTCCCAAGTGGTGGCGTCGCCTTGAAAAATGACTTCCCCTGACGATTCATACAACCTCCCTGATGTGAGACGTTCATGAATGTGATGAGTTTGACGGTTGCATAAGAACTCTCTATGATTTACGATATGTATATAATCTGATGCGACTCCCGCGTTTGTGTTTGACGAGATGAGTTGCAGACGCATGGCACATGGTTGAAAATCGCTCCTCCTGCCTTTCGAACGATATTGTTCTGGATATGGACATGTGACGCTGGCAGGTGGCATAAAAGTGACGAGAAATGCAACGATTTTTTTGCTTTGCTGCGGGTTTTATCGCGCTGTCTTGTGTATCGAATCTGCACTCGGCTGAGTTGGCACAACTGGCTGAGGGTGACAAAGCCCCTGCCTTTTCTGCACTGGACGACTCGGGGAACATCTGGAGTTCCGATAGCATTATCGGCGAACAGGTTGTCGTGGTTTATTTCTACGAAGCGGACATGTCCGGTCGATGCACCAAACAGGCACGCATGTTCAACGAACGGTTGGATGAACTGCGACGGCGGGGCGCGACAGTGATTGGAGTCAGTGGCGACACGGTCGAGAACCATAAACTCTTCAAAAAGACATACGGCCTCAAATTCACGCTGCTTTCGGATCCCGATGGTATTGTTGCCAGCAAATTTGGTGTTCCGACCCGAAAGGGTGGGGAGATCACCCGCGTGATCAAAGGGAAGTACCACCGCCTGGCAAGAGGTGTAACGCCTGAACGATGGACTTTTGTGATTGATAAGTCGGGAAAAGTCGTTCACAAAGAAGTCCGAGTGAACGCCGCAGTTGCTCACCGCTCCATAATTCAACTGCTGGATACGATGGATTAGAGCGTATTACGCTCTTCTGTGCCGCGATGGGCGTCGTCGCCAGGCCTGCAACCAGGCCGGCCCTCAAGAGCCAGAGACGTCACACCAGAAGGTAAACTGCTCCAGCCACTGTCGTTTGCGTTTTTTGACACAAAATCAGGCCCGCTGAATGTTTTGGCGGGCTTTTGTCGCGCGCTTGGATTGCCTCTTATCCACCCACATTGATAAGTCTTTCATCAGGAATTGGTTACAACATTTTTCCTGCTCTGATTGTGCAGTGATATCGATCTTATTGGTACCGAAATTCGCCCCATCGTCGCTGCCCATTCCGTCGAAACAGCTATGACCCAATCCCGCTGGAAGTTGAGATTCAGAATTCGACGAAGATTTCGGCGAAAAATCTGGTTATGATGACAGTTCAAAGTTAGCTGGAACCCAAAGTTTCGTCTAACATTACGTCCGAAGTAAGGCGATTGGTATCCATCTGTATCTCGTCGTTGAGGTATCAGAAATATCTTCAGGTATCTGAGGCGATCGTCGAATTTACGTGAGTGAATTGGCCTCGCGATGGGGCAACAGGTAGGAGAGTTGGGAATGGTCCGGACTTTGGTGTCAGCAATTTTGATATCCTTTTCTTTCGTTGCATGGTCGTCCGAGCTGCTGGCTCAACCTGTTCCTGTTCTTCACAACGGGGGTGTGATTGCCATTCGGAAGGGGCCAGATGCGCAGGTCGGGAAACCGGTTGGCAACTATCAGCCATTCATCGTCGATCGGCAGATGTCGCAGCGGCTGTACAAGAGCCGGGAGTATCTTGAAAAAGGCGACTACGAAAATGGCCTCGCGCTGTTACAGATCATTCTGGAAAACCAGGAAGACTTTTTCTTCAATCCTGACCCGGACAACAAGTCACATTACCGCAGCTTGAAATCAGAAGCGCATGTCATCATTTCGGAATTGCCGGAAGATGGACGTCGTTTTTTTGAGAACGCGTATGGTGCCAAGGCAGGGGTTTTGCTGCAGGAAGCGCGGACGAATCGCGACGTGGAAGGCCTCAGGAAAGTCGCCCGCAATTACTTTCACACAATCGCGGGGTACGAAGCGAGTTATCTGGTCGGCGCGCATTACTTCAACCGCTCCGAAATGCTGGCCGCCGCGCTGCACTTCGATCGGTTGCGTCAATTTCCCGTAGCAGCCCGTCGGTGGGAACCGATGCTTTCGCTGAAGACGGCTGTCTGCTGGGGACGCGCGGGAATGCCCGAGCAAAGTATTGCCACACTTCTGGAAATGAAGCGACTCAGTCAGGGGGAGGCTGTCCGTCTCGGCGGGCGTCAGGTTGCCATGTTTCAGCGCGATGAAGATGCGTTGCCCTGGCTGGTGAGAACATTGGGTGAGCAACCGGAGTTCTCAAATCTCGGACAGGAAAAATGGGCCATGTTCCGGGGCGATGCCACACGCAATGCCTCGGGTTCGGCTGCCAATCCGCTCGCAATGGTGCAGTGGAAGTACGACACCATTCGTGACAAGTCTGATCCCAATGCGGCTCGTCTGGATCAAGTGGCCCGCAACGTTGAAGAGATGCAAACACGGTATGACAAAGATCGCTACCTCGCGATGCCTGTAGCTCATCCACTGGTGATCGATGGCAAAGTGATCTTCCGGACGATGAAAAACCTGCGCGCTGTCGATGTGGAAACGGGGGAAATTCTCTGGCAGACCGTCGACTACATGCGCGATCACGCAACTTCCTTTAGCCGCTATGTCATCAATGGCGAAGGGAATCAGACCATCATGATCAACGGTCGACCGACCCAATTGCGAGATCGTTATCTCAAGAATGTCAACTGGCGCGACATGGCGACTGGTACGATGAGCAGCGATGGAAAGCTTGTCTATCTTATCCGCAAGCCGAAAGACAATAATGTCTATCAGGCGCGGCCACATGTCGCGGGAGCAACAACGAAAAACGACTTCAACTTTCTCGTCGGCATCGATCTGGTAACTGGCAAACGGGTCGTCGAAGTTGGTGGTGGAGTGGAGGCCAATGGGGTCAGCCTCGATTTTGCCGGAACCAGTTTTCTGGGTCCGCCTTTGCCACTGGGAAATCGTCTGTATTGTCTGGCGGAAGCCAATGGTGAAGTGAAAATGCTGGTTCTGTCTCTGGAAGTTCCCGCTGAAGGTTCTGAGGAGCGGGCTCGGTTCAAACTTCTCTGGTCGCAAACGCTCGTTCTTCCAGAATACCCGATTGGTGGATTCGCCATTCGGGGTCTATCCGGGATTAGTCCTTCTTATGGAGAAGGTGTCATGGTTTGTCCCACGACAGCCGGTTCTGTGGTTGCTGTCGACTTGAGCCGTCAGCAACTGATGTGGGGCTACCGGTATCCGAGCCATTTCAATACGAATACAGGACGCGGGAATCCCATTTTTGGCCGACCCAATACGAACCGTTACCAGGCCGAGTCGGTTGACGAGCAGGATCGTTGGCTGGATGCCGTACCAACAATTACAGAGGGGCGCGTGTTGTTAACACCTCGCGATTCCAATGAACTACATTGCCTCAGTTTGCTGGATGGTCGCATTCTCTGGCGGCGTCCGCGCGGTCAGGCATTGTTTGTCGGTGCCGTTTTCGATGACAAGGTCTTCGTGATCGAACGATCACAAATCTCCGTATTGTATCTCGCGGATGGCTCTCCGGTGTACGACAACTCAATACCAATCGGCACACCAGGCGGTCGTGGTCATCGGGTTGGCAGTTTTTATTATCAGCCGCTGGCTTCCGGAGAACTGCTGACATTCGACCTGAATGAAAGCCGAATTCTGGCACATTCGCAGATGGTTGGCACAGCGAGGATTGGCAACCTTGTTTCGGCTCGTGGAAAACTGTTGTCGCAATCAGCAACATCGCTTGTGGCATTTCAGCCTTTGAAGGAAACCTTCAAGAACATCGAAGAGGCATTGGCCAGGAACCCCAACGATGCGGATGCGCTTCTGCGGCGCGGAGAAACGCGATTGCATTTGGGCGAATTGGAGCAGGGGCTGAATGACCTGCGGAGGTCGATGGAAATCAAACCGACCAACAAAACGAGAGAGTTGATTGTTGAGACATTGTTGAATCGTATCCGAACCAATTACCGCGAACACAAGACCGACATCGCGGAAATCGAAAAACTGATCGAGAAGCCGGAGAATGTCGCATTGTTCCGCCGGTTGAAGTCGACGGGGCTGGTCGATGTGGGTGAGCATCGGCTGGCGTTTCAGGAGTTCGTCAAGATGGCGGGTCCGAACTCCCCAGCACCGAGCATGGAACGCATCTCGGGCAACTATCGAGTGCGGAGTGACCGGTGGGCGCGAACGCAGATTGCCGATATCTATCGCCGGGCCAATCCTGCTGATCTCGCCTGGATTGAACAGCAGGTTCAACAACAACTGTCGTTAGTTGTGGAATCGGGCAAGATCGACGCCTTGCGGAAATTTGTCAACTGCTTCCATGAGCTTCCCGGTGTCAACGCCGGACGTCGCGAATTGATCCAACGTCTTAATCCGAAAAATGATGCACTCGAGATGGAACTCATCCTGCTGGCAATGCGGGATGCAAAAGATGCAGAAACGGCCGGTTTTGCGACGGCCAAACTGGTCGAACTGTCACTTTCAAGAGGGCGCCCCGACGAAGTGGCACAACTGGTTGCCAATTTGAATGGCCGGTTTGCAGACGTAGCGTGCATCGATGGCCGTACTGGTCGTGAGTTTGTTGCAAAGCTTGGTTTGAATGATGAGCAGCGGCGTCAACTGGCGGGCCGCAAATTCTGGCCAGTCAAAGAAATCGAAGTGAAGCCGCATCGACGTCAGGCACCGGTGGCCCGTCAGAAGTACATCATTCCTGTGGAAGGAAGTCACGGTTTGTTCTTTGGTGGCTGGCAGTTCTTCTTCGACCAGAATGCTTCCATAGTGACCGCCATGAATGAACGTGGCCAGACAAAATGGACGTTAAACATCTCCGAAAATGGGACGCGGATTTCCACCAACGTGTACGCCAACACGATGCAGATTCGAGGCCATCTGCTCTACTTTATGTTCAATCGCAAAATGATGGTCGTTAATGCCATGGACAAACCTGTGGTTCTTTGGCACAAGGATCTGTACGATGGTCCCGGCAATGTCAAGCCGCCGGTTCGTGTACAACGGATCATGATCGGTGGTGTGCCGCGTATGGTTGTAGCCGATCAATTTGGAAAACCGATCGGTGCACAATCGGTGGTTGGATACGATGTCGCCTGTTTCCAGATTGGTCACAAAGTTGTGGCCGCCAACCCCAGAACGGGGGAATCGTATTGGGAACGCGAGGATGTGAATCGCGATTTGGGATTGCAGGGGAACGATCAGGTCGTGTGTGTCGCGCCGCAAAATGATGGACAGGCTCAACTGTTTCATGTCGGCGATGGCTCGGCAATCGGTCTGCGTACCTATCCCGAATCGAGTTCGCGAATCGCACTGATCGGCAATCGCATTCTGAGTTGGAAGGCAGTCAATGGGAAACAGGAATTGAAACTGACCGATCTGGTATCCGGCAACGTCGTTCTTTCCCGCACTTTTTCTCTCGGTGCCCGCTACCAGTTGATTGATGGGAACGAATTTGCCGTCCTTGAACCGCAGGGACAATTCGTCCTCTTTTCGCTCGATGATGGCCGGACGATCGTGGAAGAACAGGTGAAGGAGGAAAAGAACCTGAATCATATCGTCATTTTGCGTTCACGAGACACCTATCTGGTCATGACGCATGCCAGCCGCCCGAAAGACAAGGACATAGTCGTCAACGCCATGACGAACAACAGTCCGCTCGTAAACGGGTTTGCCTACGGATTTGATCGACAGACGGGCAAGCGGCTCTGGATGCAGGAAATCCTTCATCAGACCGTGGATGTCAGTCAGCCAACTGGTCTTCCCGTGTTACTGTTTCGGGCACGGCAGATGCAGATGCAAAACGGCGTAAACCAATTTGGCCGCAGTCAGAATGTCACGTTGCTACTGGACACCCGCACGGGCGACATCGTCCGGGAAGATAACACCACATCGTCCCATGCCCCATTTGAAGTTCTGGTCGATATCAACAACAATAGAATCACCTATCGCTCGTACAAAACCGAATACCTGGTGACATTTACGAATCGTGATCTGGAACAGATGGATGATTGATGGTCCCACCGGCACGGCTGGCCGTTGTAAAAACCGCTGTCAGCCTGCCAGTCCGCGGAGAATCGAGAGTGCATCTACGGTAAATTGATTACGATCGTTCTCGGGAAAGGCCTGACATTATGGCGACCGGACCATCGCACCCCCACCGACGGAAACGTTCTGTGGGGGTGGATCAGCCGAAGAGACAACCTCCACCTCATCGGAGTTCGACCAGACCACCAGCGAAACCTGCTGTCCACTTTGAAAGCGTTGATGATTCGCCGGAGCCGGCGGTTGAATCCACGCGTCCGGAAACTCAGATCCCTTCGATAGAGTCGAGGTCCGCAACCGCTCCGACGCGAAAAGGTGGCCCTGCCCGGTTTTTTGTCAAACATCCCGGCATCACAACGGGAATCGTCTGCGGATTGATTGCATTGTTGCTGGCTGTCGCCTTTTTCTGGCCCGATTCGCAACCTGTTGCTGACAATCCACCCGAAGAGCAAATTGAACGTCTGAATGAGGGCGATGTTCCCCTGCCAAAGCAACAAACGGCACTGTGCAAAATCTACACGCGCGAACCTGGTTTTGTTGTACTGGTGGATGGTGAACCAATTCGTGACCCGCAAGGCGAAATGGTGACAACCCCCTGCGAGGCCTTCATACCAAAGGGCAATCACACGATTACGGTGGCGAAGGAAGGTTACCGAGATCAGACAGAAATTGTCGAAACGAAGAATGATCGCGAAATCCGGTTCGACCCGCAGGTCGATGCGTTTGGCAGTTTTCAGGGAATCCTGCAGTCTCCGCTGTTCCAGGTGCAAGTCGGCGTGCCGGTTGCCCTGGAAACGTTGAACAGTCCCGGTGGTGAGCACGACCCCTACATTACGCGCGATGGTCTCAAAATTTATTTCTATGGTGAGCGAACGGAAGGCCGCGCCATTTACACTGCATCGCGGTCGACGGTCTGGGACACATTTGATGCGCCCCAAATCATCGATCTCAGCCGTGGCTATCATCAGTTGGCGACACCGAGCATCAACGAAGCGGGTACGGTTCTGATGTATGCTGTGCCAGATCAGGCGCGTGTCATGGCATTGACCAAAGGTCACGTTCTCGATCGTTTCGACGACAAGACGGCTGTCCGTTTCAGCAAGGCCGTCGATGCCAAATGGCATGCGGCGCAGGTATTGCACGATGGCCACATCTACTGGTCGGAATCAACTGGCGGAAAATTTGAAGCATTTACCTCCGCCTGGAAACCGCGTGAAGAAGAAATTCCGTTTTCGACGCTCTCCGAGTTGAAAGACCCCATGCGTTCAACGATCGATGCGTTGGTGGCTTCTCTACGACCGCCTGCCCCAGGACTGGCGGAAACGGAGGAGCCGGAGGGTGTCGCTCCGGTCGAAAACGAACTGGTCATTCTTTCCCCCAAAGAGCGAGAGGCAATTAACCGTCAGACCCTCCGCCGTTATCAGGGCAAGGGGACTGATTACGGATATGAAATGGCTGAGGATACCTTTCAGGTAATCGACCCTCGCACGGGACGCGAAGTGGAAGTCTGGTCCAAAGTTGCCGTCAAGCCCAATACCGGCGATGTCGTCAAACGGGCAACGCGCATCACCGATGTTGCTACAGGCCGACAGATCGCGACCGACATTCACCGCCTGACCGATTTCAAAATCACCGAAGTGCTGCAGGGCGCGTATCGGGAAACAGAACCCGCCAGGTTCCCGATGCTGATGCATCCCTGCCTGTCGTCCGATGGATTGCGACAATACCTGTTCGATGGCCAGACATTGTTTCGCGCCCGGCGCGAGAAGGCGACCGACGTATTCTCGCAGTTGGAACAGATTGCGACCTTTCCGTTGCCAAACTATGTTCCTGATGGAAACCGTCGTCAATTTTTTGTGACCGATGACGAGCAGTGGATGTTTTACACCGACAATCCGGCGGCCGGTGGGGATCTGTTTGTCGTGCGGATTTCTCCGCGTCGTGGATGGGGGTATATCACGCGTGGTCGCTCCATTGAGCAGATCCCATTCCCGGATGACACATACACCCCCCCAACCGAGGAACCGAATCCTGGAGATGAATTTTTTGATCCCTCCGACATCAATCCGCGCCTCCAGCCGCTGGCCTACCAAAAGTATCGGAATCAATTCCAGAAACTGATGAGCGAACGCCGCTATGAAGAAGCCGAAAAACTGGCAAGGAACAGTCAGGCTGATGAGGCCTTTCAGAAAAGTGGACAATTACTGCAGTGGGACTTGCAGGATGCCCAGCGCGTACGCCAATTCTGGGGATTGGTTCGCAAAGGGGCCACGTCGTTGAAGCCAGGGGAAAAATTTCGAGTCGGCACAGTCGATGTTTTCTTCCAGGATTTTGCGGATGATGCTCTGCTGGGGGAAACCGACCGCAAGACTGCCGTGTCAAAATCCATTCACAACATGACGCGTGTCGATGTGACGGCTCTCGCCGATCGAGTGGTGGCCGAAGATGACACCGAAGGACACATGTCGGTTGCCACCTTCCTGTTCTACGATCAGGATTCCTCCCAGCGGATTTTGACCGCGCGCTTCAAAAAGACGGTCGACCTGGCCAACCAGTTTTCTGAGCAGTTGGCTCAACGACAACTGCATCTGGCAAGACAGGAAATCGCCCGCAAGAATTACATCCCGGGGCTGAAATTGCTGAATAACCTGCGACAGGAGACCCCTGATTCACAGGCCGCGGTCGAAGCCGACAACGTCGAAAGCGAGATCTATACAGTCACGCAATGGCAATCGGAAGGACCGCGGCGATGGGAGACGACATTTGACGGCAGCTACACGGCCGATTTGGTGAACCGTCCAAATTCCTGGTTAAAATCTCCCGAAATGATAGAAGACTTTGAGTTGATGATGGAATTCCGCGGTCGGGGAAACGGAGCATCGGGAGGCGTCTTCTTCTGCTACACTGGAAAATTTGGAGATCGCCCATACACGCCAGATGCGTCGTACAAAATCCAACTGGCCAACGACTATGGCATTCAGGCCGACCGACAATCGACAGGGGCCTTACTGAATATCAAAGCGCCGTCCGAAAACCGTGTGCGACGCGAAGGACAATGGAATACGTTCCACCTCAAAGTCGTCAAAGGTAAGGCAGAGGTTGCCATCAACGGCAAAAATGTCCTGAATTTCGATCTCGATAATACGGAGATTGACCGTAAAGGGTTTGTGCTGCTGGATGGAATCGTGGGCGGTATGAGTTATCGAAAGATCGTGTTGATGGACATTCCCAGCCGGTTTTGATACTTGCGTTTCAACTTTTCGACTTGCGATGTGTCCTCGCTGACAGAAATGTTCCCAATGCCCGATACAAAGGCTCGTTCGTCACGATCTTTTCGTAGTCCGCACCGAGGTTGCCACATCGTTTCTGCAGGTCTTCGCAAAAGGCGCGATACGACTCGAGGTAATGCGCTCGCAGTCGATTTGGATCGACCAGTTCCCTGTGCGATGACTTTTCGAGGCTGCGGAACATCGTCGGCCGCTGAAACGGAAAATCTTCCTCTTCCGGTGCGACGATTTGAAAAAGAATCACTTCGCTGCCGGAATGTCGAATTCGTTTCAACACGGTCGCCAGCTTTTCGGCATTGTCGAAACAGTCGCTGATGATGATCACCAGGCTGCGGCGTTTGATTTGCGACTGCATCTGCTCAAAAACATCAGCCAGACTGGTTTCGTCGCCCGGTTTTGTGCGCTCCAACACATCCGTCAATCGCTGGAAATTCTGGGCATTGGTCGTCGGAGCGACAATGTCACGCAACTTCGTGTCGAACGTCATCAAACCGGTGGCATCGCGTTGCGACAACAACAGAAATCCCAAAGAAGCCACGAGGTAACGCGCATATTCAAATTTCGAGATCGTGCTTTTTCCATAAGCCATGCTTCCCGAGGCATCGAGAATCAAATGGCAGCGAAGGTTCGTTTCGTCTTCGTATTCCTTAATGTAGTACTTGCCGGTCTTTCCATACGCTCGCCAATCGATATGCCGTATCTCATCACCGGGATAGTACTGACGATGTTCAACGAATTCGATACTCGAACCCTTAAACGGACTTTTGTGCTGGCCCATCAGGTAACCTTCGACCACCAGTCTGGCGACCATTTCCAGATTCCCGAACCGGGCCAGAGCGGTTGGGTCTTCAAGATGTAGTTGTTTCGATTCCGGTGTCGCCATCGCCAAATTCTTCTCACTGTTGAAAACCGGGCCAGTTTTCCGCTGACTGCCAGAAACCTTCATCGCGTGAGCCATAATAGTTCATTACAACAGTATCCATTATCTCAGCCGTACGCAGCGCGGAATGGCCCGGGCTGGGGTTCTCCCCTTCGCCGCACAAGTAGTTTACAATACTCTGAATAAGTGGCTGCTGAATGTGTCGCGGATTGGGCAGCCCGACTTCTTCGATCGTGGTGATTCCGTTGGCTTCAATCCGCGTGATCTCGATCGGCTCAGTGCCAAAGACTGAGAAATGGACGGCACCATTTGACGTCAGGATTTCGATTTCATCCACTTTCCTGCCGCCGGAGAAATTCCATACCGCCGTACCTGGCACGCCCTGTTCGGTTTCAAAGGTCAGGTGGACGTTGTCCTCGACATCGTATTTTGCAGCGAGATTGCGGGCCAAACCTTGCACCTTGACAAGCGGACCAAGCAGAAAATCGAGAATGTCGAGTGCGTGTGAACCAAGATCGAAAAAGAGTCCTCCGCCGGCCTGTTCCGCGTTAAGACGCCAGGGGAGCGGTTCGTTTTCGGGAAGTATCAACGGTTGTGAAAACCGATAGTTGACGGACGTCAAGACACCAAGTTCGCCCGATGCAAGGATCTCTTGCACTTTGAGAAAACGAGGTAATGCCCGGCGATAATAGGCAACAAAGAGTGGAAGATTCGCGTCTCGAAAAGCGTCGACCATTGCCCGGCATTCGGCTGCCGTCCGCGCCATCGGCTTTTCAATGTAGGCGGGCTTTCCAGCCGTTGCGATCTGTAGTGCGAAGTCTCGATGCGAAGCGGGAGGCGTGGCAACGTAGATGGCGTCGACATCGGGATGATGAATGACTGCGTCCGCATTGTCGAACCAGTGGGGAACTTCATGCCTGTGCGCGTAGTCTTCGGCCAGACGTGCCGTCCGCCGCATGACTGCGACCAACTGGCTGTGGTCTGCCTGTTGGAAACCAGGCCCGCTTTTGACTTCGGTCACATCGCCGCAACCAATAATCCCCCACCGTATCGTGCGATCGGTCATAAATTCACTTTCCAGATTTCGCCAGCCACTGGCGAGAAAATCAGCCTGCTTCAGGCAAGACCGGTGTGTCGCAGCAACGCTCCGGTCGAGGGTTCCCGCCCGCGGAACTCACGGAAGATCTCCATCGGATGTCGGCTTCCGCCCAACGCCAAAATAGTATCTCGAAAGCGGCGACCGGTCATCTTTACCGCTTCGTCATTGTCCAGTCCCGCTTCTTCAAACGCCTCGAATGCATCGGCGGAAAGTACTTCGGCCCATTTGTAACTGTAATAACCGGCGGCATAACCGCCCGCAAAGATATGCGAAAACGAACAGAGTGAATGATCTTCCGGCAGCAGAGGCAACACGGCCGTCTTTTCCGCCACGGCTCGCTGCACATCGAAGACCGATTGATCTCCCTGCGGATCGTAATCCGTGTGCAGTCGCATGTCGGTCAAGCCGAGTTGAATCTGTCGCAACATGTTCGATCCCGCGCGATAGGTTCTCGCTGCAACAATTTTCTCGAACAATTCTTCCGGCAGTGTTTCGCCCGTTTCATAATGTTTGGCCATGCCGAGCAACGTTGGTTTGTGGTAACACCAGTTCTCCATAAACTGGCTCGGCAGTTCGACCGCATCCCATTCCACTCCGCTGATCCCCGAAGCATCAGCGTAATCAATCGTCGTCAACATGTGTTGCAGGCCATGACCGAATTCGTGGAACAACGTTTCGACCTCGCGGAATGACATCAGCGAAGGTTTGCCTGGCACTGGTGGAGTCGAATTGCAGACCATTTGTGCAACGGGCAACTGAAGTTTTCCATCAACCCGACACCGCGAGAAGCAGGTGTCCATCCATGCGCCACCCTGTTTATTCTTCGGTCGGGAATAGGGATCGAGATAAAAACCCGCGATCTCCTCATCAGATTCGTTGTAGACGCGGAAATAGCGGGCGTCGTTGTCCCATAAGGAAATATCTTCAGTGGCCTGTTCGATACGGATTCCGAAGAGTCGGTTCAATAATGCGAACAGTCCATCGAGTACGCGCTCCAGTGGAAAGTAGGGCCGCAAGTCTTCATCTTTGTAGTCGAACCGTTGTTCGCGCAGCCGTTCGGCCCAAAAACCGGCATCCCATAATTCGATGGGTCCTGTTTCACCCGATTCCCGGGCAAGCTGCTGAATGTCTTTCAAATCCTGCTGAGCCGGCCCCCATGAAGCAGCTCGCAGTTCTTCCTCCATGTCGAAAACCGCTTGCGTGTCCGGCGCCATTTTTCGCTCGAGGCTGACATCGGCGAAGTTCTGATAGCCGAGCAACTCCGCCTGCTCGCGACGAAGACTTAGAATTTCGCTGATGGTGCCAGTGTTATCCAAATCTCCTTCCGAAGCGCGGGCAACAAATGCCCGATACAGCTTCTCGCGCAAGTCGGACCTTCGGCTGTGCTGCATGAAGGGCAACATGCTTGGGACATCGAGTGTGATTCGCCATGGACCGCTCTCGGGAGTCGCAACCGGCTTCTCTTCCTCGGGAAATTGATCCCCATTGGCCCCCTGATGGTCAGACTCCTGCACTGACTGATTGTACGATGCCGCGGCAAGTTGTAACTGCGTTGGCGGCAGCCTTTCGACTTCCTCTTCTCTCGTGAGGACCATTGCCCAGGCTTTGTTGGCGTCCAGCACATTGTTGCCGAAGTTGGTACTGAGTTGCGCGAGCTGTTGTGCGATTTCGTTAAACCGCTCACGCTGCTCTCCCTGCAACCCGATGCCCGACAATTCCGCATTGCTGACGAATCGACTGACGATGCGTTGCTGTGCCTCATCCAACGTTGTCCAGACCGGACCATCGACGATCGCTTTGAGCGCCTGGTAAATCGGTTCACTTTGGCTGCATCGCAAATTGAATGTAACGACTTCCGGCAGCACTTCTTCTCGGGCGTCGCGTAGTTCGGGAGAATTCGCAACACCAAACAGATGCCCCACCGGACCCCAGGCCCGTTCAAACATCCGGTCGATTTTCTCCAAAGGGGGCACAATTGCGTCCCAACCTGGCCCCGCGTTTTGTTCAACCTCTTCCAGCCGTTCGTTTGCCCGTCGAAGTACCTCGCGCAGAGCCGGAACAACATGGTCCGGGCTGATTTCCGCAAAACGGGGGAGTCCCTCGGTGTCGAGCAGAGGGTTGTTTTCCAGCTTGTCAATGTCAATCGTGGCAGCATCAGCCATTTTGAATTCCTCTTTCAGATTTTTCCTGATTCTTCCAGAATCAAGATGTGCGAATAATGAGACCTGCGATGAAAAACAATCCAATCAACCTTGCCCGGCCTGCTGTCGAAACCGAAATGCAAATCATTTTGCATCAACCTCTTACAGCTACACACAGCCATGCCAGTATGTTCCAATCGCCGTAAACACTGGTATAAGATTTCCAGGTCGCCATCGACATGAATCGTTCCGTTCCTAAAATAGAGCTGGTTGTGCCGCTGGCGTGATATTTGAAAAAACAACACGCCAATGACAGGGAAGCCGTTTCCTGGAGCGTATTACGCTCTTCTCTGTGCCGCGATGGATATCGTTTGGCCTGCGAATATAGCCCCCCCACGAGCCAGAGACGTCGCACCGGAAAGTAAACTGCTCTAAACCCAGGGGAAATCATAATGATTTCGGAATCAGACATGAATCGTCGGGAGATGATTGCCCGGTCGGTGGTGACAGGTTTGTTGACCACTTCGCCCAATCTATTGGCCGCCGATCAGCAACGGGGAGGACAAATCACGGAAGATGATACCGGAAATCAATGGAATTTTCGCATGAAAACCTTGGGTGGGCGACAGTTCTGGGGGGATGTTTTCCATCTGCAGGGATGGCGGATTCAACGTAACGTACTGACGGGACATTATCGTCTTTTGGATCCCGACGACTACCGGCGTGCCTGGGGTGATATCAATGAGTGCCGCGACAGCTTGGATGAGATCCGCAAAGAGAAGAAACTGAAGCCCGCGAGCGGAACGGGAGTGATACTCATTCATGGCATCATTCGTTCGTCGAAATCGTTTTCCAGGTTGCACAAACGGCTTGAGAAAGAAGGGTATCATGTAATTCCCTTCAACTATCCCAGCACGCGGCTAACGATTGCCGATTCAGCCGAATACCTGAAACAGGTGTTGGATTCACTCGTTGGATTAAAAACAATTCATATTGTCGCGCATAGCATGGGCGGTCTTGTTGTGCGGGCCTTGTTGGACAAACATCGTGAAGACCGCTTCAAACGGATGGTCATGATGGGTGTGCCGAATCTCGGTGCTCAAATGGCCGATCGCGTTCAGGAATTGGGGCTTTACAAGATGTTGTTCGGCCCGGCAGGTCAGGAGTTGATCACCAACGGAATGATCGACAAGTTGCCAACGCCCAGGTTTGAATTTGGAATTCTCTCCGGCTGCCGAGGCAATGAGGGGGGATACAACCCATTGGTGCCGGGAGATGACGATGGAACGGTGAGCCTGGCCAGTACGCGATTGCCCGGCGCCACCGACTTTGTGACGGTGAACAGCCTGCATTCCTTCATCATGGACAAGAAGAATGCGATCGAATACACCGTGCGTTTTCTGGAAACAGGGAAGTTTCGCAAGGAAGGCGTTCCACAACCGATACTGCCAGAACCGGCGAACAATGAACGATGACTATGAACCGCGTTGATACTTCGACGCGGAACGGGCACTTAAAAAACGTTGCCGTCACTTTTTTAAGTGTTCATCCTGCTGCGGAGGGGGGACAGACAGTTTTGCAGGGCAGAGGCATCCCTGCCGTTTGTCCGTGAGGGAGAAAATCAGACAGGGCAGGATAGCCTCATTGCCACGCAGCTATGTGAAATCCCTTTATCGGATGACTCAGGCGTGTACGCCCCCCTGTTTTCCTGTTGGTTGAAAACAGTCGCGAGAGCGACACGCAGCCCCGAAGCACGTCACATCAGGAAGGACAGGTCATACCCGCGCAGGCGGGTATCCAGAAATAAGAGCATCCGGACAGAACACGCCACAAATGCTGATTTCCTCGTCGTTTTTCAACGAAACGGCGGTTTTGTCCCTTGGTTCTAAGTGTGATCCCCCCACATTGGATATAACACCGCACGGGAATAACGGAATATCGCTTTGACGATTGACAGCCAGATCTCATTCCGCTTGTTGTGTCTTCTGCAGATGGCTGTACACGTCCGGCCCAACCATGCCGACTTATTGTGTGGCTGGAGCGTATTACGCTCTTCTGTGGCGCGAAAATCGTCTTTTGGCCTTCAAACGAGCAAAAACCGTCACACGAAAAGGTAAACTGCTCTAAAGCCTCAATCGCTTCAGTCGTCCGAAAACGCAGCATCGAACGAATGGCTCGATGGTTCGAAATCGACATTCCTGCAGAATTGGGCCGCTTCACGAGCACCGACTTCCCGTTCCATGCCGATATCTTCCCACTCGACCGACAATGGCATGTCGGAGGGATAACCAATGGCGTTCAGCGCTCGAATGATCTCTTCAAACCGAACGCCTCCCCGACCAACGCTGCGGAAATCCCAACCACGACGCGGATCCCCCCAAGGGAGATGGCTGCTGAGGATGCCGGTTCGGCCATTGAGTGTGACCGATGCATCTTTCATGTGAACATGATAAATGCGGTCCGGGAAGTAACGAATGAACTCGACCGGATCGACCCCCTGCCAGAGAAGGTGACTGGGATCGAAATTGAATCCAAACTCCTCGCGATTGTCGACCGCTTTGAGTGCAATCTCGGCTGAGTAAAGATCAAATGCAATCTCTCCCGGATGAACTTCCAACGCGAACTTCACACCACATTCCTGAAACACATCGAGAATGGGATTCCAGCAATCAGCAAAATGCTGGAAGCCGGCATCAATCATTGGGCGAGGTGTCGGAGGGAAATCGTAAATCAAATGCCAGATGCTCGAGCCGGTGAAACCGTTAACAATTCCAACGCCCAGTTTTTGAGCAGCTCGGGCGGTGTTTTTCATATTCTCGGCGGCACGAGAGTTCACGCCTGCCGGATCACCATCGCCCCAGATTTCCGGCGGCAGAATGCTCTGGTGCCGCTCATCGATGTTGTCGCAAACCGCCTGGCCCACGAGGTGCGAGGAGATCGCGAACAACTGCAGGTCGTATTTTTCGAGCAGTTCGCGTTTGCGAGCACAGTAGGTGTCGTCCGAAAGCGCCTTGTCGACCTCAAAGTGGTCTCCCCAGCAGGCGAGTTCCAGGCCATCAAAACCGAAATCGCGAGCTTTTTTACAGAGTTCTTCCAAGGGCAAATCAGCCCATTGGCCGGTAAAAAGTGTGACGGGACGTGCCATTCTTCGAGACCCTTTCGCGTTGCACTCGGTCGACGTAACATTCGACAGGTAAGCAGGTTGTTCGGTGTAAACTGATTCAAATTGCGTGGAATTCAATCGCATGCAGGTTGACCGGATTGGCATTCCAGTTTTCCTGCCCATGAAGGATCATTCAAATTAAACCAGACCTGCCGAAAAATCAACAAATCCGAAATCGGCATATCAATTCCGGCAATAGTTATGCAATGTCTGTCGATGAGAGGCCCATCCACTTGTCACCATCTGAGGGTATATATAATAGAGCAGTTCACCTTCTGGTGTAACGTCTCTGGCTCGTGGGGCTCTGTGTTCGCAGGCCAGTTGACGCCCATCGCGGTACGGAAGAGCGGAATACGCTCTAAAGTCCCAGATCCAGCGGGAGATTGTCTGTTCGATGTTCCTGAAGTGGCTCAGTTTGTTCGTCACCACTCTTCTGTTCAGTGTTGCTGTGACAGTGCAATGCCTTGCAGAGACGACTTCACGAAATGAAATATCGTGCGAGAAAGGTGGCAACCCGTCAGATGGCTCCAGTTCCAACTGGCAGTATTGCGGGCGAACACTGGCCACCTGGATGAGTCGATTGAAAGATCTCGACGAGGATTCTCTTCAGGTCGATGTCGATTTGCCGGCACTGATACAGATTTTGAATGACCAGTCGGTCTCGGGTGATGTCCGTGTACAGGTTGCGTATGGCTTGAGTCAGATTGGCGCCAAAGGGGATGTCGCCATTCCGCACCTGGTCAGCCTGATGGATCGTGCGATTGCCGAAGATGATGGCGATGATGAACTCTCGTGGGTAGTGAAGGGACTGGGTTATTTTGGCCCGCGAGCCGAAGTCGCCACATCGCAATTAATTGCGCTTGCGGACGACGACAAACAACGATGGGATGTTCGTTCTGCGACTTTGGAACCATTGGCCGCAATTGGTTCCCGCGATGGACGTGTCATTCCCGCCCTGATCCGATTGATGTCCGAACAATCGCAGGAGAATGCAGAGCATCGTCACAACGCCACCCGTTTTCGAGCGAATGTTGCGGAGACCATCGGCATGATTGGAGCCGATGCAAACGCGGCCATTCCCACACTTCTGCGGCAAATGGATGATCCGGACCTCTTTGTGCGCCGGAACGTGATGCAAGCGATTGGCAAAATGGGAGCGGCAGCAGACATTGCAAAGTCGCAACTGGTTGAAGTGCTGTTGCTCGATCCTGCCGCAAGTGTACGGGACGAAGCGGGGATTGCATTGGCTTCAATTGGCCCGACTTCGCTTTCGGTGTTGAAACCCCTCAGTCGGGTTGACGATCGCGAAGTGCAACATCGGGTGGCAAAGGTGTACAATCAGATGGGGATTGATGCCGCCGGAGCCGAAGCGGAGATCCGCACACTTGCAACCGCAGACGATCTTGACACGCAACTGGCCGCACTGGAAGCACTCTGGAAAATCTGCAGCGACCGAGATTCGGTGATTCCGCAATTGATTTCGATTCTGGACACAGCGCAACGCCATCATCGCTTTGCGGCAAGTCGGCTGATCAAGGAGATCGGCGATCTCTCGCCCCATCATCTTGCGGCTATAAAAGAGTTGTCCCGCAGTGAAAATCTGAAGACACGCACCGCCGCGAAACATGTGTTGCGCGCGTTGAGGAAAGAACTGTAGCAGACATTGACCTTGATAATCCGCCCATTCAGGCAACGCTTCGCGTCGCCTGAATGAGCTGCGAATAACTGGTGATCCGCGGTCCCATTTGCCTGCCCGATAGATCAGCAGACCATGATGTTTTTCGGGATTGAAGTGTTGCGGCACCGTGAAGATCGGGAAAACAGGGGAGCGTCGCTCTTAAATCCGGCGGGGATTGTGGATAGAATCACACGCGGCTGAGTCGGTCGGGATGGAATCTGGTTTTCATTCCGTTAAACGGAAAGCCACAAACGCCTGATTTTAGAGCAGTTCACTTTCTGGTGTGACACTCTGGCTCGTGGGAGGCCTTTGTTTGCAGGCCAAACAACGCCCATCGCGGCACAGAAGAGCGGAATACACTCTAATTACGAGAAACTTTGAACCACCCTTGGAATCGATTTCATGACGACGACACTTTCCCGCCCGCCTCAGGTTAAACACAACTTTCGAAAAATTGCTATTCTCTTTGCTGGTGGTCCCGCTCCAGCGGCCAATGCCGTTATTTCGACCGCCGCGGTTTCGTTTTTGAGAAACGGAATTGAAGTCGTTGGCATCATGAACGGCTATTCCAATCTGGTCGAATTCAGTAACGACAATCCTCTCAAAGAGGGTGAAGACTACATTGCGATTACGCACCAGACGCTCAAACGGACCCGCAACAGCCGTGGCATTTTGATTGGCACGGCCCGCACCAATCCGGGTAAATACGTAAGTGCCCGCGAACACCTCAACGACCCGGAACGTGTCACACCACTTCGGACAGTTTATGAAGCGCTTTGTTCGATTGGCGTCGATGCACTCGTCTCGATCGGCGGCGACGATACACTGAAATCCGCCAACAAGCTGGAATTGTTCCAGGAAAACCTGCCGGAAGGAAGCCATCGCATTCCTGTCGTACACGTTCCGAAAACGATCGACAACGACTACATGGGAATCGACTTTACCTTCGGTTATTTCACGGCCGTCGAAACGCTGGCCGAAGAATGCCGCAATCTTCTGGCCGACGCAGAAGCAAATCAGAGTTACTTCCTTGTCGAGGCGATGGGCCGCAGCGCCGGCTGGCTGGCCTACGGTGTCGCAATTGCCGGGGAAGCGAGTCTGGTCATCAGCGTTGAGGATATCAACGGCAAATATCTCAATTCGGAGGATGTGACCGATCCAACAACCGGCGAGACGGCTCAACGCAGTGTGATGAATATCGACGAAGTGGTGAACCGCATCGTACGAACCATGCGCGTGCGTGAAAAAGAAGAAGGCAAGCATTACGGCTTGATCGTACTTGCCGAAGGTCTGGCTGAGTTTCTGCCTTCCTCTCACCTGGAGGGAATTCCCCGCGATGAACATGGACACATTGCCGTTTCGCAGGTCGACCTGGCGAAGAAATTCTCCAGGTTGATTGCCGATGAATATGCAAAACAGACCGGCAAAAAACGGGCTGTCAAAGGGCTGCAACTCGGCTACGAATCTCGCTGCGCGCAACCACTGGCCTTCGACGTGATGCTCGGCAGTCAATTGGGAGTTGGAGCTTATCGGGCGCTGGTGGAAGAGGGAAAATCGGGCGTGATGGTCTCGGTCTCCGGACAATTGGCCCTGCATTACGTGCCGTTTGATGAACTGGTCGATCCGCAGACCCTGGTCACGGTGGTTCGCTTTGTGAAGCCGGATTCGGATTTCCACCAACTGGCCCGTTTTCTGGAAACGTATGTCAACGAGTAGACGCTTCGTTGAAGATCGGAACATTGAAATCTGGACCTGTACATTCCGCTGGTTTCGTGGTGGAATGCACTGTCCCGGTGGACTTACGCCGGAGGAATCAAGTCATCACTTTTCAATGGAATCATCATGGCCCGAACCTGCCCCATGTGTGCTGAGGAAATTTCGCCTCAGGTCAATATCTGCCCCTACTGCCAGCACGACTTGAATACTGACTCCTCGCAACCGTTCGTCGCGACGGGTCCGAGTCACGCATCGAAATCGTCAAGTTCTTTAACCACGATCATCATCGTAGTGGCGCTGGGGTTTGGACTGGTGGTCTTCGGTGGCTGCGTTGTCGCAATGGTATTGCCCGCCATTCAACAGGCGCGGGAAGCCGCCAGACGAACCGCTTGCAGCAATAACCTCAGGCAGATCGGACTCGCGCTGCACAATTATCACACCCTCTATGACTCATTTCCTCCCGCTTATGTAGAGGATGAAAACGGCAATCCGATGTACAGTTGGCGGGTCTTGATTTTACCAATGATCGAACAGCAACATCTTTACGAACAGTTCGATCTCTCGAAGCCGTGGGACGATCCCGCGAATTTGATGGTCCTTCAAAACATGCCATCGGTTTTTCGTTGCCCATCGAGCATGGAAGAGAATTCCGAATTCACGTCGTATGCGGCTGTGACGGGTGAAAATTGCATCTTCGAGGGAGCTGAAGGAACCAGAATATCGGATGTCAGAAATGGCATGTCCAACACGTTGATGGTTGGCGAGGTGATTCGGAGCGACATTCCCTGGACGGCACCGATGGATATCAACGTGGATAACACGCCGAACCTGGGGGATTACGACGGGTTTGCGTCATATCATATTGGCGGAGTGCAGTTTCTCTTCGGAGATGGTTCCGTGCAGTACATACACGAATCGGCGACGGAAACGGTCGAGCCGATGTACCGCAAGGGCGATTTGCCGCCCGCTGGATTACAGAAGTGGTAGATGCCACGGCCCGAAAGCGAGTGCAAATTGTGCAGAGATTGGCCTGTTCACCCTGTTTTTTGAGTGTAAAGCCGGGCTGAACTTGCCTGAGGTATCGTCGTGCGCTACAATTTGCGATTCCTCATCCAGTAGGGTCAGCCGTAAGGTTTTGTCCATTTCTCATCTGCGAAGATGAACGTGCAAAACGGCAGACAAAAATCGACAAATCACGTTCTCTGACGCAGCGAGTCTGTGTCAGACGTTTGAATGAGAATCGCAAGAGAAATCGCAGGAAAAAGGCAGAGGCATGAAAGAAGGCATCCACCCGGACTACAACGACGTTATCTTTCTGGATACATCGACCGGAACAAAATTCCTGACCCGCTCGACGATGTCGTCGAAAGAAAAGACGGAATACGAAGGGAAAGAGTACCCGGTCATCACGGTGGATATGAGTTCGGCATCGCATCCATTTTACACGGGCAAAATGAAATACGTCGACTCCGCCGGACGGGTCGAAAAATTCCAGAAGAAATACAATTGGGACAAACGCAAAAAGAAAGGTGGCGATGGCGAAGACTCTGCCGACTCCTAGCCGAGAAGCTCACACAAGACCGATGTCCGCGCGCTGCGCTGGCATCGGTCTGTTTTTTGATGGCAACCCAAACACTCAGCCCGATCTCAGGTCCCTTCTTTATACCAATCTCAATGGATTGCCCCCAGCATGTTTCCCAGCCTCGAATCCAAGCTGAAGCGATATGAAGAACTCGAAAAGCAACTCGAGGATCCGACTGTGGTCGCTGACGTCAACAGGATGCTGGACATTCAGCGCGAATACGGCGGCCTCGCCAAGGTCGCATTGAAAGTCCGGGAATACCATGAGTTGGAAAGCGAGATCGAAGCAGCTCAAATGATGGTGGAAGAGGAGACCGACGACGAAGCGAAAACATATGCTCAGGAAGAACTTGACACACTCAACGCGCAGATGAAAACGATGAAAGTCGAACTGGAAGACCTCGCGGCGGCGGGCGATTCCATCACGCGCGGCGGTTTGATCATGGAAGTACGTGCCGGAACGGGCGGTGACGAAGCGGCTTTGTTCGCGGGGGATCTCTTTGAAATGTACAAGCGGTTCGTCGATGGTCAGGGTTGGAAACTGGAGGTGATGGACGTCAGCCCTTCTGATGTGGGAGGATATAAGGAAATCACATTTTCTGTCTCTGGCGAAGGGGCCTTTCACCAGTTGCAGTTTGAAAGCGGCGGTCATCGAGTGCAGCGTGTGCCGGAAACCGAAACCCAGGGACGCATTCATACTTCTGCGGCGACCGTGGCGGTTATGCCTGAGGCAAGCGACGTGGAAGTGGAGATCAATGATGATGATCTGCAGATCGACACAATGCGAGCTGGAGGTCCCGGCGGGCAGAAAGTAAACAAGACCGAAAGCGCGGTGCGCATCACGCATATTCCCAGCGGGATTGTTGTCAAAATTCAGGATGAAAAGAGCCAGCACAAAAATCGGGCGAAAGCGATGCGTGTTCTCCGCAGCCGATTGCTGGAGGCAACGCAACAGAAAGCCGCGGCGGAAAGAGCGGAACAACGGCGGACCTTGATCGGATCGGGTGATCGCAGCCAGCGGATTCGGACTTACAATTTTCCCCAGGGACGCGTGACAGATCATCGCATCGGATTGACGCTGTACAAACTTGATCAGGTGATGCAGGGGAATCTTGATGAACTTATCGATGCGATGCTGGAATTCGATCGACAGGAACAACTCAACGCTATGCACGATCCGGAATCGAACTGAATAACCGACTGGCAGCGACAGGCAACGATGACAGGGAGTGTCGCCGGATGACCGCAGAGAAGCCAACGTCACAACCGGTGGAAGAGGTCTGGACCGTGAAACGGATTCTGGACTGGACGACCGACTATCTGGCCAGGCAGGGAAGCGCCGCCCCCCGGCTTGATTCCGAAATCCTTTTGGCACACGCACGTCAGTGTCAACGGATCGAATTGTATACACAATATGAATCGCGATTGACCGATGGCGAACGGGCCATCATGCGCGATCTGGTGCAACGGCGGGCCAAGGCGGAACCGGTGGCGTATCTGGTCGGCTTTCGGGAGTTTTTCAGCCTCGCATTTGAAGTGACCCCGGACGTTCTCATTCCCCGACCGGAAACCGAAATGCTGGTCGTAAATGTCCTGGAACGGGCGAAAGGGCAAACTGGTCTGAATGTGCTCGATCTGGGCACGGGATCGGGTTGCATTGCCGTCTCGATCGCGGCAAATCATCCGAATATGAATGTCGTTGCCGTTGATATTTCCCCCAGGGCGTTGGACGTTGCACGACGCAATTCCGAGCGGCATGGTGTGGATGATCGTATCCAATTCCTGGAAGGTGACCTGTTTGAACCTCTGACGAGCAAGCGAACATTCGACTTCATCGTGAGTAATCCCCCTTATGTGGCTGAAGGTGATCTCGGAACGCTGCCTGAAGATGTCCGACTACACGAACCCCATTCTGCCTTGCTGGCTGGTGGAAAGGGGCTGGATGTGTTGCAGCGTCTGATTCACCAGGCCCCCGGTTTTCTCAACCCGTCTGGCTGGCTGCTGGTTGAAATTGCCTCTGAACAGGCGCAGGATGTTGTCTCGGAATTTGCGGCGACCGGATTTTCAGGTGTCGAGTGCGAAAAGGATCTCTCGGGACAGATTCGGTGCGTTCGCGGCCGGAAAACCTGACGAAGAGGTCCTGTCTTTTGGGCAATTCGTTGGTGTTGTGGAAGGAAAAAGGTGTATTTGCACACGTCCGAAGCAGAGATTTGACCTGCACGGGCCGACTTTTGTCGAGTACAATATCTTGCTGTTGTTATCTGGAATCATTCTCTCTTCATGCCATCTTAGGTCAGTTTACCCTCTGGTGTGACGTCTCTGGCTCGTGGGTGGCCTCTGTTTGCAGGCCGAACGACGTTCATCGCGGCACAGAAGAGCATCATACGCTCAGCCCCACTTTTCATCGTTCGAGAACACTCAAATCAAACTCGTGCAGTGTTCCGACTGGAAGTTAGGGTTCAGTGAAGTTGCAAGGAGTGACAACGGAGTGGGTTATGTCAATCCGGTACCCTGAAACAAAGCCTTGACAAGGCACCAGTCCATGAAACGTATACTTCTCAAGTCCAAGATCCATCGGGCCACGGTAACAGAAGCTGACCTCGATTATGAGGGAAGTGTGACGGTGGATTGTGAGCTCATGCGGGCCGCTGACATCGTCCATCATGAGCAGGTCCAGATTTACAACATTACCAATGGCTCTCGGTTGACGACGTATGCGATACCTGCCGAAGCGGGGTCGGGAGTCATTTGCATCAACGGTGCAGCGGCTCACCTGGTCAATCCGGGCGACCTCGTCATCATTGCAAGTTATGCCGAGTACAATGAGAAAGAGATCGAAAGGCACGAGCCAAAAGTGGTTGTCGTCGACGACGAGAATCGCCCGACTGACGATGCGACCACGTTGTCCACTCATTCGCACCAGACTCTGTCCGATTGTCCGGATTGAAACGATGCGAGTCTCTGAAACCTGACATCGCGTTCATTCGCCGCCGGGAAGGATTCCCAAATGGAGATGTTTATCGTTCGCGGCGGAACGCCACTGAGCGGAACAGTCCGTGTCGGCGGGGCCAAAAACTCGGCCTTGCCCATTATGGCCGCGGCGTTGATGGCTCGTGGTTCGACACGCCTGAATGATGTTCCCGATCTTGTCGATGTGCAAACGCAAATCCGATTGTTGAACTCACTCGGCATGCGTGTCGAACGGTCGAAAACCGGAGTGTTGGAGTTGGAGGTCTTCGACAATTCGCCCTGCATCGCCGATTACGACCTCGTGCGACGCATGCGGGCCAGCGTTTGTGTCCTTGGACCATTACTGGCCCGAAGGACGAAGGCGTGTGTCTCTTTGCCAGGCGGATGCAACATTGGCGACCGGCCGATCGATCTGCATCTGAAAGGTCTACGCGCGCTCGGTGCGGAAATCCGTGTGGAACGGGGATACGTCATCGCATCCGCACAACGGCTGCGGGGAGCGTCCATCTATCTGGGGGGCCCTTTTGGCAGCACTGTTACGGGAACCTGTAACGTGATGTCAGCTGCAACATTGGCGGAGGGAACAACCACCATCGAAGCGGCGGCTTGCGAACCGGAAGTGGTCGACGTTGGCGAATACCTGAATCGATGCGGTGCTCAGATTCGTGGATTGGGAACGCCCTTTCTAACGATCGATGGTGTCGAGCAACTTGAGGCCTGCGAACACACGGTCATTCCAGATCGAATCGAAGCAGCCACGCTTGCCATCGCTGCCGCGATCACTGGTGGACGAGCCTTGCTGGAAAACGTTCGTCTGGATCACCTGACCGCCGTGCGGGAAACACTGGCGGGCATGGGTGTCTCAGTCGATCAGGTCGACACCGAACATGACTCTCAGCTGGAGAACGGCGAACTCCGCCAGGCAGCGAAGAGGGTTGAGGTTTCCGCGAGTAATGGTTTCGGTCCCACGGACTGTATCGCCCTCCCCTACCCCGCGTTACCGACCGATGTACAGGCACAGTTTATGGCGCTGCTCACACAGGCACGAGGCATCAGTGTGGTGACTGATAAAGTCTTTCCGGATCGCTTCATGCACGCTGCAGAGCTGGTACGAATGGGTGCTCGAATACGGCGCGAAGGCCCCAGCGCGGTTGTGAGTGGACCATCGCAATTGAGTAGTGCCAATGTGATGGCGTCCGACCTGCGGGCCAGTGCAGCACTGGTAATTGCAGCCTTGGCTGCGGATGGCGAATCGGCTGTACGGCGAATCTATCACCTCGACCGTGGCTACGAAAGACTGGATGAAAAACTGAATCAACTTGGCGCGTCGATCCAGCGTATTCGCGATGAGCGGGCCAACATGCCTGCCGGTTTGCAGTCACCCATTCCTGAACTTCCACCAGAATTGCGAAATGGTCAAAAAGCAACCGGACAACATCCCATGAAACACCCCGCCCCCCATGATTCTACATAACTCACACTGGCGTTCGGAATGGGCGAGTCAGGATCGGCCAACCAATTCATCAGCGGCACAGATGGCATCGTAAGTCGTCCTGGCGTCATCTGCCGATCGCAGTTTGGGTAGAAACTCGGGAAGTTGCATCAGGCGACCGAGTCGAGCCAGTATCTGCAAATGTGTCTGGGCATCGCGCGAGAGCGTGAGAAAAAAGATGTCAGTCAGTTGTCGTGCTGGTGCACCGAAGGGAATTCCCGAAAAAGTACGACCGTACGCAATAATGGGCGTCCCGATGGCATCGGGCAGCGGAGTACGCGGGTGGGGAATGGCGACTCCATTTTCAAAAGCAGTCGAGGCGATTTCCTCCCGCTCCTGCACAGACTGCAAAACGGTTGATGGTTCCCACAATTGCCAGGTATACCCGGAGATTTCGATCAGTTTTTCGAGGACGGATCGTTTCGTCCGCGCCTGCAACGGAACCTGAATGGTGTCAACGGTCATCAGGCGGCTGACAGGAAAGTCGTTGTCGATTTCGCTGGAATGCATCTGATCCTCCAGATGTTCCAACGCTCCCGCGTTGTAGCCACGCATCTCCTGTTCCAGCCATTGCGTCACCTCGGCTGGGTGGAACTGCCATTCTCCGCCCACTTTGCGACCCGGAATTTTGCCCTGTTCCGCCAGCTTTTCGATTTCGCGCCGGTCACGATCAAGCCGCTTTGCAAGGGAAGCCAAAGTGAAGTTCTTCTGAGACATGCTGCCATCCGCCAGGTTCGGTACGAACCATCATACAGTTGACTATAGCAGAAATCGGCGGAAGCAGCCAGAATTGGATGGCCCCCGGTAATGATTAGAGCAGTTTACCTTTTTGTGTAACGTCTCTGGATCGTGGGGGGCGATATTTATTTGCAGGACAAATAACGTACATCGCGGCACAGAAGAGCGGAATACGCTCCAGGAAGGAGAATGGGGAACCATCAGCGGTCAAGTAAAGAACGGAAGCGTTCGCAACAATCCGAGACCAACTGAAAATAATTGGACGCCCAATGATGCTCCGACCAGATTTCGATCTCGAAGCAACCCCCGTAACCTGCATTGACCATTGCGTTCATGATCGGCTGTAAGGGAATCAGGCCGTCGCCGGGGAGATAGCGGTCGCTATCAGATCGCGGTTCCTGCCAGTCGCTGATACGCACGGTTGCCAGATGGGGCGTCAACTCAGGGATACGGCTCAGCAGTTCCGGTTCCTGCCACAGGCTGTATACATCGAACGCCATCTTTAATTGCGGATGCTGGCAGCGATCGAGAATGTCAAGCGTGTCATCCAATGATGTGAGAAACGTCCATTCGTTGGCAAACATGTTGTGCATTGGCTGTATTGCGAGAAACACTCCCGCTTCGCCGGCAACATCGCCCAGGCGTTTTAGCGCTTCCACTACAATCCGCCGTGCATGGTTGGCTGTGTGGCCGGAACGCGATCCACTGACAAGCACAACGCATTCTGCCTGAATTTGTTCGGCGGTCTGAATCGCATCTGCGGCGTCGTCGATCGCTTCCTCAAAAGAGAATCCATTCGTCCCGGTAAAGCCGCCGGCCCACGACAGGCTGGTCACCCTGAGACCGCTTTCGTTCAATAGCTCAACTCCACGTTCCTCACCAAACTCAGCCAGTTTGGGGCGCCAGACACCAATTCCCTCAACACTCTGCTCCCGATAATGCACGACATCTTCCATCAATGACCAACGGTAAGTTGTGACCTCGTTGATAGCACATTGCGCAATTGGCGACGCAACGGGAGCCGGCCTTGTTTGTGTGGGAGAGGATGAAAAATGCGGTCCGGTGAGAGAATTCTGGCTGACCATATTTATATTTTAGAGGCTTCAAAAATTGTGGTAGATTGAGAGAAAAATTCAACGCTACGGGGGAAAGGAACAGGAGGCAATGTAACCGATTCGACGCATTACGAAAACAGGTTTTCGCGGCTTTTTTGAGACTCTTTTGCAGTTTCGAGAATCTCGCTCCTATCTCTTGATTACCAGAACGAATCCGTAACAGATGATTGGACTTCGGGTCTCGACTTCACGTCGCGTTTCGGCTGCATTTTTCTCGAATTGCAAATCTATCGGTTTGCAAACTCGACTGACTTGCTGGAACAAAAACAGGGCGAACATCGACTCAGATGCACGCCCCTGAAGGTTCAGATCAGCTTATTTTCTGGTGTGACGTTTCTGTCTCGTGGGAATCTGTATTTGACGCGCATCAAAGCACAGAAGAGCGTAATACGCTCCAGGAAGGTCAAATTGTCGAATGCACGGAACGATCAGCCGTTGCCCGTGTTGATTTCCACGCCTGGGTCATTGGCAACATTCACCCAGACATGGACATGCGGGTCTCCCCGGAAATGCCATACAAACGCTGGGCCTTCCAAACGCCAGGTGTCCCAAACCCCATCATTTCCGACATCTTCATCAGCGTAGAATGAGATTTTGCATTTGTCCAAACCGCCCTGCGCTTTTAAGCACTTCATCGCTTCGTCCTGATCGGACGTTCGGTACGGTTCGACCAGTTTCTGCAACACTTTTTGAGCATGTTCTTTCTGGTCAGCAGAAAGTTCGCTGATCGGCAATCCCATGATCTTTTCGGCGCTGCCACGGAACTCGACATCCCCCTCCCATTGCGGCGCTTTCGGTATCAATGCCTGTTGACGCTGTTTGCCATCAAGCATCTTGTATAGCGCGTTTGCCTCCACCGCCTGAGGCCAGAAGACATTACCTGGATGGTGCGGCTTTTCATTGAACCCTTGTGCCGCGTGTCCATAAAAAATGGGGCCGCCAAATGCGACATGCTCGGCTGAGTTGCCATCGCAGCGAATGGTCAAATGCCGGCCTGTCATTACAAACTGGAATTTGTCCGTTCCCGGCTTTCCGAAGATGGCAATCGATTGTCGTCGACCGTAACCGCCTGCGTCATCCCGTAACTGCCTGGCGATGCTTTTCTTCCAATCCGGATTGTACAGGCCCCAGAAAATCGCCTCGATCATCTCCTGCTGATCGGATGTGAAGAACGAACTTGCAACACGTTGACGTGTTACCTGCCAGTTGTTGTCGACATGTTGTCGCCGCGTCTCTCCTGCCACTTTGTGGTCCCAGTCGAAACAAATCTGACCCTGCTGCAATTCACTCAAAGAGTTGTACAACCTGGTCACCAGTGATTCTGGTTTGGGAGACTCTTCTTCGGCCGCGCTCAGAACACGGGGTACAGCCGCAAGAGAAGCTGTTGCCCCTAAAACCTGTACGAACTGTCGGCGTGAGACAGTCGTATCGACCGCCTCCTCACGGATCACATCGTGACAATCAGGACATTGGGGAAACCGATCCTTCATAAGGACACCTTCTGCTTGCTGAGGTTTTGGCATGAATCCGATCACGGTCGGTCACTATCCCGATCTGCAAATGATCGGCTGAAGAGGCTTCGTCATGGTGATGCTCTCGGGCCATGGTGGTGCTCTCGAAATGAAACACCCGCAGGGCGAGCATGTTCCGCGCATTTCATCATAACGGTGTACTTTGATATATCTGCTCTGTTCAGACTGTATTTAGCAGGAAACGCCAGAATATGTTGACTAAATTACTGTACATTCTGCAAACCATCTTTTTCATTTTGTTTATATTCACTATATTCACTACAGCCGGTTTGTTTGATACAATCGGAATAATCATCACAAACGGAACTCGCACACCCTTTCGCTGGAGAAGAAGAATGAACATGTTGAAAGAATTGTGGCGAGATACGACGGGAGTCGTGCTTTCGTCGGAACTGGTCCTGCTCGGGACGTTAGGAGTTGTCGGGACGACGGTCGGGTTGCACATGGCAGCCTCAGCCGTCAACGAGGAATTGAAAGAAGTGGCATACGCGATC
The DNA here is from genome assembly GCA_028284145.1 of Planctomycetaceae bacterium. GTDB lineage: Bacteria > Planctomycetota > Planctomycetia > Planctomycetales > Planctomycetaceae > JANQSH01. The sequence continues at coordinate 12,927 of JANQSH010000010.1, read as the reverse complement.
CGCAGTCTGGATCAAAGCTATGCTTACACAGGGTTCTCAAGTTGCAACGCGATGACGGTGGGATCGTCTTATACACAGCGACCTGTTGCCGATTCGCTGAAGGAACTGTGCGACATTGAAGAACGGGCGCTCGATGAGGATCATCGGCATCACGCGCATCCGCCTCATCATCCTCCACGCCATCGGCATCATCACCCGCCCAGGAAGGATGGTCACAAAAGACCGCACCTGACGCCGAAGAAAAAGGATGCGCCAAAAGCCGATCGCGCTGAGGTGCAGCCTGCCAATCCCGAACTGCCGGTTGACAAGAGTTTTCTGGAAGCAGACCGCATCTGAGCGTAGTGCCTTGTCAAGGCTTTGTTTCAGGGTACCGGATTGACATCACCCGCTCCTTGTCACTTCGTCAAACCCTGACTTCCTGTCGGAACGCTCGGTAGTCTGCTTTCTCGTGGCTGCGAAGGGAGAACCTTCTGTTCGTCAATAAAGGTGAGCCAGTAACGGTACGAGAAAAGGCAAACTGCTCCGAAGTTCTGACTGTAATGCGAATGATAAGGCGCCGTTTGGAGGGCACACTTCAGGCGGCGTCTTCTTTATTGGGACGTTTACGGTTTCAAATGCATTCAGATTCAATGCATTCAGAGCATATTATGCTCTTCTGTACCGCAACGGGGGGCGTCGTTTGACCTCCAAACAGAGTGCCTTGTCAAAGCTTTGTTTTGAGTGCGGATTAACATCATCCGCTCCGTTGTCACTGCCTGCAACTTCATTAAACCCAACTTTTCGTCTTGATGGTCCAACCGTTCCCCACAAGCAGAAACGTCACACCAGAAGGTAAACGGCTCTAATCCTGCCTGGGGAGTTCTACACCTGCCGGTAGAAACTTCACATCGCGGTCGTTCGTCAATGATTTCCCAGGGGTCGACCTTCCTTTGGAGACCTGCTTGTTGAGAAGCAGCAACAATGCCTTCACCTTTTCGGGTTCTTCGGCGACAAGATTCTCCGTCTCACCCGGGTCGCCCATCAGGTTGAAAAGCTGCATGGGGGGCAGCCCTTTCTTTCTGGCATCCCCTTCACGCGGAGCACTCCATCCACCGCTGCCACTACAGAGGCAGAGTTTCCACGGTCCCTGCCGAATCGCGAACAAGCCGCCAACCGAATGACTGATGAGAGTCTCTCTCTTCGATGTTGCTTCGCCCTCAAAAACCGGCAGCAGACTGTAACCATCTTCTCCACCGATGGGTTGCGGCTTCTGTTGTGTAATCGCTTCCAAAGTGGGGTAAACGTCTGTCAGGCAAGTAAGGGCATCGGTTTTCCTCCCTCCCTTGATTGTCCCGGTCCAACGAACAAGAAAAGGCACGCGATGTCCCCCTTCATAAATATCCGCCTTATGACCGCGGTACTTGCCACTTGGGTGGTGTCCATAACCTTTCAGTACACCAAAGTTCGCTTCGGGTGAGCACCCATTGTCACTCGTGAAGATGACTAACGTCTTTTCCTCCAAACCAGCCTTCTCAACCGCAGCCAGAAGTTTACCCATGTGATGATCCATCTGCATGACGAAGTCGGCATACGGGTTCATTTTGCTGGCGTTCCTGAAAGGGGGGACAGGGACAATCGGCGTGTGTGGTGCCGGCAAAGCCAGGTACAAAAAGAACGGTTGGCTGGTGTTCTTTTTTTCAGAGCGCGACTCGACGTAGTCGATCGACTTCTCGAACAGGTGAGGCAGCACTTTTGGGATCTCGAAGTCGGGTCCGATCGGCCCTTTGCGATACCAGCCGTAGGGATCTTCTTTACGGTTGACACCTTCGACGCGATTCGGTGGAGCCGTGATCTTGCCGGTATCCACCCAGACATAGGGCGGCATATCAAGCGAACCACAGTGTCCGTAGTATTGATCAAAGCCATTGATGTCGGGGCCGTTTTTCACCGGCCTGGTGAAATCGATCTCTTTTCCATTCCTGTGCCAGTCCCAACCCAGATGCCATTTACCAATCATCGCAGTGTGGTAGCCTGCCTTGCGCATCAGGTGCCCCAACGTTGGACGATCGGCCGGAATCAGATGCGAACTGGTTCCCCTGAGTACGCCCCGTGCGAGTCGTGATCGCCAGTTATAGCGACCGGTCAAAAGGCCGTAACGTGTCGGCGTACAGACTGAACTTGATGTGTGGGCATCCCAAAAGGTGAGACCTTCGTCTGCCATCTGTTGCAGATGCGGCGTCTTGATTTTGCAATCGGGATTTGTTGGAGAGATGTCGCCGATTCCCAGATCGTCTGCCATGACCAGGATGACATTCGGCTTCGCTGCGACTGCGGAATTGCCCACCAAAACTGCCAGCAGGCCGAAACCGAAAAATGTCATTGCGAGATCCCGGGTGTGGTTTGTCAGTTTGTGCATTTCGTCGATCCGTTGGTTTGTGTTGTCGTTTCAGGGTTTCCTGTGTTGACAATAGTTTACTGGTACATGTTTCAATTTGCGACGAAGACTGTGACTACAATTCCCAATGGACAAAATCGCAGTCGCAGGAATTCGACTGGACCCGAATTGAGTCGCCGTCTACCATCCCGGCCTTGCAAGAGAGAACACGAATTCAGGGACCATCGTGGAATCGTCACTCCATCGGCAACTCAAGAATCTCTATGCCCCCAGCGATGATGCGGCAGAGGTTTCGGTTGATGGCTACCGGATTGATGCAGTGGTCGATGACGTTTACGTCGAAATCCAGCAAAGTTCCCTGGCTGCTATTCGGGGGAAGATCAAAAAGCTGATCCGCAAGAATGAAGTGCTGGTGGTCAAACCGTTGGCATCGCGAAAATACCTGCTGCGGCGTGATCAGGAAAACGGGCCGGTCGTCCGTTCACGATACAGTCCGACGCGCAAAACGTTCGCCGACTTTTTTCTCGACTTCGTGCACTTCGTGGAGATTTTTCCGCATCCGAATTTGAAAATCGAAATTCTCCTGACTGAACAGGAGGAAGAACGTCTCACGGTCAAACCGAGGCGACGACGGCAGAAAGATTACAAGGTCATCGACAAACGTTTGCGATCCATCGAAGATCGGATGATGCTCGCGACCGCAGAGGATTTGTCCCGATTTCTGCCTGCAGAGTTGCCGACAGAATTCACGACTGCACACATCGCGAGGGAGAAAGAAATCCCGCGCTGGCTGGCACAGAAAATGGCGTATTGTTTACGCGTGGCAGGCGCAATCGAACTGGCGGGAAAAGAAGGCAAGTCGAACCTGTTCCGCCTGGTTGATGCTGAGCCAGGCAAAACCAGACGTCGGGCCGCTTGAATCCCTTTCTCGGCTTGTTCAGGCGGGAACAGCAACCGCCAGCTCCTGTGCGACCGCGTCGACTTCCTCCGCCGTGATTTCACTCAATGCATCGGCATATCCCACAAGCAACGCCAGATCACACAGCCCATTGATCGTCCGTGCAATGCCATGCGAGAGGGTAAACAGTCGAGTGATGGCCTCCGACGAAAAAACATTGCGATCACATCCCGCTGCTGACAGTCGATGCGTGATATACCGCTCGGTCTCGCTTTCGGTGAATGGTTGCAGCAGACTCTTGACAACAATCTGCTGATTCAATTGTGGCACACGTTGAAGTTGCCCCAGCAATGTCGGCTCGCCAAGCAGAATGAGCGTAAAATCGATGTCAGGACGATGCTGGAAATTCAAGAGCATTTGCAGCGCCTGCAATACCTGTGCATCTTCGACCAGATGGGCGTCATCCACAACAATAACCGTGTGGCCGAAGTATTTTGTACGGTCAATCAGTTGATTCATGATCTGCCGCAGAATCTGATCCATGGTTGTGTGAGACATCAACTGCACCGCCGAAACCGGCTGGCTGGTTGACTCTTCAGGTGCCTGTTCAGCCCTTGGAGGTTGATGGACCTGTAATTCGGCAGCGAGAAACGACAGGAATTCAACCGGCGACAGCCGTGGATACAGCACCCGCACGAGCGATCCACAGACAGGACGCAATTTCTCTTCGAGCAAAGTCGTAAGATAAGTTTTTCCCTGGCCAAAACCACCCGCCAGCAGTCCGGCGCCCAGCCGGTTTTCCACCACATACTGCAACTTGAGCAACGCTGCCTGGTGAGAATCTCCTTCAAAAAACAACGCATGATCCATGTTGTTCTCGAAGGGTTTTCGTTGCAGTCCCCAATGTTGTTCGTACATTGTTTTGCCCGTGGAATTTTGAATGAAAGATGAAACCCCGGCTTCAGGAATTACTCGTCGATCAACTCGATGACTCCGGTGAGCCAGGCCCCCTGCGGGCCGAGTGTGGATGGTCGTTCATAATTCATTGGAGCGAATTCGTTTTGCGGATTTCCGTCCTGTGATCCAGGTGCGGGAATAGCCAGAAAGTCGCCCTGTTGATCAAACGACGTAATCGACTCAGCCGTTTGAATATGCGACGTTGGCATCGGCGAGGCATGGGGATCGACACTCAGCATGCGCGGCGCGTTTGCGGTTGCATCGTATTGATTGATTGTGATCGTATCAAATCCCGGCTCTTCGGTATTTGTTTCCACAACCGTTTTCTGATCGCCAGTCGAAGGCAGAATCCAAATGCCCAGCACAATGGCAATCAGGCATAACGCCATGCCTCCCAACTGCCACTTTCGCTCGAACCATGTGTTTCGCCATTGAATACGATCGATATACTTCTCCAACGTTTCCGCGTGGTATCCCAGATGCCGACGCTGCGCCCGCTGCCAAAGCGATGGTTTGCTTTCCATTTCTTCACTCTGGGAGGATTTCGGACCTTCGTCATTGGGCGTCGGAATTTCGGACGTCGTTTTCAGGTCGTCAGTCTGATCCACACTCTTCTCCCGGATGGCTGGCAGCATCGTCGCAAGTGCTGAAGAACATTTGCGTTGCGAGTCCCAATGGAGTTCGCGGACACATCGGAAGGATGGCCCTTCTCTCTCAAGATCGGGCATGGACCATGCGGTTCTTGAGCTTTTTTCCGGTTATTCGGATCAGGAAAGTTAGTGCCTTCTCAAGGCTTCATTTCAGGGTACAGGTTGACATAACCCGTTCCTTTGTCGTTCCCTGCAACTTCATCAAACCCAGCTTTTCATCTTGACGGTCCACTGGGGAAGGCTTGGCCATGCGGTCGAAATCAGCGGCAGGTTAAAGCCCCAGGACGTCGAACATTGAATACAGCCCGGCGTCCTTATCGACCAGCCAGCGGGCGGCGGTCAATGCACCGTAGGCGTAACTGTCTCGCGTGTGGCCGCGGACGGTCAGATCGATTGTTTCGCCCATCATACCGAAGACAATTGTATGCTCGCCTACATTGTCACCTGTTCGCAGTGCGTGATAGCCAATCTCGTTGCGGGGTCGCGGACCGGGATGTCCCTGCCGCCCGTGTACATGTTTGGTCTGTCCCATCTGTTCGGCGACGAGTTCTCCAAACTTCAGAGCCGTCCCACTCGGTGCATCTTCCTTGAAGCGGTGATGCCGCTCGATCACCTCGACGTCGACTCCGTCCGGTAACTGCCTGAGCGCATTCGCCGCGTCCTGCACCAGTTTCATCGTCAGGTTGACCGCCATACTCATGTTCGGTGCCATCACGACCGCTGTTTCGTGCGCAAGGCTTTCAATAACGGCCCGTTGATCATCGCTCAATCCGGTTGTCGCGGCGACAAGTGCCACCTTCCGGGTGCTGCAGTCCTGAGCGATCTTCACTGCACCGTCTGGCGTGGAAAAATCGATCACCACATCGACATGATTGCCCGGAACGGTCGTAACTGGCAGGTCGATATTCCCGATCCCCGCCACTTCACCCGCATCTTTTCCGAGAGCGGAACTGGAATCGGCTTCCAAAGCGGCAACAAGTTGCAGTTGTTCGTCAGCATGCGACAGCGCAATCAATCGCTGCCCCATCCGTCCGGCGGCTCCGTTGATGGCAATTGCAACGGTTTCGGTCATGGGTCGTTTCTTTCTCAATCGGGCGACGATTCGGTGTTCGTCGATTCCTCTGTTCGCGGATCAGCTTTGCTGCAGTTGCTGTTCAGCGCGGCCTGGATTTCTGTCAACACAGTCTGATCGTTTTCGATCGTCAAACGTTGTTGTAACGCTTCGTTGGCAACGGGGCCACCCAACTGTCCCAGCGTCCACGCTGCCGCGCCACGAATTAAGGGTTCCCCGTCACCCAACGCACGGACCAATGCAGGCATGGCGGTCTCTGAGCCGGTGTTTCCCAACGCGATCGCAACGTTTCGAAGCAACGCCGCCCGCCCGGTTCGACTCAACGGAGTATCGCGAAATCGTTTCCGAAAATCCTCATCCGACATCTGCAGCAAGGAAATTCCATCGGCAGGGTACAGATCACTCTGCGGTTGGAATTCCGCAACTTCACTCCGCGGGGCTTTTCGATTCCAGGGACAGACATCCTGACACAGATCGCAACCGAAAATCCACTCTCCCATCCCTTCACGAAGTTCATGTGGTATCGGCTGATCGCGCAACTCGATCGTTAAATAGGAGAGGCATTTGCGGGCATCGAGGACATACGGTTCCGGAAACGCATCAGTCGGGCAGGCCTCCAGACAGCGCGTGCAGGTTCCGCAATGGTCGGTTTCAAATGGCGAATCGTAAGCCAGGTCGACATCGGTCAGCATCGCGGCGAGAAAAAACCAGCTCCCCTCGCCCCGATGTATCAACATCGTGTTCTTACCGAACCAGCCCAACCCGGCAAGTCGGGCGAAATCCCGCTCCAGCAAAGGGGCGGTATCGACCACGCCGCGCGTGCGGCAGCCGGGGTGTTTCGCATGGATCACATTCGTCAACTGTTTCATCCGTGATCGCAACAGGTCGTGGTAATCGACCTCACCCCAGGCATACCGCGAAACCCGTACATCATTCGGTTTCAGTTCCGGCGGGTCGGAGGTACGGTAATGCAGTCCCAGCATGATGGCGCTGCGACATTCCGGCAGCACGTTTTCGGGATGCTCGTACGCCTCTTCGCGATTGGGAATATAGGACATCTCGCCGGCAAAGCCGTTCTGAATCCACGCTTGAAGATCGTCAAATCCTCCTGGTCGGACTGCCGGTACGATGCCGACGAGAGAGAAGCCGATTTCCCAGGCCGCGTCCTTTATTGCACGCGTCAGTTCTTCGATATCGATTCTGGATTGAGTGTCCCGTTTGGCCATGACGTTCTCATCATACGGGAACCGAACCGGGGAGCAAAATCAGCCGGATGCCAGATTCTCACTCGTGTGAGAGTGAATGATCGGGAAAAGATTTTCACCACAGAATTTCAGAAGAGACAGAGAATGTTCCACATCCACAATCGCCCCGTCAATACGCACCGATCTGCTGCGTTTTACTCTGTACGTGTCAGCTGATTCGCAACGAGGTCGCATCGCGCGAATGGCATTTTTTCGCACCTCCCCCCTTCCTCGGATCCAGGAAAGATATCTTTCCGACTGCAACCATAGGCCCTCACGAGCCAGAGACATCATACCAGAAGGGAAACTGCTTTAGTCGACACTTTTCTTCTCGAACTTCGCCGCAAACCCGCGTAACATCCCGACGACACCCGCTATAAACAGGTAAATCGGATAGAAATAGAGGTAGCCGAAATAGAGTCCGACGACCAGCCAGATGGCCGCAAGCGTGCAGGTGAGCAGCCCATGAAAGGCCTTGTCCCAATCGAAGGTCGCCTTTTGGCCCGGCTTGTACTTCTTCTCTGGTGGAACGGTGACGAGTTCCATCTTGTCACGAAAGTAATATGCCACCCAACCGCTCGTCCGCATGTTGTAGACCAGGACCATCGCCAGGATCGGAGAAACCGCGTACCAGACGATGATCGGTACCAGCACGTCATTAAACGGCAACGTGATCTCGAAGAAATCCTCCGCAGTCGGTGGCCGCTGCCCCGGCACCGGCGGGGGGTTCGACATCTCTTCATCGACACGTGCCATTTGCTCCTCGACCGTCGGCGGTATCCGGTTGGCGCGATCGAAAAATGTTTCGATCTCCGCATCGTAAATGCTGCCGATGGCAATCAGTCCCGCCAGAATCGGCAGGATTGTTGCACCAGCGACAACCGCCCAGGTAAAGGATCCCTTGACCGCTTTGAACGCATACTTCCAGTTGGCGATGGGGTTCCAGGCCCGATTCGTTACAGGCATCAGGAGGTGCGGCATGCAACTTGGTATCGCCGGAAAATTCAAAAGAAAACCAAGCGAAATCAAAATCGAACCAAGCAGAAAACTGTCGTACAGCGCAAACCACCCAGGCGGGAAGAAAATGGCCGTTGTGGGTGAGAAAAAAATGATCAGCCAGGTGATCACTGTAATCCCCAAAGCCGCGTACTCAAAGATATCCGCTTTGACACGCTTCACCGTCTTCTTTTTTGACATCGTTGCTTTGACGATATCGCGCCACAGATACCAGCACCAACCGAGTGGAATCAACGTCGAGACCACTGTGACAAACTGCCAGAAAATCTTCGGCGGAAACGCTTCGCACATCAAATAGGCGACATAACATCCCGTTGCGACTGTGCTGTAAAACGCAATGAAAAAAAACGTCTTGAAAACGAGGCCGAGATGCGCGAAGGTGAAACTGAGCGACTCGCCGAATGCTTCGGACAGAAAAAGGGAAGTGTCGGGCCCCGACCTGGACGCTTTTTTCTGCGATTCCGATCCACGCCCCCCCTGGCTGGGATCGAATTCACATGCCGGGCAGATGTCGCTTTCTTCGGGTAAGTCGGCACCACAGTTAGCGCAAGCACGCACACTGCGATCCACCTTCTGCCGCAGGTCGAGGCCGGTAATAAAGTCGTCACCCAGATCGAGCGTATCACCGCTTCGCTTTTTGGGACGGCGTTTTCGCGAAGGACGCCTGGAACCTCCCCCTTCGCCATCATTCGGAACCGGAACTTTCGCATCACAGTCCGGACAGCGTATCGCCCGACCACGCGACTTGTCCGGCGCGTTCAGGGGACGATCACATTTGGGGCAACGGACTTTAACCGGCATCAGGACTTCAAATGAAAATGAGATGGAAAATCAGGAACAGACTGTCGCAATTCGATCAATCGCTCGTCCAATGTATCATGTCTGCTCGATAATGCACCTCTGTGAAGGGGGAATACAAGTCCCTTTTTGCGTGCATTGACCGAAAACTCTCCGTTCTCGATAATGCATCTCAGCCTGACGCCCTATTTTTCCCACCATCGATACAGGAATTCGCTTCGCAGATGAACCAGACAGACACGGTAACGACCGCCACCTCGGCTGTGCCGGATGACCTTGGTCGATTCGGAGAATTCGGTCGCCGATTCGTTCCCGAAACGCTGATGCATGCGCTGGAACAGTTGAACGACGAATATCAGCAGGCTCAACAGGACGAAGCGTTTCAGCAGGAGTTTCGCGAGTTGTTGCGGCAATTTGTCGGACGACCAAATCCTCTCTATTTTGCCGAGCGGCTGACGAAGTATTGCGGCGGAGCCCGGATTTTTCTCAAGCGGGAAGACCTCAATCACACCGGCGCCCATAAAATCAACAACACCATTGGGCAGGCGTTGCTGACCCGGCGAATGGGAAAGCAACGGGTGATCGCTGAGACTGGTGCCGGTCAACATGGTGTCGCGACCGCAGTCGCTTGTGCCCGCTTCGGTTTTGAATGCATTGTTTACATGGGCGAAGAGGACATTCGCCGTCAGAAGTTGAATGTCTTCAACATGCGGACGATGGGTGCCGAAGTACGACCGGTTACAACCGGATCCCGGACTCTGCGCGATGCCATTAACGATGCAATGCGCGACTGGATGGCAACGGTGGAAGACACCCATTACATTCTCGGCTCGGTCGTCGGGCCGCATCCCTTTCCCATGATTGTGCGCGACTTTCAATCGGTCATCGGCCGCGAAGCACGGGAACAATGCCTGGCACAAACCAACCGTTTGCCGAGCGAAGTGATCGCCTGCGTCGGCGGGGGGTCCAATTCCGCCGGGATGTTCTATCCGTTTATTGATGACCAGGATGTCGAATTGACCGGCGTGGAAGCAGGTGGCCGCAGCGATAAACCGGGCGAACATGCCAGTACGTTGACGTTCGGTCGGAAAGGTATTCTGCACGGCACATTCAGCTACGTGCTGCAGGATGACGACGGACAGACAGCCGACGTCCATTCCATCTCTGCCGGATTGGACTACCCTGGTGTCGGACCGGAACACAGCTACTGGAAGGAAACCAGCCGCGTGAATTATACGCATGTCACCGATGACGAAGCGCTGGAGGCATTTCAGACATTCGCCAGACTCGAAGGAATCCTGCCTGCGCTGGAAAGTTCACACGCTCTGGCACAGGTGTTCAAAACGGCCGGGCAGCGCAATGCCGACGACATCGTTGTGGTCTGTCTTTCCGGTCGGGGTGATAAGGATGTCAACGAGGTCTCCCGACTGTTGGGGCAGGATTTGTAACCTGCAAGCCGATCGTTTCTCGCTGTCCAGACAAATGGCGGAAGTGATTTCGCGCTGTTGAATTTAAGGCTGTTGAATTTAAGATTGACCGACCTGGAAAGAACTGCACCGTGTCCCAAATCAGCCGCATCACACAAACATTCGCCGATCTGCAAGCGTCAAACAAAATGGCCTTCATGCCTTTCGTCACAGCGGGTGATCCCGACATGGCCGCAACGAAAGCGATGATTGAAGAATTGTCGCGACGTGGCGTGAATCTGATTGAAGTCGGCTTTCCCTACAGCGACCCGATTGCCGATGGCCCGGTGATTCAGGCTTCCTATACCCGCGCACTGGACAATGGTTTGAAGGTGGCCGACATCTTTCTGGGAATCGAGGAACTCGACACCGACAATCTGCCACCGCTGGTTGCAATGGTCTCCTTTGCGATTGTCTATCGTATCGGTGTGGAGGAATTCACCCGTCGCGCGAGGCAGGTGGGATTTGCCGGGTTGATTGTTCCCGATTTGCCGGGTGATGAAGCGAGTGAAATGGCGGAAGTCGCGAAAAAGGTCGGCCTGGATCTGGTTGAACTTGTTTCCCCGACGACACCCCCGGAACGGGTCGAACGAATTCTGCAATCCGCCAGCGGGTTTGTGTATTGCATTTCCGTTGCCGGCACAACCGGCGTCCGCAATGAATTGCCCACTGCGTTGAATGAACAATTGGAATGGTTACGGACCAAAACAGACTTGCCGTTGGCGGTTGGCTTTGGCATCTCGCAGCCGGATCAGGTCGATGTGCTGTGGGGCGTGGCGGATGGTGTGATTGTCGGCTCAGCGATTGTGCGGATGATGGAGCCGGTTTCCGAAAGCCGCCAGTCGGTTGACGATGCGATTTCTGCGGTCGGTAACTTCGCCGCCAGCATGGTCGCCGAGACGGGAAAGTAGTCATTACCAGTGGGTGAGCGGGCATGGCGTCCGAAAAATCCATTCCCATCGCTGCGTTGCACTGCTTTGTTTCAGAAGAGCAACGCAGTGCCTCACCTTATCTGTTCCGCATTGCCCCGTTTTTTTTCTGCGCAATGCAGCTATCCTGTCATCCTGTCCGATTCTCTTCCGTCAGAAACAAACTCCCACGTATTTTTTCTGTCAGGCTTGTGCAGGCGGGGGGATCCAGCAATCGTATCAAACTTCCGTGAATGCCGGTCATGCGATTCGGCATGTCGCGAGGATTGATTCTCACCGATGCCGCCTGGCAATACGGATCACAATTCAATCCGTTGACACTGCTCATACCCGAATTAGAATGAACAGAAAGCCGTTTCAAAGCCGGTCGGTGTCCAGAATCCATTGACAAGGATTCTCATGAATTCGCAGCACATAAAGTTTTTGAAATGTCTTGTAAAACTCCCGCTCATCGCACCTGCTCACCCGGCGGGCCAACCGAGTGGATATGGCTTTTCGGCTGGAATCGCAACGTTTAAGTTTAACACCTGACACACGACTTTCCAGTTTCCGAATTCGCAGCCATTTCGATCGGACAACGAAGCCTCGTCCCGCCACGTCTGTTTCAGGCCCGGAACTTCCCCGCAAGTTCATTTCCGTATACGGCGGAGCTGTGTGACATCAGCCACATCAATTCATTTGTGATGGCCGGGCAGGAACGAGCATCAGGAGAAACGGCATGCCCGCTTCCAAAGATCTGTTTGACGACTCAACGATGAGTTTCGGGGATCACCTCGAAGTGCTTCGCGTGCATCTGTTCCGTGCGCTCATCGGACTGTTCGTCTGCGTAATTGTCTGCCTGCTGCCGTTTGTCGGCGGGAATGTCGTCAAGCTCATTCAAAGCCCGCTCGATGCCGCCCTGCGACGTCACGGCGTCAAGGTCACGACCTCGCATGAACAGGATGCCGAGGCCATCAACGAATTCGATATCGTTGAATGGGCCAAAAGTCTGTTCAGCGATGAATCAACAGAAAACGAAGGCACCAACACGCCGGAAACTCCTGCCCCGCCAGTTGTGGAATCGGAGAGTTCTTCCACGATCACCGTTTCCATCAAAGCGAGAGACCTTTCCCGCGCTCTGCAGGAGGTCGATCCCAATCTGACCACCGACATCGCTGACAACGATGACCGGGAAATTGAGTTCGCCCTCAAAGCAAACGAATTCGCGGACTTGAAAGAAACGGTTGAAACCGTCGCCAGCCCGAAACCGGTCACGCTGACCGTGCAGGAAGCGTTTATGACCTACCTGAAAGTCGCCTTTGTCACCGGGTTCGTCTTCGCCAGCCCGTGGGTGTTTTACCAACTCTGGCTGTTCGTTGCTGCCGGATTGTATCCGCACGAACGTAAATACGTTTACATCTACCTGCCGATGACGTTGACGCTCTTTTTTGGCGGAGCCATTTTCTGTTTCTTCGCGGTGTTCCCGTTTGTGCTCGACTTCCTGTTCGGCTTTAATCAGGCGATGGGTGTGGAACCGAACATC
>JANQSH010000003.1 GCA_028284145.1 Planctomycetaceae bacterium | reverse complement strand
TCTATCGCCAGTTCTGGCAACAGTTTCGAGCGTCGCCGTTGGTCTCTGATTGGCAATCTCGCCGAGTCGGGCGACTCCTCGCTATCAGATTTCCGCCGCTCTCCGAAGTCAACATCGGCCCAAACTCTCGGTCGACTCTCTGTCTCGCGCCGCCCGGGTTAACGGGTGTTGTTTCCACTCAATCGGTCCGAATTGACAGAAATGCCTTCTTTTCGCGGCAACTCGCGTGCGCGAATCCGATAACCGCGCACGAAAAAAAAGCTGGTCCAAATGAGCCAGCCGCTACCAGTCGTGCGCACATGGTCAGCCCTCGCAGCGGTCAATCCGATCGAGCACACGGAGCGTGAGGGCAGTGGCACCATTTCGATTGAGCCGACAGTTCAAGTCCAGAGCCTCAAGAGCATAGTCCCGGGCTATCGCGAGGTGTTGATCCTGCTCTTCGATCAAGCCAAGGCGGAGATTCACGCCCGCAAGGAATCGCAGACCATCGGCACAAGCGTTCAATTCGCCGAAGAGCTGAAATCGCGAAACTGCAATCGACAAACTCTTCGCCGCCTTGATCAGAGACGTCTTCGCTCCATTGGACTGGCAGCCACCGGTGGAGTCTCGAAGAGTGAGGCCAATTTCCAGATGGCCATATCCGATGTCAATCGGATCGCAATGGCCGTTGTCGAGAAACTGGAGCAGCTTCTCCTTTGCCATGTCGAACTCGCCATTCTTTCGAAGTTTCCGAGCCTCGAGGACTTGTGGATTCAGCATGAGATGTGCCTCCTTGAAGATTGACTGGGTAGAACGAAAAAGGTCAAATCGATAAATCCCAGTGTACAAGGAAACGACCCGTTCAAGGTGATTCATGTCGGTTCTGAATGCACCTTCCGACCGGTAACAGATTGGCCCTCCCCATATAACCTGGATGTTCTTCCGTTTTCGTTACTGTGGTCTGCCCCTTCGGTGTGGATAGAGTCATCTCATCTGGCAGATTGAGGAACCGAAGAATGCCCCATACCGTTAGGTCTCCTTTTTTTGGCGTTTTTTTTGGAAAGGTGTGTGGACTATGGCCAAAAACGATGTCGACGCGAGAACAAATGCGAAAAACAGTCGCGAGTGGGTCGAACAGCAACTTCTCGAACAGCACGCGAATGGTGATTCAACTGGCGTGTCTGCCTCAACGGTGGCGAGTAAATTCGGCCGATCGGAGATCAAGGTCAAGAAGGATTTCACGGATGGGCAGTACGACGGAAAACCGATCATTCTTCGAAGCAACACATTCTTCTATGACGTGAGTCAGTTGACAACAATTGGCCAACGGAGGTGGCAAGACAGGTATGCGAAACGGTGTATCGGTGAAGCTGGAGCACGCTTGATTGTCGGGCCAACCGATTGGGATCCAGAGAAAGCGACCGGAAAACTCGAGATCGGACACTTATCCTCGAAGGTCGTTCCAGGCGTCACACTCTCCGATGGGCTAAGGCACAGACTTGAGTCTCATTTTCAACGGGCACACCGTTTGGCAATTCTGGACAGTGGAACGACTACCGATGCAATCGCCGAAGACCTGGTAGCCTACGAAACCCCAGACCCCGATAGGCGGCTCAACTTTCTGCGTATCCTGACGAACGGCAAGACCGTAGCTGGCACCTTGGACGTTGAACGCTGCAAGCACGAAATAATCCTGCTCGGCGGAGCCCTTCGCCGTAGCACAGCCGCTGTTGTTGGGCTCTTGGCTGCACGGTGTCTCGAATCGTGGCTCGCACAGTCTTCTGACTCCCGAATTGCGGATATCGCGATTGTTGGAACCACGGCGGTCAATCAGAGTTTTGACATGTTTAGTGATTCAGAGAACGAATCTGAGATGAAATCGAGATTGCTCAGCAGCGCCAGAATCCGGTGCGTATGCGCTTCGTCCAAAAAGCTGATGCGTCGGGCGGGCGGTCACTGGGCGTTTTGCAAATTTGATTCACGAATGGTGGATGTTGTTATCACAGACGATGGCATACTAGAATCGGTCGCGAACCAGGAGATGGAGAAGGGCAGAAAGGCGTTCCTACGATTAGCGAAAGAGCTAGGGGTGTTTGTTCTCGTCGGTTCCAAGAATGATTCAGAGTGAAGGTCGGTCACGTGTGCGATTCGAACATCAATCGACGTTGAGGACGCCAACCAACCGCGATTCCACAACCACACTCTCGACCGGCTCCCGTCGTTTCACGCTCAATGCTGAGGATGGCCGCTCTGCCTGATGTGAGTGTTTCCGTGCCCGGCCTACGGTACACCTGGACTGGATGATCGTCTACTCACCCTCCAGTACTCGCAGGCCTTCCAGTAGAGCATTGTACTCATCCTTGCAGCACGCGCATTGGCGAAGATGAATCTCGACTGTTCTAAGCGCATCAGGAATGTCTTGATTCGCCAATCTGGTTTCCGCAAATTGGGCCAAATGCTCGAAGCAGCCGTCGCAGTCGATATCGTCCTGCTCAGCCGTGTTGATCATGCCGAGCAGCGATGCGATCTGTTCGTTGGAAAGTGGCATAGATTTATCCTCAGGCGAAGACCACGTCGACGTCATCAGCTGTGATTCCTGACTCGGAAAAACCCTTGCGAAGTCGATTGCGGCCATCGTGAATCAGCTTGTAAACTGCATTTCGATTGCTGCCGGTGCGTCGAGCAATTTCTTCAACCGTGAGGCCATCAAGAAAACCCTGCATTGCAACTCGCTGTTTTTCTGTTAGCTCGCTATCGACCAATCGCTGAAGTATATCCAGCAAACGGCGGCGATCAATCCTGTTATCCGCCGATTCCATATCGGCAGCAACAAACTCGAACGTCAGGTTGTCGCCTGTTGTCATTGAGTCCAGCGAAACATTCTGATAATGCTTGCGTCTTAATTCGCTGATTCCGACGCGCGTGGCAATGGCCATCGCCCAGGTGGTGAAACGACTGCGCCCCTCGAATCTGTCGAGCGACGCAAGAATCTTCAAGAGTGCATCCTGCACGACGTCCTCGGCCTGAAGCCCCGTTCCATAGCGGGCTGAAAGGGACTTGGTGAGTCCGCGAACGAGCAGATCGCGAAGCTCTGCGATAGCCTGTCCTCGATCAGGTTCAGCACCAGTCAGCCGCTGTATCCACTCGTCATTCCTGTCGCCAGGTTCCACTCCGCGTTCTCCAATCTGTCTCGTCCCTGGTCCCACGCTACTCCTCCGCGAATACCATTCTCGCATAAATCCCGGCATCCGTCCAATGGGATGTGGGCGTCTGTGCGAAGAGACGATGAAGATGGTAACGTGGAATAGCATGTCAATATGATCACTGGCGATCTGCCCTCAGGGCCTGCCAGGAATCACCGAGAGTCCAAATCGCAATACCCAGCAGGGCGATGTCCTTGACAAGGAACTGTCCGGGCATCACTGATAATGCCGGAAAGCCCAGCGAAGCTTCAACAACTCCGGGCGTGGAAAACATGAAACTGAGCGTTGTCAGGAACATTCCGATCGCGAGTACACTCCCAACCGCGGAGAGCTTCGCAGACCACGGTCGAATCGCAATCAGGCTGGCGATCAGCAACTCCGTAATTCCGATGGCGACGCCCAACCCGCGAACACTGAACACACTGTACGCCGATGCCATCAAAGGGCTGTTGCTGACCAAGCCACTGATAGCCTCTGCCTCGTAGGCGGTGAACTTCATCGCTCCGATCACCAGCAGAACACCTGCGAGGCTGTATCGAACAGCCATTCGACCCAGTATGTCGGCTGTCGCCGCATAGGACTCAAGGCTCGCTGGAGTTGCCTGTGACTGGGTGGCGGTATTCGTGTGGGTCGCGGCTTGCTGGTTGGCGGACATTCTGTGGCTCCTCATTTCTGTAGAGTCGAAAAACTGGCCGGCTGCTTTGCCGTGCCTCACACACATGAGACGTCGCCTTTGAAGAATCTCTTACCCCCATGAAATCGAAACAAAAAAATGCAAGACTATTCTCCGCGCGTCTACATGAGAGTTGCGAAGCCGCTTTCACGCTTCCTGATCAGGCAAAGCTGCCCGGCACTACAGGCCGACAATGTGGCGATCGTCGGCCTGGTCGTCATGTTTTCGATCTGTTTTTGATCGAGTCCATGCCGATACAAAAATGAGGCAGAAAAGATGAGGCAGAATGGTCGTGGCCAGAGCTTACTTAACTCGTAGTCAACGAATCGCTGGTCGATACACCACCGCCACCGTGGTAGCTACCTGACGCTCCAAAAAAGGCACTGTGCGAAGAGTTGGTATGCTTGCCGTGCAGACCATTAAAAATATACAATTGTCACCTATATAATTCCAAAGCTTCAACCGGCTCAGGAGGTTTCGCTTTGGCCAACGAACCGCTGCTCCCTGCGTCAGACGGCAAACGGGTTTTGGGATCGAATCTCTGATTCTGCAGAAAAGAAGACGACCCGCTTCGGGCCACCTGATTCGGAGTTTGAAGCCAGGACCGGCTTGCTCAGCAGCGATGCTCCAACCGCGGCACCGAAATCTGCGGCCATTCCCTGAAGCATATTCCTGCGATCAATCATGTTGCGTCCCTGGTTTTTGGAGAAGAGATTCGGGGAGAGTTTCGTTCTGGTAAGCGTCTCTGACTGACAAACGTCTCTGACAATGACATAGACGCATGAGAGCATAAGGATATTGTATCAGCGAGCCAAATTCGTGAAAAAAACGTGCCCCCTCCGCAAACACTTACACAGAAACAGCTTACACTACCTGACAATCTTTGATTCCGAGTACATCCATTCCAGCGTCGAGGCAAGGTCGATCAAATCAATGTTTCCCAGCGTCTCAATCAGTTTCTGATTCGAGCCGACGAAGTACCGATTATCATTCTGTCGAACGAATTTTGGATTGGTGCGAATCTCGATTTTGTAGCCGGCGATCTGTTCCATCATTGTGATGATCTCAGCAAATCGCGTCGGTGTTGAGGAGCAAACGTTAAAAGTGTCCCCAGACACTTCAGAATCGATGAGTCGCCGGTAACAATCGGCCACCATCCGAACGTCCGAAAAGTCGCGTGTGATTTCCGTGTTCCCCAGTTCGATGATTTTTTCCCCGGCGGCAAACGCATCGACAATTTTGGGCAATAGAAATCGTGCCGGCTGACCAACGCCTGTGTAGTTGAACGGACGTGTGACGACAATCGGCAGTTTCTCCCGACATAATCCGGCCAACGTCTCCATTGCCAGTTTGCTCACACCGTAATCATTTCCCGGTCGCAACGGACACACTTCGTCGATCACTTTCTCCGGGTCGTTGTAGCCACTGCCGTAAACCTGGGCGCTACTGGCCAGCAGAACTTTCTTTGGTCGACAATCGGCTTTCAACAGCGCAGAAAGCAAATTCAGACTGCCAATAACATTCGTCTGATAAATCTCCGCCAGATCGCCGTGTGGCACAAATGTGATAGCGGCAAGATGAATCACGACATCCGGTCGCAACTGTCGAATGTATTTCGCCGTGGCATCGGCGTCGGTGAGATCGAGATTGATCAGGTGATCGTTCGCCGGTTTCTCGCGGTAAATGGTACCGAAAACATCGTAGCCTGCTTGCTCCAACTCCTGTCGCACATAACGACCGGTGAAACCGTTGATCCCGGTAATCAGCGCCTTCATTGTCTAATGCGATCTCCCGGATTCAACGCGTTTCAAATCGGCTTCCACCATTAACTCACACAAGCGCTCGAGAGATGTTTCCGCTTTCCACCCCAACTTTTCCGCAGCTTTTGCGGGGTTCCCGATCAGTAAATCGACCTCAGCAGGACGATAAAATTCCGGATTCACTTTCAGTATGGTCTTTCCGGTCGCTTCGTCGATGGCGATTTCGTTTTCGCGTTCCCCCTCAAAGCGAACGTTCATTCCCGCCGCCTGAAACGAAAGCCGGGCGAAGTCACGAACTGAACTGGTTCGGTTGGTTGCAAGAACATACGTGTCCGGCTCTTCCACCTGCAACATCCGCCACATGCCCTCGACATACTCTTCCGCGTATCCCCAATCGCGTTGGGCATCGAGGTTGCCAAGTTCCAGACATTCGCGTTGCCCCAGTTTGATCCGAGCGACACCATCGGTAATTTTCCGCGTGACGAATTCGATTCCTCTCAATGGGCTTTCGTGGTTGAACAGAATTCCGCTGCAGCCAAAGATGCCGTAGCTCTCCCGATAGTTGATAGTCATCCAATGGGCGAACAGTTTTGAGACCCCGTACGGGCTGCGAGGATAAAAAGGTGTCTCTTCATTCTGCGGAATCGCCCGCACCTTGCCGAACATTTCCGATGTACTCGCCTGATAGTAGCGTATCTCACGATTGGCATACCGAATTGCTTCCAGCATGGTCAGTGCGCCAATTCCCGTCGATTGAGCTGTCGTCACCGGCTGGGAAAAACTGACTGTTACAAAGCTCTGCGCAGCAAGATTGTAAATCTCATCCGGTTGAACCTTCTCCAGCAACGAAAGATTGCTGCCCAAATCGGTCAGGTCGTGATCAACCAGATGCAAGTTGGGATCATCGCGTATCCCCAGTTCCTCGATCCGCCAGAAATTTGACGAACTGGTACGGCGGAAGGCCCCATACACATCGTACTCCTTTTGCAGGAGCAGACGTGCCAGGTAAGCACCATCCTGGCCGGTAATACCAGTGATTAAGGCCGTCTTTTGACTCATCAGTTTTCGATTTCAGGATTCATCTTCGAACGTCTGTTCCGCACTTTGATCGACATCGCTTGAATAACGGGATGACATTCCTAGAGCGTAAGGCAGTCTGCCTGGCAAGTCCAGTCGGGTCGGTACATACATAATGCAATCCCTACAATCACTGAAAGCATCATATTCTCTTCAATCCTCACAACATCAGCATTTCTTTCGAGCGGCATCGATTGCCCAATGTGGCGGAAAAGTCACATCGAATACCGATGACCCGGCGCGCCACTGGATCACGCAAACTATGTTTCACTGTTCGAGTTTGTCGATATCTGGCCACACCATGAGCAGTTTACCTTCCGGTGTAACGTCTCTGACTCGCGGGAGCATTTGCAGGCCAACCAACACTCACCGCGGCACAGAAGAGCATAATACACTCATGCCATCGATCCGGCTTGCTGATCAGCCATTTGAATGTGTTTTCCCCTGGTGCGGAACCTCCACGCGAACAGGAATCTCCGATGTCCGCGACAGTCCCCCCTCTGGCCGAAGTTCAAACAACCCTGCGCGAGAATTCCTGGGCCGTTACCAGCTGGAAAGCACCATCATCACCAACGTGTTGTACGAAGATGAAATGAAACAGCAGGCCCGCGAGTCGGGCATGGCATGCGAATTCCTCGTCGCCTGAATGACAACACAAATTTCAATTCCCCAAATCTTGAACACTGACCAAATCTTGAACACCGAACAGAAACGTCTGGAGTTATCCCGATGAGGTTTGCCACCGAGCAAAGTTTTGCAGGAAAATCCGTTTTCGTTACGGGACACACCGGCTTTAAGGGTTCCTGGTTGTGCCTCTGGTTGGAACGATTGGGGGCAAAGATCACCGGTTACGCTCATCAACCTCCGACCAATCCGAATCATTTTGACGTGGCCAATGTCGCCGATTCACTCGTGAATCATCATGTCGCGGATATTCGCGATGAAGATCGACTGGCTTCGGCCATGAAAGAAGCTGATCCTGACCTGGTGTTGCATCTCGCCGCTCAATCGGTCGTCCGGGAAAGCTACAAGATCCCGCGCGAAACATTTGACGTGAACGTGATGGGAACAATCAGCGTGCTCGAAGCGGTCCGTCGACTGGAAAAATCAGTATCGGTTGTCTGTATCACAAGCGACAAATGCTACGAAAACCGCGAACAACTCTGGGGCTATCGCGAAGACGACCCAATGGGCGAACACGATCCTTACGGCGGCAGCAAAGGGGCGGCAGAACTGGCAATTCGCTCCTACCGCCATTCCTTCTTTCCGGCTGAACGTATTGCCGATGGCGTGAAACTTGCCAGCGCTCGAGCCGGCAACGTCGTCGGTGGCGGAGACTGGACCAAAGATGCACTGATCGTCGACATCTTCAAGGCGCTCTCGGAAGGTGAACCAGTGCAGATTCGCAATCCACACGCAACACGACCGTGGCAACATGTGCTGCAAGCGTTGAGCGGCTATCTCACACTGGCAGCGAAACTACTGGAATCGAACGATCCACAATTCTGCAGCGGCTGGAACGTTGGCCCCCTGCCCGGCAGCGAACTTCCCGTGCAACAAGTGGTCGAAGAATTTCTGGCCGAGTGGGGTTCGGGAACGTGGTTGAATGTGGGCGATCCGAATCAACCACACGAAGCGACACTGTTGCATCTGGCAATCGACAAAGCAATGAGGAAGCTCGACTGGAATCCCTGCTGGTCAACTGCCAGAACCTTGCGACAGACCGCCCGCTGGTATCGCAGCTATCTGAACGATCCTGCCGCGATTCGCGAGTTGAGCCTGACTCAGATCGGGGAATACGAAATCTCGATGGCAGGTGGTGTTTCCACGCCGGTTGCAACAGCAGCATCAAAAACCGAACTGACGACAGTTTTCGCCGGTCGCGATTGAATCCGCAAAAGGAAATACGAACTACGGAGCGACTCTCATGTCGACAACTATCACTATCAGTGGTGAGTACCGAACCGAATTTGCAACCTCGAAGGCGTTGCGAAAACGTGCACACGCCATGATTCCCGGTGGATGTCACACCTACGCCAAAGGAGATGATCAATTCCCGGAACTTGCTCCTGGTTTCATCGTTCGCGGAAAAGGCTGCCATGTCTGGGATGTGGACGGCAACGAGTACATCGAATATGGAATGGGCTGTCGGGCAGTGACTTTGGGACATGCCTACGCACCTGTTGTCGAGGCGGCACGTCGCGCGATGGCCTGCGGCAGCAACTTCAGCCGACCGGCCAAAATCGAAATTGACTGTGCCGATGAATTGCTGGGCATGATCGACGGTGCCGACATGGTGAAGTTCTGCAAGGATGGCTCTGCAGCGACGACCGGCGCGATCAAAATCGCCCGTGCACACACAGGACGCGATCACATCGCTCTTTGTGCCGATCATCCATTCTTTGCAACCAATGACTGGTTCATCGGAACGACGGCAATTGATGCCGGCATTCCGCAATCGACTAAAGACCTGTCACTGAAGTTTCGGTACAACGATCTCGAAAGCGTAAAGAACCTGTTCGAACACCATCCGAACAAGATCGCCGCGTTGATCATGGAACCGGCCAAATACAGCGATCCCGAAAACCATTTCCTGCACGAAGTCCGGAAACTGTGCCGCGAAAATGAAACAGTCTTTGTGTTGGATGAAATGATCACCGGCTTCCGCTGGCACAATGGCGGCGGCCAAAAGTATTACGATATCGTTCCCGATCTCTCCACATTCGGCAAAGCGCTCGCCAATGGTTTTTCGCTTTCTGCACTGGCCGGGAAACGGGAACTGATGGAACTGGGGGGGCTGCATCACGACTGTGAACGGGTCTTTCTGCTCTCGACCACACATGGAGCCGAAACTCATGCCCTCGCCGCTGGCATCGAAACGATGCGGACTTATCAGCGCGAGCCGGTCATTGAAACCATCTGGCAGCAGGGGGAACGCCTCAAGACAGGCCTTGATGCCGTCATCAAACAACATGGCCTCGAAGAGTACGTGCAGATTCTTGGCAAACCGTGTGCATTGATCTTCGTCTGCCGCGACAATGATGGAAATCCGTCACAGGCATTCCGCACGTTGTTTTTACAGGAAACCATCAAACGGGGCCTGCTGATGCAGTCGCTGGTCATCAGTTACTCGCACACCAGTGAAGATATCGACCGCACGATCGACGCGATTGATGAGTCACTCGAATTCTACAAACGAGCACTCGAAGACAGTGTGGAGAATTACCTTGTCGGTCATCCGTCCAAAGGTGTGTACCGCAAGTACAACTGAAAAAAGTCAGGTCACAAATCGAACAGAATGACATGACAACAGCAACAGACGACAATCCGGCAGCAGGCAAAGCGATGCACGATCTCGTTGCGCGCCTGTTTCCCATCTGTCGCAGCCAGACGGGAGACGGCGTGCGGCAGTCACTGGTGATTCTGTCGGAATACCTGCCGCTACAAATTCAGGAAGTGCCAACCGGCACGCCGGTTTTGGATTGGGAAGTTCCCGAAGAGTGGAACATCACCGATGCGTTCATTGCAGACAAAGCCGGAAATCGCGTGGTCGATTTTCAGCAATCGAATCTGCATGTCATCAATGGGAGTGTGCCGGTTCGACAAAAAATGCGTTTCAGCGAACTGAAAAACTATCTGCATACACTGCCCGGCCATCCCGACTGGCTCCCCTACCGCACCGTATTTTTCCAGAAGAGTTGGGGATTCTGTCTCAGTCAGAAGCAGTTCAAAGCGTTAGAACGACGTGGAGATATCGAATACGACGTCTGCATCGAATCCAGTTACAAAGATGGGTCGCTGACGTTTGCCGAATGTCTGCTGCCGGGTGAAAGCGATGCGACAGTTTTGATCTCAACGCACATCTGTCACCCTTCGCTTGCGAATGATGGCATTTCCGGCATCGCCGTCGCAACATATCTCGCACAATGGCTGCAACAACAACGTCGTCGTTACACGTATCGCATTCTGTTCATACCCGCGACAATCGGTGCCATCACCTGGCTGAGTCTTAACGACAAGGACGTTCGCCAGAAAGTCCGGCACGGCCTGGTATTGAGTTGTCTGGGTGACAGTGGGTCATTGCATTACCGCAAGAGTCGGCGGGGCAATACCGAAATTGACCGCACGGTCGCCGAGGTCATTCAAAGAACAGAGCGCGCCTGCAAACTGCTCGACTTTGAACCGTTTGGCTACGACCAGCGGCAGTTCTGTTCGCCCGGATTTGACCTGCCGATGGGCTGTCTGATGCGAACGCCCAACGAATGCTATCCCGAATATCACACTTCCGCCGACGACCTGAATCTTGTCTGTCCCGAAGGACTGGCCGATTCCCTCGACATGCTTAAAGAGACCTGCAAAACACTCGAACAAAACTACAGTCCGCGGTACATCAACACCAGGCCACACGGTGAACCGCGATTGGGACAAAGCGGATTATATCAGGCCTTCAGCACAAGATCGGATGCAAAAAACCTGCAGCGAGCGATGCTGTGGGTGCTGAATTTCTCAGATGGCAGACATTCGTTACGCGACATTGCCGAGCATTCGCAACTTTCGATGTCGTTGATCGAACATGCGGCTGAACAGTTGGAAACACACGGGTTCCTGATCAAGAACAGTTCACCTTCTGGTGTGACGTCTCTGGCTCGTGGGGAAGCCTCTGTTTGCAGGCCTGACGACGCCCATCGCGGCACAGAAGAGCGTAATACGCTCAAGGCGGAGCAGAACAATCGTGGGAAACAGAGTAATCGTGGGGAACAGGCAAGCGATGCCTCGTCGGTCAAATCGGCGTCTCACGCTGTCAGTTAATGGAAGAAGTCTGAAAACATGACAAACGTCTTTTTCAATTCGGATATCGGCGATGACGAACGCCGCAATGGTCTGTACAACGGCGAACTCTACGTCTACACGCCATCAACTGGCACCAAAGCGTTGATCGCTGTGGCGAGGGAAATCTGCGAGGAACTCTTTGCCCCCTGTCATCCCGCCGAAGCACAGCATCATCTGCCAGTGGAAAAATTCTCTGAGATTCTGAAAGAACTCAAGCCCCGATTCATTCACGATCCCCGTTGCAAAGAAATCATCCCGCTGCTTTTACAGGAGCATGGCTGCGATTTGGATCGGACTTACTTCGATGTGCCTCGCTTGCGGACGGCAGCAGCAGGCGATTATCTCAACTCCGGCCTGGCGTATGCCTTCAAGCCACATCGCGACACGTGGTATTCCCCGCCGATGTGTCAGTTGAACTGGTGGCTACCGGTCTACGACATCGAAGCGGACAATGGTATGGCCTTTTATCCGCACTATTGGAATCGGGCGATCAGGAACTCATCCAACGAATTCAACTACCAGATCTGGAATGAAACCGGACGAAAGCAGGCCCATCATCAAGGCAAGGAAGACACCCGCGTGCAGTCCGAGGCATTGGAAGAATTGGAACTGAATCCTGAACTACGACTGGTGACCGAACCGGGCGGAATGATTGTCTTCTCCGCTGCTCATTTACATGGCACCGTACCCAACACAACGCAGCGCACGCGAATCAGTATTGACTTCCGCACGGTCCATCTCGATGAGTTGGAAACTGACACCGGTGCTCCGAACCTCGACAGTCACTGCACCGGTACAACCATTCGGGACTATCTGCGCGGCACCGACCGTACACAATTGCCCGAGGAGATCATCGCCTGTTTTGACGAGTCAACTTGTCCCGGATTTGAGTCGACCGAGGAGACGGCGACAGTTCACGTTTAGCACGGATTTTCCATCGACACTCGCAGTCTTTTTTGAAACTGAGGAGAACTCTCGCATGTCTCAAGCGATTTTGCATAACGGTCCTGTCGGGGCTGGAACAGCCACCAATACTCAGACGAAGACCGAAATCCAACCGGCCATTCATGGCTGCCGTTTCTGCGATGCCCCGCTGAATCACTCCGTCTGCGATCTCGGTATGCATCCGCTTTGTGAAAACTTCCTGACGGAAGATCAACTCAACGCAGCCGAATCGTACTACCCGCTACATGCCTATGTGTGCGAAAAGTGCTTTCTGATTCAAGTCGAGGAATACGTGCACGGCAAGGAGATCTTCGGCGGCGAGTATGCGTACTTCTCGTCCTACTCCGATTCCTGGCTGAAGCATGCCGCGGCGTATGCCGACCAAATCACCGAACGCCTCAGCCTGAATGAGCAGAGCCTGGTGGTCGAACTGGCGAGCAACGATGGCTACCTCTTGAAGAACTTCGTCGCCAAGAACATTCCCTGTCTGGGGATCGAACCGGCTGACAATGTCGCTGCCGTTGCGATCGAAAAGGGCGTGCCAACGCGCGTGCTTTACTTCGGCGTAGATGTCGCAAAAGAACTGCGGAAAGAGGGCATTCGCCCGAACCTGATGTGTGCCAATAACGTGCTGGCTCATGTGCCCGACCTGAACGACTTCGTGGGCGGCATCAAAGTTCTGCTGGCTGATGATGGTGTATTGACGGTCGAATTCCCACATGCTCTGCATACGCTGGAACAGAACCAGTTCGATCAGATTTATCAGGAACACTACTGCTACTTCTCACTGCTCACGCTGCGGAAAGTGTTTGAACATCACGGCATGACGGTTTTTGATCTGGATGAAATCCCAACGCACGGCGGCTCACTGCGGATTTATGTCCGCCACACCGAAGACGATACCAGGCCGATCTCGTCAGCCGTCATTGACATGCATGACCTCGAAGTCGCCAAAGGACTGGAGGAAGTCGAAACCTACACCGCTTTTGCCGAACAGGTGAAAGAAACCAAGCGGAAGGTGCTCGAATTCCTGATTCAGGCAAAACGAGACGGCAAAACGGTGGTCGGTTATGGTGCACCAGGCAAAGGGAACACGATGCTCAATTACTGTGGCATTGGAACCGACTTCATTGATTACGTCGTCGACCGGAACCCATACAAACACGGAAAATTCCTTCCAGGTACACACATTCCGGTTTATCCAACAGAGAAGATTGCTGAAACCAAACCGGACTATGTGTTCATCCTGCCGTGGAATCTGCGCGATGAGATTTCCGATCAGTTGGAATACGTCCATGAGTGGGGTGCTCAACTGGTCGTGCCGATTCCGCAGCTGACGGTTTTCTAAACCGATCAATGAAAACGGATTAAACGAGAGCGCCGGGCGAGCAATCGTCCGGCGTTTTTTGTTGATCCACATGGCGATCAGAACCGGACCCAATCCTTCAAGCGGGTATGCTCGAAGATCATCTCATGCTGAATCTGCAAGTCCTGTCCCAGGCCCGTTTCCAATCCGCGGTCATACATGGCAATCGCGATTGCCACATCGAGATACGCCAGCCCGACAGCATTGAAATAGATCCGTTCGTCGTCGTTTTCGCGACCAGGTTTTTTGCCCAGAACGATTTCCCATAAGTCGGCGTACAAATTGTCGTCGGTCAACTCGCCATCCTTGTACATCCGGCTCAAAGTCTGTGTGCGATGCTTAACTGTTTCCCAATCATCGCAGACGATTTTGTCGCACTGTTTGGCGACCGCGTATTCATCTTCCCAACCACCGACGTGACTGTAGAACGCCCCCGGCTTCATCCATTCCGCTTTCAGTAGCGGTGCCTGTGCACTGGTCGCGGTGACAATAATGTCAGCATCACTCGCCGCTTTGGAAAGATCGGAACCGGCCTTCTCGAATTGCATGGTTGGAATGATGGCCGACATCTCGGTGACGAATTGATCCTCTTCAACACCTTCCTTGGCTGCAATTCGACAGGTTTCCAGTGAAGGGACCGCAGTCTTCATCGCGATGAGGTGCATCTTTGCCTGCTCGCCGGCACCAATGAAGCCGATGGTCCTGGAATCAGGTTTCGCCAGATGCTTCGCCGCCACCGCCCCGACACTGCCAACGCGAATGTTGGAACACAACGTGCCTTCCATAAAGGCGATCGGAAATCCATTTTCAATTTCCGACAGAATGATGACTGCGGAGAGATTCTGCAGACCGTACTTTACCGGATTAGGCGGAAAGACAGAAACCCATTTCACGCCACAGATTTTACGACCTTTGAATGTCGCCGGCAGGCAGTTGATTCGTTCCTGTGTTTCGTCGTTGAAGATCTGCACGATCTTTTCGGGAAACAGCACGTCCCCTTCCTGAAAAGCGCGAAGGCCGAATTCCACCGCCTCCATCGCCATCCCGACATCGAGACAACCCGCAGCGAGAAGATCTTCCTGAGAAAAGAACCGGCAATGAATATCATGATTGGACATCGGAAATCCTGTTGCGAAAAAGTATCGGGTCGATAGTTATCATGGTTGCGGCAACCGCTTTTGGTTATCAGCCAGCGGAACGCCTGATAAAGGGTTGAGTCAGACACGCAACGCGTGCCGGATGGCCGTCTGAATTTTCTCAGGTGGTGGCGTACCGTCAATGTTCAAGACCAGTTCCTTCTGCCGAAACAGATCGAACACCGGCTTGGTTTTGGTATGGTAATCGCGCAAACGATCGGCGAGCGCCTCCGGTGTATCGTCCGGACGTGTGACGAGATGTCCGCCACAGACATCGCAGACGTTTTCTTTCTCCGGCCGATGGGAGATCAGGTTGTAATCCAAATGGCACTTGCTGCAGAGGCGGCGTGAAAGAACGCGCTGGCGAACCTCTTCATCGGGAACCTGAATGTGGATCACCGCATCGATGTCGTAGCTTTCCAAAAAGAAGCGAGCCTGAGAAACACTGCGCGGAAACCCGTCAAGAATGAAACCGAAATTCCAGTCGTGGATTTCCAGCCGGCTGCGAACAATATCTTCCACAACCTCATCGCCTACGAGGTTTCCTGATGAGACAATTCGTTTCACTTGAGCACCGAGTTTAGTGTGATTTTGAATGTGCCAGCGGAAGATATCCCCCACACTGATATGCACCAGATCGAGATATTCCTCCAGCAGGCGGGCTTGTGTTCCCTTTCCACACCCCTGCACTCCCATAATCACATACTTGTGCACAGTCCTGTCCCATTTCTCTGAGATTTCGATTGCCTGCTCAACAACACCAGCCAACGGATTGGTCTGTGGGAGCGATCGAGTTTACAGAGATCGCGCGAGACACTCAAAGTTCTCAGCGCGAATTTTTGAGAATGTTACGAATCGCAGATCGAGAGGGCGGGAATCGCACATGCCAACACGGGAAAAACACCAAACCGCACACTTGATCGTTCAATTCTCGCGAGACGACAACGAAAATCGCATTCCTGTCAGAACTCAGCGTTCCTGGGCGTGCGGGGAAGTGGAATCACATCGCGGATGTTCGTCATTCCCGTCACAAGTTGGACCATTCGCTCCAATCCCAGCCCAAACCCGGAATGAGGCACGCTCCCGTAACGCCGCAGATCAAGATACCACCAGTACTCCTCGGGTTCCAGACCACATTCGGTCATCCGCGCTTCGAGAACGTCCAGTCGTTCTTCCCGCTGACTGCCACCGATCAATTCGCCCACCCGTGGAACCAGCACATCCATCGCTCGAACCGTTTTGCCATCGTCATTGACACGCATATAAAACGGTTTGATCATCCTCGGATAGTCGAACAGAATCACCGGCTGCTGGAAGTGTTCTTCCGTTAGAAAACGTTCATGCTCTGACTGCAGATCGTTGCCCCACTCGACCGGATACTCAAAATCCTTACCACTCGACTTGAGTAGATCAATCGCCTCGGTGTAGGGCAAACGGACAAACTCGTTCTGTGTAATGTTATCCAGCGTTTCCAGCACTGTTTTATCGATCCGCAAATTGAAGAAATCCATATCCTCAATGCAGCGTTCGCGGGTTTCATTGATGACCTCTTTGACGAACAACTCCGCCACATCCATGTTCTGCGGCAGATCGACAAAAGGCATTTCCGGCTCGACCATCCAGAACTCGGCAAGGTGCCGTGTGGTGTTCGAGTTTTCCGCACGAAATGTCGGGCCGAACGTGTAACAGTCGCCCAGCGAGGTCGCATAGATTTCCGCTTCGAGTTGCCCCGAAACCGTCAGCGACGCAGGCTTCCCAAAAAAATCCTGAGAGAAATCAAGTTCCGTCTGCAGTTGGGCCAATCGTGCCAGATCGAGTGTGGTAACCTGAAACATTTCCCCCGCCCCTTCGCAGTCGCTGGTCGTAATGATGGGCGTGTGGATGTAAAGAAAACCGCGCGATTGAAAGAAGTTGTGAATTGCGGAGGATATCGCGTTACGCACACGGGCAATCGCCCCGAAAGTATTGGTGCGAGGGCGGAGATGCGCGATTTCCCGCAGGAATTCAAAGCTGTGCCGCTTTTTTTGGAGTGGAAATTTTTCAGCATCCGCCGTGCCGAGAACGGCCAGAGAAGAAGCGTGCAGTTCGACCCGCTGCCCCTTGCCGGGCGATTCCTGCAAAGCCCCGGAGATCGCCAGCGAGGAGCCAGTGGTCACATCTTTAATGGTTTCTTCATATCCCGGCACATCGCGATCGACAACAACCTGAAGATTGCCCATGCAACTGCCGTCGTTTAATTCAATGAATGAGAATCCATGCTTGGAATCGCGTCGTGTACGGACCCAGCCTTTTACATCAATCTGTTCGCCCGGTTGTGCGTTCTTCAAAATCGCGTTGATTCGCATCGCTGCATCCTTCTGCCGATTACAGCAGTTTACTTTTTGGTGTCTGGTATGACGTCTCTGGCTCGTGAGGAGCGATATTTGCAGGCCAAGCGACTTTCATTGCGGCACAGAAGAACGTAATACACTCCAGGATTGATCCCCATCAATGAGGCAGGCTTCCTGTCCTCAAAATCGGGGTCACTTGGAAGTCGAGGTCGTGGCGCCTATGATGGGATTATGTTAATCTGGTCGTACCCGCACCTTTGTATGCGGTTCGTACGTTTCGTGCAATCTCCAAACTTCAGGGACGTGTCATGCCACCTCGAAATTCCTCTGAGAACATTCCCCATGTAACGAGTTTTCACAAAGTAACGAGTTTTCACAAAGCTGGCTCTGCCAACCATTGCCAACCCAGACACTTGACTGTTCTGGCAGCCATTGTGGTTGCCCTGTTGATTCCCGCTGGCTTTGATCTCTCGGCAACAGAGGCACAGGAGATACCTTTGGGTCTGCGGAAGATCCGCCATCCCCGTGATAACAAACCGGATACAGACAAGGTTTTTCTCGGAAAACAGCTTTATTTCGATGCACGCCTCTCCAGCGACGATTCGGTCTCCTGTGCCAGTTGTCACGATCCGGAACAGGGCTGGAGCAATGGCGAAGCGTTCGCCACTGGTGTCGATGGTCAGGTTGGCGGTCGTAGTGCTCCAACGATCGTCAATACTGCGTATGTCAAATTGCAATTCTGGGATGGCCGGGCCAACGGGTTGGAAGAACAAGCCCTGGGTCCGATTGCCAACCCGATTGAAATGAACCTGCCAATTGATGAAGCCGTCAAGAAACTGAACGGAATCGAAGGTTACAAGGCAAGTTTCCAAAAGGTCTTCGGAACGGACGTCACTTCGGAAGGAATTGCCAAAGCGATCGCCGCTTACGAACGAACGGTCCTTTCCGGCAACGCACCTTACGATCGCTTCAAGGCAGGTGACGAGAATGCCCTTTCCGACGAAGCCAGGAAGGGAATGGACATTTTCTTTAACAAGGGACAATGCTCCTCCTGTCACAGCGGCTCGAATTTCACCAACAACGGTTTCCACAACATCGGCGTTGGAATGGACAAGAAAGAGCCAGACCTCGGACGGTTTGTCGTCAGCAAACTGGAAGGTGACAAAGGGGCCTTCAAAACTCCAACACTGAGGGAGATCGCCCGCACTGCACCATACATGCACGATGGCAGCGAGAAGACGCTTGAAGACGTGGTCGAATACTACGACAAGGGTGGTTTCCAAAACCCGTGGCTCGATGAGGAAATGACACCGCTCAACCTCACTGAAGATGAGAAAAAAGCTCTCGTCACCTTTATGAAAGAAGCATTAAGCAGCCCCGATTACCCCGATCACAAACCGCCCAGACTGCCCGAATAAAACGACCCAAATAGAGCAGTTTACCTTTTCGTGTGACGGTTTTCGCTCGTGGGAGTCTCTATTTACAGGCCAAACGGCGCACATCGTGCCACGAAGCAGCGTAATACGCTCCAGATGACTCTCCGATCTGTGGAAGCAGGACAATTTGAACCCCCCGTCCGCGCAGGATAAGATAACCCAGGTGCATGCCACGAAGAATCGAGTTCGTGGTCAACAGGTCGCCTCTCACAACACCTCCTCTTTTTGAGAAAGTGAACGCAACATGACTCTTTCACGCAGCATCTTTTTCTGTCTCACACTGTTTGCTGGAATGGTTCTGATCATTCCGACCACGCAAGCCGCTGATGAAGTTCCCGCCACCGACAATACCACGACCTCTGACGAGCCTCCTGCCGCTCCAACCGTCAACACAACAACAACGGCTGGTGAAGAACCCGCTGCTGACGAACTCAAGGGATCCGAAGATGCCCCTGCTGAAGACGTTCCTGCTGACAACAAACCAGTAGACGAGGCGACGACTGATGCCAACGTTGAAGTCGAGTCGAAAGTGATCGTCGCCAACATCGACAACCCGTCAGGAATCGCCGTTCATTCCAACGGCGACCTCTTCATCACCGAACATCGGGGCGTCGTCCGGTACAATCCAGCCTCGCACAAGGCACACTGGGAAATTGGCGGTTTCCCCAGCAGTACCTACGGAAAAGGCCCCGTTTACAATATCGGCCCATTGGGTGTGGCATTTCTGGACGACGATCATCTGATTATCGGTGATGGCAGCCGTGCCGATGGTGAAGAACTCGTTCGCATTTATGAAGTGCACGAAGAGAAAGAAGGGGAAGAGCACAAACCACACGCAGAAAATTCTGCCAAGTACACGCTCGGCCCAATCGAAGCGGAAGAAAATGTCACTGCCAAGGGCGAAGGCAATTTCTATGGCGTGACTGTCGGAGCCGGGGCGATTTACATCACCTGTAACGGCGATGACACCAAAGGCTGGGTTTCCAGGATCAACATCAAAGATCTCGAAAATATCGAAGAAGGCAAAAATGGCAAGTTGACTCCATTCATCGCAACCAAAGAGGCAACCGAAGTCGATGCCCCGGTTGCCATCACGTTTTCTCCCGACGGAAAGACGCTGGTCGTTGGTCAGATGGGCGAAATGAATGTGCCAGGGGATGGGTTACTGACCACTTACGATCCCCAAACGGGGGAATTGCTCACCGACTTTGAAACCGGTCTGCATGACATCACCGGCTTGGCGTACAGCCCGAAAACGGGCAAACTCTACGCAACGGACTTCGCCTGGGCCGCGCCAGCTGATGGTGGTCTGTACCGTCTCGACGTCTCGGAAGATGGTGTCAAAGCGACAAAAGTGTTGGCGTTGGACAAACCATCGGCACTCGCATTTGACAAAGACGGCAACCTGTACGTGACGCTGTTCGGAACGGAAAAAGAAGGCAGCAAGAAGAAACCAGGCACAGTTGTCAAAATCAAAACTGGTCTGTAACAATCTTGCGATATCGAGACTGAAAAATATCCATCAATCTGATGAAGCCTGTAGTCGTCATGCTACGGGCTTTTTTTGTTCGATATTGCTGACAAAACGGGGTGACAAAAAATTAACTGTCGAACAGCCCATTGTGAACGCGGTTGGATTTCAACAACCGAATGCCTATGAATAAAGGATGCTCCGGGATGGGACGGTTGAACTGCCGTTCGCCGTCGATATACTGCGATGAACAATCCCGCCGAAGGGATTTCCCGCGATCTCACCGCAGAAGACATACCTCGCGAGCGGCCACAACCGATTGTCTCTCGCTTTCGATATCCAATTTCGGGTGCAGAACCCGATGAAGTCCGAAACCACTTTGAAGGAATGTAAACCATGATTGCCCAGATTGGCCAACCTGCCCCGGATTTTGAAGTTGTCGCGTACGATCGCACAAAAGATGGCTCCGACGATCAATTTCCCACCGTCAAACTCTCCGACTACAAAGGGAAATGGGTCTGCCTGTTCTTTTACCCGCTCGATTTCACCTTCGTCTGCCCCACGGAAATCGTTGCATTCAACAAATCGCTCGGCGACTTTGAAGACCGCGAATGTGCCGTACTGACTGCCAGCACCGACAGCGAATTCTCTCACAAAGGCTGGTGCGATGCCCACGAAGATCTCGCCAATCTCAAATATCTCATGCTCGCCGACACTTCGCATGACCTGGCAAAAAATTATGGCGTCTATAAGGAGGACAAGGGCATTGCCTACCGTGGCGTATTTTTGATCGACCCGGATGGTGTGTTACGTTGGATTTCCATTCACGACCTTGGCGTGGGACGCAACGTCGATGAAGTTCTCCGCGTTCTCGACGCCCTGCAGACCGACAAACTCTGCCCCTGCAACTGGAACAAAGGCGACGAAACGCTGAATTAAGGCGTTGCACGGTTTCGCGACAGCAATCGAACGGCAGATCGGCCTGATTTTTCAGCACGGTCTGCCGTTTTTTCGTTACTCAGCAAGATCGATCTCCAACCAGTTGACCTTGCCCCCAACTTTGATCCAGCGGCAATGTGAGAGATTCAGGTTTTTCCCTCACGGGTACCCATGAGGGAAATTTTCGCAAACTCCCTCGGTGTCTGCTGTCCGAGAGAACTGTGTGAACGGTTGTGGTTGTAATCCTCCTCCAGGAATCCAAAGTCTTCTGTGCATCGTCGAGTGACAGGAACCGCAGGACAAGGACAAGCTGCAGCACGAACCGGAGGTGGTCTGCATCAGCA
This sequence comes from Planctomycetaceae bacterium, assembly GCA_028284145.1. Classification (GTDB taxonomy): domain Bacteria; phylum Planctomycetota; class Planctomycetia; order Planctomycetales; family Planctomycetaceae; genus JANQSH01. Next base: position 164 of record JANQSH010000003.1, on the reverse strand, counting down.
AGGGGACCTCGTAAACCTTCGGATTCATTGACAACGGAACCATCACACGAAAAGGGAAACTGTTCTAGAGCGTATTACGCTCTCTCGTGGCGCGATGGACATTTTTCGGCCTACAATCATAGATTCCCGCGAGCGAAAACTGTCACACGAAAAGGTAAACTGCT
>JANQSH010000167.1 GCA_028284145.1 Planctomycetaceae bacterium | reverse complement strand
CTGCAACAGGTCTCAGATCCGCGCGGGCGGAAGGGACAACGCCTGGAATGTCCAACACCTCTTCGCCAGACTCAGGAAAACAAACCTTGAACCGCACTGATTGATCTTGCAGCAGCGTTGTCTGCATGCCAACATACGGCTCGGGGTGCGATGGCATCCGTTGTTTTGCGGTCTGGTGAACGGACCAGATATTCCAGAGGCGGTCGATCGGTCAACTCAAATGTTGGACGGCCGACCGCTTCTCGAAAGCCGTGCCGCATTGCCATATTAAAATCGGGTTGAGGTTCGAGCCCGAAAACACATTTGTGAGAGCGCTATGAGCCAGTCACTCATTGCGGCGCAATCTGAGTTTGAAGAACTGTGCGATCACATTCGGGAATCGGGGCTGGTTGCGTTCGACACGGAATTCGTCTCTGAATACACTTATCAACCGGAACTTTGTCTGCTGCAATTTGCCACTCAGGATCGGTGTGCCGCGGCCGATCCTTTCCAGATTTCCGACTTGTCCTCCTGGTGGGACATCATGGCGGACGACACGACCACCGTCGCGGTGCATGGCGGCCAGGCAGAAGTTCGTTTCTGTCTTAATCAGCATGGTCCTCCGCCACGAAAACTGGTCGATATTCAACTGGCAGAAGGTCTGCAAAGTCGCAGCTACCCGCTGTCGTATTCTGCTCTGGTGAGCAGAGTACTCGACAAAAATATCAGCGGAAAAGAAACTCGCACCGATTGGCGGCGGCGTCCCTTGACCGACGACCAGATCCGCTATGCGATGGAGGACGTCCGACATGTGTTGGAGATCTGGGAGCAGCAACGCAAGTCGCTTGAAAATCAAGAGAGGTTGGATTGGGCGGAAGTGGAGTTCGAGCGATTCGTGACGGATCTGGTCAGCGATTCGCAACGCGAGCCGTGGGAACGATTGTCGGGTGTTCACAAATTGTCCCGTCGCGATCTGGCGGTGTTAAGAGAACTGGCGGCCTGGCGAGAACAGGAAGCCTCAGAACGAAACCGACCGGTTCGTAAAATTATCCGCGACGACTTGCTGATCGAGATGTCGCGGCGACATCCCAAAACCACAGCCGAACTTCTGGCCACCCGGGATATGAACCGGGGGGATTACAAACGGGCCGCGCCGAAAATGCTCCAGTGCATTCAGCGAGGAATGGGTGTCCCCAGGGACGAACTCCCCAAGTTGAAGAAGAATCTGCAGAACCGCAGTTACGACGATCATGTGCTCGGGAAACTACTGGCAATTGCATTGGCCAACCGTTGTGCTCAAATGAATGTCGCGATGTCGCTGGTTGGCACATCAGCCGATTTGCGGGAACTGGTGCGCTGGCACATCGAATCGCGAAGCAAGGACAAAACACCCAGGCTGGCGGAAGGCTGGCGATCTGATGTCTGCGGGCAACTGTTGGAGGATCTGCTGGATGGCAAGATCACCCTGCGCGTCGCTGATCCTCACTCCGACTACCCGCTGGTCTTTGAAGAATTCAAGGATTCCTCAAACTGAATCATCTCATTGAGCCACAATCGTTCAACCAATCGAGATCAGCGGGCGTAATCCGGTCATCGTGCAATGCCGAGGCCACGAGTACTCCCGATGCCCCGGCTTCACGACACGCAACCAGGTCGTCGACACCCCGCACCCCGCCACCAACGTAAATGTTCAATGCGTTGTGGCGCTCATGAATCTCCCGACAAAGGGAGAGTGTTGCCACTCCTCTTCCTGTGCCGACATCCGCGAGATCGAGCACAATCACGTTCTGGATTCCGCTCCTTGCTGCGGTTTCAACGATTTCCAGAGGATGCTCTGAAAACAGTGAACCGGGCCAAAGAATTGGCCGCCCGTTTTTGAGATCCAGACTGAACCAGATACGACGTTGGTCGACCGTCACGCACACCTCTTCCAGAAAATTCAGCGACGGGAGCGTTTCCAGCCCAATCACTGCCGCCTGGACACCGAGTTCCAGAATGCTGGTCACACTTGCCGTGTCCCGATAGCCGGCATCCAACAGCAGATCGAATCCAGCTGCGATCAGTTTCCTGTAGACCTCTGTATGAAGTGATCGCCCTGCGATTGCGTCGAGATCGGCAACGTAGATCCGCTGCAGACCGAAGGTTTCCCGAAACGCGTTCACCACCGCCAGTGGTTTGCTGGAATCAGAGATGTGGCTATCAACCGACCGATATTGATCCCGTTGTCCGGCGACCGCATGCACAACCTGCCCATCGAGCAAATCCAGAACTGGTATAATTATCATAGGCGGACACCGACTGGTCTATGTGGTCGCAGACAGAACACCACGACCACGGGCTTGCCTGTGGGTATCGATTGCCGCAGCATCAAGCCGATTCGGGATCGAAGCCTTCAACCAGTTCCGACTCCCATTCCTCCATCAACGGCCAGTCAATCGCGCACGTGCCAAAGTCGGCCATGTGGGAATACCCGTGCAACCGCTCGATCGTCGCGGTGAGCAATTCCGGATCGTTGCGGAACACTGGCCCGTGGCTGGGAAGCAACCATTCCACTTCGCTGTCCCGAATGCGCGTCAACGATTCGATGAAGTCGACAATGTCGGAGCCGTGGTGGGCATCAATGTTTCCCACACAACCATCGCGGTAGATGTTATCGCCGGCGAACAACAGGTTCCCCATCCGGAAGGAAAGTTGATTGTTTGTATGACCTGGTGTGTGCCAAACCTCCAATTCCAGATTTCCGACTTTCAGTACATCTCCTTCGCTGATTTTCTGATCGAGTTTGACCGATGGCATGTCGATCGAAATTTTTTGAGCCGAGATCTCGGCATATGTCATGACACGTTCGCCTTTGGCGAGCAAAGCCGCCGCCTCCGGATGTCCACACAACACAGCGGAAGGGAGCAATTCCCTGGCCCGCTTGAGTCCCTGCACATGATCAACATCAGCGTGTGTTGCAACGATGTATTTGCAGTTGGAAAGCGGAAAATCCATTTGGCGGATCAACTCGACGATCTCTTCGACCGTATCCTCGTAGCCGATGTCGATTAATATCCATTCATCGGCATCGAAAACGAGGTAGACGCTGCAGCCCAGACGCCGCCGTGCCTGGTAATTCATTTCAATAACGTGCGGAAAGAGTTCGCGTCGCTCCTGCATCGCGACGGTCTCCTTTCGGAAGAGTTTTTGGAAAGAAGATGGAAATCGAAGGGTATCTCACTGATTTTAGGCGTACACGAATCGTGTTACAAGCGTCGAAACGGTTGCCTTTTGGCATGCCGGAGAACCGAACTTTGCCCTTGATCGATTGCGGGAAATGGAGCAATCGGCCCATATCGATATGTCGCAAACAGATCTCGAAATGTCTATGATGTCAGATCGATTTATAGCGGCAAACGGATAAGTGTGGCGTCTTTCGATCGGCTGTTATCGTTCCAAATGGGACGTAAGCCGCCACAGATAAAAGTCCGTTGGACCAGCGGCAGTAGGGGAGCATTTTTCTCACCCGGACCACCACTTGTTTTCGAGACAGGAGTGAAAATGAAATACCAGTTGCCCATTCTCTTCGCATTGGGGACAGCACTTTGCTGGGGCCTTTATGGACCGGTCCTGGCCAAATCGCGCAGTCCGGAAGGCCTCTGGAGTCCCTTCAAACCTTACGTCGGTATTGGTCTGGCGTATATCGTTATCGCATTTGTCGGTGGCCTGATCGTGATGAAGATCAAAGGGGACAGCTTCAATTTTTTTGGTGAAGAATCCGCGGCACTCAAATGGGGTTTCATTGCGGGTTCACTTGGAGCATTGGGTGCACTCAGTCTCACTTCGGCAATGCTCAGTTTCACCGGTCCGCCCAAGGCGCAACTTGTGATGCCGATCGTCTTCGGAGGCGCCGTCACCTTGACCGCGATCGTCTCCTGCTTTCAATACCGCGATGTACCAACCAGCCCCTGGTTATGGGTTGGCATTGTCGGCGTGGTGGTCAGCATTGTGCTGGTTGCCTACAACACACCGCATGGCGCTCCAAAGAAGAAAACGACCGAGGGAGAGTCCGTAACAGCAGCCGAAGAAACACTCGCCAACGATAACAGTTGATGCTTAACCAGGCGTCCAGATGGACTGACTGGATTCAGTCCAGTTGTCCTCCCGCTGCACGCGACGCGCTTTGATCCGCAGATAGGGGGCCACATAACAGCCGCGATGCCGAAAGTTCCCTGGCTCAGCCGACTTGTCAGCCCGTAATGGTTCCCGCAAATCCTCGATCACGAACCCACTTCGGCAAAGATCGCCCACCAGTTGTTCCCAGCGATGAAGGTATTCCACCGCACCTTTCTCGCGGTAGCTCTTGTCTTCGGTCTTCGGGAGCGGCACGCCATCGCGGTAGTAATCGATGCCAATCACATATTGGTCGTTCCCATCACGCTGAGTCACCTGCAGAGATGTCGGCTGCTTATGCTGGCTGATGTACAACCCTCCAATACGCAACACCCGACCGACTTCTCGATACACGGCGGCGACATCCGGGACATAGCAGGTGCTCACGGGTTGATGTACGACATCAAATGTCGCATCTTCGATCTCTGAGAGATCATCCATCGATGCTTCGATCGTTTTGATTGGCAGGTTTCGGCGGTCTGCTTCCCGGGCATCCAACGCCAGCATCGCCGGGCTGAGATCGACTACAGTTACGTGCGCGCCGGCCGAGGCATACAACACTGATTGCCAGCCTCCCCCCGACGCCAGACAGAGGACCTCTTTTCCGGTCAGGTCTTTTGGCAACCAGCCTCGTCCATCGAGAACCGCCAGCGGTCGCTCGCATTCTTCATCGGTGGCGACTTTGGCAAATCGACTGCGCTGCATTGCCAGCCGATCCCAGGCCACTCGGTTGTGCTGTTGATAACTCATCCGTTTTCGGCAGTAATTGTGTCCTTAACCGTCGTTCGCTTCCACAAGCGCCTGCGCGAAGCCAATGACATTGCCCTGTTCGCGAGACACGCGTTGCAACACGTCCCGTCGCCCGGCATCCTCACACAATTTTGAGAAGGAAAAACCGTCCGGGCTTTCCATATCACTGAGGTGTGGTTCGGCGAAGTTGATCGCCTGTTCCAGTTTTCCACAGCGAATCAGCATGTCGACCAGCACGTAGGCGATCATCTGCTTGTCTTCCTCATCCGGTTCGACGTCGAGTTTTGCTTTGAAATAGCCAACCGCCGAATCGACATCTTTCCCGGAAACGGCGTTCAGATAATGCAGGCTCGCCTCGAAGAAGTTCTCAAACGGAGGTTCACCGTCATATTGCAGAGAGCGATCCAGATGGGAACCGTAATCGGCCAGTTCAATCGCCTTGCCCAAAGCGGCATCTCCCGGTTCGAGACAGCGGGCAAACCGCACGACCGAATGCAGGTGGGACGTATCGATGTGATAGTTTCCATCCTCAAACAGCCAGTCGCGACCGGTTATTAACGCGGGCAACGTCTCACCCGGCGGCAACATCGGAATCCGCTGCTCCACATGATACCGAACTGATGCCGTCAGATCATTGTGCAGATTTTCCACGAGCAGCGTTGTGGCGCGGCGTCGCTGATCGGTATCCATCGCATGAATCTGCTGATCCATCGCCGTGATGGTATTGCAGGTGCCATGAGTGTGGAGCATCAATTCGATTCCCTTGGCAGGATTGGCTCCCTCGGTCAAAGCGACATTCAACAGTTCTTCCAATTCGTCATCGTTGTTCCGATGGACATCCAACGCCTCGATTGCCTCGGTGACTTTATCGGGTTCCTGAATCGTTCGCAGATAGACCCAGGCTTGCGGAATGCTTCCCGCTGCAAGAAACAACTCGCCTGTCTCGCGCGCCGCGTCGACATAACACTGTTCAAATTCCTTGCGTTTTTCTTCCGGCACATTGGCAAGCGACGTCGGTTGTGCAAGTGGCAAACCGAACTGATGCTTTTTCTGCAACATTTTTGCGTCGAACAGACGGTGATAATCCTGTTGTTCCCGCAGCGCAGCGAGTAGCGTTTCAAATAACGCGTCCGCTCCTCCTTCCTGTCGTGACTGCGAAAGCTGATCAAATATCTTTTCGTCGGTCATTCGTATGAAACTCCTGTGGACCGGTTGATTGCATTACAGTTTTTAGAGCAGCTTATCTTCTGGTGTGACGTTTCTGGCTCGTGGGGAGCTATGTTTGCAGGCCTGACGACGCCTATCACGATACAGAAGAGCGTAATACGCTCCAACCTGGTGGAGTCGATCGTTTTTTCATCTCACTCATGTCCGCAGCCACCACCACCGCCGCAACTCCCACACCCGCCGGAAGAACCGGGTGCCGGCAGTGGGACGACTCCCTCGGAATTGACCGGCTGCACTTCGATAATGCCCAGGCCGGCAGTAACAGCTTTGAGAGCGAGAGTTGTTGTCTCCGGTCCTCGACCGTTGAGCGTATAAAGGATCAACTTTTCGCCGTCCAACGTTCGTTCCAGATCGAGTAGATCGACGTCCAGCTTCCAATCGACAAGCCGCTGCTGCCAGATCGAAAACTCGGCGTCGCACTCTTCCCGCATCGATTCTGTTGTTGCCAGATCCTCCTTCGTCGCCGCGCGAACAACTTCCGTATCGATGTCATTTGCGTTGGCGGGCTGGTTCATTCGACTCAGGACTTCCAACACACACCCCAATTCCAAGCCGCGGTGCGTTCGCACGACGACATCCTCTTCGCGCGTAATTTCGAGGCCTTCTGGTATCACAAACCGGCTGACTTCGGGAATCGTGCCGTATCGAACAAGGGCAAAACGGGACATCACAGAACTCGGGTGGAAAAGGCGAGCGCGCGAAACAACCGCGAACCTCTCCTTCAGTATGAAGGGTAACGACCGGAATGCAAACCCACCCCGTTTCAGGATTCCACTTGCAGAATGGGCGTGATGTCGCCGGTCGGCTCAAAGCGGCCAATGACGGTTTCGCTGGCTGTGTGCAGACCGAGCACAGACCGAGGGACTTCACCTTTGTTCAGACTGCGGTAGATGACCAGCTGCTGATTGCCGATGCGCAAGCGATAGCCGACCGCACTATGGCTCGTAAGAATGCGGTTTTCTTCGGTGACAGTCAATGCCTGCCAGTCGACAAACGCCGCAAACCGCCGACGTTCCCAATCGAATACAAGCGGAACGAACAGACCACCCAGGGCGGCATGCTTGAGAGTCAAACCGGCATCATCCACGGTAAACCTACCTGGCGTGCCGTCCACACGATGTTGTGGCAATGCAACGGGAAAGACGCGAGATCGAGCTGGATTGCCATGCGTTCCCATACCTTGTTCGAGTACAACTTCGCGAGTGAGCTGATCGGCTGCAAAATCGATCCCGTTGGCCAGCGGCAGGTGTGCCTCGTAGTCAACTCGGGCGTTTTCGTCGGCAGAGACCGAATCGGAGAGCACTGCGAAATGCCCGGTCCGTGATAACAAAACCTGCCGTTCCACGCGCACACCGTCAGCAAGATTCTGCTGCAACTCAACGTAGTCGGCATCTGCATCAGAAAACCAGCAGGTGCAAGACCAGGTCGACTGCAATTCAACCGGCCGGTCGTTCACCCTGATATCAACCGACCAATCCCCTTGAATAACGGGACGGCCAAAAGCGTTCAGACAAAGACGCGAAAATGTTGTGTCGTGTGTCAGAACGAGGGAATCAGCCAGAGGCGTCCAGTTGTTTCTCAAGCAGGCCAGATGTGCCCAGTCGGACTGTGCGGTCGGTGCATGTTGTTCCTTGAACTTCGACTTGATCGTGGGCAACTTTTCGGCTCGGCGTTTCCGTAATGTTTCATTCAGGCATTCGACAAACAGAACCGGCGGAGATTTCAATTTCCAGCCGGCGACGCGAACCGCTTGCGTCAGAATCTCGACGATTGGTGGAGAGTCGTCCTTTCCGAATGCCATTCGGCCATCCGCCCGACACATTGCAGCGGCAATGCGGACAAATTCGCGGAACCTCTCCGCCGTACCGTCGTCCCAGACATCGGTCCGAAACGCATTGGCCCAGACGACAGATCGCGTCAGCGAGGCCAGCCAGTAAGTCAGATGGTCCAACAGATCGGCGTGAGGTGTGCCATCGGTATCGGTTTTATCATCCAGCCGCTGGGTCAGGAAATCACGCCCCGCCTGTGTGAGGACATCCACTCCCTGCACGTTGCTGAAGACCAATCCCGCCAGCCAGGGTAACTCACCCCGTACTACGACGAGCCGGTCCTCACTCGATTGCTCTTCACCGGCAGAGTCGAGATTCGCGTGCAACTGCAGGCTCGACGTTAACGCCCCACGCCACAATCGCCACCAAAGCCGGGGCGAAAGTCTTTCACCAGTCCGCAACAGAATCTCCAACACAATCAGTAATTCAATGGGAGAGAAACAATCGTCTTCGGGTCTCGTTGCCGCCCATTCCTTCAGCGATTTCAGCCAGCCCTTTTTGGAAAGTGGCTTCTGGCTGGTGAGACCGTTGGAAACGGCTTTATGGCTCTTCCTTGCGATGGGGTCCCTGTGGAGCAGGTTCGCCAACTCGTTCAGCCGTCCAGACGATTCAAAGGCCTGGATCGACCATCCTGAGAGCCAGAATGTCGCACGGTTTTTTTCACCTTTGGGCAGTTCGATTCGCCCGGCAACTTTAGCCAGATTTTTCTGCCGCGCGGCGACAAAGGCTTCGATGTCGCCATTCGCCACGGCAGCGACCAACTTTTTTGGTAACGTGCCTTCCCATTTCAGGCTTTTCAGAAATTCAACATCGGAAAACTCGACCGGTCCCGCAGCTGATTCCTGAAAACTGTTTTGTTCAAATGCAATCATTTGCTCATCCGTAGTCAATTATTCTCACTTGTTGCGCTGGCCTAAACTGAGCGGTATAGAGCAGTTTACCTTTTCGTGTGACACTTTTCGCTCGTGGGAGCCTATATTTGCAGATCAAAGGACGTGCATCGCGCCACAAGAGAGCG
>JANQSH010000034.1 GCA_028284145.1 Planctomycetaceae bacterium | reverse complement strand
GATGAGTGGGCCGCTTACGGTCGAGGCGAACTGGTGCCCGGCCTGAACGCCGACTATCCACCATCACCACCGAAGCGGGAAGAACCCGAACCACTTTCTCTGGGCGAAGGACGACCCAGCCGACGTCGCGATGCGGCTTACAGGCAGATGGGACGTTACGAAGACGAACACATCCCGGCACCGGAGCCGATCTGGAGACCGATCCTCATCACCTTCGGTCTGCTGCTGACTGTTGTGTCCCTGAGCTACGGGATCTTCATGTCGAGAAGTCAACGGACGGTCAAAGTCGTGCCGATCCGTGATGTTCCAATCGCACAGGCATTGCCCAAAGTCGCGAATCCAACGGGCGAGTTTGACACATCCCTCGGCGTGAAAATTGTTCCCAAGGACTGGCGCTGGCTCATTCTCAAGGCAGCAAAGGAAGATGGCAGCATAGCCGATGTCGAACTGCTGCGTCCGTTGTGGTGGCTCGAAGTGCAGTCGCTTGTCTACCACGAAGAGTTGCCGGGTGAATATCGGGACAATCCCTTCGACGAAACACAACTGGTTGGCAGGCAGGTGTATGTTTCGGTGCCGGAGTGTGGCATCGATGGCTTTGCCGACCTGCTGGAGATACGACCCTGCCCGGAGATTCTGGAAGGGGATGACGTACAGATCGTCACGGGACGTTTCGTGCACAGGAATGTAACGGTGATCGATGTCCGGATTGAAGGTCTGGACGAACCGATCGGGACGACGCCGAACCATCCGTTTTTCAGCGAAGACCGTCAGGCATTCATTCGAGCAGACGAGTTGAAGAAGGGCGAACGGCTGAGGACATACAACGCCGCGAAACCGGAATCGCATCTGAGCACGTCTATCAGCCCACGAGGCCCGCCGGAAGAACTCTTCCCGCGTGTGATGTCGATCACGCAGCGCCCCGGCACGCATACGGTCTATAATCTCGAAGTGCACCTCGATCACGTCTACCACGTGACCGCCAACGGTATCCTGGTGCATAACAGCAAGGCGTGTCGAGTCGGCCATGTCCCGAATCCAGGTGGAAGGCTAGGAAATGCTGCTACTCGAGCCAAGACTAAAGAAGTCATAGACGATCTTAGATCACGAGGTTTTACTGAGGTCACTACCGAAATCCGATTCCGAGCAGGACATCTTGGTTCGGGAAAGAATCGCTTCGTCGATGTCGTCGGTTATAACCCTGTGACCAGACAAACAGAAATTGTCCAAATCGGGCGTACTCTCAAACGTGATCCAAGAGTCCCAGTCATTCGTGAGCGGCGAGCATTGGATGACATTATTGTTTCACCTGATATCAAGAATCATCCGCGATCCACTATTCGCTTCGTCGATGTGAACCGACCGGGCGTGATTCAACCATAAGGTGGCTGCATGGGAAAGCAAATTTGTTTTTATATGAACGAAGACGATGAAGATGAATTTCTTGAATTCATTCGATCAACCGGCGATGTCGTTATTCTTCCGCAAACGACGAATCAAAAAAAACCGGAAGTGATCCTGACACTGAAAGAATTGTCAGGGCGACGCCTGGGAGAAGGTTGTGTGCTTTGGAATCGAACAATATCAAAGAAACCTATTTTTGAATTTTTCGAAGTTCACGGTGGCAGTTATTGTTTGGACTTTTTGGAATCCGAGGTTGTGAGCCTAATGCGAAGCAGGTGTGACAATGGGATGCTCAGTATGGGGAGGTTGCATATAGAAACTAAGCAAACTCTACCTGACGGCAGCCTTGTTGAAAAAAGTTCAGAGTTTCTAATTTGGTTCGATCAATTGTGTAAGTGGATAAGACGAAAGTATCCAAATTCAAAAAATGGAGCATACATATCACAGCGAGCTGAAAAACTTGAAGATAGCGGACTTGAGTTGGGTGGACATCGTCTCTGAACCGGCAGGAATGTCGTCATGGATTACGTCACCGATAATCTGGTGAACGTGTCACTGGAAGGTCAGGACGAACCGACCGGCGTGACGGACAATCATCTCTACTGGTCCGTGACCCGCAATGATTACATTCCGGCTGGTGAACTGGAGATCGGTGAGGAAGTCGACACGATCCACGGCACCACGAAGGTGACGAGCATTGTCCCGCGAGCAGGCCCGGAACCGGTCTACAATCTCGAAATCCACAGAGAGCATGTCTACCGCGTCGGTGAACTCGGTACGCTCGTGCAGGTAGAGACTGTTACGCATAGCTGGTGCTGAGCATCATCCAGAAGATCATTGCCAGAGTGTACAACAACCAAGAGCGGCACTATCACTATCACGATTCTCTCGATCATCGCAGTTGGCTTGACCAGACTACGGCACGTATTGAAATACTCGCCGAATTCTTACGCGATGATGGAAGTCTCTGGATTTCCATAGACGATCGCGAAGTCCACTACTTGAAAGTCGCCTGTGACCAGATTCTTGGGCGAAAGAACTTTGTCACGACGATCGTCTGGCAGCAGCGAACTACGCGCGAGAACCGTAAAGTATTCTCAAACAATCACGAGTACCTCTTAGTTTATGCTAAGGACATCAAGAAATTTTCCAAGACCAGAAACAGCTTGATGCTGACACCAGAAGTTCGGGGACGCTACAAGAACCCCGACAATGATCCTCGCGGCCCTTGGCAGTCAGTCAGTGCCAATGTACAAGCCGGTCACGCGACGCCAGCACAATTCTACAAACTCGAAGCACCAAATGGCAAGTTGCATGTGCCACCTTCGGGGCGATGCTGGGTTTACACAATGGAGAAAATGCAGGAACAGATACTGGATGAACGCGTTTGGTTTGGTCGTGACGGAAACGGAGTTCCACGGCTCAAGCGGTTCCTGAGTGAAGCTCGACAGGGATTGACGCCTGAGACTCTTTGGCTTGCAAATTCTGTAGGGACGAACGACGACGCAAAGAAGCATATTATCAAAATGTTTCCCGATGGATCGGTCTTCGACACACCAAAGCCAGAGAGCTTGATAGAACGAGTGTTGGCCATCGCGAGTTCACCAGGCGATCTTATTATTGATGCATACTTAGGTTCTGGCACAACCGCCGCAGTGGCACACAAGATGAATCGACAGTACATCGGAATTGAGGAAGGAAAGCATGCGATTACGCACGCTGCTGAACGACTATCACACGTTGTGAACGGAGACGAGACAGGCATATCCAGTTCTGCGGGATGGGGCGGTGGCGGAGGATTCGATTTCTACCGTCTCCTGAAATGCCGATAGTCTGAGGTGCTGCTGGAACAGCCTTTGGTAATGCTGCTATACCTCACAACCCCGATCCCTTTCGCTCTTCTTTTCAGCCTCTTTACGATGGTTTGGCTGGAGTACGGGCATTTACCAAACCCATGTTAATCCGGTGGTTCTGACTCAAAACCGTTTAGTGGCCAGCCTTTGCACTTGATTCAAGTGCAAAGACGCAGCACACAGAGGTTTTGTTAATCAGCTACGCTTCGGTATCGAGTGAGCCACCTTCTTCAGGCAAATCGCCACTCTCTTCACTTCCGGCTCCGACAGTTGCCAGCTCTTTCTCCGGCGGTTCTTCATAAGAGCCGACAAAGTCGAGTTGCTTCTGCTCGCCGACTTCTTTCACCACCACGGTGATGACGTTCTCACCTTCAAACGCTCCCCGCAGCAGTTCTTCCGCCAACGGGTCTTCGATGTAACGTTCGACCGAACGACGGAGCGGACGGGCACCGTAATCGAGACCATCTTTGTCACTCCCCTTCTCTATGATGAACTGCCTGGCGTCGTCTTCGAGCTGCAGCTTGAAGCCACGTTCGCCCAGACGTTCGCGGACTTTGCTCAGTTCGATATCGACAATTTCCTTCAGTTCATCAACCGTCAGCTTACGGAAGACGACGACTTCATCGAGCCGGCCCAGAAATTCCGGTCGGAATTCGTTCTGCATGCTGGCCATGACACCTTCCTTCATCTTCTCATAAGAAGTGTCGGTGTCTTTCGGGCTGAAACCAAACGGTCGACCGTGAGCAATGGCCGAGGCCCCGACGTTGGTCGTCATGATCAGAATCACGTTCTTGAAGTCGACCTTGCGACCGAAGCTGTCGGTCAGATGTCCTTCTTCCATAATCTGCAACAGCATGTTGTAGACTTCCGGGTGCGCCTTTTCGATTTCATCCAGCAGCACGACGGAATAGGGACGACGGCGAATCTGCTCGGTCAGCTGGCCACCTTCTTCGTAACCAACATAACCGGGAGGTGCACCAATCAGACGGCTGACGTTGTGCTTCTCCTGGTATTCGCTCATGTCGATCTGTACGAGAGAATCGGCTTCGCCGAACATGAACTCGGCCAGCGTTTTCGCCAGCAGCGTCTTTCCGACACCGGTTGGTCCGGCGAACAGGAACACACCCATCGGTCGGCCTGGGTCTTTCAAGCCGGAACGCGAACGACGCACCGCTTTCGCCACTTCGGTAATCGCCTCGTTCTGGCTGATGACCCGCTTATGGAGTTCATCTTCCATCTGCAGCAGGCGAACGGTGTCTTCACTCGACACTTGTGTCAGCGGAATACCGGTCATCTTCGAGACGACTTCACCGACCACCTCGGCATCGACGACGCCATCAGTTTCCTTCGACTTGTCGCGCCATTCGCGGGTCAGTTGTTCCTTCTTCTTCTTGAGCTTATCCGACTGATCGCGGAGGCTGGCTGCCTTTTCAAAGTCCTGATTCGCGACCGCTTCCTCTTTTGACTGATTCAGTCGTTCGATATCTTCTTCCAGATCTTTCAGATCGGGAGGACGGACCATTGACTTCAACCGGATGCGGGCACCTGATTCGTCAATCACATCAATCGCCTTGTCCGGAAGACAACGCCCGGTGATGTAGCGGCTGGAAAGTTCCACCGCCTTCTCCAGGCCATCGTCGGTAATTTGCACACGGTGATGCTGCTCGTAGCGATCCCGCAAACCTTTGAGAATCTCGACCGTCTGTTCGTCGGTTGGTGGTTCGACCATCACGGTCTGGAACCGGCGTTCCAACGCGGAATCCTTTTCGATGTACTTGCGATATTCATCGAGGGTTGTTGCACCGATACATTGCAATTCGCCCCGGCTGAGAGCCGGCTTGAGAACGTTCGATGCGTCAATTGCACCTTCGGCTCCACCGGCGCCAACCAGCGTGTGCAACTCGTCAATAAACAGAATCGTGTTTTTGGCGCGGCGGACTTCATTCATCACAGCTTTGATGCGCTCTTCAAACTGGCCGCGATATTTCGTGCCGGCGACCATCATCGCCAGGTCGAGCACAACGATCCGCTTTTCGCGCAACAGTTCGGGAACGCTGCCATCAACCACCATCTGGGCAAAGCCTTCGACGATGGCCGTCTTGCCAACACCCGCTTCACCCAGCAGGACGGGATTGTTTTTCTGACGACGGCAGAGAATCTGCGTGACCCGTTCGATTTCCCGTTCGCGGCCGATAACCGGATCGAGTTTGCCCTGCTTGGCCAATTCGGTCAGATCGCGACCGAAACTGTCCAATGCGGGCGTCTTACTCTTCGACGATTTTCCACCGCTGGAGGGCTGACGTTCGCCCGCCTCGGCTCCTTCGAGACCGTGACCGAGCAGATTCAAAACTTCCTCGCGGACATCTTCCAGCTTCAGGCCGAGGTTCATCAGCACCTGGGCGGCAACCCCTTCCTGTTCCCGCAGCAAACCGAGCAGCAGGTGTTCGGTACCAACGTAGTTGTGATTGAGGTTGCGAGCCTCTTCCATCGCGTATTCGATGACCTTTTTCGCTCGCGGCGTTTGCGGCAGCTTACCCATCGTGACCATATCCGGTCCCGATTGCACAATCTTCTCGACTTCGAGGCGGATCTTCCGTAAATCAACGTCGAGGTTTTTGAGAACGTTGGCGGCGACTCCCGAACCCTCTTTCACCAGCCCCAGTAAAATGTGCTCGGTGCCGATGTATTCGTGATTGAAACGCTGCGCCTCCTGATTGGCGAGCTGCATCACTTTTCGGGCTCGGTCGGTAAATCGTTCGTACATGGTGTTTCTCCTGGCTTCCTTTCACCCACTCGACGTTGGAGTCAGTCGAACAAAGTGTGTTTGACCTGCCGTGCTGATGTTTCCGGATGTTCCGATTTTGCGGAACATTACGGAGCTATCCGCCCGGCGAGATCTCAAGGGTTTGAAGAGTCTGATGGATTTCTCAGGCCCATCAAATCGTTTGTCTGTTCTCCTCCCCACAGGGTCATCCGGTGAGAAGGTTCAGCCACAGGTTCCGAACGTCCCGGAACATGCGGTGTTTCCCCGAAACAGATCCCTTGTCCCGGTTCTGTCATTTTCAATTTCGTGTTGTTGTCAGAGGCAAATTTGCCCTGCCCTCATCTGACGTTAATTGGAATTGGAAAAGAATAGTTCGCGAGATCGCGTTTGGCTCCACATTCCCGTCTATCATCCGAATTCCCGTCGACACATGTCACGTTTTCGCCGGTTGATCCGACGTCATCGGTCAGTCAAAAAATTGTCAAACCTGATGAAGTCAATCGCGAACAACATTTTCGAGACGAAAGATCGGAAGCGGGCAAGAATTGCGGCGGACGGGCCGAAATGCCAACCACGCCTCGACTGTCCGAATTTTAGTGAGACCCACAAGTTGTGGCAAGATAAGCCCCTGTGTACGCCGCCCTAAGCCTTGTGACCACGTTAGTTTGAAACTCCTGAGCCGGTATGGGGACAGTTTTCAGCAGCTCTGGGTCGGTCCACTCTCGCATATAAGCTGGCTGATTTCACGGTCGGAAAACCGGATCAGCACCTTTTTCCTACGCTCACAAACCCGTAAATTGGAAAGTTCGTCTCCAGGACAAATCAAAATGGATTTCCTTTTCCGTCGAAAACCCGCATGTCTGACTCCATGACCGAAGGTGCCCGCCGCGCCCTGCAACTCGCGCGACAATTGGCGACCGACAAAACGGCCTCGCAGGTTGATGCCGTCCATTTGCTATGGGCGCTGCTGGCAGATGAAAGCCGCGCTGCCGCGATTCTGAAGGAACATGCCATCAATCATGCAGCAATCGAGGTGGCTGATCTCTTCGCCGACAATCTGGAAGAGTCGCAGGCCAGTTTTTCGCCACACACTCACCTGCCGTTCTCCGCACATGTTGATGCCATCTTGTTTCAGGCGCAGCAGAAGGTCCGAGACTCCGGCAGGCATGCGGAATTGGGCAGCGAACATCTGTTGTGGGGGCTCGTCGAAATCGAATCCGAAGTGACCGAGCTGCTGAAGGGGAACGGGCTGACGCGCGACGCGATGACTGGTCATATTGATGACAAGGTGGGGATCACCGGTGAACCAATCGCAGTCGATTTCGAGATCGACTATTCAGCCAATGCCGCTACTGAACCGACTGATATCGCCCGCATTCTCGACGCGGCTGCCAACCGTGCGCGAGAAGGCCTCCGTGTGCTGGAAGATTATTGCCGGTTCGCACTCGATGCGAAGTCACTCACTCGAACGCTCAAAAACGCCCGGCATAAGTTGACGCAGATTTTGCTCGATAGACGGGAGCATAGCGGGCAGACAACGATTTTCGCTTCGGACAATGATTCGACGAGACAATTGTTGATCGCCGCCCGCGATACAGAGCAGGACGTCGGTACCAATCTGTCCACCGCATCGGAGGAACAACGGCGGACCGTTTTTGACGTGCTCACAGCCAACATCAAACGGGTGCAGGAAGCCGCACGCACGCTGGAGGAATTCGGCAAGCTCATCTCTGCGGAAATGGGTGCACGATTCGGAAACTGGCGGTACGAACTTTATACGATCGAAAAGACGATTCTCACTGCGATCTCTGCTCGCGAACGACTGCGGGATCGCAATCTATACCTGCTGTTGACGAGTGAACTCTGCCTGCGACCTGTGGAATCGGTTGTGAAAGACGCAATTGCCGGCGGCGTGGGCATCGTGCAGGTCCGCGAGAAAACATTCAGCGATCAAAAATTAATGGCACACTGCCGCGACATGCGGATGTGGACACGTGAAGCGGGTGCGTTGTTGATTGTCAACGACCGACCGGACATCGCCCTTCTGTGTGACGCCGACGGCGCACATGTGGGGCAGGAGGAATTCTCCGTACGTGATACACGTCGGATACTTGGACCGGACAAATTGATTGGCGTGAGTACACATACCATTGAACAGGCGCATCAGGCGGAACGGGACGGTGCAGATTACCTTGGCGTCGGGCCTGTCTTTTCATCGAGTACAAAAAACTTCGATGACGATGAACTGGCGGGACTGGAATTGGTGACGCAGGTGGCAGGAGAGATTGCACTTCCGTGGTTTGCGATTGGTGGGATCGATACGAAGAATGTGGAACAGGTGACAAAATCGGGTGCGTCACGCATTGCGGTGAGCGGAGCGATCTGCAAGGAAAGAGAACCACGCAAAGCGGCCTCAAAGCTCGCAGATTATTTGTAGGCCAGAGTCCTCCCCTGCCGTTTGTCTGTGAGGAAAAGAATTGGACGGGATGAGAGGATAGACGCAGACGCATTGTGCATCAGGGAAAACAGGGCAATGCGGTATTTTTCTGAGCGAGCGTGTTGTGTGGCAACGTAGCGGTGAGAACACGAACCTGTCGTGCTTTTGCTGATTATTCCAACAATGATTCGTGCCCATCCATGCAAGTGATGAACCCGCTCAACGCAATACGGTTGGATCCCACGCGGCAACAACAGCGTCCGGGGCGAAGACGAAAATCTCAACCCGGCGGTTTTTCTGCCGTCCCTCCGTGTTCGCATTTGAGGCGGTCGGCTGATGTTCGCTGTATCCGGCAGCGCCCAGTCGGGCCGGTTCCACGCCGGAACTGGCCAGTTCCATCACGACTGAGTTGGCACGATTGGTCGAGAGATGCCAATTGGTCGGGTGCTTCGACAGCGTCTTATGCTGAATGATCTGTTTGTTGTCGGTATGTCCCACGACAAGAATTTTCATGCCTCGAGTGTCACCCTGGTTAACGATCCTGGCAAAGTCTCGCAAAACAGGCATCGCCGAAGTTCGCAATTGATCGCTACCGGAGGCAAACAGGATATCGCCGTGAAATCGACTGACACCGGTTTCGGGATCAAAATCAAATTCGGGATACCGATTAGCCAATTCCTGAAAGCGGCGGGTCGATTCGCTCGAAAGCGGCGAGCCCAGACTCTTTTGTGCATTCAGCAGGCTGATGTAACGCTCGTGCAATTGTGCGCGTTCGTTTTTGATATTCGCGAGACGTGTTTCCGATAGTTCGATTCTGGAATGCAGTCCGGCAATTTCGTTGAGCAACCGGTCGTTGTCACCCGCCAGAAGTTGAATGCCTTCGCGAGCCTCGTCCCGTTCTGAAACGAGTACCTGATTCTGCTGATGCAGGACCAACGCCTGTCGCTGTGCATTCTGCATGGCATAGTAGGGGCCATAACAGCCTGTCGCGGTGATGACCGTCAACGTCAGAACACCGATGGAAAGGCCGGCGCGCATGGCAGTTCTCCTTTTTGTGCGATCACTACATAGGGCGAGAAAGACGTGATATGTCGAGGAAGGGAATTCGCGAAACGGGTGGGATGTTGTGAGAGGTTTTCGCGAAAAGGAATGCTCTCCAGAAACGGAGATGACCGTTTGAGTGGCTGACCGTTATAGCCTTGGAAAATACACCTGCCTAGACGAACAGACGGGAAAAAATGAGACCCTGCAAAATTTACGATCGTGAAAAACCGAATCGGCAAAACCTGCTTGAACACAAAGATCATTTACGCCGTAATGCGGCAGTAATTGCAGTTTTCAACCATCAGAAAAGGCAGGGTCTGCAAGACGCAAACCCCGCCCGGTCAATTCATCATTTGTTTTTCGGCTTACGCGTTGGGGATTTCGTATCCCTTACGCTGTTCGCGAGTGGCCATTGCGGCGGCCTGTTCATCGCCGACAATCTGCTCTTTTTGGGGATCCCATTTGATCTTGCGATTCAGGCGGGCGGCAATGGCAGCCAGATGGCAGGTGTTCATCGCCTGCACGTGGCTGAAGACATCGGAAACGGTCAAACCACCTTCGCGGATGCAACGGTAGAAGTTGTTTTTATGGCCTTCAACCGGCTTGCCCTTATACAGGGCCCGCTTGTCTTCGTCGGTATACTTGCCTTCGTCCCAGTTCTCTTCGATCGGCTTGCCGGAAATCTTACCACGGTTGACGAAAATGCGCCCTTTGGTGCCTTCGATCAGAACACCACGTGGGCTGCGACTGTCGACGATCATTTCAATGCCGTTCTCAAACTTGCATTTGACGGCAAAGTCGTGCGCGGTGTTGTAACTATCCTCCCGGGTGGGATATCCGTCTTTGAACGACACCGGATGATTGGCATCGGTCCCATCGATTTCCATTGGGCCCATTCCTTCTTTGTCCTGCTGGATGGCCCAGGTTGCAATATCGACATGGTGTGCACCCCAATCGGTGAACTTGCCACCCGAGTATTCGTACCACCATCGGAACTGGTAGTGGCAACGTTTTTCGCGGTAGTCCACTTTCGGAGCCTGTCCCAGCCACATATCCCAATCGAGTTCTGCCGGCGGAGTCGCAACAGGAAATGGCCCGCCCTTCGGCCCACCGTTGATACCCGCTGTTACGCGTGTGATGTCACCCAACAATCCCTTATGTGCCATATTGACGGCTCGCATGAACCGGTTCTGGTCGCTGCGTTGTTGCGTTCCGACAAGGAAGATGCGGTCGTTGTACTTTTTGCAGGCTTCGCGAATGAGGCGGTTTTCTTCCAGCGTTAATGTCAGCGGTTTTTGGCAGAAGACATGCTTGCCGGCCTGCAGCGCCTCGATGCAGATTTTGATATGCCAGTGATCGGGGGTGACCACGCTGACAACGTCGATGTCATTTCGCTCGAGGACTTTGCGGTAGTCTTTGTATGTGTCAGCTTTGCCTTTGCCGATTCGCCCATCGTTCCTGGCACGCTGGGCGTGGCGATCATCGACATCGCAAACGGCAACGATATTGCCGAATGACGCATGTCCTCGTGCATCGCCGGTTCCCATGCTGCCGACGCCGATGCAACCGATATTCGGGCGATCGTTCGCGGCGATGTTGGCGAAGGCAGCTTCCGGGGCAAATGGAGTCGCCAATCCGATGGTGGCAGCCGCCAGAGAGGACGTTTTCAAAAAGTCACGCCGTGTGGTTGATAGTTGTGTCATTGAATTCTCCTGAAGTGCCTGGCATGGGGTGAGGTACATACCGATGCGGGTCTCATCTCTACGACAAATCTACGACAAAGTGCAATTTCAACTTGCGCAACGTCACACCATGCCGATTTGAACACACGCCGACATCTTTGCAATCAACGCCAGGCAATCGACACGAGGTGACGAACGATGAGCGGAATCCACGATGCGGAGCGAATCGCATCAACGGATCATTCATCAACGATGAGTATAAGGAGGCTGGAATCAATCTGCAATCAACCCGATTTGCCAAATTTGACATGGGCAGCTTGTAAATATACAGCTGGCTGCGTCCCATATTAAATATTAAAGGCGCAACCATTGACGAGCCAAATAACCGGCAGAATCGCCAAAACCGAACATTCTGGGCCAATATGATGAGTAATCCGCACTATTTGCTGGTCAGTTGGGTCGCGAGATCGACAATAACCGCGATGCGTTCCAGATCGGTCTTCGGAGCCCCTTCAACAAATGGCAGATTCCCACCCGGCTTCAGAATCACCCGGACGACTTTTTTGCCGTACTGCACTTCGTACACCTTGGGATTCACGCTGTTGTATTCAGCGATCGTCTCTGGCAGTTTGCTGAAGCCGTGATCACTGAAAGCCTTGGCCAGTTTGCCGGCATTGGCAGCGGAGAGTTTTCCCTCACCAGTTCTCTGACGGGGCGTACGATCCTGCAAACCGCTTTCCCGCGTCCATGTCCCGGAGGTTTTGATTGTGGTAAACGTTCCCGAAAAACCAGCGAAGCCCCCCTGCAAATCATTGACTTCGACTGTTCCGGTCAATTTCTCTGCGGCAAACAGGTCGGCAGCGGGAACCAGCAAAACGAAAACAACAGCCAGTGTGGTCAATCTCATGATTAAATCTCCATATGGTGCAAACGACGCAAATCCGATGGGGCGGCTTATTCTGAACACTCGGCATTTCCGTGACGTCAAAAAAGAGTGTCAAAGTGCTGCCTGCCAAGAGTGCCTTCGTGCAAATGACAACAGCCATCTACCATACATGGCTGCTAACCTGCTGCCTTGTCAGAGCTTTGTTTTGGAGTGCGGATTAACATAACCCGCTCCGTTGTCACTCTCTACAACTTCATCAAACCCAACTTTTCGTCTTGACGGCCCACTACTCCGATTTTGCCTGAGATGCCGCTCGCTTTGCTTCGATTTCCGCGATCGCCTTTTTCGTTTCTTCATCATCAATTTCGCGGATGAAGATGTATCGCCATCGAATCTCGCCACCATGCGTCTGTAGTTGAACAGGTCCTTTCTCAACGATCGGTTTTCCGCCATCCTTTTTGGCCCAATAACTGTGGAGCTTCGCGTTTTCCACTACGCGCTGGCCATTCAGATCGATTGCCACGTAATCCCTCACCATCTTAATGCGAAACTGATTCCATTCACCAAACGGATTATCGGCATGCACCAACGGGTCTTTGCCTTCGTTCCTGGGATTGTTCCATAATCCGCCAGATCCTTTATCAGCGCCAATGTTCCATTTACCGCCCGCCTTGGTTGTGTCCCAAATCTGCACTTGCGGATACCCGCGCAGATAGATCCCACTGTCTGCCTTGGGGACAGTTTTGTACTGCAACAACAGCTCAAAGTTACCGTAGTTTTTCTCAGTGGAGAGATACAGCCCGTGGCCATCGTTAACCAGATCCACACCTTCGGCCTGCCAATGCTTCTGGATGTCTTTCAGGCTGGCAGCTTTCTTCTTCGCGAAGGCTTCTTCCGAAAGTGCCATCCAGGCACGCGGGTTTTCGGTCTTCAACCCCCACCATCCGGTCAGATCTTTGCCGTTGTACAGTGACACAAATCCTTCTGGCGCTTCGTCAACGAAATAGTCAGCGGCAAAAAGTGGGGAGAGAGACAGGAGAAAGGCAACACAGGCGAGGCTAAGTCGTGCCATAGGTAAGGCTCCTTTTGAATGTAGCAGGTGGAAACTACATGGTGCCAAAGGAACCAAGTCAATTCAACCGACCAATTCCAAATTCGTGGTTCCGTACGATTGAGCCGTCCACCGCACGTTATTCCGCAACACAAATACGTGGACGTGATGCTTTAGATCGCGCGTCAATCCCTGCTTTCGAGAAAACCGTACACGTTCCGGAAAAGATTCCTGTACGATTGATTGGATCTTGTCGCCACCGGAACCCCGCCAGCTGAAGACGACCACAATCTGTTTTTCAAAGTCGACTTCCTTTTTCAGCTTTTCCAGGCTCTTTTCGTCGAAAAGTTTTTTGGCTTCCTCTTCATTGCTGGCGACAAAGGGTGAAGCAAACGGGTTTCGCTTCAATGTCGTTTCCCTGTTCAGTTGCAAGTCTTTAATCTCCCGAATCGGTTCGCCGATTTTATCGGGCACCTTTACGGGCGGACAGACAGCGGCAGTGCAGTTTGAAGAGATTTCGTTCGCGAAAGAACCCGTTGTGGCGACTGTCGCCAGCAAGGTGGCAGTCGCTAAAGGTTTGAGTGGTTTCAGAATCGGCATCGTTGAATCTCCCTGAGGCATGAGTCTTGTGACACAAGTCGTCAGTTTTTGGCTTGATCAGGCTGACGTTGCAAAAAAGAGGATAGCGGCCTGGCTCGCCAGCCAACTCCACATACATACGCACGAAAGCTGAAGATGGTTCCACGAATCCCGGACATTTTCAGGTTTCACACCTCTCTGATCCAAACAGAGTTCGCCACAACCGAAAACTTCGATATGGCTCTCCGTAAATCGACTGTTCAACTTATCTTTCGGGTTATCTAAAGTGTCCTGCTCGTTAGAGCAGCTTCCCTTTTCGTGTGACGGTTCTCGCTCACGGGAGTATGCATTTGCAGGCCAGGAGACGATCTTCGCGCCACAGAAGAACGTAATACGCGATAGAGAAAATTCCCTTGCCGTTGTAGACCTTCATCAGTTGCTTCGCGAGAAAATTCCGATTCTTCGCCCATCTTTTCCCCTGCTTCGACATGGAAGCCACTTCGTTGTCCGCGTCCTTTGGAATCATTACGATAAACAATTCAAATCATCAATCGAGATGGTGAAGTTCACATAGTCTTCGAGGAACACCATGCGACCGTCCCTGCCTGCCGCCACGATTGCTTTGTCTTTTTTGGCGATGTTCTCGCCTGCCTTCGCAAAGAAGTCGCCACCGAACATTGTATTGGTGCTGGTGGATGATCTCGGCTGGATCGACCCTGGGTGTCAGGGAAGTACTTTTCACGAAACGCCGCATATCGACAAACTGGCGGTCGATGGCATGCGATTCACGCAGGGATACGCCGCCTGTGCCGTCTGCTCACCAACACGAGCCGCCGTGCAAACCGGACGTTATCCCGGCCGGTTATACGTGACCGACTGGATTCGCTCCCGCTTTCAGGGGGGTAACATTCCAGCGAATAAAGTGAATCCGAGTCTCAAACCAAAGAGTGAATGGCGAGGTCGCAAACTGCTTTGCCCGCCCAACGCGCTCTGGATGGAATCTGACGAAATCACCATCGCCGAAGCCATCAAGCCATCCGGTTACAGAACCTGCTATATCGGCAAGTGGCATCTGGGAACCGATCCCTGGTACCCGGAAAAGCAGGGCTTCGACGAAAACTACGGCGGTTGCGACTACGGCCAGCCGCCCAGCTATTTCGATCCCTTCAATCAGCCCAAAGGCCGACACGAAACATTGCGAAAGGGAATCTATAATCTGCCCGGACGCAATCCAGGGGAATACCTCAGCGATCGTGAAGCGAACGAAGCGGTTGGCTTTATCGAACGGAACAAAGACAAACCCTTCTTCCTGATGTTGGCCAACTATGCCGTCCACACACCGATTCAGGCCAAGGCCGATGTCACGGCGAAATACGCCGCCAGGAAAAACGACTCGCCGCAGAAAAACGCTAAATATGCGGCAATGGTCGAAAGTGTGGATGATGCCATCGGCGCGATTGTCAAAAAACTGGATGAGCATCAGCTTTCGGATAACACGATCATCGTTTTCACATCCGACAACGGCGGATTGGATCGCGTGACCAGCAACGCGCCGCTCCGCTCGGGCAAGGGTTATCCCTACGAGGGGGGTATTCGCGTGCCGTTCATCGTCAAGTGGCCTGGCATCGTCAGACCGGGCAGCACGTCCGATACGCCGGTCTGCAGCATCGATTTGTTTCCGACACTGGTTTCCGCAGCGGGTCAACCACTGCCGGACGATCGGGAAATCGACGGACTTGACCTGAAGCCAGTTCTTGCTGGTTCAGGCAAGTTGAACCGCAAGACGCTCTATTGGCACTTCCCACATTACCGTCACGCACCCGGCCCCTACAGCATCATTCGCGATGGCGATTGGAAGTTGATCAAGTGGTACGAAGGTCCGAAATCACTGTTTAATCTGAAAGACGATCTGGGCGAGAAGAAGGATCTGGCGGAATCGATGCCGGAAAAGGTGGCGGAGTTGGAAAAAAAACTCGCCGCTCACCTGCAGGAAATTGACGCCAAGGTGCCGTTCCCGAATCCGAATGCGAAGGAGTGACTGGGCTGATTTCCATAAATCGGGTGCCAGGCTCTCGCTTTCGTGAGCATGCCGCCAGGATGGTCGAATTTCATTCAACCCGGCAATATTTATTTTTCGTCGTTCCTGCGCAGACAGGAATCCATTTTTCCCTCGAGCGATGCCGTTATATATAGTCACGCGGTGCTTCACCCACTCTACAACTCTGAAACTCTGATTCAACTCGGAGATCACTGAGCATACTGAGGAATCGATCCTGTCCAAAGAAATTTTGCGGTTTGCTATCCACTTGAAACGACCGGAGTAAACGTTGGCGATTTCCGTATTCAAAATCGGTGGCAGCCTGTTTTCCTGGGGCGAGTTTCCCGATCGACTGCGCGATTTTTTAGATCAGTTCCGGGCTGAGTCAAACAACATACCGGTCTTGATTGCCGGGGGCGGGGCGGCGGCGGATCTGGTCCGCCAATGGGACCGGCAGTTTTCATTGGGCGATCAGTCTGCGCATCGACTGGCGATTGCTGCGATGCAATTGAATCAGCATCTGCTCGAAAACCTGCTCAGAGACTCCGCCATCGTCCGGAGTGGAAATGAAGTGAAGGAGGCGTGGAGCCAGGGGCTCGTTCCATTGTGGGATTTGTCACAACTCGCGACACCCAATCTCCCGACGAGCTGGGACGTCACCAGCGATTCGCTCGCGGCTTATGTGGCGATTCAACTGCAGGGCGAACTGGTGCTGGTCAAATCGTGTAATGGCCCGGCTGATTTATCGGTAGAAGCAGCAGTGGAACAGGAACTTGTTGATCTACATTTTCCGAAACTCGCACTCAGGCTGCCGCACATCAGATGGGTGAATCTGCGCTCGGATGAATGGATGATTCGGACAGAATTACAGAATGGACAGGAGAGAATGATCCAGTGAATCCTGTTATCCTGTCAAAAATTTTTCTCTGACATACATGGCAGAGTGGCATTATTAACGAAATACTACGTGCCATGCTTTGCACCGCGCAACAGGGTCCGCCGGAAGACGGTTTGTGCAGAGTAAAGCATCAGACATTTGCCAACCGCTGCTGCAATGCTCGAATACTGTGATGCTCGAAAAAACAGTTTTGTCGGGTGCCACAGCCCGTGCTGTGGAAGAATCCTCACGCAGTGGCGAGGAGTTCACAAAGCAAACAACATCAGACAGACGAAACTCACGCCATCCTTGTGCGGGCGGGGAACCAGAAAAAAGCGTGGATTTCTCCACGTTGGATTTCACACCGTACGGGAATGACGGAATACCGTTTCGACGATTGACCACCAGGTTCACATTCTGCCTCTGCCTGACGGCCCTCAGCCGAACAAGTCGATCGGGCCATCCAAATTGTTTTCGCCTTGTGGCAACGCAGCTATCAATGCACGGCCTCTTGATGATCTTCCAGACAGCCGATCACTCATCGTGCGTTTGGCAGCAGCATCACCACGACAATGCCTAATATGCCGGCGGCGATCAGTGGAAGTGCAATCGGGTTATCAATTCCTTGAAAATACAGCGTCACGCCGATGACGAGCAGGACGGCGAAGATCGTCCGATAGCGGATGTGTGATCGAATCCCTCCGTGGACCTGCCAGTCAGTCAGAACCGGCCCGAACAGTCTCGACTTCAGCAAGGCCTGATTCAACTTTGGAGACGAGCGGACCAGAAAATAGCTCGTCAGCAAAAGGAATGGCGTTGTAGGCAGCAGCGGGACCATAATGCTGATGACGCTGACCGCAAAGCAGACCGCCGCCGCTGACAGCAGAAAAAATCGTCCGATCTGTGAGGTCGATAGACGCGGTACCTCAGATGGCTCCTGTTGCGATTCCGTTGGCGAAAGGTCAGGATCGATGCTTTTCGCATGTCCGTTTTCGCATTCACCTCGAGATGTTGAACCGCCGCGACTCATTCGCAGATCTTACAATGGAACTCGACGCGAAGGTAGCATCCATGCGATTCGGACAACGGAATCCGTGCATCAATCTACCAGATGTGATTCCATTGCTCATAAACGAAATCAAACCAGTTGCCAGTCAGAGCGTCCATTTTTGTCGTAAGTCGCTGGTTCGATTCTGATTTGACTACGAAAGATTTGACTGCGAAATACGCGAAACACACAAAAGAAGGAAAAGAACTTTCGACAGGATGAC
>JANQSH010000146.1 GCA_028284145.1 Planctomycetaceae bacterium | reverse complement strand
TGAATTGACACGGCAAAACTTGCGCAGCAGAATGCCAGTGCCTTGTCAAGGCTTTGTTTTGGGGTACGGGTTGACATAACCCGCTCCGTTGTCGCTCCTCGCAGCTTTACCGAACCCAAATTTTCATCTTGACGGACCACTAGTCGTATCCCCAGAGCGCATTTGATTCTCACAGGAAACGCTCATGCAAATCCGAGCGGAGGCAAGCAAGATTGCAAAAATAGAACCAGGGCAAACCATTTTTCGCGAGTTCTTTCTCATTGGGCTCATAACAATCAGAGATTCCACTCTCTGCATCGAGTCGCGTGCAAACACCATACGTGCACGCACAGCCGCCATCTGGATACGACAACCAAAAACCGCTCTTCGCTGCGTCACGGACTGATTTAAACCTACGACCAGAAGTTTCTGCCATTCCGCCAGGCAGTAACCAGTGGAAGCAGAATTGCTTGGGACAAATGTCGGCGGCGGGTCGATCTGCTGGATTCCAGTGCGTGCTCAAAGATTCGGCCTCAAAATTATCTGCCCTCATTGGCGACGTAGAATTAGTTCACCGATGTGCGGTGAAACGCTGGCTAAAGAGAATGTGCCATGCCGCGAACCCGAAAAGTGCGTTGGCACACGATCATAAACCCTGTGCCATCGTTCTGATGCTACGAGTAATTCAAGTGGAACGCCTGGATTCCCGTTTTCACGGGAATGACTTTATCAGAGTGTCGAGAAATCGAGCGTGGCAAAGTAGTCGTCCAGTGTTTCAGCCCGGCGGATTTGCCTCACGCTGCCGTCTTCCTGCAGTAACAATTCGGCTGAGCGGAGTTTGCCGTTGTATTGAAACCCCATCGAATGGCCATGCGCCCCGGCATCATGGATGACCAGGAAATCGCCGGTTTCAATTTTCGGCAACTGACGGTCGATCGCAAATTTGTCGTTGTTCTCGCAGAGTGAACCGACGACATCGACCGTTGTA
Organism: Planctomycetaceae bacterium; assembly: GCA_028284145.1. Lineage (GTDB taxonomy): Bacteria > Planctomycetota > Planctomycetia > Planctomycetales > Planctomycetaceae > JANQSH01. The sequence goes on along the minus strand of JANQSH010000146.1, from coordinate 53,481 downwards.
TCGCAAGGTGCATCTTCCTTACCCAGCACGGTGATGTGGTGATAGGCACCATACATCCCGGGTCGCATCAGGTTGGCCATGCAGGAATCGACACCGACATAGCTTTTGTAAATCTCTTTGGAGTGGATCGCCCTGGTGACGAGAAATCCATACGGGCCAGTGACCATCCGTCCGTTTTCCATGCAGATGCGCAGCGGGTCCAATCCGGCAGGAACAATCATCTCGTCATATGCCGCTTTGACCCCCGCGCTGACCGCTTCCAGATTGACTGGTTCTTCTTCGGGGCGATAGGGAATCCCAATCCCGCCACCAAGATTCACAAACTCCAGCCGGATGTCGGTTTTCTCCGCGATCTCGATCGCTAACTCAAACAGCATGCGGGCTGTTTCGACAAAAAACTCGGCATTCAGCTCGTTGGATGCCACCATCGTGTGCAGTCCAAACCGCGAGACACCTTTATCCCGACATTTCCGATAGCCTTCGAAGAGTTGCTCGCGCATGAACCCGTATTTGGCTTCCTCGGGGGAGCCGATGATCACGTTTCCCTCACGGAGTGGTCCCGGGTTGTAGCGAAAGCAGATCAATTCCGACAGGCCGACGTTCGCATCAAGATAATCGATGTGCGAGATATCATCGAGGTTGATCGTAGCCCTCAACTCGCGCGCCTTGGCATATTCGCAGGCGGGCGTATCGTTGGAAGTGAACATGATCTCTTCGCCCGTGATGCCAACCTTTTCCGATAGAATCAACTCTGCCATACTGGAACAGTCCGCTCCAAATCCTTCATCTTTGAGAATCTTGAGGATGTGCGGATTCGGTGTCGCCTTGACTGCAAAGTATTCGCGAAACCCTTCACTCCATTGAAATGCGACATTCAACCGCCGCGCATTTTCGCGGATCGATTTCTCATCGTAAAGATGAAAGGGGGTCGGGTATTCCTGCGCAAGCTGTTCGATAAACGCATGATCGAAGGGAAGTGCTTTGGTACTCATGTGGCATTTGGCTTAAGGCTGGAGGATTTCCATTTGACTGAATGTGCATTCACTGGACGCGACTCGATCCGATAAGTTCGCACCGTGAAGTTCTGTTGCGTTACGTTCGCCAAAATTGTAGTCGCCCTCGACTCACCTGTCCGCTCAATCAGCCGCGAAATATGGGCTGCCATTGGGAATCGACACAGATTTGGAGCAGTTCGCACGTTGTACAGGTCGAGATCTTGCTGTTCTAGAGCGTGTTACGCTCTTCCGTGGCGCGATGGACGCCGTTTGGTCTACAATTGCAGGCTCCCACGAGCCAGAGACGTCACACAAAAAGGGAAACTGGTTTATCAGACTGTATGAACTCACGAATCTCAAATTCGTTACAATTGATATAACTGATACAGTTCGACGTCGTGCGATCGGCAGGAGTCGGGATGTAGCGATTATCGCGGTGGTTGTGGCGATTGGATCGAATAAATGATCTGTAAGCTGAAGGCTTCAAATCGGTACGAACGATGTATCCGATACAGTGCGATTTGCAATCTCACTCTACACGGACATTTTTCGTTGAGGCAAACGGGGGCAATGGACGGGGCAAGCAGGAGAACAGTATGCGACACAATCTTGTAATTGTGATTCTGATGATGGGATTCCTGTCGCTGGGCCTGGATAGCGAGGATCGAATCGCTCATGCCCAACCAGCTGATGCAGCGGGTGGTTTGGTCGCCGAACCAAAAACGGTTGACGAAGCGCTCGATGCGGTCGTGTTGATGTTGGATATCGCCCGTCCGAATCTTGCGCGGCAATATCTTGAAAAGATGCTCTCGTTCAATCCATCGGACGATGATCTGCTGAAACTTCGCGATGACCGCGGGCCGGCCATTTTTCTTCGGATGGCAAATGTCAGGCAGTTGCAGCCTGTTTCAGTCGATCTGTTGAATCGAGTGAACGCCGCATTTCGCAAACGTGGTTCCGATCCTGTCCGCATTGATGGTTTGATTCGGGATCTCGATGGAACTCCGGAAGAACAGGTCGCCGCCATTATTGCAATTCGGAGTGGTGGAGCGGTCGCCGTTCCCCGAATCCTGCAACAGGTGCAAAACCCGTCATCCCCCGTACCCAAAAGCCAGTTGCTATTAACGCTGACCAAAATGGGGCCGGAGATTATCCCACCACTGATTGGTGGTCTTGACTCTCCCGACCGCGAAGTGAAAACGATCTGCATTGAAGCACTTGGCTGGATGCGGGCTCGCGAAGCCGTCCCTTTTCTATATTTCCCGGCCTTTTCAAGCCAATCACCCGACGGTCTGAAAATGTCCGCCCGCACATCATTGGCACGGATCAAAAACATCAAGGTCTCCAGTCTTGGTCGCATCTCGCAATATGGTGTGATTGGTGAGTTGGAATCCGAGGCGTTGTCCCACTTCAAGAAATCACACAACTGGACTGTCGACCCGCAGGGGAAGGTCGAAGTTTGGGGTTGGGATCCCAATCAGGATACGGTCTCGATGGCAAAACTGGAGCCACAACTCGCATCGCTCTACATTGGTACGCAACTGGCGCGGCAGGCAATGGGCCTTGCCCCCTCCAATCAACGACTGCAGGGGTTGTACCTGGCATTTCTAATTTCCGGCGAGATCATTCGGAACGGCTGGGATAAAGGCATGCCAACCGGAAATGAGACGGTCTACAACGTCGCGATCACATCGGGTGAACAATCGGTCGAAACGGCTTTGGTCGCCGCGCTGGAACACCGCAATTCGGAGGCAGCCCTTGGTGCGCTGCAGATTCTTGGCGACGTCGGTTCCCGCAGTCTGCTTGATTCACCTCCCGAAAAAAAATCTCCGCTGATTCAGGCCCTGGATGCTCACGATCCCCGGGTCCAATTCGCAGCCGCGAACGCCATCTTGAAAATTGATCCTCACTCTCCCTTTCGTGGTTCTGCGAGAGTGATGGAGGTCCTCACACAGGCGTTATCTGATAATCTCTCGCCGCGAGCGATTGTCTGCGATGCCAATCTGCAACGGGCGACACAGATGTCCGGCTTTCTTGCGGAATCCGGTTACGATGTCAGCGTGCAGAGTACCGGGCGTGGAACGTTTCTTTATGCGGCGGAACGAGCGGATGTCGAATTGATTCTTCTGAATATCAACTGCGTACGCTGGCCTCTCTCGCAGACGATCGCCAACCTGCGAGCAGACTCGCGAACCGCCAATTTGCCCATCATGGTTTATGGACCTGATGCCGAAAACACCATCGTCAATCGACTCATGCGGCATTACCGCGATATTGGTTCCATGCTGGAGTCTCGCGATTCCGACTCGTTTTCATCGCAATTGCGATCTTTCGTTGACGACATCAAAGGCCCGCGGTTGACGATCGAGCAGCGGCGAGCCAGATCCGCCGCGGCGATCTATTGGCTTGCGGAAATCGCAAACGGTCAGCGAACTCGGATATTCGATCTTGCAACCGCTGAGAAGGCGTTGTCGAACGCCGTTAATGACTCCACGCTGGCAAACGATGGAATCGTTGCACTCTCCTCGGTTCCGACGCGCACGGCTCAGCAACGCCTGATGGATGTCTCGGTCAATCCAAATGAAGATGCCGGGATTCGGGAGACGGCCGCACTCAATCTGTCGTTTCACATTCAGAGGTACGGACTGTTACTTACGGAGCAGGAAGCAAATTCCGTGAAGGATGCCCAGTCCGCTGCGAAAGATACCGGTGTCGCAACCGCGCTCGCAACTGTAGTTGGCACATTCAAACCAGACACCAGAAAAGTGAACGAACGGCTGCAGGAATACCGCCAGCCTCCGCTGTTTGGTCCCTGAGAGTGAAGCGAGGTCTGCTTTCCAGGCATGTCTGCGTCCTGTTGGTGCATCACTGGATAGCTTTTAGATAACAATCATCACCTTTGGTGATGATCCCACCAAATTCTGTTATCGCAACGGGCTGTCTTTGCTTGCAATTTGTGCAGACCGCATATAATTGGAGCAGGAATTACTTCGCCGGTTATTGCTGGTTCAATGAGTTGATTCAAATCGGTCGGGATGATTCATGTCAACGGTATATCGTACGCGACATTGAATGAAGTTGCAACGTAAGTTGTATCTGAGAAACGTTTAGCACTTGAGCGGTTGTGAACGAAAACGGAATGCCAATTCAAGGGATTATTGGACGAAGTGCTTCCATGATGGAGGTGTTTCGGCTCACTCGGCAGGTCGCAGCAACAGGCGCGACAGTTCTGTTAACCGGCGAAACGGGAACTGGAAAGGAACTCATCGCCCGAGCGATCCATGAATTGAGCCCGCGAACCAGCGGTCCGTACATTCGGGTCAATTGCGGTGCCCTGAGTGAAAACCTGCTCGAAAGTGAACTCTTTGGGCATGTCAAAGGAGCGTTCACCAGCGCCATCGAAAATCGCACCGGCCGGTTTGAAGCGGCTCACGGTGGCACGATCTTTCTCGACGAGATCAACTCCGTCAGTTACAAATTGCAGGTCAAGTTGCTGCGGGTGCTGCAAGAGCATGAGCTTGAGCGGGTGGGGGATACGAAATCAGTACAGGTAGATTGCCGCGTTGTCGCCGCCACCAACCGTAATCTTCTGGACGAGATCGATGAGGGGCGTTTTCGCGAGGACCTTTACTATCGTCTGAACGTCATTCCTGTCGACATTCCGCCATTGCGCGAACGGGCCGACGACATCCCCAACCTTGTCATGCATTTCCTCGAGTTTTACGCCAGACGGGATGGAACCGAATTGCCGAAAGTGTCATCAGAATCGATTGACCTTCTGAGAAGTTATCCCTGGCCAGGCAATGTGCGGGAATTGCAGAACTACATCGAGCGGGCTCTGATTCTCTGTTCGGGCGACATACTCACCCCGGAACTATTTCCCCCTCACGTTCGGGGCTTGTCACCAGTGCGAATCAACAGAAGCAAATCGCGCACTTTGGAGTCGATGTGTACTGATCTGGTGGCTCAGGGATTGGTGGAAAAAGCGGACACCAAATCGGGCCTGCATGAGCCGATCGTTTCACTGGTCGAGCGCGAGCTTATCGCGCAAGTCCTCAAATCCTGCCACGGAGTTCAGACCAGGGCGGCAACACGGCTGGGAATCAATCGGAACACGCTGCACAAAAAGATCGAGGAATACGAGTTGGGTGATGATCACGCCTGATGTCGGAAATCTGCCCCTGCTCAGGAATTATCGCCTGTTTTTCTGCCGGAAGTGCCTTTTTGCCGAATGACTTCCGATGTTCTTATTGGCTATAATAGCAACGTTCGGGCAGCCTGGTATCGTAAGTCGAACAGGAACGAACAGACTCGATCGGGCATTGGCTTCCACCACCGATTGTCGTCATTCCAGAGAGTGGCTGCCTCCTCCTGCCTGCACGTTTCCTGCCGTTGGTGAAGCGCGGGACTGACGTTTTTGACTATCAATGTGGTAGTTGTGAGAACGCCTGCTGAGACCCTCCATAATGAACGTCACTCTGTTCTGTATTTTTGCCAGTTACCTGGTTGCGTTCTTTTTCGAGATCGCACGACTGTACCGCAGCCGCACTCTGATGGCTTTGCTGTCGTGGTGTTTTGTGGCAGCAGGACTGCTGGCTCACACGACTTACCTGATCAACCGCAGTGCCGAAACCAACCTGCCACCGCTGCTCAGTTCTTCACACGACTGGCTGCTCGTGCTGGCCTGGGTGGCAATCGTGTTTTACATGTTCCTGTCATACGTCGAGCGTGCGAATTTTCTCGGCGTGTTTGTGCTGCCGTTAGTGTTGATCCTTGTTGGGACCTCTCGCTTCGTCAGCAATGAAGCCAACGTCATGTTCAGCGGTCAGAGGGTGGGCAAGTTTGCTGTCGAAGCCGCGATTCGCAACTGGACCATGATCCACGCGACGTCGCTGTTATTTGGCATCGTCGGCGTGTTGCTTGGCTTTGTATTGAGCATGATGTACCTCTTTCAGCATCGCCGGTTGAAAAGCCAGTTGAGTGCGACGTCCCGGTTTCCACTTCCCAACCTCGAAAAGCTCGGCAGCCTCAACTGGTGGACGGTAATCATCTCGGTTCCACTGCTGACAATCGGTATGGTGACTGGCATCATTCTCGGTTTCCTGTCACGCCAGGGGCCTGCGGCGATATCATTCACCAACCCGAACATCATTATTGTTCTGTTCGCCTGGTTGGGAATGGTCGCATTTTACCTCTGGCTGTTGAAGACGCGACATCCGCTGGGAAAACAGGTTGCCTGGATGACCGCCTGGGCGTTCGGGTTTCTCCTGCTGACAATCATTGGCCTGCAACTCCTCACTGGCGAGGGAGCACATTCTTTCAGCACCGGTCGCAATGAGCAGGGTGGACTTCTCGACGACACGGAATTGGCAGAGAAAAATCAGGTTGATCATCTGTTTTTGATCTCCATCAATGGAGGTGCAGACAGATGATCTTACAGGTGGTTTATTGCAATCATCAATCTGCCAAACTGGGTGTGCGGGAGAAGCTCGCATTTTCCTCGCACGATCAGTTGCGTGCGGCATATCACCGGTTTCGTGATGATTTCCCCGAATCCGAAGTGGTCGTGCTGTCGACATGCAATCGCGTCGAACTTTACACGGCTCATGAAGACCCCGCCGACGCCCCCACACAGGAACAGATCGCCCGCTTTTTTGCCGACTTTCATCAAATCCCGGTCAATGAGTTTGTCAATGATCTGCTTGAGCAACGTGGACCGGAAGCTGTCAAACATCTCTTTGAAGTGACATCAAGCCTGGACAGCATGGTGCTGGGAGAGCCACAGATTGTGAATCAGGTCAAGGAGGCGTATCGGTTGGCCCAGGAAAACAATATGTGCGGTCCGTTAACACACGCGTTGTTTCAGGGGGCGATTCGCGTTTCCAGTCGAGTGAGAACGGAAACGGGACTGGAGCGAGGCCGGGTATCGATTGCCAGCGTCGCGGTCGGAGATTTCGGCAAAAGCATCTTCAATCGCTTTGACGATAAAACCGTGCTGATTATCGGCGCGGGTGAGATGGCAGAAGAGACGCTCCGCTATCTTTGCGATGAAGGTGCAAAAGACATTGTTGTCGTGAACAGGAATCTGGAGCGAGCTGAACAACTGGCCGCCGCCTGGGGGGGGCGAGCACGATCTTTTTCCGAATTGGACAAATGGCTGGGTGAGGCGGATGTCATTGTCAGCACAACCGGTGCCGATCAGCCGATCGTTTCGGCCGAGAAGTTCTTCAAAGCCCGGGCTGATCACATGGAAACTTCCCCCGTGTTCATTCTCGATTTGGGAGCACCGCGCGATTTTGACCCGGCGATTTCAGAAATCGATGACAACGTGTTTCTGTTCGACATCGACCATCTCGAAGCAACCTGCGAGCAAAATCGCAAGACTCGAACAGGCGAAGTCCAGAAAGCGAAACGGATCATTGACAAAGAGTCCGAAAAGTTCATGCACGAAGTGTATCACCGTGCGACGGGACCGATTGTCAAACGACTGCGGGAAGAGTGGCACGACATTCGAGAAGAAGAAGTCCAGCGACTGTTCAACCGGTTGGGACACCTGACGGAAAGTGATCGTCAGGCCATCGAACGATCGGTCGAACGGATCATTAATCGCCTGCTGCATCCACCGCTGGAAAAGCTCAAAAACGAAGCCCGCGAAGGCACACCACATGGATTGCTGGATGCGCTGAAACGCCTGTTTGCTCTAGATGATTAAATCCGACGGACTTTTATCTGTGGCGGCTTACGCCCCATTTGGAACGATAATAGCCGATCGAAAGACGCCGCACTTATCCGTTTGCCGCTATAATCTTCGTTTTTTCCTCGACTGCTGAGGAAACTGGCACACACGCCAGAACAGCGGCCAGCGTTGCACATACCGACCCGCCGTAGTTGATGTACTTCGACACATTGTGATAGCTCACGAAGTTGGCTGGCTTGGCCTGATCGTTCAATTGCACCATTTCCTCCAGCGGACGATAGATCAGGAAGTAGTCGACGATCATCAACCCGAGTGTCAGTGTGGTGATGGCTGCCAGAATACCTACCCGCCCCCGATTCGGTCCCGGAATGATTGCAGCGACCAATGTTGCGGCTGTCGCCACGCCAAGTAAGACAAATCCGAATCGATAAAACCAGGGAAATCGCAGGGCTGCCAGAATGTTGCGCGTTGTAGAACTGAATTCGGGATGCCGCACTTCTGCGACAGTGAGAATGACAAACAATACCGAAGCGCCCACCCAGGCGGGCAAAGAGAACCGGGCAAGAAACAGGCAAATCGATCGCATGGCGTGTCCGTGGCATTTCAAAATCCCTGTGTGCATCGAATTCACTCGAACATGAATTGTGAATTCTCGCCAACAGCCAATTTTGAAAATAGTGCCTTGTCAAAGCTTTGTTTTAGGGGTGCGGATTGAGTAACCCGATCCATCGTCGCCCCTTATAACTTTATCAAGCCCTGACTTCCAGCCGGAACGCTGCAATAGAGCAATTTCCCTTTTCGTGTGATGGTTCTCGCTCGTGAGGGGCCTTCGTTTGCAGGCTTAACGATGCTCATCGCGGCACAGAAGAGCGCAATACACTCCAGGTTTTTCAAATCCGACCTGTCAGAGTATCAACATTGCATCGCCGTAACTATAGAACCGAAACCGTTCACGGATGGCGTATTGGTATGCTTGCATCAGCAAATCCCGTCCACCCAACGCACAGACCAGCACAAACAGTGTCGACCTCGGCAAATGAAAATTCGTCAGCAGGCCATCGACGGCCCGAAAAGAGTAGGGGGGGCGGATGAAGAGATCGGTATCACCTCGCCAACCCTGTTCGGGCAGGGTATCCATTTTATCAGATTCCCGGGCTGACGACTCCAGCGTTCGCACAGATGTCGTGCCGACGGCAATAATGCGTCCGGATTTGGCTCGAACACCATTCAAGGTCCTCGCAGTTTCTACCGGCAATTCACACCATTCCGAATGCATCCGATGTTCGTCCAGCCGGCTGACAGAAATCGGCCGAAAAGTCCCAATACCAACGTGCAGGGTGACCTTCGCCTGTTTCACTCCGGCCATTTTGCAGCGGTCGAGCAGTTCGGGAGTAAAATGCAGGCCGGCAGTCGGAGCCGCGACGGCGCCGGGACGAGAAGCATAAGTCGTTTGATAACGTTCAAAGTCGTCGTTCGATGCGATCAAACGATCCATATAGGGGGGTAAGGGCATCGTGCCAAACTGCTGCAATACCGGCTCCGGAGATCCGGAATCAACCGATGGTTGGCACGTCCATATACCGTCAATATCCTTTTCGATAAGCCACAGTCTCAATTCAGGCTTCGCGTCACCCGGATGTGCCGGAATGATCGCGATCTCTTCCCCGGTTTGAAGATGTCCGCGTGTCTGCCCGATAACTTTCCAGGTGCCATCGCTATTCGCGCAGAGAAAAAGGCCCTCCCATTTTCCACCGGTATTCACTCGATGACCGATAAGCCGGGCCGGAAGCACTCTTGTATCGTTTAAGACCAGCGCATCACCAGGAGAAAGCAATTCGGGCAAATTGGTAATGGATCGCTCTTCGATTGTGTGATCGCCACGTCGCACAACCAGCAATCGCGAAGCATCGCGCCGATCAAGCGGCACTTTGGCGATCAGTTCGGCTGGCAATTCGTAGTCGTAATCGCTGATTTGATCCATCGGAATTCGCACAGTCTGTGAAAGTGCCTTGTCAAGGCTTTGTTGGGGAGGCGGATTGACATAACCCGCTCCGTTGTCGCTCCTTGCAACTTGATCAATCCTTCTTTTCAGTCTTGACGGTTCAGAGTGGAGTTTGCGAGTTGTCCGTCGCGAAAATGTCTGGCGAGATGACAGCACCCTTCACGCCAATTATGCTGGGAGAAGCATACACTCTTCTGTGCCGCGATGGATCTTAACTGCGTCGATACCTCGACGCGGTACCGCCGTGCGTAGCACGTCGGCTGGCAGAGGCCTCCCGCGAGCCAGAGAGGTCACACCAGAAGGTAAACTGCTTTAGAAGATTATAGAGCCCACTTGAAACATTCCAGCGACAGTGACCAGCAACAAACCGATTCCTCTGGCATTTTGCATTACCGAACTTGAACCGGGCGGCGCTGAGCGTGCGCTGGTCAATCTGGTCGTCGGACTGGATCGAACAGAATGGTCGCCGCACATTTACAGTTTGATGAGCCAGCCTGAACAAGACGCCCAGTTTCTGGTGGAGCGACTCGCTGAGGCGGACATTCCAGTGACGTACCTGGGCATTGATCATCCGCTGCGATTGTATCGGGCACTGCGACTCTGCCGTTTGTTGAAACGTCAACGTCCTGCTCTGATTCAATCTTTCCTGTTTCATGCCAACCTGATCGGTTGCCTGGCGGGATGGTGGGCCAATATCCCTGTCCGCATTTCCGGCATTCGTGTTGCCGAGCGACGATCGAAATGGCGATTACGTCTGGAAAGGCAGACAGAAGCATTTGTGTCGGCCCATGTTGCCTGTTGTCACGCTGTCGCCCAATTCTCGATCCGGAAAGGTGGATTGTCGCCAGAGAAGATGCACGTCATTCGCAATGGGGTTGACATCGAGCGATTTGAAAACGCAAGTTCCATCAGTCGGCGCGAACTTGGTCTGCCGGATTCAGCAAGGATTCTGCTGTTTGTTGGACGGCTGAACGTGCAAAAAAATCCAGACCTGCTGCTGGAGGCAGCAATCCCGATGATGAAATCCGACACCTCGCTGCATGTTGTACTGGCAGGTGATGGCGCTCTCCGGCATTCTTTGATGCGACGAGTATTGGATGAGAATTTGGCATCGCAGGTCCATTTTCCTGGATGGCGAAGCGACATTCCTGCCATCATGAAGATAAGTGACTGTCTGGTTCTGCCTTCCAGATGGGAGGGATTGCCGAATGTCGTGCTGGAAGCGATGGCCAGTCGCCTGCCAGTCATCGCCAGTGATGTCGATGGAAATGCGGAAATGGTCGAGTCAGGCAAGACAGGGCTGCTGTTTCCACCAGATTCTCCCGAGGCCCTTCGTTCGGCAATTTCCCGCGTACTCGAATCCCCCGGTTTCGTTCACAACCTGGCTGCATCGGCACAACAGTTTGTCCAAAAAGAGTTTACACCAGGTGCTGTTATCCGCAATTACGAAGATTTGTATCGCAGGCTACTTGCGGATTGAATCCCCATCCGACGCACAGACCTCATCAGGCACCCCTTCGGCAATTTTTCCAAAAGTTGCAATCCCTTCCTCTGTTTGAGTCTGCGCTTTGAATGCGATCACATTTGGAGGATTGAATCAGATTTCTTGTTGACGGATGGATTCTGACATGTAAATTGGTGGCCAGTGGTGATGAGTGGGGAAAACTGGCGATGAGATGACACTCACTGGAACATACAATCGCAATCTCGACGATAAGCACCGTCTTGCTGTTCCCAAACGATTACGGACGCAGTTTGGTGACTCAAATCTCAAACAACTGTTTGTCGCACCTTCGACCGAAAAGTCACTCGCGCTTTATTCGGCGGAGGCGTTCGAGAATCTGGCGACGTCGCTGTCTCAAAGGACAACAAATCGCCTGGAAGTCCGGAATTACCTCCGATTGTTCTACTCCCAGGCCGAAGCGGTCGAACTCGACTCACAAGGACGAATCCGAATCCCCGAGCGACTTGTCGAATTTGCCGGACTCAAACGAGACGTCGTCCTGCTTGGAGTACAGGACCACGCTGAAGTATGGGATTTAGAGCAATGGGAGAGCTTTCTTCGGGCAAATCGGTTGGAGTTCGACAGCATTGCCAACGAAGCGTATTCCTGATCCATTCATTTTGAAGTTGATGACAAAATCAAGATTCCTGCCCAGGCAGAAATCACAAGTTCGGACTTTTTTCTTCCATATCAGCACCCCCACAGGCCCAAGTTCTCTGACACCAGGTTTTCATTATCGAACAGCATTCTTTTCAGTTTACCTTCTGATATGACGTCTCCGGCTCGTGAGGGACCTATGTTTTCAGGCCTGACGACTCCCATCGCGGCACAGAAGAGCGTAGTACATTCTATTGGTTCTGAATCTGAAACGACTTTTTGTCATCTCTTTGAATCAGGCTTATCCGCTGGCATACCGGGCTTTGCGGATTTGGTGAGCAAGGATGTTTCACCAGCTCAATCTGCGGCTGCATTGTCTCCTCCGATGATACAGCAGCAGGGTTATTCGTCTCTTTGGGCGGCACGGAAGCCGCCCGAGGCGAATCGCTCTCTGAATCACCGCCAGGTGTCAGCCCCTGTCACCTGCATCAAACTGAACACAAGTCGCAAATATCCAATAACTTGCGGGTTCCCCTTAACCTTGTGCAAAGCTGTTTTAACGTTCGGTGCCTCATCGGAATTGACCTTTCCATGATTTGAAAAAGATCCTAGAAACCACCTGCTGATTCACTTCCTCTCATCCCCTCTTTTGGGAATCAGCGTCTCACACCTGTTCCCCTCCGTTCCTGATGTGACGTCCAGCGACGCATGCATGACGCCCTCCGAACACAATCCCGACCGCGCAAAATCTCATCAAGATCCCGGCGAGAACAGAGCCGTGCATCGACCGGTGATGTTGCGCGAAACAATGGCCTGGCTCGATTTGCAGGAAGGACAGTCTGTTGTCGATGGCACCGTGGGGGCAGGGGGACACAGCACACACATCCTCGAAGCTATCGGATCGTCTGGCCGATTGATCGGTCTGGATCGCGATCCCATGATGCTGGATCTGGCACGTCGGCGAATTCCAGACCAGTCCGCAATTCTTTGCCACGCCCCTTACGATGAACTTCCACACATCCTTCAACAATATGAAATCGCGCAGGTCGATCGTGTCTTACTCGATCTGGGACTGTCATCCGATCAACTGGCGGACCGCTCACGCGGATTCTCGTTCGATGCCGATGGTCCGCTTGATCTGCGGTTCGACACATCCACTGGTCGCAGTGCTGCCGAATACCTCGCGGATGTCAAGGAGTCAGAATTGGCCCGTACTCTGCACGAGTACGGTGAAGAACGACACAATCGAAAAATCGCCAGCGAGATTGTCCGGCAGCAAAAAACACGCCCTGTCAAAACGGCCAATGAACTTGCGGCGATTGTCGAGAACGTTGTCCCCGGTGGCAGCAGCTCGAAAAGGCATCCCGCCACGCGCACATTTCAAGCCCTCCGCATTGCGGTCAATCACGAATTGGACCACCTGCAAAACATGTTGTCCGGAATTCTGCCCGAAGTACTCACAAGCAAAGGGCAGGCCGTAATTATCACATTTCATTCGCTCGAAGATCGTTTCGTCAAAACCACATTTCGAGATCCAGACCTATGGGAAAATCTGACCCCCACTCCAATCCTCCCGACTCCGGCGGAGATTCGTATCAACCCGAGAGCCCGGTCAGCCAAACTGAGAGCAGCGAGACGCAAATGAACACCTCACCTCTATCCACCAATAGTCCCGTAAGCAACAACGCCAACATCGATGATGTCGATTGGGGCATGCCGGAAGATCGCTCCAGTATGGCCCGCGAGACGAAAATTGGCGTCGCGCTGATTGCCTCTTTGCTGATCGCCTTTGGCGTGGTGGTTTACCAGAAGATCCAAAGTCAGCAGGAATTGGCAGAGGATCTCTCTGCTGCGACTGCAATGAATCAAGCCGATGCAGCAGGAAAGCCAGGGGGAGATTCTTCCGATCCATTTCATCCGGTGTTTGCCGATGATGCCAATCAAGATTTCCTCGCACAACAAAGTGAACCGGAACAGCAGAAATTCCCACAACAGGCGGCTGTACAGGAAAACGCGTTCGACCCGAGTCAGAACTTGAGCCCTGTGGGACCATCTGACTGGGAAGTGGAACTGGCACAGGCTGATCCGGGACAATTCTCCGCTAACGAATTTGTGCAGGAACAAAACCAGCCACAGCAGTTCGCTCCAAACTCGCAACAGAACAGTGAATTCAACCCGTTTGAAAAATCCGATCCCTTTGCATCACCGCAGGTTCAACAGCCCGTCGAGGTGAATCCATTTGAACAGGACACTCCGACACCGGAACAGGCGGACTTTTTCCCGGACAAAACACCAGCGCAACAGCAGTCTGTTTCTCAATCTCCGTCAGGCCAGTCTCCGGCTGATGATTTCGGTGCACCGGAGCCAACCGTGCAACAGAATTCTGTCAGTAACCAGCAACAATTACCGGCCGAAGCTGAGTTGAATCTCGATCTTGCGGAGCAACATCAGCTGACTCCCACTCAGCAAACCGATTTCGGCAATCATCAAATGCCCCCAACACAGCAATCCACATTGCCCACTCTCCAGACTGAACCTGATTTTGCGCAACAGACCAGGCAACAACAGCCAGAAGTGATGGAGCAATCTCCGTTTGAACTCCCGGTCGTCGAAAGTTCGGCCAATCAACATACTGGTCCGTCCGCTGAAACTCCGCGCTATGGCGAGTTCGCACCCGCTGAGACGTTCCAACAGTCGGCGAATGCAACCACGGTCATTCAGCGTGATTCGATTCCGCAGCCGCAGTTGACACCAGCTGACTCGCTGCCCGCGATTCCCACCGCCGAAGCCTCGCCCGTGCTGGAGTCGAAAAACGATTATCCGGCCCAACAACGAACTGCACAGTTCTCTCCCAGCAATGTCGCAACAGGTAAGGGGGAAGCGGTCTACAAAGTTCAACCCAACGATAACTATTGGCGAATCTCGAAAAAACGTTACGGAACAATTCGATATTTCATGGCGTTGGCGAAATTGAATGCCAACCGCGTCCCCGACCCAAAGAAACTGAAACCCGGCATGTTGGTTCAGACGCCTGAACCGGCTGAATTGGAGGCCCGTTTTCCGGAACTCTTCAATCAGGGATCACGGAGCAGGCAAGGTGGTGTGGTTCAGGCTGGCCACGAAGCGGAACGTCCGCTGCCTGGATTCTTTTTCGATGCCCAGGGAAAACCAAAATATCGCGTCGGTGCAGAGGATACGCTTTCATCAATCGCACATCAGCACCTGGGTCGTGGCTCGCGATGGGTCCAGATATTTGAGTTGAACCGGGACAAGTTGGGAAACCCGGATCGCGTCAGAATCGGTACAATCCTCACACTTCCTGCCGATGCCAGTCAGGTTGGCGTCGTGAACAGACCGGGAACATTCCGATAACAGAAAAGGGAAATGTCGAATTCGCTCGACAGATTATCTTGTTCTTCTGCCACGGTTGCCCCTATGTACTTCCGTTTCGGATTTGCCGTCATTCTGATCGTAGTTGTCTCTATTGCAGGGATTGCGCTCGAGAAGCGGAGCCTGGAGCTGCGACGGGATGTCAGTCATCAGCAATACCAACTCGATGTTATGCGTGATGAGCTTTCCGAATCGCAGTTCCACGCACAGCAGTTGGGAGCACCGACTCGAATGCTGGACCATGTGGAAGCGGAACAACCAAGATACGCTGTACGCGATAAATCAGCCCGAGTCGCCGACGAACGAAGTCGGTTCCAACTGTCGCGTGAAGACAATGTTCGCGACAACCGATCACGTTGACCAGAGCGTGTTACGCTCTTCTGTGCCACGATGAGTGTCGACAGGCCTGCGATAGCAGACTCCCATGAACCCAAGACGTCACACGAAAAGGTAAACGGCTCTAACAGTCAAAAGTGGAAACAGGACAGATCGCGATTTATGGGAGAGACCCGGGCCGCTACCAATTCTGATAGTTCGCTAACGCCACAAGTTTTTCGACGTCGAATCCATCTTACCATCGGCGGAATAATTGCTTTTTGGGTTGTCCTGGCGATTCGCTTACTTCAATTGCAATGGATCGGAAGCGATTCGCTTGCCGCGAAAGCCGTTCAGCAGCAGTCGGCTTTTGAAACAGTGCAGGCGCGGCCGGGCGAGATATTCGACAGGAATGGCCGATTGCTCGCCACCAGCGTGGCAACACGCAGTTTGTACATCGACCCCAGTGCTGTCTCCGATATTTCACTCGTCGTGAACACTCTTTCCACGATCCTCAATCTCGATGTGGATCGACTTTATGCCAGGATTGAGGCGAACCGGGAGAAAAAGTTCCTGTGGATTCAGCGGCGACTGACCAATGAACAGGCGGAACAGGTTCGGCAACTGAAATTACCGGACGATTGGTGGGGGTTTCGGAATGAATACCTTCGTCGCTATCCGCAAGGCTCACTGGCAGCCCATCTGATTGGCATTCGGGACATCGATGGTCAGGGACATGGCGGCGTGGAGCAGGGACTCGGGAAACGGTTGGCTGGAACAAGTGGCAAACGGGAGTTGATCCGGGACGCTCGAGGCAGAGTGATTGATGTCGTCGATATTGAGGCGACAGCGACAACCGAAAACGAACAGGAATCAGAAAGTCCATTTTGCGATGGTGATTCCGTCGCATTAACCATCGACTCTGTTATCCAATTGTTCGCTGAACGGGAACTGGACCGCGTGATGCAGGTCTGGAATCCACGGCATTGCTGCACGATCGTAATGGACCCGCGGACGAATGAGATTCTGGCAATGGCATCTCGACCAACATTTGACCCCAATCGCCCCGCCGAAGTCTCGGACGATGCCTGGATCAATACAACGATTGGTGCAATGTACGAGCCCGGTTCCACAGTGAAGCCCCTGGTTGTTGCATGGGGATTGCAACAGGGCATATTACGGCGGGATGAACGCATCTTCTGTGAGAATGGCCGGTATCGAATGGGGCGGCGCATTTTACGCGACCATCACCCTTACGGTTGGCTTTCGCTGACCGATGTGATCGCAAAGTCGAGCAACATCGGCATGGCGAAAATCGGCGAGCGGTTGGAAAACCGGGGATTGAATCAGGCGATTGCCAACTTCGGGCTGGGAAAAAAGACTGGAGTTGGTCTTCCCGGAGAAATTTCGGGACTGGTTCGTCCATTGCCTCAATGGGACCTTTTCTCGACTGGTTCGGTTCCAATGGGACAGGAAATTGCGATAACCCCATTACAGTTGATTGCTGCTTATGCTGCGTTGCTGCATGAAGGGCAACCGCAGAGGCCGAAGATCGTAAAACAGTTTGTCGAACCCGATGGTGCCAAAGCCGGAGCGGACATGCTGCTGACGAGCAATCCTCTTGACGGCACGAGTGCAGAAAAAAAGTGGCCGCCGCGTATCAACGACGAAATCTGCCGTTGGTTGATCGAATCACCGATGTCCGACGTCGTCAAACGGGGAACGGGAAAGCGCGCTCACTTGCCGGGTTATGCCGTCTTTGGAAAAACGGGAACGGCTCAGAAAATCGACTCTCAATTGGGACGGTATTCCAGTGAGCGGCTCGTCTGCTCGTTCATCTGCGGCGCTCCAGCAGAGAATCCCCAATTGCTGGTACTCCTCGTCGTCGATGAACCATCACTGGGGAGAAACCATGGTGGTGGATCGGTCGCTGCTCCAGCAGCAGCGGAGATCCTGAGCCGATCTTTGGAACATCTGAGAATCTCACCCACCCAGCCCGGCCCGCTGGCGGAAGGGGAGACCAGTCAAAGCCGTAATTGAGTCAACCTGGTCAGCAAAGTCGAAGTATCCTCAACTCGCTTATTACGACTCCCAATATGTCGCGCGCCGCAACGGACAAGAGTTCGGCTGACTAGAGCGTGTTACGCTCTTCCGTGAACGCGATGGACGCCGTTTGGTCTACAATTGCAGGCTCCCACGAACGAAATCCGTCACACGAAAAGGTAAACTGCTCCAAGTCACATTACGCTTGCCCCTGTCCGTGAAGATCGACTTGTTGCCTGCGAAGACAGCTTCTCGCGAGACTGAGTCGTTACACGAAAAAGTAAATGGCTCTATTCATGTCGTTGAACCGTCCTGCTATGCTGATGTCAAGAATTTCGCGGTGGTGATTTCGATATGCCATCTCGTTGAAACGAACACCAGTTAATGCTGATCAGGAAACAAGATGAGCAATTCGGAATCGAATGGGAACAACTCAGCATTGTCAGAAGATGCCAAGCAGATCATTGGTCCGGTACTTGGGCAGACACCCAGTGGCGTTTTCATTCTGACGGTCGCTGATGGTGACGGACGAGAGACGGGAATGCTCGCCAGTTGGGTTCAGCAGGCTTCCTTCGACCCGCCAATGGTCAGTGTTGCCGTGAATCGGAAACGATATGTCAACGACTGGCTGCAATCGACATCCTCGGCTGTCCTGAATTTGATCGGCGAACAGCAGTTCGAGTTCCTCAAACATTTCGGCAAAGGATTTGAGCCGGATGAGTCCGCCTTTGAAGGTTTGAATACGGCTCGCAGCAATGCCAACCTGCCGGTTCTGGCAGATGCACCTGGATACCTGGAAGGGACGATTGTCTCCATGACCGAGGCGGGTGATCACTTCATCTATATCGTGAGCATCACCAGTGCGGGAACCGGAGAGAAATTCGGCGATATCAAGCCGATGGTTCACATTCGCAAGAATGGTTTCGGTTACTGATATTCGCGGCCCGCGTTCGCGTATTGTCCCGCGTTAACGATCCGAAAAGCGAATCATGGCATGTCGATGGTGTCCGCTGAAAAACAGAGAGAGCTAATTCGTCGCTTTCGAGCGATTGTCGGTGAAGACGGCATATTGACGCAGCCGGAAGACCTCGCGGTGTACGAGTGCGATGGCTATGTGATTGAGAAGAAAACACCTGACGTTGTATTGTTTCCGACAGAACGAGACCAGATTGTTGCGATTGTCCAGGCATGTCGTGAACTGGAAGTCCCTTATATACCACGTGGTGCGGGGACGAGCCTTGCCGGAGGATGCCTTCCAGTCGGAGGCGGAGTGGTGATTGCTCTGACTCGCATGCGGAAAATCCTCGAAGTGAATCTGCGGAATCGCTATGCGATCGTTGAGCCAGGTTGTGTCAATGTCCATTTGACTCAACATCTTGCAGGGTCTGGTTTCCACTACGCTCCCGACCCCTCCAGCCAGGGGGCATGCACGCTGGGCGGAAATGTCGCGACCAATTCCGGCGGTCCACATACATTGAAGTACGGTGTCACTGTCAATCATGTTCTCGGCCTCGAAGTCGTATTGCCGAATGGATCGGTTGTTGAGTTGGGAGGCGTCGCTGAGGATGCACCTGGCTACGATCTCACGGGGTTGTTTGTGGGTAGTGAAGGGACATTTGGCATTTGCACCAAAGTGATGGTGCGACTCACTCGCGATCCGGCAGCCTGCCGGACCATGCTGGGCGTCTTTGAGAACGTTCAGGATGCCACTCACTGCATCAGTGGAATTATTTCCGCGGGAATTGTCCCTGCTGCTTTGGAAATGATGGATCAGGGTATTGTTGAAGCGTTAGAGGCGGCGTTTCAGTTCGGCTTTCCTCTCGATGCCGGCGCTGTACTGTTAATTGAGGTGGATGGGTTGGAGGCAGCAGTCGATAGCGAGGCACAACACATTATCGAGATCTGCAACGCCAGGGGAGCTCGTGAAATGCGATGGGCGGAAACGGCAGCAGAGCGACAACTTCTGTGGAAATGTCGCAAACAGGCCTTTGGTGCGATCGGCCGATTAAGCTCCAGTTTTTGCACTCAGGATGGCGTGGTGCCAAGAACAAAGCTGCCCGAAATCCTGAATTTCATTTCCGAATGCGAGAAGCGTCATCAGTTGCGGATCGTCAATGTCTTCCATGCGGGAGATGGCAACATCCACCCCATTCTGTTGTTTGATGAACGTGATGAAACACAAATTCAACATGTTCTCGCCGCCAGTCATGAGATCTTGCAAAAATGTCTCGACCTCGGCGGCAGCGTGACGGGCGAACATGGCATCGGAGTCGAGAAACTTGATTTCATGCCTCGGCTCTTCAGCGAAACCGATCTGGCGATCATGTCGGACATTCGGAAAGTATTCAATCCAGACGGACTCTGCAGCCCGAACAAAATGTTGCCCACAGCCGGAGCATGTGGGATGGAGGAAATCCCGCGAGATCATCCTGGTCGCAGAGCCGCACTGTAAAATGTCTTCGCGTACCGCCGAATCGAGCCGACTTAGAGCTTATTACGCTCTTCTGTGCCGCGATGGACGTCGTTCGACCAACAAACACAGACCTCCACGAGCCAGAGACGTCACACCGAATGGTAAACTGCTATAATATGACTTCAACCAGCCAGCCAATTCGACCAACCTCTTCCGCCGAACTGCAAAAGCAGATACGGGAAAACTATGTGGGATCACGCCGTCCGATTCACATTCGCGGAGGAGGCACCGGCGCATCAGCAGGATATCTGCAAGATGATCCCTCGGCGATCGTGTTGACCACAACAGGTCTTTCTCGCGTTATAGATTACCCCAAGGACGACATGACGATCACCATCGAGGCCGGGTTGACGATCGCTGAGTTAACCGGGACATTGGTCCGGCATCGTCAACAGTTGCCAATCGATGTTCCTGTTCCGGAACAGGCGACGATTGGTGGCGTCGTGGCGGCCAACATCAGCGGTTCGCGACGATTCGGCTACGGGACGATGAGGGATTATTTGATCGGAATAATAGCTGTCGATGTTCAGGGGCAGCAGTTTTCCGCCGGGGGACGCGTGGTCAAAAATGTCGCCGGTTACGACCTGTGCAAACTGATGATCGGTTCGCTCGGCACTCTGGCGGTCATATCGCAGGTGACACTCAAACTGAAACCTGTTTCCGAATCGACCGGGATTCTGTGGGCAACGTTCGAGACGCTGGACGATATCGACGTCGTGTTGGAAACCCTCCTCCTCAGTTCTGCTCGTCCCGTGGCGTTGGATGTTCTGAATGCACGAGCCGCACAAACCATCGTTACCGGAGCCGAACTGAAACAGTTGCCCACCGAGCAACCTGTGCTGGCGATTACTGTTGATGGCCTCTCAGCAGAAGTCGATTGGCAACTGGAATCGTTGCGAAAGGAACTGGCTGTCTTCATGCCAACAGTGTGCCTGCCAATTGTCAATGACGACCAACGGCAAAAGCTGCAGTCTGCAATCACACAGTTCTCACAGCAACAATCGGCAGTGTTGGCGTTGAAAGCGAATCTCCCTCCCTCGGCAACGCTGGATTGGATGGCGTACGCAGACGAGGAAGGCCTTGCGCTGCTTTCCCACGCAGGCAACGGTATCGTGAAGGGAAGGTTTCCTGTTGAGCCAACCGAGTACAGTCGAGCGATTGAGATTCTTGGGCGTTTACGTGCGAAGGCCCGACAATACCGCGGAAACGTCGTGGTCGACACCTGCCCCCACACGTGGCGTCAAAAACTTCCAATGTTCGGCGATCCGGAACCGAGCTGGTCTTTGATGCGGAAAATCAAACAGCAACTCGATCCTGACGACCTGCTCAATCGAGGCATGTTCAATGAATTTCGCCTGCCTGCTCTGAGGAATTCAGATGGGGTGACTTCATGACAAAATCGCCCATCACTGAGTCCTTGGAGTGTATTACGCTCTTCTGTACCGCGATGGGCATCGTCAGGCCTGAAAACACAGGCCACCCACGAGCCAGAGACGTCACACCAGAAGGTAAACTGCTCTAATGAATCCGAGATCAGCCGATAAACCTGATTCGCCCCCCGTCATAGGAGCGGAAATTGACTACGACAAGTTTCTCGACTGTGTGCATTGCGGGTTATGCACATCCGCCTGTCCGACCTATCTTGAAACCGGAGATGAAAACAACAGTCCACGCGGTCGTATCTACCTGATGCGTGGTGTTGTCGACGGTCGGCTGAAATTGACGGAGTCTGTCTCCCGTCATCTGAACCTCTGCCTGGACTGCCGCAGTTGCGAGACGGCTTGCCCATCGGGTGTGCAATATGGGCGACTGATCGAACCGTTCCGCGTCGACATGAAACGCCACGCGGATCATGTGCCAGAATCGAAAACAGAATCAACGCCCGAATGGTTTCGGAAATGGATCCTGCTCGGTTTGTTTCCTCACGCGAAACGTATGAGGCAAATCCTGTGGTCTGTTCGTATCATGCAGCGAATCGGACTGATTGGATTGATCGAAAAGCTGGGACTGGTGAAGTTGTTGCCGATGGCGCTGCAGAGAATGTATCGCATGCTCCCGGAACTGGGACCTGCCAAAAAGCCGTTACCAGAATTTCTCCCAGCTAAAGGGTATCGTCGTGCGAAGGTGGCTTTGTTCACGGGATGCGTTTCAGAAACGATGTCACCGGAAACCAATCGTGCGACGGCTCGCGTACTTCAAGAGAATGGATGTGACGTCGTTATCCCCCATTTGCAGGGTTGCTGTGGAGCGATTCATTATCACAGCGGAGATGTCGATCCGGCTCTCAATATGGCAATGAAAAACGTCGCGGCGTTCAGACTGGAAGATATCGACGCGGTGATCGTCAACGCCGCCGGATGCGGTGCCATTCTGAAGGACTACGGCCACATTGCGGACGAAGCACCGGGCAGAAGCCAGGATCGATGTGATCAACTCTCCGCATTCTCAGGTCGGGTGAAGGATGTCTCTGAATTCCTGGTCGAACTCGGAATTCGTCCGCCCGGCAATCCGTTATCCATACGCGTGACCTATCACGATGCCTGTCACCTGGTCCATGCCCAGCGAATCGCGACTCCACCGCGCGAATTACTGGCGACGATCCCCGAATTGGAAGTCATACCACTGGCGGAATCGACGATCTGCTGCGGTGCAGCGGGGAGTTACAATTTGATCGAACCCGAAATGGCCGATCGCTTGCTGAACCGTAAGCTGGACTGCCTTCAGAAAGCGGATTCGGAAATCATCGTCACGGGTAATATCGGCTGTTCGTTGCAAATTCAGGCCGGTTGTAAGGAGCGAAAACTGCCGATGCAGGTCCGCCACCCCGTGGAATTGCTCGACCTGGCATATCGGGGCAAAAGTTTTGCTGAATCGAATGACGAAAGATAATGAAATACAACAGGTTCCGGCGAATCACGCTGATAAAGTGATCTGGACAGATACACTCGCAATGCCCTAAATTCCCCGACCGCGATGGCGAAAAGAAACTCTCGCAGTCGCGGCAGTTCCTGTTCAGGACAATAATCCCTTTCATACTCAATCAGCCAAAAAATTGGGACAGGTCGCAGGAAAGCTTTGTGCGACGTGATCTCTTCCCGGAAATGGATGGCCGGGTGATTCATGCGAATTCTTTATGGCATCTTTGCCCAGGGGCAGGGCCATTTCTCAAAGGCCCGTGTACTCGTTCCACTGCTTGAGGAACGCGGGCATGAGGTGCGCGTGATCAGTTCAGGTGGCGATGAGCCGCCAAAGGGATACCAGTTCCCCTGGTATCGACATTTCCCCGGGTTGTCATACGTCGTTACGAAGGGACGCACAGATTACAAACGGACCGTCGGAAAATGGGTGTTCGAGATTCCGAAAATGCTGAAACATCTGTGGAATATCCGCCAGTTGGCGAGAGAGTTTGAACCAGACCTGGTCATCAGCGACTTTGAACCTCTCTCGGCAAATCCATTTATTGACCCCCGCTGCGAAGTCGTTGCGATCAGTCGGCAGGTTGCTCTGTTTGACCGAGAGATCGCTCTGCCAAATGAAATGGCTCTGGAGAGCAAACTCACACGGGCAACAATCCGCATGTTTACGACCGGAGCCGACCGCATCTATGGTTATCATTACGCCCCGTCGTCAGCCCGATGTGTTCCCCCGATAATTCGTGAAACGTTGAACAGTGTCCCGAAAGAGTCGCAAGATCACATATTGGTTTACAACACGTTCCACTCCACTGATGGCGGGTCGGCGGAAGAACTGATGCAATGGTCGCAGAAAAATCAACAAACAGTCAAAGCGTACGGTTTTCCCCAAATGCCACGTGGTCGACAGGGACTGGTTGAATTCTGCCCCCCGCATGGAACGCAAATGCTCGTCGACGTGGGGACGGCAAAGTCAGTTTTCACCACAGCCGGTTTGAGTACGCCACTCGAAGCGTTTCTTTTGAACAAACCGGTTTGTGTTGTCCCGCTACCGGGACACTGGGAGCAGTTGGTCAACGCGTTTCATCTACAGCAATCAAACATGGCCACCTGGTCGCGACGCTGGAATTACGATTTGGCATTTGAGATGGCCGCACCAACGCTCAAACACCCCCTGAATGACTGGTTACGAACGAGCCCGGCCGACATTCTGGATTTCGTACTGAACCCTGATGCGTCAACACGGTTCACAGTGCCAAAGGCCCAACCGCTTACCAAAGTTGCCTGAGTCCCCAACGACCAGAGAACGTTCTTTCCCGATAGAACATTCTTTCCCGATAGTAGTTTCGTTACCGAACCAGCGACGGTGTGACGAGCCATTTCAGTTGACCTTGCCCTGCTCCTGTCCGCCCGGGAAATTCAATACAGGCGATCGTCCCCGGCGCAAACCAAAACTGCCCACCGTGAACCAGATGCGAGGTGCACCGACTCATGTCTGGTTCGTGGCCAACCAGCGCGACTCCCCCCGGGCGGTATTCTTCAAGGGTTCCGATCAGTTGGTCGTGATGCACATTGGATTGCAACCAATGTTCCCGCCGGCAGTTCTGGCCTGTCAACCCGGCAGCTTTCGCAAGCAGTTGCGCGGTCTGTTCTGCGCGCCGACGTGGGCTATGCAGGATGATTTCGGGAATGGCCGAGCGTTTGGCAAGCCAGCCGGCTAACGTCTCAAAATCATGACGTCCCTCATTCGACAGCGGCCGTGCGTCATCTCCACCCGAAGTTCCACTTGGTGGAACTGCGTGTGCGTGGCGAATGATAAGAACCTGCATGTCGAATGATCCATTCCGTTGGATTGATGGTTGAAAGCGTTCCCTGAACATCAATACGTCAAGTTGATGCTCTGTAAATTGTTGGGGACTGCCGGAAAGAGTAACATACTATCAGATGAGCGGTCGGTGAAGGAAACGTATGTAACCCTTTGCGATGTTCAAAACCCGACTGTTCCACCCAATTGCAACCGTTTTTTGAATCAGACATGTGAACTCATCATATGAGAATCGGAATCTTCGCGGACGCACATGACCATGTTGATCACGTTCGTGCTGCCGTTGCCGCATTTAACGAACTGCGATGCGATCTTGTTCTCTTTGCGGGGGATTTCGTCTCACCAATCGTGATCCCCCCCTTGCGCAAGTTGAATTGCCGCATGCTTGCCTGTTTTGGCGACAACGAAGGAAACCATACCGGCATTCAGGGCGGATTACGGATCATCGGCGCGGTCGGTTTTCCACCATTCGGGCTTGAAACTGAGGATGGAGTACGAATTGTGTTGACGCACCGTCCTGAAGATCTGCGAGGGCATGTTGGTGACTGTGACGTCATCATTCACGGACATACCCACCGGTCATCCATTCAGCAGGATGGACAGGGGCGATGGGTGATCAACCCCGGCGAAACCAGTGGCTGGACCTTTCGTCAACCTTCCATCGCGGTGATGGAAACGGCCCCCCTCTCCGCATGCATCGTGTCATTGGAAGATTATCATGCACGATTCGGTGAGATGGACCGCACGGTTTCACCATGCCAGACAAATTCACCACGCCAGACAAACGACGCAACAAATTGAAGTTTTTGAGTTTCGCAGGACGCACGCGAAAAGGATGTAAAGACAATGGCTTCGACTGAGGAAAAACAATACAGCGTTGGACTCGACCTGGGTGGCACGAAAATGCTGGCGGCCGTCGTCGACTCCGATTTCAGGATCATCGCCCGATCCCGCAAGAAGACAAAGGGGCACGAAGGCTCGGAAGCCGGCGTCAAGCGGATGAAAGAGACGGTCTATGAATGCCTGGAAGAGGCAGGCATCGACAAAAAGGACCTGTTATGCCTGGGATTGGGCAGCCCTGGACCGCTTGACTTCGATACAGGAACAATTCGAAATGCCCCCAATCTCGGCTGGAAAAATGTTCCCATTCGGTCGCTGCTGAATGATGAGTTCCAATGCCCGGTGGCGATTGCAAACGATGTCGATGCAGGGGTGTTTGCAGAAAGCCTGTTTGGTGCTGGAAGAAAAGCACGGTGTGTTGTGGGTGTCTTTCCCGGAACGGGTGTTGGTGGCGGCTGCGTCTTCAAGGGGGAAATCATTCGAGGAACAAGCGGATCGTGTATGGAGATCGGCCACATCCAGGTGATTCAGAATGGTCCGCGTTGTGGTTGCGGACGTTTTGGATGTCTGGAAGCCGTCGCTGGTCGATTGGCGATTGCAGCCGGGGCCGCATTGGCATCATACAGAGGACAGGCACCGAATCTCCGGGAGAATGCTGGAACGGACATCTCGAAAATTCGCAGCGGTACTCTGGCCTCTGCCATTCGCAAAGGCGATGCGGTCATTGAAGATCTCGTCGCAGATTCCGCCCGGTATGTGGGAATTGCAGTTGGAACGATCGTCAACCTGCTGGCACCAGATGTCGTCGTACTCGGCGGTGGGCTGGTCGAGGCGATGCCCGATCTTTACACGAAAACCGTCGAAAAATACGCTCGTAAAAATGCCATGGCTTCCTTTGCAAAGTCTTTTGAGGTTCATCCGGCAAAACTGGGGGATGATGCCGGGGTGTTGGGGGCGGCTGCGTGGGCGCATCGCAAAACAACGTTGAACCTGTCCGGCAGGAAACTTTCGTAGCCTGTTGAGGAATCAGGAATTTCATTAAGAATTCACGAACAATTCACGCTCTCGGTCGACGCCAGAACGCGGTCCCTGATATCTTCGATTGATGAGGATCAAGGCCTGAAAAATGCACTCAACTCCGGAATCTCAAGCCACCCCCAGCAATTCATCACGCCCCAGTCAGGGGGTCCGCACGGTTGCCGTAATCGACGTCGGAACGGCATCGATACGGATGGCGATCGCCGATATCACACCGGACGGTGACGTTCGCACCCTGGAAAATCTCTCGCAGTCGGTGGGGCTTGGCAAAGACACATTCACGCTGGGAATGATCCGAAAATCGACCATCGAGTCGTGCGTCGAGGTCCTGAAAAGTTACCGTCAGGTTCTGCAGGAATATCAGGTCAATCTGAATGACGATGTCCGTGTCGTTGCCACAAGTGCCGTGCGGGAAGCCAACAACCGACTGGCATTTGTCGATCGCATTTTCAGCGCCACCGGTTTCGAGATCGAACCAATCGACGAGGCGGAAGTCAATCGTGTTACCTATCTCGGCATCCAACCGATTCTTCAATCGGACCCCAAACTTTCTGAAAAGTTGTCGTTGATTGTAGAAGTCGGTGGAGGCAGCACCGAGGTGATTTTGGTGCAGGGCAATGACGTCGTCAGTGCTCATACTTATCGACTTGGCTCATTGCGGTTGCGCGAAACGTTAAAAGCCTATCGTGCTCCGACTGGACAGACCCGTCAGATCATGGATACGCAAATTCTGCGCACCGTGGAGGAAATCCATCAACATGTGCCGGAAGATAACGAAGTCCAGCTTCTCGCCATGGGAGGTGACATCCGTTTTGCGGCCAGGCAATTCCGCGATTACGACGACGATGCTCCCGTAAACACGATCCGCACCAGGGAACTCGAGAAGTTTATCGCCAAAATCATCGAGATGACCGATGATGAACTTGTTCAGCAATATCACTTGTCATATCCCGATGCCGAAACGGTCCGGCTGGCCCTTTTGAGTTACTGGCACATTGCCCGTACCTTTGCATTGGATCAAATCCTGGTCACCAACGTTAATCTGCGAGATGGTTTGCTGGAAGAGAAGGCGGCACAAGACGCGTGGACCGATGAATTCCGCAATCAGATTGTTCGAGCCGCCCTCGATCTGGGCCGCAAATACGATGTCGATGAAGACCATGCTCATCATGTGGCGGAAATCGGCCAAAAGCTATTCCATGCCTTACAGGAAGAACACCAGCTCGATTCCCGGTATGAGTTACTTTTGCATCTGGCGGCCTTGCTGCATGAAGTCGGTCAATTCATCCGTTTTAACGGGCAACACAAACATACGATGTACATCATCAACAACAGCGAGTTGTTCGGATTAACCCGGCACGACTTGCTGATTGTCGCATTAGTGGCCCGGTATCACAGGCGGGCATCGCCGAAACCATCTCATCAGGGGTACGTCACACTCGGACGGGAAGAGCGGATTGCGGTCTCAAAACTGGCTGCCATGTTGCGAGTGGCCGATGCACTGGAACGTTCGCGAAGCCAGCGGATACAGGACCTGACTTGTCATCGGGAAAAGGATCAATTGGTCATCGCGATTCCAAACGCCGGTGATTTGTCTCTGGAGCAACTCGCTTTGAAGCAAAAGGGACCATTGTTTGAAGAAGTTTTTGGATTGAAAGTGCTGTTGCGTCCACAGAAGTGAAGCTGGCTTGTCGCTGATACAAAGATTGTCAGTACCATCGGATGGGGAACAGAATGTCGCAGTCGGAAAACAGGTTTATCAACCGTGAGCTGAGTTGGCTCGAATTCAATCAGCGAGTATTGGATGAGGCGATCGATCAGTCCGTTCCCACGTTGGAGCGCATGAAATTCGTAGCGATTACCGCTTCCAATCTCGATGAGTTTTTTATGGTTCGGGTCGGCGGATTGCAGATCATGGCCCGTTCGGGTAGCGGGAAACGCGATGCCTCCGGGATGACAGCGGATCAACAACTTGCAGCCATCAGCGACCGCACACACAAAATGTACGTCGCACAGTACACCTGTTTTCTCAGCGAAATTGAATCTCAACTTGCGGAAGAGGGGATTCGTCGCGTGACACCGGACAGTTTGAACGACTCTCAGTTCCAGATGCTCGAACAAGTCTTCAGGGAGGAAATCTATTCCATCCTGACGCCAATGGTTGTGGAAAAGGATAAGGAATTTCCGCTGCTTCAGAACCGCAGCATGAATGTGTGCGTGCAACTCTCTCCGCTGGAAAAGAGTGACAATAAAGAACATCGCTTCGCTGTGATTCCATTCGGGCAGGCAACGTCGCGGTTCATCACGCTCCCATCCGACAAAGGTTACGATTACATCCTGCTGGAAGATGTCGTTTCCGTATTCATCGATCGCTTCTTCCCCGGGGAAGCCGTGCTGGAATGTGTACCGTTTCGAATCACCCGCAACGCCGATCTGGGCGTTCGTGAGGATCAGGCATTTGACCTGTTGGAAGGGATGGAAGAAGTTCTCGATGCCCGAAAGGCCAGTCATTGTGTGAGATTGGAAGTGTCGGACCATATTTCGACCGTGTTGCTCGATTTTCTGCGCCATACCCTCGACGTTGACGAGGTCAGTCTTTACGCCGTACCCGGCCCAATTGATTTGTCGGCCTTTTTCAGCGTGACGGGACTCAAAGGTTACGACCATCTGCGATACGACGACTGGCCACCCAGTTCCTCGCCGGACATCGACTCGCGAATTCCGATGTTCGAGATTCTCAGTCAACAGGACATCATGTTGTATCATCCGTTTGAGAGTTTCGACCCGGTCGTTCGATTCATCGAAGAAGCCGCGGAAGATGCCGATGTGCTGGCGATTAAGCAGACTCTTTACCGGACAAGCAAACAGAGCCCGATTGTTGCGGCACTTAAGCGCGCGGCAGAAAACGGGAAAAATGTCACTGCACTTGTCGAATTGAAAGCCCGATTCGATGAAGAGCGAAACATCAACTGGGCAAGAGAACTTGAGCAATCCGGTGTCCAGGTGATTTATGGAGTGCGGGGCTACAAGACGCACGCCAAAATTTGTGTCGTGGTGCGACGAGAATCGACCGGTATCGTCCGATACGCTCATTTTGGCACGGGCAATTACAACGAGGCAACGGCGAACCTTTATACCGATGTCAGTTTTATGACGTGCGATCCCGAACTCGGAGCCGACGCGACAGCGTTCTTCAATACAATCTCGGGTTATTCTCAATATCAGGATTTTCACCAGATCGAAGTGGCCCCGTTACGATTGCGGGAAAAAATTCTGGAAATGATCGAAAGCGAAACGGAACGGAAGCGACAGGGGCATGATGCCCACATCATGGCGAAGTTCAATTCCCTGGTCGATCCAAAAATCATCAAAGCGTTGTACGAGGCGTCTCAGGCGGGGGTGACGATTGAACTGAATGTACGCGGCATCTGCTGCCTGCGACCGGGTGTACCCGGATTGAGCGAAACGATTCGTGTTGTGAGTATCATCGACCGATTCCTGGAACACAGTCGCATCATGTATTTCCTGCATGGTGGGGATGAAAAGGTGTTTATCTCCAGTGCTGACTGGATGCCCCGCAATCTGGATAAGCGCGTCGAATTGCTGACTCCCATCGAAAATGACGCGATCAGGAATCGCCTGATCGAGAGCCTTCGGGTCAATCTGAGTGACAACGTAAAGGGACGTCGGATTCTTCCTGACGGCGGCTACGAGCGAATTCGTCCCACTGAAGGAGAGCCGGAAATCCACAGCCAGCGCGTGCTTTATGATGCTTCGCGCGAAGTCCTCAAGCAGACAAGACAGGTGCGAAGAACGGAATTCGTACCGCATCGCGCAGGAACAGACGCCTGATCCGTCTCTTTGTTCCGCCTCAACCGATTTGCGTCCGGCTGTCATTCCACGTATGGTATTGGGTTTGACCAATTCAAATGCCAGGTTGTTCTTACGATTGCGGAACGGTTTCATGAAAACGCTGCTGCTGATGCGCCATGCAAAATCAAGTTGGAGCGAAGCCTCGCTTGCCGATCATGAGCGTCCGTTGAACAAGCGAGGCAAACGCGATGCACCACAAATGGGCGAACTGCTGAAACGAGAGGGGCAAACGCCCGCGCAGATTGTCAGTTCGACCGCAGTCCGCGCGCGAAATACGGCTGCGAAAGTTGCCGAAGCCTGCGATTACAAGGGAACAATCGAGGTGACGCGGGACTTGTATCATGCCGGTACGCGGTCTTTTCTGTCTGTATTGTCTGAACTGTACTATCCGACTTCACCCGTGCTGGTCGTCGGACATAACCCGGGAATGGAAGAGTTTTTCGAACTCCTGGTGGACGACTACGAATGCTTTCCGACCGCTGCCATCGCGCAGATTTCACTCCCCATTGATCATTGGAATGAACTTGACGTTCATACGGATGCCGTCTGCATCAATTTCTGGCGTCCGAAAGACATGGAATTCTGAATCGATATTGAGTGAACAAAGATGAAGAATGACAAATCGGAAATCCTGTTGCCGCATCAAATCGCACAGGGCCAGTCGGTTCGATTGTCGGAGATGTCGACGGATGGCAGAGATTATTGCTCAAACCGAAAACAGGCCGAAGAGGAATTCCGAGAGTTACGCGACGAATTGATCGAATGGCAACGCCGGATGTACGCCGAGGGGAGTCAAAAACTGTTAATTGTGTTACAGGCGATGGATGCCGGTGGCAAAGATGGCACCATTCGCAAAGTGTTCCGGGGCGTCAATCCGCAAGGCGTGCGTGTCACAAGTTTCAAAGCTCCCACATCGGTCGAACTGGCTCACGATTTCCTCTGGCGGGTTCACCAGGTGTCGCCTGCAACAGGTATAATTGGCGTTTTCAATCGATCGCACTACGAGGATGTCTTGATTGTCCGGGTCCGGCAACTGGTTCCCGAATCTGTCTGGCGTCCGCGTTTCAAACGCATCAACGAATTTGAAAAACTTCTTCACGAATCCGGGACTGCCATTCTGAAATTTTATTTGCATGTCTCCTTCGACGAGCAGGGAAAGCGACTTCGCGAGCGTGCCAAAATTCCGGAGAAGCATTGGAAGTACTCGGCAGAGGATTTTGACAAGCGACAGAATTGGGACAAATACATGACTGCGTATGAAGAGGTAATCAAGCGATGCACGACCGAACATGCAGCCTGGCATGTCATTCCAGCGGATCGCAAATGGTACCGTAACCTTGCCATCAGCCGGGCCATTATCGCAAAACTCCGCGAAATGAACCCTCAATTCCCACGACTCCCAGAGGGGTTTCGCTTGCCGAATGGGTTTTGAGAATGAGAATGTTACCAGTTTTCAAGCTCTGAACGGAAACCAGGAACCGAGCGTGCAGTTAAGAATCATCTCTTCTCAAAGGGCGTTTTGGTAAGATTTTTCACAGTTGTCGCCAACCTCAAATGATTAAGATCGCTCCGGAAGAGTATCGAATTGGCGAAGGGTCTGATATTCTGTTTGAAAGCCGGAATTCATTGGATTTTCGTTGCTTCCCTGCAAATAATTCTGCCGATTGATAGCCCACCTTTGACCACAACCTTGAAAGACAAACATGACGACTACCTGTTTTCTGCGAACGTTCTTCGCCTCTACTTTGACAATAGTGGCAATCGGAATGATCGGTTGCCTGGAAGAAGGATCGGCTACTGCCAAAGCAATACCCGATACATCAAAGGATCAGCAGCAACCAGTTGCTCAGACCACTTCCGAAACGTCAGAGGAGTCTTCAAAACCAGAGAAGCGGGCATTCCGGTTTAATTACGATTTCGCCCTGACCGGATTGCAACCGGGAGCCACTGCCAAAATCTGGGTGCCGTTACCCCCCTCGAACTCCGAACAGTCGATCAAACTCCTCGAATCGAAGAATCCCGGCGAAGTTTCCAGGCATACCGACGCACGATATCAAAACGAGATGCTGCAAATCACTGCGGAAGTTCCGGAAAATGGCATCCTCGATTTTTCCTTCCCGTACGAAGTGGTTCGGCAGGAGGTTAAGGGGCTCGAAAGTGATCAGGTTGGTCAGTTGAAATTGAAGAACAGTCTGTTTCTTGGGGCGAATTCGAAAGTGCCAGTTGATGGTAAGCCTTTGGAATTGATTGCAGACCAGCAACTCGTTTCGGATAAATTGGATCGTGGCCGTCAGCTCTACAACATTGTCGAAGACCATGTGAAGTACAGCAAAGATGGCGAAGGATGGGGCCAAGGGGATTCCGTGTGGGTCTGCGACAGCCAATTTGGAAACTGCACCGACTTCCATAGCCTGTTTATTTCACTGGCCCGTTCGCAAAAAATGCCCGCCCGATTTGAAATCGGCTTTCCGCTTCCCAGCGACAAGACCGAAGGGACAATCGGCGGATACCATTGCTGGGCCTGGTTCTCTCCAGACGAAAAGCGTTGGATTCCAGTCGATATTTCCGAAGCGGACAAGCACCCTGAAATGAAAGAGTACTACTTTGGCAGTCTGACGGCCGATCGTGTGTTGTTTACCGTGGGTCGGGATATTGAGTTGGTTCCCAAGCCAGCCGATGCCGGACCATTGAACTTCTTCATCTATCCCCACGCTGAGGTCGAAGGGAAATCGACCAGCCCGGACCAACTGCAGAAGAAGTTCTCATTTGAAGATATTTCAGGTTAGTCCGTCGGACTTATGTCTATGGCCACTTGAGCTTCATCTGGAACTGAAATAGCAGTGCGAAGGCCGCGATACGAAACAGTGGCTCGCGATGATTTCACCAGGTGCGATTCAGGTTCTGGGATCAGTCAGGGAAGACCATTCACCTTGCGGACGACCCACTCGCTGGTCAGCAAGCCGAAGAAGACGAGCAGGATCAGCCAATGGTCCCATAACTCCGTTTCTTCCCGGTCTTGAGCCGTGAATTCCGGCGAGCGAAACTGGTCGGCAATTTGTCCTACCTGATCCGGGAAGAAAAGCTGACCACGACTGGCCGTAGCAATCTGGCTCAGCAGTTTTCGATTGGAACTCAATTCACTGAGTTCGAGTGTGGCTCGATCGCTGACGTAGAGGAATGTCTCGAGCGTCTCGCCATCGATATGAGCATTGTCGATGGCAAGTCGAATTCGGTATTTCCCAGCCGGAAGGGAGACGGCACGAGCCTCGTGGTTGAGTAATTGTATTTCGTCCGGAATCAGCTTGAGGGTCTGGAACGGCTGTTCGTTCCCTTCAGTTTGTCCGTCGTCAGAGTCGCGAAAGATTTCCGCTTTAGCCGAAAGTTCGGGGAAACGCTCCAGAACTTGACGTGTCCATCGTGCGCGGATCACCGCATCTTCGCCAACTTCAATGTCGGTGCGATCGGTACCGAATTTGACATGCTTATTGCCGGCCATTGTCCGGTTTTCTGCCGCCCAGCGTGCCAACTGAGCCCAGAAACGGTGATGATACTTGTCTCCTGCCCGATACCGCCAACGCCACGTGCTGTCGATGCCAATCCAGAGTACCTGACCGAACCCGAAATACTGATGTACGATCACGGCGGATTTCCGTTCGGCATCGAGATCTCCCACATTGTCGGCACGACTCGCGGTTGCCCAGACCGTGGCACTCGGTTTGGCCTCTCCCAGCACACCCCACAAATGCCCCGGCAGTCCGGACCAGATTCTCCGATTCGTTTCGGCGTCGGGATCGAACTGAAAGGGCGTCTCTGTTGTTGCTTCGGGCGTCAGTTTCAGGTGAAAGCCACGCTCCCGAGGCGGCACTGTGCCATCGGCTCCCGTGATATTCAAGGGTCGCAGGTTCGTTACCGGCAACAGACGATCAAACACTTCAGATCGATACTCCAAAGGCATATAGTTTTTTCCGGCAATAACCACCAGAGTTCCACCGGTTTCGGAAACGAAGCGCTCGATCAACTCTTCCGAGCCAGGTGGCAATGTCGCAGGATCGACATCTCCAAGCAGCAGAAGGTCCGTATCTGACAAGGGCGAGGCATCAACATCAGTGGGGTCGACGGGAACTTCCAGTCGACGCTCAAAGAACGTATCCGGAAGAATACCCAGATAAGGCTGATCGAATACAACGTTCTGAATGTCGACGCGTTCATCGCGCGTCAATGCGTTATCGATGAATCGAAATTCCCATCGGGCTTCCCCTTCGAGATACACAACGTTCACCGAGTCATCGACGACTGTAACGGCGAACTGTTGTTCGTTGTTGTCATCCCGCGTCTCTCCTTCCAGCACCGGCACACGGAGCACATATTCCTTCCGCCCCAACTCTTCCGCATCCAGATCAAACTCCAGTTCCGTCACATCCGACTCAACAAAAACCGTGCGGGTCTCTGATTCGGCATCTTCCGATTCGAGCAACACTTCGATCTGCCGACCTTCAAAACCGGCTGTGTTCAAGATCGCTTTTACCAGAGGCTTATCGTCCTGAAAAACTGTCTGCGGGAAGTCGAGTCGCGCGATGGCCAGATCCGTCGGTTTGAATTCCGAACCCAGTATGACCGGAAAGACCGGCACCTGGCTATTCCCCAGTTGAGTCGAAATGTCGAGCACATCCGCCCCGGCGTTGTCTCTCCCATCTGTCAACATCACGATACCAAGCACACGTTGCGACCTGGAATCCGAACCTGTTCTCAATAAACCCTGTCCGAGATCAGAAGTCCCGATGAGCAGGCTATTCGGTGGCTGTTCAACGGCCAAAGGAAGCTGTGTTGCGTCCGAACTCGAAACCTTGCCTGCGAATACCTGAATGTCAACGTTGGAAACGTCATTGAGATCCTCCAAAAGCGGATTGGCTGTCGCGGTAAGCAAACGCAATGCCATTTCCTTACGGGACAGCCGGTCGAGTTCATCGAATACGCCCCGCAGGTTTTCTTTACGTGTTTCCGCGAGTTGCTGTCGTCTGGCGGGATCGCGAATTCGTTGCGGGTCCACCCACTCCAGATCGTCGATCGTCGCGCCGTTGTCCAACTGATCAGTCCAACGATTCAGACGATCGTCGATGTTTGCGTTGCCGATCATTCCCAACGCACGGGCCCAGCGCAGCTTTTCTGCCAGATGAGCATGCTCATCGCTGGTCGCCATGCTCTCGGAAAGATCGATGGCAACAATGATTTTTCCGCTTTCGTTTCGATTGAACGTCCAGCCCAACACCGGTTGCAGAAGCAGAATAAACAACACGAGCAACACGCCCAGCCGCAGCCCCAGCAGCATGTACCCCACCCTGCGATTGACCAACTGCCGCTCATATCGCATGAGCAGAGCAATTAGCGCAACAGCAACGACCACAATAACCAGGGATGGCCAGAATGATTCAAGTCCCTGCAGGATCAGGTCGCGGCGGTACATGGATACGGTTCTTATCGTTTTCTTTGTTGATCATCCTGTCGGAACGGTTTCGGGAGTTGTTGCCACTCCTCCCCCTTTGACAATTCTTCGCGTCATGTAAACTTCCAACACAAGAAACCCGAGAAAGAACATTGCCAGCAGAAACCAGATTTCGGTTCGGGTTGAGGTGTCGAACATTTTTGTTTTCAACTCTTCAACATCGGCCACGAAATCCATTCGATCCTGATGTGACAATTGCGTTTGTTCCTCCTCAGTGAGCGAGGTAAGGTCGGATTCACTACGGTCGAAATTGACGACGAAATACTGCGGTGGTTCAACCGCAGTCGAATCCCGACGCTCAAACCGGTAGATTCCAGGTACGGACGTATCCGCCAACCTTGCCCGGGGACGCGTCTTCTCTCCCACCAGTTCGGGAGCAAACCGCAAATCACCCGGTCCGACGAACTGGAACTGCATGAACTCCTCGGTCGAGGCGATTTCGCCCAACAAAGCCGCACCTGACGGTACGTTCTGCAACGCTCGTCTGGACGACAAATAGAAGACAACCTCGTGCAGGAATGAAACAAAATCGGGCCTGGCGGGCAGCGTATTCCAGGCGGCGTCGATAGTGGATGCGAATAGCAGTACCTCACCATCGCCGAAGGAACGGGACAACAGCAACGGTGCATTGTTGCTCAATCGTGCGAGGACAAGTCCTGCGGAAGCAGGATACCCCGGCCTCTTTTTTTCACTTTTGCCTTTTGGAATGTTGCCGTCGGAATCCTCCATTGCCATGAGGGCCGACTCGGTCGTCGCAACCTGTGTGGGCGTCACTTGCCACCATTGCGAAAACCGTGCCGTCGTCATACCGCCATCTTCCTCAGCGCGAAATCTCCTCAACCAGGGCGTCGACAAGCTACCGTTGGAAATATGGATGCCATCGTCATCGGCACCATCATCCGACATCACCTGCTGCAGGGCTGCTGGTGAAAGCCCGCGTCCTTCCCGTTCGAAATCCTCCCGGAACGCGACTGCATCGGTCTGGTCTCCCAACGCGATGAACAGTCCTCCACCCTGCGAGACAAATGATTCGAGATCTGCGACTTGCGTATCTGTCAGGCGTCGGACATTCGCAAGGAATACGACGTCGACATGTTGCAGTATTGCAGAATCCCAGTCGTTGTATGGCATGGTCGTCGCCTCAATCCAGGGAGTATCGTTTTCATCAGCCGAAAGCGCTGCTTTGGCAAAAAAGACTTCACTTCTGACCGGTATCGGATCAGGCGTGCCATCGACCAAAAGAACCGGCAGGGCGTCTACGACTTCGATGGCAGCATCGGCCTGGTTATCGCCAGGAAGCGAATCGTGATCCAGCACTACGCTTACCACATGCGAACCTGTCGAGGCGAAACGGTACTCAAATTCAACACTGGCCTCACCATCCGGCTCCAGTTGGACCGACCGTGCTTTGCTCTTAATCCGTTGTCCATCGACTTCAAAATGAACTTTGCGCGTTATGGTTGATTGGCCACCGGAAAGCCGGATTTTTGTCGATATCCGCACGGGGAAATCAGGGACGGTCAACTCACGGGAGAGTTGCAATGTCTCAAGGCTCAAATTGATTCGCGATGAACTGGCAGAGCTATTCCCCGATGACTTCCCACTACTGACGTTGACAACCCACAATCGGGGTTTGACGGCCGGTTGATTGCGAAGATCATCCAACTGTGCCCACAAGATGTCATCGTCCGCTTTCCAGCCAAGTGATTGGCCGTCCGTTAACACGATGACTTCCCGCGAAAGATTGCTGGTGCGGCTTAACATTCGCACGGCCTCTGCCGACGCCGCAGCAAGATCGGAGGAACCAGCCGGCGGAGGAATCTCTGCGATTTTTTCGCGAACCAGATCAAAACTGCGAATCGGAGAATCGATTACTTTGCGCACCTTTTCCCGCGCATCCAATACCGAAATGGAATCCCCTGGCCTGAGGTCATTCAGGAATTCGTCAACCCATTGGCGAGCGGCTTCGTGTGGCGTTTGGGAGGCACTTTCCCATCCCATGCTGCAGGAACCATCAATCACGAAAACGATGTCGCGTGTTTGTGTCGAAATGACCTGACTGAAAAATCCGCCCTGCGCCCAGGGACGAGACAACACCATCACAATCACCGTAATGATCGCCATCCGCAGTAGAAGCAGCAGCAACTCCTCGAGCCGAATTTTGCGGCGCGTGTTCTGACCCAACTCAAGAAACGGCATCGCCCCCCAGTCGACAATGTCATATTTCCTGCGACTCAATAAATGCGCGAGTACCGGCAGAGCAATGCCTGCCAGACCAAACAGCATGAAGGGATTGATAAAATCAAAATTCATGAGAAAACGTGATGGGCATCGAGACCGCAGATTAGTCAGGAAGTTGGAAAAAATTTGAACGCAAACCGGAAATCCACTCAGATTTTGCGAACATAAGCTACGTTTTCGCAAGCCTTGCAAAGCCGGGGCGACAGGCTTGGTTCGATTCTAACAATTTTGACAGTCGGATCGAATCGAAACGGCAACCGCCGACTCAAATTCGTGCTGCCATACTTGTCCTCCAAAGCCTGACACCCACTGGACGTACCAGCCAAACACTTCGTCTCTTACCGAACTCGGCAACGGAAATATGAATACGAACGCAGTGACCGAAAAAACAGAGTCTCGTGCGGGAATGCAGATCGAAAACGTGGAACGAGTTGCACAGGATCTGGGTGGAAATGGAGGCGCAGAACCCACCTGCACGAATTGTCAGTCGACGCGATCCTGGGGTGAGAACCAGTGGTGTCCCGATTGCGGATACTACCCGGCAATCAATCAATGCGTCGACTTGGGACCGGAAGTCGAAATCGTAACGCAAGAAGCCCCGGAAAGTCTGATGTCCGCCATACCCGGCTGGATGTGGGGGCTCGGTTTTGGTTGTCTGGCCGTCGTTGGAGCCAGTGTCTTCGCCCGCGTCAGTTTCCAAAGTGTGGCATCGGTGCGTGCACTCTGGACAATCACGCAACTCGTCGGAGGATTGCTCGTTTTTGGGATCGCTCACCTGATGGTCTATATTCATGCGATTGCCAGGTCCGACAAATATGGCATGCTCGACATGTTCATGAAACCAGTCGAGATCTGGAAGCCAACACTGGCGCAGGCAAATGACCTGAAATTCCGCATCTGGTTGGGTGTTTGGGGAATGTTGGCCGCAATTTGTGCTGTGCTGATTGTTGGCGGATTTCAGTTCTCGGCCATCTTCGATGACTGGGGCGTGAAACGGGGAGCCGATACAAATCTGCTGCAAACCATTTCGTCTCAAGCGCGCCAGGAACGTGAATCGGACATGTCGATGGAAGAAGCCATGAATTCGTTCGTGGGGGATGCTCAGGCTGGCGAAGAGGACAGGAAAAATGCTGAAGAAGAAGCAAAGACTGCGGAAAAAGGACAGTTTTCTGCTGACTGCCTGATCATCGGATACACGCGCACTTCGGCAGGAAAACCGGATCAGTTGCTGCTCGCCACAGTTCTTGACGGGCAATTGAAATACGCGGGACAGATCTCATATTGGAAACTGCCGGAAGATGACCGATTGAGACTGGTGAAACGCTTTCCCGACCTCCGCCGCAATCGCCCCTTCGTCCGGAACCCGTACTCTGCCGCATGGCTGCAACCTCGCCTGATGTGCCGCATCACATTCGATGAGTGGACCCAAAAACGGATGATGAAAAACCCACAGTTCAAGGAATTGTTGCGGGATGTTTCGGCCAATTGAACCGGGCACCAATTAGAGTCGTTTCCCTTTTCGTGTGACGCTTCTCGCTCGCGGGAATCTACGATTGCAGGCCTGACGATGCCCATCGCGCCACGAGGGAGCGTAATACGCTCTAGAGCCGTTTCCCTTTTCGTGTGACACTTTTCGCTCGTGGGAGCCTATATTTGCAGGCCAAGCGGTGTACATCGCGCCACAGAAGAGCGTAATACGCTCTAAACCGGGCAATGGAGGTCTGAATTCCGTCATCATGTCTGCAAAACGAAGACCTCTCACGTGAAGTCTGCTGATGTTTTCCCTAAAATGGAAACGGCAGCGCGGCGAAGAGTGCCGATTCTGCCTGTTGTCAATCAGGCTGTTGCAAAAGGGTGACGAATGTGCGAAGGGTGGATTGCAGATCGCATGCACTTGATCGATGCCTCGGGGATCCGAAAGGTGTTCGATCTTGCCACGAACATGACAGACCCCATCAATCTGAGTATCGGGCAGCCCCATTTTGATACGCCGCAGCCAATTAAAGATGCTTTGAACCAGGCTGTCGCTGATGGGAAAAATGCGTACTCCCAAACGCAGGGTATCGCGCCACTGATTGACGTCATCCAATCTGATGTCGATAAATCGTATGGCCACGTTGACCGCAAAGTTTTCATCTCCAGTGGAACGAGTGGCGCTCTGATGCTCTCTCTGCTGACATTGCTCAATCCGGGTGATGAGGCGATCGTTTTCGATCCCTATTTTGTCATGTACAAGCATTTAACCGCCGTAACGGGTGGCAAGGTTGTGCTGGTCGATACATATCCCGATTTTCGCATCGACGTCAACAAGGTTCGGGAGAAAATCACTGATCGCACAAAGGTGATCCTGTTCAACAGCCCGGCCAATCCAACCGGCGCCGTGGCATCAAGAAATGAGGTCAGGGCGTTGGCGGAACTGGCGCTGGAACAGGACATTGCCTTGATCAGCGACGAAATATACCGGTCATTTTGTTATGACGATGAATTTCAGAGTCCGGCACAGTGGAATGACCAGACAATTGTGATCGACGGCTTCAGCAAGTCGCATTCGATGACCGGACATCGGCTTGGTTTTGTGCATGGCCCGACAGACATCATGCAGCAGATGATCAAATTGCAACAATTCACGTTCGTCTGTGCGCCACATCCGGTGCAATGGGCAGGGTTGTCAGCCTGGTCTTACGATATCTCCGACCGTGTTGATGAATACCGGATGAAACGAGACTTCGTTCAGACGGAATTGTCAGCAGATTTTGAAATTGCCGGTGGCGAAGGAGCGTTCTACCTGTTCGTGAAATCACCCTGGGGAACTGGAACAGAATTCGTCAAAGCTGCCATCGAGAACAATCTGCTTCTGATCCCCGGGAATGTTTTCAGTGAACAGGACACCCATTTTCGCATTTCGTATGCCGCGGAAGAGGAGACGTTGCGAAAAGGTATCAACGTCCTCAAAAAACTGGCACGATCCGGTCCGAACGATAACTGGTGGACTGTCAAGACTGAAAGTTGGGGTTGATGAAGTTGCAAGAAGCGACAACGGAGCGGGTTATGTCAGTCCACACCCCAAAACAAATCCTTGACAAGGCACGAGAGTGGTTCACCTTTTCGTGCAACGCTTCTGCCCGTGGGAGTCTGTGTTTGCAGGCCAAACAACGATTTTCGCGTCACGGAAAAGCATAATATGCTTTAATTCGCTCGTCACGCATTCTTCCCAAGAAACACCCCTTTTCAGAAAAGCGAGAAATCCCCATGAAACCAATCTCACACGTTCGCTCTGACCTCTTCAGGGCGTTTGCTCTGTCCACTGCGTTGATCGTGTTGACCGCATGTCAGCCGGCAATGTCTTCCAAACCACAGGTCAAAATTGTCCCCGCATTTGAAAATGTGAAATGGAGCGACTGGTCACCGGTCGATGACGCCGGCAAACCGATCTCTTTTCGACCGATCGAATTCCTCAATGCGGGAGATGGAACCAATCGGATTTTCGTCGCCACACAACGGGGCGTGATCCATCTGATCGAATCAGGCAACCAGCCTCAGACCTCAAAAGTGTTTCTGGACATCAGCGACAAGGTCCACTATTTCGACAAGAAGAATGAAGAAGGCCTGTTGGGTGTGGCATTTCATCCAGACTACAAAACCAACGGCGAGTTTTTCATTTACTACACGACCGAAGAGGCGCCGCAGACATCGGTTGTTTCAAGATTCCGTGTCTCAAAGGACAACCCGAACAAGGCGGATGCCGATTTTGAAGAAGAAATCTTTCGTCTGAAGCAACCTTTCTGGAACCACAACGGCGGCACGACTGTCTTCGGACCAGATGGTTATCTCTACATTGCTTTGGGAGATGGTGGCTCGAAAAACGATCCACGTGGACACGGACAAAACACGCACACATTATTGGGCTCGATCCTCCGGATTGACGTCGATCAGAAATCCAACGGAAAATCGTATGCGATTCCGAAGGACAATCCGTTTGCCAACAATCCGAAGGCTGGGAAACCGGAAATTTACGCCTGGGGTTTCCGTAACATCTGGCGGATGTCGTTTGATTCCAAAACCGGTCGTCTCTGGGCTGGAGATGTCGGCCAGGATTTGTGGGAAGAGATTGATATCGTGGTCAAAGGGGGAAATTACGGCTGGAAGATTCGCGAAGGACGCCATCCCTTTCAGGATAACAACAGCCCTGCCACCAATCTGATCGATCCGGTTTTCGAATACGATCACGAGACCGGCAAGTCGATTACCGGTGGAGTTATTTACCGAGGCAGGAAACATCCCGATCTAAATGGCATGTACTTGTATGCAGACTATGTGACTGGTTGGGTTTGGGCATTGGAATACGACGACGCGAGTCAGAAGGTTGTCGCCAATCACAAGTTGGGGAGGTCGGTTTCGCCGATTATCTCTTTCGGAACCGATACCGATGGCGAAGTTTTTTTCACAACGGTCACACCAACCGGGAAGAGCATTTTCACATTCGCTCGCACCAGGTAGAAGTCGTTTACATTTTCGTATAACGTTTCTGTCTCGTGGGAATCTTTGCTTGCAGACCAAATAAATGTCGTTCTTCGCGGACACGAGAAAGTGTAATACTCTCCAGTCATCCGTCCGCATGTTAAATGAATGTGCGAGCTTTTTAGCGCGCGTCGTGCCAACATTCTGATCCTTACTCGCGGAACTTCGTCTTGCATCGGCTTGACGGACGTCGGCAAGCCAGGCTTAAGTTATTTCACTTCAATATGTTATGTTTCATTCGCAGATCTGCTTTGTATTCATGCTGTTTTTACAGAAATTTCTTGACTCCCGAATTTCCCGACCTAGTTTTTTATCGTCACGACAGACAAGGCAACTGGCGCAAAGCCGCACCTGATTTCTTTCGTGGCGAAACGTAGCGTTCACACCAGACAGAATGTCGCTGCGCAGGGCCCTTCGAACCGCCTCGGAATAACCTGGCGATGGGCTGAGACAAATCACATCTTTCGCATGCTGACAAATGGAGAAAAACTTATGCCATTGCAAGCTAACAAAAAACGTGACGGGTTTA
Source organism: Planctomycetaceae bacterium (assembly GCA_028284145.1). Taxonomy (GTDB): domain Bacteria; phylum Planctomycetota; class Planctomycetia; order Planctomycetales; family Planctomycetaceae; genus JANQSH01. The sequence continues at coordinate 10,189 of JANQSH010000146.1, read as the reverse complement.
CCCTCGTCGAAGTCCTGATCGTCGTTGTTATTCTGGGAATCCTGGCCGCTACTGTTTTGCCACAGTTCACAGCCGCCAACGATGACGCCAAAGAAACCGCATTGAAACAAGACCTGCGTGTGATCCGCAAAGTGCTGACCAACTACCGCTTCGATCACGAAGGCCAGTTGGCCGGTTCTAAATCGGGTGTCACTTTCGAGCAGGCATTGCTTGAGAAGACCGATGTTGATGGCACGGTCAATACGAGTGGTAAGTTCGGCCCCTACCTCATCGGTCAGCTTCCACCGAATCCGTACAACGGCAAACGGGATGTCGCGATCAAGACCGCTGCATTGACATCGGCTGACGTCGATGGCGCAACCGGCTGGCTGTATAGCACCGCAACTGGCGAGTTCCGCGCGAACCATGACGGCACCGTTGCCGATGGCTCAACTGTCTTCAGCCAGTAGGTTGAACGACTGAGCAGAAATAACCGAGGCGATAAGATGAAGAGGCTCCGTGCTCCTGTTGGAACATGGAGCCTCTTGTTTTTCAGCGAAGTCATCTCAGTTTGTCGCAAGGGAGTCCGCTTCGAAACCTGGAGTCGCGATGCCGATGGAATCGACAAACCAGGGCATCCAGAGAACCGACAATTCCACAACCTCCATGTCCGTCTTTCGCGGAGCAAGCGTCAGCTCTTCGATCTCCAAAGACATCGGGTCGTATTGCTGCTCCAATTCTTTCAATTCCACTTCAAACTCCTCCTCCAGCTTTTTCAAATCCTGCTGGCAGTCTTCCAGCTTTTCCTCAGCCGGGCCAATGTCACCATGCTGCTGGCGGGCGCGTCCCACACTTCGCATCGATGTTGCCGCTTTGGAAACGTTGGTCTTGCTTGCAATTTTCCGACCGAACAGTGCTCCAAGAATGGATGAACCAAATGAAATGGCCGAATCGAATGTGGCCTTCTTGTATTGAGCCTTTTCCCTCTTGAGTGCTGCCTCGGCACTGCGAATCCGATCTTGTGCAGTGGCCAATCGAGCCCCATATTTGCTTCGCAACTTTTCGATCTTCAGGTCGCGCTGTTCGCGCGCCAATTGTGTAAGACGAATACGGAAATCATCTTCCTCCTCTTCCACTTCGGAATAAGCCTTCAATAAGGGGGAACGCCAGATGCTCAGTTTCTGCGAGCGATACAGGTACTTTTTGAAATCCTTCGACCAGGAAGAGTATTGCTTTTCCGATTGAAACTCACCTGGCAGTGGGGTGAACCGGGCCAGTTCATCAACGGCCGACGAAACAGCGAGCGACTGCAATCGAATCTGTGGTGCCTTGTCCCAGATTTCGTCGATTCTGTCTTCCGTTGCGATCGCCCAAATGCTCCGTTTCACCCAGCAGTCGGTCTTGTAGCTGACCCGCGCAAAGTGCAGTCTCGCGATACCGAGCAGACCGGGCCGGAACACCAAACTCGAACCAGTTGGTGTTGGTCGGTTCGGCTGGACAAATTGCTGCTTCACATCTGGTGGCAGAACCGGGCGTGCAACAGAAGAAGGCTCGGTGTTTGACGCGGTTGATTTCGTCGTTGGAGATGCAGCTTCTGGTCCTGCGGCTGGCGCAGCAGTCGGCTTGACAACGGCCTCCAGCTTTTCTTCAGCAGGTGACAGAGCAGCCTTTCGCGGTTCCATGAGCGTTTGAATCTGCGTCCGCGTCAGCGGCCCCGCCAGATAGGACATCGCCCACCGCGTATGAAAAACAACCGGTTCGTCTTCATGGACGTTGTTCAAAACAAAGACCCGCCCCTTCAGCCCGGAAAGAATTGTCTCCATCCGTTGACGATCAAATGCATTGCCGGAACTGGCGCTGGCCCCTTCCAAACCATCGAGAATACGAGCTTTGTCCCGCTCGGTTTGCAGACGACCGAGAAACCATGTCCCGGTGTTCGAAAGCCCCTTGTAATCGAGGTCGACCGGATTCTGTGTCGCCAGCACAATCCCAAGTCCGTATGCGCGGGCCTGTTTCAGCAAAGTCAGCATCGGAGCTTTGGAAGGAGGGGCAGCGACCGGCGGGAAGTAGCCCATCACTTCATCCATATACAATAAGGCGCGCAAACTGGTTGTTCCCGGTTGAGTACGCACCCAAGTGAGAATTTCGTTGAGCAGAATCGTGACGAAGAACATCCGTTCGGACTCAGAGAGATGTGCGATCGAAATGATGGTTAATCGCGGTTTGCCCTGATCTGTATACAACAGCCGCTTGATATTCAACGGTTCGCCTTCCATCCACGATGCGAACGAAGGTGACGCAAGCAGGTTATTGAGTTGCATGCAAAGTTCCATACGGTCATCCGCCGGGAAGAACGCATCGAGATCAAAAATACCAATCTGTTTGAAGGGTGGTGATTGAATCTCACGAATGAGTGAAGCGATATCGAGATTGCGTCCGGCTTGCCACGCCTGATCCAGAATGTTGGACAGCAGAATGTGCTCGCGCGAGCGAACGGGATCGGCTGAGATGCCCAGCAGCGCGAGCAGTCCCGATGCGGCCGATGCAACTCTCTCCCGAAATGCATCGGTATCCTCCAACACAGCCGTGGGTGGTGCGTCGAAGGAACGTAGTACTGTCAGAGGCAAACCGGAATTACTGCCGGGAGTATAGATCGACAAATCCACCGCGTCCTTGAAGCGTTGAATTCGTTCTCCATCCTGCCCCCACGATGCAAGCCCATCCCGCCACAGTTCGGCGACACTGGCAGCATATTCTTCCGGTGTCTGGCCATTTCTGGCAGCGGCGCTTTCGTCAACCCATGGCCGAAAGTTCTGGTTCGTCAACTCCGGAAATGCAAGCAGCAGATTGCCGAGATCCCCTTTCGGGTCAATCGCAATCGCAGGAACACCATCGATCGCTGCTTCCTCCAACAGAGAAAGGCAGAGGCCCGTTTTTCCACTCCCGGTCATCCCGACACAAACAGCGTGAGTCGTGAGATCCCTGGAATCGTACAACAACAGGTTATCGCGAATCTGTCCTTCGTCGACGTCGTATTCCTTGCCAAGGTAGAATGCCCCCAACTTTTCAAATTGATGCACGTGTGGCTCCGTTTTGCTGCCTGGTGTTCGTCAAGATGTCAGACGCAGTGTGATGAATCGTCAGCGGGCAAACATTCTGCGAAAACAGAAGGACGCAGTCCGCAAAACACACTGGCGAATATCGAGACGATTTTAGCAGGAAAGGCACCAAATTTGGGCGCGTGCGACACTCTGTCTCGTCGAATTTTTCGCAATCCACAGTGTGACGCAAAAACGAACCGGGAACTCAATCGGGATAGCCGTTGAATGTAAGGAAGTTGGGAATCACGAACCGGCGAGTGACGAAACGAAATAGCGGGTTTCGGGACCAGAGGCTGGCGACAACGGGGCGTTGATGCGATCCCATGCGTCGTTTGGTTTCATTATTCAGAGGACCAAAACTGACACGATTTAATCCGCGATCAATCGCGAAGTGAACCGACGCGTGCAACAAATTCTGGTAGGCTTTCGTCTGGTGAGAGATATCGTAATCGAGCCCGCCATGCGTTTGTAGAAATTCTTCTCCATTGGCGATGTAGGAGAGGAAACCGACAATTTTGCCATCAACCCTGGCAACGAAAATTATTTGATCGAGCGTTTTCAGGGCGTCGGTGGAATTCAACACATCGTTGAACGGAACGCCAATCCAGCTTTTCTTTTCGCTGTTGTTCAGACATTCCCCCATTGCCTGCAGCACATCGTCGTCTGATGGAGAATCGAGGATTTCAACCCTGCCACCAGCTTTTTCCAACGCTTTGGCTGCCTTGCGATTGCTTTGCCGACGGTTCCTGCTCAGGCTCTGGTCATATTCGTCCGGTGATTTGAAATCGCCAATTTCGACGTGCGTTGTCGAAAGAATGTTGAACTGGTCAACATGGTGTGCACCCTTGGCCCACTTTGCTTCTTCAGGTGGTTCCGAAATCCAGATATGATCCGGATGGTCGTCTTTGTCTTGAAGATAGCCGGTCACCAGTTTCTTGAATGCGAGCCGATCCACCCCCGCAACAGTAAAAAAGGGCGAGGCATACTGAAAACCCATTACTGACGTTTCGAGAATATACGTTGTCTTGTTGGCAAATGGACCGATCAACGGGACGAGCCACCACTTTGATTTCGACGTGATCAAAGTGCGGCAGTCATGTTTGACCACCCGGACTGCCGGCGTGATACCGATGAGCCGATCGTTCTCATGGACTTTCACGAAGAACAATTGACTGCGATCGGTCGAAAAGGAGATGTACTTCTCAAATTGACGAAATGCACCATTGGAGAGTCGTTCGCACTCCTGCTCTGAAACGGTTTTATCCTCGCGTACCGTCCACAAACTGGCGTCAAATGTATCCTGATGAGTCGTCGTGGTTGTCGCCATGAATTCTGTCCTGTTGTGCTTGGGTCACATCGCGTGAATTCCGTTTTCGGAGTTGATCATCCGCTGAACAAGCTGCAAATTTGATGACAAACGCAGTGAAAACCAGCCAGCCGACATGAGAATTGTGCATTCGTGGTTGCGACAATATGGATACAAGTGATCTTCCGGTCATGCGGAATGGACCGATGATTCAAACCAGATTTGACTGGGGCTGGAATGACCGGCATTTCGTGTGATGCCTGCACTCTCGAATCAATTGATGTCGAGCTTGTTCTCAATTGTGCGACTGGCTGTCAACAGTTTTTCGGACTACAAAATCGCGCGAAGGACTGTTCAAAGTTACCCCCATGTTGCTTTTGGGCAACACCTCAGGTCTTCACCGTCGGATTCTTTCCGGTCGAACAGAGAGCAACATCAAATACGTGTTGGCTTTCCGGATTTTGTTGCAAAACCTCAACCTGTTCGATCCCCGGTTGGATTTGTGACCTAAACTTGAAAGGCAATTGAGGTGAAAGATGCGGATGGTGGTATTTCCTTCGCGATCGACTCCTTGCCGTTTAGAGCAATTTACCTTCTGATGTGACGTCTCTGGCTCGTGGAGGCCTCTGTTTGCAGGCCAACCGACGTTCATCGCAGCACAGAAGAGCGTAATACACTCCAGCGCAATTCGCTCGAAAGCCTTGAACACGCAAAACGAGGCTGCAGAAAACGAAGCCCAGTTATCAAAAATCATCTCTTTCTCGTGGAGCCGACATGACCAGAATCCTCGTCGTTGATGACTCACCCATTGAACTGGAAATGGCCAGTTCGCTTTTGGAAATCAGTTTGCAAGCGGAAGTTTTGCGGGCCAATGATGCAGCAGAAGCGCTCCGAATTCTGGAAAACGAGGACGTTATGCTGATGTTATCGGACCTCCAGATGCCCGGGAAATCCGGGTTGGAGCTTCTTGCCGAAGTTCATGAATTGTGGCCCCGCCTTCCCGTTGTGATTTTCACATCGCAGGGTAGCGAAGACATTGCTGTGGCCGCCTTGCGTCAGGGAGCAGCCGGCTATGTTGCAAAGCGAAATATGCGCAAGGAACTTGTCGAAGTCATTGAAAGAGTTCTGGCAGCAACACAACACGACCGCTGCCAGAAACGTCTGATGTCGCACCTTGTCACCGGCGAATTCTCGTTTGAATTCACACCGGAGCCAGAGTTGATTCCCGCCTTGATCCAATGGTTACAGGAGATCGCCGCAGAAACCGGCATCTGCAACGAACGCAAAAGGACGCAGTTGGGTGTGGCACTCCATGAAGCTTTGGTGAATGCCGATGTGCACGGAAATCTCGAAGTCAGCTCCGAACTCCGTGAACATGCGGATGGACGATTTGAAGAATTGATTTTCCACCGTCGCGGAGAATCCCCATACGCAGCCCGAACGATTCGCATGATGGCGAAGATTGACGAGGAAACAGCAACTTTTGTCATTCGGGATCAAGGTCCCGGGTTTGATGTGGCATCACTCCCCAATCCAACAGATCCGGAGAACCTCTTCAAAGCCAGCGGCAGAGGAATTCTGATGATGAATGCGTTTATGGATTCCGTGGAACACAATCCACAGGGTAATGAGGTCACTATGACGCTGCATCGGCAAGCGGAATTGGTTGAGGCATCATCACACGCCGCCACACTCGTGCATTCCTGATTTGCATGAGATGGCAGGAATGAACAAACACGAGTAGACGACTGGAGCATATTACGCTCTTCTGTGCCACGATGGGCGTCGGTTGGCCTGCAAACAGAGGCCTCCACGAACCAGAGACATCACACCAGAAGGTCAACGGCTCTAATTTCTACGCCGGAACGGGATTTCGGGGTCCATGTCACGATTGCTGCGGATTTGGAACTGGATCGTTGCGACTTTGCACACATCTCGGATTCCGTACCGATCCCGCGAAAAACATCGACCCGGTCATCTCCGAACAGATTTCTGGTCACGATTCCCGGAACATTGGCGGTTTGTGATCGTGTGTAGCGTGACGGCGATCACCGTGGCTGGAATGCACATCGTTGGGATGTGGCTCGGGCATGCACTCGAACTGCGAGTCGATGCCCCCTGGTCAGGTGAGTTGATCCTCGCTTTGACGGCAACTCTGGTTGGCCCGATGCTACGGTCTCTGAGGGAAAAGAACACCAAACGTGCAGACCAATTCAAGCAGCAATTCCGAGACGGCAAAGAGCGGTTAAAACGCAGAACGGAATCGGAATCTGCTCTACGCGATCAGGTTTCCTTAACACTCGAATTCTTTCGCTCGTTTGCAAGGCAAAAGAGTGAGGAACAGGCCATCCATCTGTTGTTGCGCCATCTTGTGCCTGATGCACGTAAGAATTTTGCATTCCTGATAGGCAGGCAAACATCGCACCCCACTCTGGAACAGATTTGCGGGTTGTCTCCTGCTTCACAACAAAAAGCGCGGGATTTTTTCGATACCGTTCAATCCGACCAAATAACGACTTCTTCTGATGGACGAGCACCCGACTGCATTCAAACCCTGGTTTCCGACTGCCTTACACCTGGAGACCGTCAAAAGGCTGCGGACGTCTGGGCCATCTCGGTTGATGGTGAAACCATACTCCTGACAACGCGACTCGTGCCCGGCGATTCCCAGAATTCGGAAACGACAACAAACCGGCTTGCATTGACGCGATGCCTTTTGGCGTGGGCGCTTCGTGACCAAAAAAACTCGCGACAGAATGCAAACTCGGCCGACATGGAAATCGATCAACAATCGTCAATGGTCAGTTCTCAAAGTCATGGCCAGACGGATTTGCTGAGTCTCGACGACCTGAAAGCAGACCTCGCAGCCTTGTCCCAGATAGCGAACGCCGATCGTGTCTCGGTTTTTCTTCTGGCACCGGGTGGCAAACCATTGAGAATGCCGGCCTTGAATCAGAGTCGACCTTTGCCTCCCGCCGTCGAGCGCGAATGGCAGGATCTCGAACATCGAATCGTCCGGAACAATACAGGCCGCAATGAACTCTCGATGCTTCAATCGAATGATCTGCGCAGGTTGAACGTGATAACACTGATCAACCAGGCGATTCTTGTGCCGCTTCAGTTCGACCATGAGATGAAAGGGTTCGTTTGCCTTACCAGTTCAGGTCGATTCGCGTCACGCGCAGATTTGTTCTCACAGACTGGCAAACACACGCAGCGACTGACGCGTATTCTTCGTGCTGTCGCCACGATTCGTCGCGAGAAGACAAACCGTCCAATCGGCTCCGAGAGCCATGCACAGGCGGATCATACCTCGCATCATCCTTCGCCGGTTGTCGATCAACAATTCGCGGAACTCAGTCACGAATTGCGAACACCGATGGTCGGCATCCTTGGGATGACAGAACTTGCTCTGGACACTGATCTCACGAATGAACAGCGCGAGTATATTGAAGCCGTTCGCTATTCATCAAACTCACTTCTGGAAATGATTGGGCAGGTACTCGACGCTTCAAAACTGACGAATGGGAAACTGCAACTCAATCCACAACCGGCATCGCTGCGGGAAATGGTGAAACAAACCATTCGATCGCTCCAATTCAATGTGGGCGACAAAGATGTCAAGCTGACTTTCCATGTCGACGAGGCAATTCCGTCCTGTTTCCTGTTTGATAAGGGCCGATTGCAACAAGTTCTGGTCAATCTTGTCGGCAATGCAATCAAATTCACCAGACAAGGAAGTGTCGATGTCAATGTCAGTGGTACTCATATCAAAGACCGTCGGTGGAGGATGGAGTGCGAAGTCTCTGACTCCGGCATCGGCATGACGCCGGAACAACTCGATCGCATCTTCGAGGCATATCAGCAGGCTGATGAGACAATTTCGACACAATTTGGCGGAACAGGTTTGGGCCTGAGTATTACACGTCAGATTCTGGACCTGATGCAGGGTACAATCGAAGTGATAAGCGAAATTGGTCGGGGAACGACCTTCCGGATTTGCCTTGAACTTGAGGAATGTGCATCGCGCAGGAAAATCTCACCTCAGAACGAAGCAGAGGCCGAATCTCCACCTTGCAACATTCAACAGGAACACCTTTTCACAAACCAGATCCTGCTTGCCGATGACGATCCGATCCATCGAAGTTTTGCCTGCAGGAAGCTGACCCTCGCCGGATTCAATGTCGTTGAGGCAGCGAACGGGAAAGAACTGCTTGAACGTAGACGCATGGGCGATTTTGCAGCAATTGTAACCGATTTGCAGATGCCGATTGTCACTGGCTTTGAAGCCGCCAGCGAAATTCGCAAAAAAACAGCAGGCCTCGGCCATTCGGTTCTTCTGGTCGCGATGTCCGCTGAAGTAAACCGAAATGTTGAAGAGAAGTGTCTAAGAGTTGGCTTTGATCTCGTCGTACCCAAACCGTTGTCTGGCGATTCGGTCAATTTGATCATCAAGGAATGCCAAAGTCGTATCGAATCGAGCAATTGGAAAAAACCGGTGGATTCTGGCAAAGAAAACACCAACGACCTGACCAGGAGATTGCTGACCATGTTCATGGATATGGGACCCGACATACTGGCAGAGATTGAAGCGAGCCTGAAGTCCCGACAACAAAAAACACTTTGCGCTGCTGCGCATAAACTGAAGGGCTCCGCAAGTTGTCTGGGACATGACAACATCGTTGCACGGCTGGACGCGATCGAACAGGCGGGAAAACTGGGTGACTTCGATTCCGCCGGGGAAGAGCTTCAACTTCTGGTCAATGAGTTTGATCAATTGAAGTCCAACAGCAGCCCAGCGGCATGTACTCCCGCAATGGACGACCTGGCAATCAGCATACCCCCCATTTAAGCCTGGACTGTCATACGGATCACTGTTGCGAAACTGTCACATTCCCGCGTTTGAGGCTGCTTGACATCATTGACCGGGAAATGTTATACCACGAAATGTTGACTCTGAACGGCTAGAGCGCGTCCGAGATAACCGTAGCATCATCTGAACCGTAGCGTCATCCGAACGGGTATTTTAGTTCCAAATGGTCCGCCAGCCGCTACGATAAAACCAGTGGTCCGTCAAGATTGAAATTTGGGTTCGATAAAGTTGCAAGGAGCGACAACGGAGCGGGTTATGTCAACCCGCACCCCAAAACAAAGCCTTGACAAGGCACCAGACGTAGTCTAGCTGTTTTTCCAGAAATTTGGCAGAAAAACTGTCGAGGAATCGCGGCGGACGACGAAGGACGAAGACAGATCGGCAATGGGGCCATAGCTCAGCTGGGAGAGCGCTTGAATGGCATTCAAGAGGTCAGGGGTTCAAATCCCCTTGGCTCCACTCAAAAAAGACGCCTTGGGATTTTGCTCACGGCGTCTTTTTTTGCGCGCCGACATCGGCACACATCCAAGTCAGAATCACCGGCAGAGCTGGTAGTTCTGACTGCCAGTTCTGAAAATGGTCAATCGTCTTCCCACCACCTCACTCGCCGACCTCTCTTTGTGTCGGGATATTTCACCTGACGGCTTCAACCAGCACATTGTGCCGACTCATCCTGTGCAGAATCGTTGATTCAAATTGCGCGAGCATATCTCACTTTTCCAATGATGGCACCGAGTTTCGGTCAAATGGGGGGAATTCCGCCCTCAAAGTTTGCCATTCTTATCAGGCTGGGGACAGTTTTTCGGGGCGACGTAATCGAAACATGCGGCACAACAGATACACGGCGAACGTTTAGCATAGTCCCTGCGGTAAGAATCGCAATCCGGCGTATCTTGATAATCCTTCACCCCCGAATAACCCGATCAAACC
>JANQSH010000033.1 GCA_028284145.1 Planctomycetaceae bacterium | reverse complement strand
CATAACCCGCTCCGTTGTCGCTCCTTGCAACTTCATCAACCCTTCTTTTCAGTCTTGACGGTTCACTGGTCCGACGGACTTTTATCTGTGGCGGCTTACACCACATCTGGAACGATAATAGCCGATCGAAAGATGCCACACTTATCCGTTTGCCGCTATATTGGCCCGCCAAAACAGTTTCTCACAAGAACGTCACACGAAAAGGGAAATTGCTCTAACCGCCAATCCGCTCCTGCTTGATGAACAACGGCATCAGTTCATGCCCGGCATCGAGCGTGATGGCCGAACTCTCCGCTGTGATCTCGTCGTATGCACTCAAATCATCTGGCGAAACACCCTGACCGCACATCGCAAACGGAACATAGCCATGACTGTGCGTTTTTGTTCGCAGAAAAGTGGGATGATCGGGTGAGACGAGCAGTCGGTAATCACCGAGTGATTTCAGGTGATCATGTACCGGGCCGACGATATCGCGATCGATTGCTTCCAGCGCCTTCACCTTTGCGTCCGCGTCCCCTTCGTGCGATGCTTCATCGGTCGCTTCAACATGCACGATAACGAAATCGGTTTCGGCCAGGGTGTTTATGGCGTATCGCCCCTTGGCGGCGTAATCGGTGTCGATGTACCCGGTCGCGCCGGGAACCTCGATAATGTCCCAACCGAGAATGCGACCGATTCCCCGCAACAAATCCACGGCGGTAATCACCGCACTGTTGATGCCGAATCGTTTACCAAATGGCGTGAGCGCCGGCTTCTTTCCTTCGCCCCACAGCCATATCTGCGTGGCAGAAGATTCGCCCGCATCCAGACGCGCATTATTGCCCGTATGTTGCGTGAACAACTCACGACTCTGATCCATCATCTGCCGGAGAACCTCGCTGCCGGGGCCTTTGGGTAAAAATGATTCCACTGATTGATCGGTGATATCGTGCGGCGGTGTCGTCCCGGTTTCCGTGGTTAAGGGGCAGGCTCTGCCACGTGCGCGATAGACCAGAATGTTGCGATAACTGACTCCCGCACGATATTTCCAGTGTTCGTCGCCACAACCGTTTTTCTGCAGCAAACCGATCAACTCACTGCCGAGTTCGTTCGATATCTGTTCTGCGGTAAAACTCCGCATGATGCCATCGGTGACATTCACCAGATTGCAACGGACAGCCCAGTCGTCATCGGCCAGTTCGATGCCCATCGCGGCGGCTTCGAGTGGTGCTCGGCCTGTGTGATAAACGTGTGGGTCGTAGCCAAAAAGCGTCATCGTGCCAACGTCACTGCCGGAGGGCAGGTCGGCTGGTACGTTATCAGTTCGCCCGATCAACCCTGCGGCAGCAATCGCATCCATGTGTGGCGTATGAGCCGCCTGCAAAGGTGTTTTCCCCCCCAATGACGCCTGGGATTCGTCTGCACAACCATCCGGAATAACAAGGACGTATTTCATGGTCATTGCCAATCAGGGCCAGCGAAATGGATCTCTCCCTCAAATATGCCGCACGAGGGAGCTTACCGCAACAGAGATTTCCCCAGGAAAACATGCGAAAATAGCTCGTCATTCCATACGCATTCTCTCATTCAGCGTTGTCCCTGTATGATGTTCCAGTATCTTTGGCTGTAACGATTATCTCTAATCCCCTCCTGCTGATTATTCGCATTACTGTCCGTTGAGTTTAATGACATATAGAGGTTATCCTGTAAACCCAAACCGCGCGCAAGGTCGCGAAACGTTCTGGCTCAATTGAGAGGTGGTCGTGATGTGCCGTCACGATGAACAATCCAATCATAATACAGTGAAGGAGAAGAGGGTCCGCCAGATTGTTGAGGCCTGTCGCGAGCCGCAGGAGTTCTATCGTCGGTTGGTGGCAGAAATTCATGAGTCGATGAGTGCGGAATTGACGGCGATCTGGGGGAAAAGCGAGGCTGGTCTCGTACTGTTTGCCAGGCAGGGATTTGAGCAGGTCGGCATCAATGGCCAATTGACCGAAAATCGGGAACATCTTCAGTTTTTGCATCAGGTGCTGAAAGATGGCCAGTCACGATTCCGTAAACGTGAGTTGCAAATGAATCGAGGATTGAGCGACCGCGAGATTTACCTTGCTCCCATTCATCTCGATCGAGCGGTTATCGGTGTCATTGAGTCCATTCATATTCCGTCTGATCGCGAAGCCGTTCGGCACGGCTTCTCCAGTTTTCTCGATTATGTTGCGGGGGAAACGTCACGATTTCTCGCCGGGTTGGAAAGCCCCTCACAGCCTGGTCCGCAGGAATTCTGGCCCCGGTTTGAGCAGTTTACCCTGCAGCTTTCCCGGTCACTCAGGCTGGAAGAAGTGGCATCGGTCGCGGTGAACGATGGGCGATATCTGCTGCAATGTGACCGCCTGGCATTGGCGGTCAAGCGGGGACGCAAGGTCGAGATTCAGGCAGTCAGCGGGCAGGTGAGTGTCAATGCGCGCTCCAACGAAATGCAGGCTTTGCAAAAGCTGGCCGAACAGACGATGAAGGTCAAATTGCCTCTCTTATTTACGGGTGAAGACCAGGACGTTCCGGCGACCTTGGAAACATTGCTGACTGATTACCTGCGCGAATGCAAAATGCGATCGCTGATTTTGATTCCGTTGATTCAACCTGCTCCCCTGGTTCAGTCAATGAACGACCAGACTTCGCAGGAAAAGCAGATCGCCAAAGAAAAACGGCCTGCAATCGGGTGTCTTGTCGCCGAAAATGTTGCCGTGCAGACTGCGAACAGAGAATTCCTGCGACAGTTGGAACTGGTGGCCGAACACACGACAATCGTGTTGAACAATGCAATGCAGGTTCGGCGGGTGTTTGGCTTGCGAACACTGCAAATGTTAGGCCGCACGACTGAATGGTTCCGCGGTCGGAAGTTGTGGAAAACTCTCGCGGTGCTGGCCTTTATTGCGGTTCTGATCGGCTCTCTGTTGCTGATACCCTGGGAATACCGCATCACGGCCGAGGGAGTGTTGATGCCGACGGAGCAGAAGCCGGTCTTTGCCCCGACCAATGGCGAGGTGACGTCCATCGAAGTGGAAAGTGGAAAACGAGTCACTCCGGAAACACCCTTGCTCACACTTCGCGATGACGATCTCCAGGCCGAATTGACCGCCGCGAAAAGTGAACTGCACGAAAAACAGAAATACGCGTTGTTGTTACGGGCGCAGATCGACGACGCAATTGCCTCGGCCGATCGAGATGAGGAGATTCGACTGCAGGGACAATTGACTCAGACACAGATCGAGATCGAAGGTCTGCAGCAGACAATTGCACTGCTGGAAAGTCGAAAGAACCGATTGACGGTCAAGTCGTCGATTGAGGGTGTCGTCGCAACCTTTCAACTCAAACAGTTGCTCGAAGAGCGGCCGGTCAGCCGGGGCGAACTGCTGCTGGAGGTGATGGATGACCGTGGCGAATGGCGGCTGGAATTGAATGTGGAAGAAAGGCGGATCGGCCACATTCTAAAGGCCCTTCAGCAGTCTGGCAACCAGACCATTCCGGTGGAATTCGTGTTGGCGACCGTCACCGAGGAAACCTTCACTGGCACGATTTCGGCCGACGACATGGCAACCCGCACAGCCGCCTCGCAGGAAGCGGGACAGGTTGTCGAGATGTTCGTCCAGATCGATAAAACGCAACTGCCGAATTTGCGAATCGGGGCGGAGGTGAGAGCGAAAATTGCCTGCGGACAGAAAAGCCTCGGATACTGCCTGTTCGGTGATGTTGTGGAATTCGTGCGGCAGCGGCTCTGGCTGTAGACAGTCTGTTTTCACAAGCATCTGAACATTCCCGGCAGTGGTTCTCACTCCGACAATCACCGACGCGATTTCCAGATTCTCTCCCTGTGAAGTGACCAACCGGGGCAAACAACCTCTTCATGTGTGTTCACCGATATTGAACGCCGATTGTCAATTTCGGCCTCGATCCCAGGTTACTCGCAGCGTAAAATTGCACATATCGGGAATTCCCGATCCGCTATGCCAGATGTGTTTTACGAGAGGCGTTTCAGTTGCGTATCGTCGCACGACCGTTCGTGGGTTTGAGCCAGTGAAGACCAGTCGAGGCCTTCGCGGTGACGAAAAAAGTGATTCGTTTTTTACGTCTGCAATGATGAACCAACCGCCACCAGCACAACCAGCATTTTCGACACGTCCCCCTTCAACAACGTGGGAGCAGGTGGTCTTTCCCGATTTGCCACAGCATTTCGTGTGGGTCTGGTACAAACCACAAACCAATCCAAACAGTTTTGTCATGTTAATTCCGCCGGAAACGTGGCAGTCGCACCCGGCGCCTGCGCAATTTACGGCACGCTATCTGGCGTATGTTGCAGGGATCGATCTCAGTTGGGTTGCCGCGTGGTCAGTTCAGGGGATCGCCTATGACGTGCAACACCATGCGGTGATGCTCGATCAGCCAGTTCCACAACCACCAGACGGGGCCGACCCGCACATTTATGTGAGCCTTTACGACCCCGCATATCCCGCAAAACAATCCGAGGCCCAAAACGCCGAAACCCAAAACGCCGGGGAGACAGAGCCTCATGCCGAGTTTGCCGAACGAGCGGCTCCGCAAACTGCCCGAGAGCAGTTGGAATTGATGGCGGCCGACTGGCAGGCGGCTGAAAAAATCGCCAGTAACCTCGTGATCCTGAGAAAGAAACTGCTCGATGGCATGACACGTCTGGGCAAGCTGAATCGCGACCTTTCTCCCCAGGAGCGACTCCACGCCGATAACCAGGACAAAAAAGACTGGCAACACGCCCGCATGATGTTACGTGACGGACTCTCGCAAATGTCCTACTGCGTAAAAGGGTTTGACATCGGTGACACGAGTACAGCCGGTCAACGGAGCTGGTTCGAGAAAGTCTACAACGATTACATCGAACCACGTCGTGAGTTTCAGGGGATGGAACAGACACAACGGCAATTTGAAACGTATCGCAAGTCGCTGGTCACCCTGCAGAGCAAAATGAATTCGACGTATAACAAGGCTGTGCAAAGCGGCGAACGCCGGGCCCAGCAGGTGATGCAACGTATCCAACGCAAAATGCGCGATGCTCAGACGAAGAAGAATTTCCTGGGCGCTCTGCTGGATGGTTCGTAAGCTGGCTCGATTGAATCAAGCGTACACTTCTGGGCTGTGCAGCCGTAAATGGGTCTTTTTCCAACTGCAATGTCACATCGTCGCGATACCGCGCGAAACACGACTTTGGGGTTCCGAGATGACTTTGGGGTTCCGAGATAAAGTGTCAATGACCTTCATCAAAGAGGAAAATTTGACAGGATGGACAGGAAAGCAAAATCCTGTCTGAATCCTTTTGTCTGTTTCGTGTGTTTGGCGCATTTCGCAGTAAAAGAAGGGATCGCAAAAAAAATGTCTCACGAAAGGAGTGAACGCGCCGTTCAGTTCGTGGTTTTATTCAGCTGGCCCCGCGTAACGAACGGAACTATGGCAATTGATGTACGAGCGAAAACGTGAGCCGAATGGGTTGCGAAACCGGTGTAAACCGTAAACTCGGTCATTTTTCGCAGCCGAATTCATGGATTCTAGCTGAGTCAAACCTCGAAATCGCTCCTGCCGCCCGATACACTGGACGATTCGAGCCGGGATGCTCAAGCAGGATCGTGGTGCGCCTCGAACCCCAAAGGCTGGCCCCAGGTGAATTTGCAAGATGAAAGAAACAGGTGATTGAAGTGGCAACGGCAGATCAGAAAACGGATACGCAGACCCTCAATGGTGCGGATGTCCTTGTACAGGCGTTGGCCGAACAGGGTGTCGACATTGTCTTCGCGTATCCTGGTGGTGCCAGTATGCCTTTGCATCAGGCGCTGGTCCGCGAGAAAGACCGCATCCGCACGATTCTGCCGCGGCACGAGCAGGGGGGGGGATTCGCGGCCCAGGGCATTTCCCGAACGACAGGAAAGGTGAGTGTCTGCACGGCAACGAGCGGCCCCGGTGCAACCAATCTTGTGACCGCACTGGCTGATGCCAAACTCGACAGCGTGCCTGTCGTGGCAATTACAGGGCAGGTTCCGCAGGCGGTCATCGGCAGCGATGCGTTTCAGGAAACGCCGACGGTCGAAGTCTGCCGGGCGATCACCAAGCACCATTACATGATCACCGATATTCGCGATGTGCCGCGTGTCGTGAAAGAAGCCTTTTTCGTCGCCAGAACAGGTCGTCCCGGCCCGGTGCTGATCGACTTTCCGAAAGATGTGCAACTTGCATTATGGGAAGGGGACATCGATTACGATCCGCCAATGAACCTGCCCGGTTACAAGCCGGAAATCCGCAATGCCGCACCGGAGCAAATCAAACAGGTGATCGCCGCCCTGCGTCGGTCCAAACGTCCGGTGTTGTACGTCGGCGGCGGCTGCATTAATTCCGATGCTTCCGAAGAGTTGACGAAATTCGCCCGACGGGCCGGCATTCCGGTCGCGATGACGTTAATGGGCCTCGGTTCCTTTCCCGGAACAGATCCCCTTTCGCTGCACATGCTCGGCATGCACGGCACGGTCTACTCCAACTATGCGGTCAATGAAGCCGACTTGCTGCTCGCCTTTGGTGTCCGGTTTGATGACCGCGTGACGGGCAAACTTGAAGAGTTCGCCAAGCATGGCAAAATTGTACACGTCGACATTGATCAGGCGGAACTGCACAAGAA
Organism: Planctomycetaceae bacterium; assembly: GCA_028284145.1. Taxonomy (GTDB): domain Bacteria; phylum Planctomycetota; class Planctomycetia; order Planctomycetales; family Planctomycetaceae; genus JANQSH01. Next base: position 5,508 of record JANQSH010000033.1, on the reverse strand, counting down.
CAAAGAAGCTCACATTCCGATCCATGCAAATCTGAAGTCGGTGCTGGAACACCTTAACGCCGAGATTTCCGATGAGGACATTCCCGATCTGGAAGCGTGGCACGCTCAGATTGATGAGTGGAAACGCCGCTATCCGCTTTCCTACAAGGATTCGGAATGGATCATCCCGCAATACGCCATTGAAGAACTCTGGCGACAGACAAAGGATCGCGACACGTACGTTGCAGTTGGAGTGGGGCAGCATCAGATGTGGGGAGCGCAGTATTACAGGTTCGACAAACCGCGCCGCTGGCTCAGCAGTTCCGGGCTGGGGACAATGGGCTTCGGCCTGCCGGCAGCGATGGGCGTTCAGGCGGCCCATCCCGATGCTCTGGTTGTCGATATCGATGGTGATGGCTCGATGCTGATGAACGTGCAGGAACTTGCCACGCTTCATTGCGAAAAATTGCCGGTGAAAATCCTGCTGTTGAATAACCAGCACCTCGGCATGGTTGTGCAGTGGGAAGACCGATTCATGAAAGGGAGCCGTGCTCACACCTATCTGGGGCCGATTGACCGCAAGGAAGCAACCGGCGACGGCGATGGCACATTCGACGACGAATACGGCGACTTCTATCCCGACTTTGTTCAGATCGCCAATGGTTTCGGCGTGAAAGCAAGACACGTGAGAGATAAGGCCGAGTTCCCCACTGCATTGGCAGAGATGCTCGCTTGCGATGGCCCCTATCTGCTGGATGTCATCTGCCCATACCAGGAGCATGTGCTGCCAATGATCCCCAGCGGCCACACCGTGCGGGATATCATTACCGAATAATTGATGCAGGATTCACACAGACAAGACACGTTTATTCAAGACGCGTTTATTCGATCAGAAATACGAGCAAGGATATGGCTGACTACAAAAAGTACGATCCCCGTGTCGATCAACTGACGATGGAAACCAGGACCTGCTGGGACCCGGACGTGGGTGAACTTTCCGAAGAAGACCGTGAATGGCTGGCTGCCGCCGTGCATCAAACCCCGGCTAGCGCTTCAAAAATTGCCTACACCCGCAGTCACACCGGTTTCACACGGGAAATCACGGTGACGGTCGACGATATCGAACGGCTGTATCGGGAACGTGTCGGCGGTTGATGCAGGCCTGTTTCAATTCAATGGTTCGGGACACTCGATCAATTCTGGGAGTATCGCGAAATTGCCGATTCAGGGATGCTGGCAACTCAAAATGGTTGTTCCGTCACATCGCCACGTTGTAGAATAGAAACAGATGCGGTTGACAAGAACCGCCTAGACTGTCGATACTCTGCTGCAACAAGAGGCACAGCATGAGCTTACAACCAGATGGAAAATCCACGGTTTGGGAATGGGATGGATTTTCACCGGTTGGTGACGTTCCGAAGCTCATGCGTTTGCGTCAGTCCTGCATCATGCAGCATTTCATCGATACGGGTAATCATGCAAAAATCGATGAGGCTTTTTGGGTACCGGATGTCACAATGAAGCCCGCTGTCATTTTTCGTGGGCTCAAACGATATGGGCAGAGTCAGGCATATTGTTATGCGGGGATTCCAAGCGGAGATTTCGCCAGAAAACATGGCAGGGACTTGGATTTTCCAAAAAGTCAGACTTTCCTTGTTTTCTTGACTCCAGATTTTGAAGTGACAAAGTGGCGCCCTTGTGAAATGGGCGAGAGGAACGGGTTTCCAGTAGACTTTGAAACACGTTTTGAGGTGAAACTATGGCCGCAGGATTAGAAGACTTCGGAAACTTTTTGAATAATCTCAACGTAGGTGAATTCAAAAGTGAGCCGTATTACGAAGAAAATACGGACGCGCTTCTTGTGTACCTGCGCGATTGCCATTCGTCCAGCAAACGCCTTAACGACAAACTCACCCTGTTCCTTTCAATTGAAGATGGGACGCTGGTTGGTGTTGAGGTCAAGGGTATTACAAGAATCCTGGAACTCAATCGGGCATTTGGGGTCTCGGTAATTGACCATGATATTCGACTTGGTGTTTTTCTCGCATTTGCATTAGTCGAGGAGACGGACGATTCCGAGATTAGCAGTGAATTGAAAGACACACTCAAGGAACTTGGTCAAAAAAGAGTTCCAATTTCAGTGTTTCCTCAGGCGGTTTGAAGCCAGGCGATTTGGAATGCGAGCTACCCGCAGTCACACCGGTTTCACACGGGAAATCACGGTGACGGTCGACGATATCGAACGGCTGTATCGGGAACGTGTCGGCGGTTGAGGCAGCCATCGAGGAACAGCCAATGGGTCTGGAGATGGTCGAAATCCTGATGGATGTCGAAGACCATTTTCAGGTTGAGATCTCCGACGATTCGCTGTCGCAATGCCGCACTTTTGGCGATCTGGTTGCCGTCGTTGCCGACGCCGTTCGGAAACAACGTCCCGATGTTCAAAACCCCGAGGGAGAGGCTGATGAATTCCTCCGGGATGAACTGATTGCGGAGTTTGCAATCCCGTCGGCACACATTACGAAAGACGCCAGTTTATACGCCGATCTTGGTCTTGGCTGAATCTCCGGCAGTTCCTGCCAGTTGATGACGGAAACCGGTCAATCACCCCGCTTTGATCTTGCGGCTGGTTCATCGCACCAGTTATCGTCCCGCTCTGCTCTCACTCAAACCTTTCCAACCTCCCACTCTCCCCCTTTCCGTACTGTCGCGCCGATTCTGTGCGCGATCTCACCCCACTCTCAATTCGACTTCTCCGGAGGAATTCGCACATGCGACCCGTCCGTTGTTGCGCCATGATGTTTCTGTTGGTTTGCCTCGTTGTTGTCATGGGAACGGATTCCCTTCCTGCCCAGGAATTCCGTGTCTTTACGCGCGTTTCGCGCGATCTGCCGACTCCGCAAATTAATGCGGTGACTGGCGAACGGGAGACCGAAGAAATTGTCGCCCGCAGCCTGACGTTGTTTCACGGCGGCACGGTTTACGATCTGCTGGATAACATCGGCGAGGTGATCATTCTCGAACAATCCCTCGGTCGCATCACGATCCTGAATACCGACCGCCAATTGATGACGACGATCAATATGGACGACCTCGACAAGTTTATGGGCAAGTCCCGGCAGGAGATTCTCCAATTCGCCGACCAACTCGAACAGCGAAGCGATCCAAATTCGCTCCGTGAGGCAAAAGCCTTGCGGATGCAGATTGAGCCGGAGTTCAAGCCGGAGTATCTGCCGGAGAGTAACATGTTGCGATTGAGTAATCCGTTTCTGCAATACGAAGTCGTCTGTGCAGAGCCTCGCAAGTCGGGTACGGGTCAGACGTTTCTGAAATACGCGGATCGCATGTCACAATTGAACCACGTGTTGCATCCACAGGCGCTCTACCCGGCTTCACGGATGTCACTCAACACCCAACTGCGGCAGCGACAGAAGATCCCTACCAGAGTTTCGCTTCGCATCTCCGCCGATCCCCCCAAATGGCTGCGGGCCGACCATCAGATTGGCTGGGAACTCGACTCGAACGATCGCAGTATGATTCACCGTTGGAAAAAAACGATCAAAGACCCCAGGACAAAGCAGGTTCCTTTCCGCGAATACCAGCGGATTCTGTTGACGACCAATGACCGCTCCCGCTCTTGAATAAACGGACCGATTCACATTTCCAACCTGGCAAGTCTGGCACGACGGGGCGATGCCCTGCAAAACCTATGGCAACGCAAAGCCGATGTCATCACCACGGCCTTCTTCATCTTCAACAAACCAGCCGTCATACGCACCATTTTCGCCAACGCTCGATATGCGTATGGAATCTCCATTTCGGTGAATCAGAATCTTCGCCCCTTTGGTTCCGAATGGATCAGCCGGAATCTCTGACAGGATATCGGGTGTCAGGTGTTTGGTTTTATCGGGATATGAGCCGTGGCGACGTTTGAAGATCTCGGCAGAAAGGGTGACTTCCAATGCGGCCTGCCGGGCTCGTTCCTTTTGACAGGCAATATCGATCTGAAAGGTGGCTGGCAACAGCATCTGCGCCAGAATGGACCGTTCCAGAGCTTTCCCCAGTTCATCCGGCGACATATCACTGTTTGGCGTCGGGGACGCCGGACCGCGTTCAAACACCAGAAAATCACCTGCTGGAACCATCTTCGGTCGTTCGTGCAGCGGCTGATCGATGTACCGCAGCCAGTTTATCAGCAGTTGACGGTAAGAGACGGTGCACAACTCCGGCTCTCCCAAAACCCACAACATCAATTGAGACGATGTTGCGATGTATCCGTAGTCATGAATGAGCTCCTCCAACTCCTCATTTTGAAGGGAGTTGACCAGTGAGAGGTATTCGAGTTTGAGTGCATCCGACGTTGGCACGGTCAACTTGCCAGTCTCTTGAACATCTTTGAGTGCGGTAACGAGTGTCTCTTCGGTGATCGCTGGCTGCGATACCCAATCGACAATCGCGTGGGATGTAATGGAATGAATCGCGACACCGATGAGCCGCTCGATGAATGTGCCATGTGGTCCACTATGCCGGGATGACCGAAAAGCAGCCCGGTACCAAACCCATGCACCTTTATGTTCGCCTTTTGAATCGAGCCGTTTGCCCTGCAAAATCGCAAGTCGGGCGAAGGTTCGCAATTCCTGCGTCACCGGCAACAGGGTCATCAAGGTGACGTCCTCTGGCTGATGGTACAATGCCTTCGTCTTCTCTGTCCCTTTCCGCCAGATGGTCAATGCTTCCTGATTATCATCCAGCCACTTTTTGACATCGGCGTTCGCGTCGCTCCAGTTGCCTTCCAGAGCCGCTTCCATCGATTCCATTGCTTCGTCACTGCTGGTCAGCGGTTTCAGTTTTGACATGGCCAGTTTGTATTGGGTGAACGCGTTTTCCTCCGGCGTGATTTCGACTTTGCAAAACCCGGCTACATCAAACGGCTCACCCGGATCTGTCAGACCCATCAACCGGGAGGCTCGGAAGAAAAACGGGCTGAGCAACAGCGTGATGATGATCAACAGCGGAATGCCGACCTTCGGCCGAAGAAGTTGCGATAAGAACGAAGACTTTGGTTTGGCTTCTGTGTTGTTGTTGATCATGTTGATCTGGATTCGCAAAAAACGGTCGATCGGAAAGTTTGTGCAGAGTACGTGTCGAGGATTTCAGAAAAGGATATCAAAACAGGAATTTCGACAGAATAACAGAATCAACAGGAAGCAGGGTACGCGGTGCGGAACTTGCAAACGCTCAATCATCCTGCAAAGACGCTCTGCGACCTGCTCGAACTTTCTCCTGATCCCCCTGCGGGTGAACTTTGCTTTCGCCACATTGACTATGCTGCCACCAGACAAAACTGGTCAGATTCAGCAAGCCACTCAAGATGATCACCGGGAGCATCCACGAAATCAAACCAGTTGCCAGTCAGAGCGTCCATTTTTATCGTAAGTCGCTGGTTCGATTCTGATTTGACTACGAAAGATTTGACTGCGAAATACGCGAAACACACAAAAGAAGGAAAAGAACTTTCGACAGGATGAC
>JANQSH010000032.1 GCA_028284145.1 Planctomycetaceae bacterium | reverse complement strand
CGACCACACCGGACGAAGGTACGACCACACCGGATGAAGGTACGACCACACCGGATGAAGGTACGACCACACCGGATGAAGGTACGACCACACCTCAACCACCCACTGAGAACGAAGCGAGTCCGTAACCCTCATCAAACAGTGTGAGGACTGGGTTTCGCAATTCAAAAGGAATCGATGCAGTGCTGCGGAGTATGACGGGATACGGCGCGGCGCGTCATGAACAGGATGATTGGGGTATCGCAATCGAGGTTCGCTCGGTGAACAGTCGATATCTCAAAATCAATACGCGATCCCCGGAAGTCATCGCCGCCTTCGATACCGAAATCGAAAAGATCGTTAGAAAGACACTTGAGCGAGGTACGGTGTCGGTCAATATCCGCATCAACCGTATGGCAAGCGGAGTTCGATACGTCTTAAACAGCGACGTGCTGAAATCGTATTGGGATCAACTCAACGAACTGGCAGAGAGAATCCACCACTCAGCTCCGATGGATCTTGGACACTTGCTGAACCTTCCTGGTGCAGTATCTGAAGAAGAGACGAGCACTGGCGCTGACGCTGAAAAATGGCCGTTGATCCGTGACACGCTGGAAGAGGCACTCGAAAAACTGAATGAGTTTCGTCTCGCTGAAGGCCAGTCGACCGAAGCCGACTTGCAGGTTCAGGCCGCTGTATTGCGAGAACAGTTGGAACAGATCGAACAGCGTGCGCCACAGGTCGTGCAAGAGTACCGTAATCGCGTGTTGGAACGTGTCCGCGAATTGCTGCAGGAACATGATGCCACGGTGAAGGATGCCGATCTTATTCGGGAAGTGAGCATTTTCGCCGACCGGACCGATATCAACGAAGAAATCACTCGACTGAAATCGCATCTGCAGCAATTCGATGAATTCCTCAAACAGGAAGCGTCAATGGGACGAAAACTCGAATTCCTCACCCAGGAAATGTTCCGGGAAGTAAACACAATTGGTTCCAAAGCAAATAATGTTGAGATCGCCCATTGTGTGATCGAGATGAAATCAGCCGTGGAAAAGATGCGAGAAATCCTGCAAAACGTTGAATAATCAAACCAGCTTGATCTGACTTTTCTCGCCCACTTCTCCCAACGACATGAGCGGTTCATTGACTGACGAACAAACACCCCCGATACTTGTACTTTCCGGTCCAAGTGGCAGCGGAAAGTCGACAATTGTCGATCGGCTGGTTGACATGGCGCCGGTCCGGTTAATGAAAGCGGTCTCAGCAACCACCCGCCCCTCTCGTCAGGGTGAAGTGGATGGAGATGATTATTACTTTCTCTCAGCGGAGGAATTTGAACGACGTCGTGTCAACGACGAGTTTATCGAGGTCGCTGAGGTGCACTCCTCGGGTTTTTGGTACGGAACGTTGAAATCCGAATTGCGGCGTGCCTCCGAATTGAACGCCTGGGTGTTTCTGGAAATCGATGTTCAAGGGGCGTTGAACATCACACAACAGTTCCCCGAAGCGGTATCAATTTTTCTGAAGGCCCCGTCGATTGAAGAATATGAACGGCGTCTGAAGACCCGTGGCACGGAAACCGAAGAAGTGATCCAGCGTCGGCTGGAGACCGCCCGAAAAGAATTACTGCTGGCAGAGAAATATCGACATCAAGTGGTCAACAACGACCTCGAACGTGCTGTGCAGGAAATTGCCAGGATCCTGACCGAGTGGGAGACAAGACAAAATGCTGGATGAATTCAAAGAAGAAACCATCGTCAATAAGGTGGGGGGAAGATTCAAACTCTCTTCGCTGATCCAGAAACGATTGGTGCAACTGAATCGTGGCGCTCGGCCATTGGTCGAAACGCAGTCCAACGACACAATGCAAATTGTGATCAGCGAAATTCTCAACAACAAAATTTTCCTGGACAACTCCGGAAACGTGGCCGTTTCTGCCGACGATACGCCCGATCTCGAATCGATCATCGACGATGCCGGCCCGGGTCTGGATGATCTTTGAGACCAGCAGCCTGAGATGCCCAATGGTCAGCCTATGCCGGAGCAACGCGAATGTCGCTTGAAGGATGCGAAATTCTGCTTGGCGTGACCGGCGGAATTGCCGCCTGCAAAACCGCCGACCTCACCAGCAAACTGGTGCAGGCTGGCGTTTCCGTTTCTGTCGTCATGACCAAAGCGGCAATGAAATTCGTCGGACCGACGACATTCGAAGCGTTAACCGGTCGTCCCGTGTATTCCGAATTGTTCACACCGCAGGAACATTTTCAGGGTGAACATATTGGTCTGGCACAACGGGCCAACTTGATGGTCATCGCTCCGGCAAGTGCAAATACATTGTCAAAACTGGCTCATGGCGCTGCGGATGATCTGCTCTCCACCTTGACACTGGCAGTCACTTGCCCGGTATTGCTCGCTCCTGCGATGAACACAGAAATGTGGAACAAGCCGGCCGTCCAGCGCAACATCGAACAATTGGCGAAAGATGGTATGCTCTTCACCGAACCAGGTTCCGGCTGGCTGAGTTGTGGCCAGGTGGGAGCCGGTCGTATGGCAGAGCCGGCAGAGCTGCTCACGGAAATCACATCGGTTCTCTCCTCCGAATAGAGCGTATTACGATTACGCTCTAGCCGCGTCGATACCTCGACGCGGTGCCCGCCGTGCGTAGCACGTCGGCTGGCAGAGGCCCCCACGAGCCAGAAACGTCACACGAAAAGGTAAACTGCTCCAGTCGCACATCTCCGATACGTTCTCGGCACCATATCACCAACAGACGGTCGCCAATATGCAAATTCTGATTACAGCCGGCCCAACCCGAGAATACATCGACGATGTGCGGTACCTCTCTAACGCCAGTAGTGGAAAAATGGGTTACGCGCTGGCCGATGCCGCATGTGCTGCAGGGTGTGAAGTGATTCTCATAAGCGGCCCTGTCCATCTGCCGGTTCCCAAATGCGTCGAATACGTTGCCGTCGAAACGACGGTGGAAATGCGGGATGCCTGCCTGAAACACTTCCCCCATTGCGATGGTGTCATTGCGGCCGCGGCGGTCTCGGACTACAAACCGGCACAACGGGTGACCGGGAAAATGTCGAAAACCGGTGGTCCAATCACGATCAACATGATTGAAACCGACGATGTGCTGGCCGAACTCGGCTGCCGCAAGTCGGATCAGTGGATCATCGGCTTCGCCCTGGAAGCGGAAAATGCGCGTGAGAACGCGCTGCAAAAACTGCGTGCCAAGAACTGTGATTTCATCGTACTCAATGCGCCTTCCGCCATTGGAGCCGACGACAACAATGTCGAACTGCTCGGCCCGGACGGGGCGATGCAGGGATCATGGCAAGGCCCAAAACGGGAAGTCGCTGAACAGTTGATCGACTGGTTGAAACAGACGTTCGCGTCCTGACAATCCTTCCACGTTCACCCCCCGCAACTCTGCAACTGTAGCGCGAACAAGCATGACACGCTGTATCGTGCATTTCGGCATCATCGGTCGTAATCGGACCGACCGGCCCGGAGTTGCCAAAATGCGACATCGACTGTTGCCAAATTCCGACATGCCCGGAATAGTGTGCTAAGTTTTCAGTGTAAGGCAAAAACAACAACCCGCTGGAGACCAGAAGAAAAGCCTGTTTCTCACCAACTGCTTCCTGCACCCAAAGGACAGTCGTAAAAGGTGATTTCCCCCCCTGTGACAGGCTTTTACCAACACCATGACAGACAGCAGTCTGCAGCGGGTTCCATACATTGTGCGATATGGCGTGTCGTGGGGATGGTTCCGTGCGCGATAACTTTTACCGGTTTCGCGCACGGAACCTAACCGACACGATTCTCCTCAATGGCAATACCGGACAAACCGTTACTGCCCTCATCTCTGTTAACTCAATACCAGAGATTCCCTCCGCCTCGCCTACCGCCAGAAACTCTCTGCACTTGAGTTCTTTTCCTCGACACGACATCTTCCCCACGCGCAGGACAACCCGTTTAATCGTCCCCTGTCAACCTGGAGAAAATATCACACACTTTTCGCGCTGAACTTGCCGATTAAACCCAGGAATCAGCCCGCAAACTGAACCTGGCTTGCGCCACTTATAGCAGTTTACCTTTTCGTGTGATGGTTCCCGCTCATGGGAGTCTGCGTTTGCAGGCCAAAAGACGATTTTCGTGCCATAGAAGAGCGTAATACGCTCTAACGTGTAAAGTTTTCTCATGATGAGTTTTCGACGCATCTGGACTGACCTGTTTGCGTTGGGCCTGTTTGGTTTGTCCCTGTTCGTAGCTGTTGCACTGTTCAGCTACGACCCGGCCGACCCGCCCGCGCAAGATGCCTTCCCTGCGCGCACCGAAGCGTCGAATCTCGCAGGCCAGACTGGTGCCATTTCCGCGCACTACCTGCTCAATTGGCTCGGCCAGGGGGCCTGGTTTCTGGTTGTCACGCTTGCTTCTGTTGCCATCCTGCTACTCTCACGATCGGACACCAATGACTTACCCGTCCGTATCATTGGCTGGACACTCTCGCTGGCTGGTATTTGCGCAGTGCTGAAAATTCTTCTGCCCCAGTTGGGCGATACGCCCGCAGTCGGTTCGGGTGGATATGTTGGAGCGTTTCTGGTTGCAATACTGGAAATGCAGTTGGAACCAACAGGGCAAAAGATCTTCGCCGCCACACTCGTCGTCGGTGGGATTTTGCTATCGGGCGATTGCCTGCCGTTGATGATTACCTTCTGGATCTTGAAGTTGCCGTTCCGAATCCTGCACGCGATGCTCTCGCACAAACCCCATGCCGAGCAGACCGAGGAGGAATCCACAAAGAAGAAAAAAAGGAAGACAAAACGTCGCGAGAAACATGAACAGAGCCTATTGGAGGAGTTCGACAAAGATCCAAAGCCTGAACCTGCGGTAGAATCTTCTTTCGATTCGGTTGATGACGAAGAACCGAAAAAGAAACCGCGCAAGCCGCTGAAGATCAACCCGCCAGTGGGAACAAACATTCGCCGCGACAACAGCCATACCCGGGAGATGTCATCCGGCCACGGGCATACGGCACAAGACTTTGAATTGCCAGGTCTCGATCTACTCGAAGATCCGGAGGAATTTCCATACGAAATGCTGGCGAAGAAAGCCGAAATCGCAGCCGAAACGCTGGAGAATTGCTTCGCCGAGTTTGGCATGAGGGTCGAAGTCGTGGAGGTCGACACCGGCCCGGTGATTACGCAATTCGAGATCAAACTGGAAGCAGGCTTGCGGCTCTCCAAGGTCACTGCGTTGGCCGATGACCTTGCGATCGCGTTACGTGTCCCATCCGTGCGAGTGGTCGCCCCCATTCCCGGCAAAAACACCGTCGGCATCGAGGTTCCCAATGAAAACCAGGTAATGGTCCGGCTCCGGGAAATCATCGAGTCGTGCACCAAAGAAGCGAAGAAACACCGCATTCCGTTGTTCCTCGGTAAAGATGTCAGCGGACGCCCGCTCGCCGTCGACATGGCCAAAATGCCGCACCTGCTGATCGCTGGTCGTACCGGGACAGGAAAGAGCGTCTGCCTGAATTCGCTGATTCTTTCCGTTCTGATGACTCGCAGTCCAGATGAAGTGAAGATGCTGATGATCGACCCAAAGATGGTCGAATTGAGCCCGTATAAACGTGTGCCACATCTCATGCATCCGGTTATCACTGACATGAAAAAGGCGGAAGCGGTTCTCGCCTGGGCTGTAGACAAGATGGAAGAACGATACGACCTGCTGGCCCGAACTGGTGTGCGACATCTCGACAGTTTCAACAAACTCGGTCGGGAAAAAGTTCTCGACCGACTGGGTATCGATGAAGAGTCCGAAGAAGCCGACGACATTCCCGAAAAGATGCCCTACATCCTGATCTTCGCTGACGAGATGGCCGACATGATGATGACCTCCGGCAAAGATGTCGAAGGTCACATCATTCGATTGGCGCAGAAATCACGCGCGGTTGGGATTCACCTGGTTCTCGCCACGCAAAAACCGACTGTCGATGTCATCACTGGCCTGATCAAGTCCAACCTGCCGGCCCGAATCTCGTTCCAGGTCGCCAGTCGCAGCGACAGTCGCGTCGTGCTGGATGAAATGGGAGCCGATCGTCTGCTGGGTAATGGCGACATGCTCTATCTCGCTCCCGGCACCAGCAATCTGACACGCGCGCAAGGGGCGTTTGTCAGCGACGATGAAGTGAATGAGATCATTGACTTCTATAGCGAGTACGAGCCGGAATACAGTGACGAACTGGCACAACTCTCCGCTGCCGGGTCGAAATCCAAAGGTGGCATCGACGCGATGCGCAACCGCGACGAACTATACGAAGAGGCGATCGAAGTCGTCATTCGCGAAGCCCGCGGCAGCACATCACTGTTGCAGCGTGCACTGGGCATCGGTTACGGTCGCGCCGCCCGGCTGATCGACTACATGGCCGAGGATGGCATCGTGGGCGACTACAACGGCTCACAAGCCCGGGAAGTCCTCTACAGTTCCGAGCAATGGGAAGCGATCAAATCGGGCGAAGAACTGGAAGAAGTTGCCGTTTGATGACGCTCGTGAAAAGGAAGAAGTGGGTCAGCCCCGGTAAGGGACGTGAGGCTGCGATGAGCGCGTTGAACTCAAAATCCTGGGAAAGCCTCAAGACGCGCTGCCCAGAGTTGAAGGAACTGTCCGATCAGATTCGCGACTGGCTAAATGAGAGAAAAGGTAGCTGAAGCCGCATCAGATCTAAGTACTTCGATCCATTTTCCCTCTTTGCGACGTTTTCACCAAATACCCTTTGACGGCCCCTGTCCACTGCGACATAATGTCAGAATCTGTTTTCTCAGCCGTTGGAGGCTGCGGGACAGAGAATTACGGAATCAGAATCCATGAACACCCGACCGATTCACAACATCGCTGTTATCGACGACATTATTATCGTCGTGGGCTCCGGTCTACTGCGGTGTTGAGGCTTTGCGATCATTACCAGAACGACAATAACCCTCAGGCCGCTCGCCTGGGGGTTTTTTCATATCCCTCAAAAAGTTTACCCCTCAAGAAGTTTACTGATCAATCCGGCAAAAACGCTCGCAATTCAAACCACAAAGCCAAAAGCCATGACGCACATTGAAATCTACGACACCACACTCCGTGACGGCAGCCAGGGCGAAGGGGTCAACTTTTCGCTTCAGGATAAGTTGATGATCACCCGCAAACTCGATGAACTCGGTTTCGACTTTATCGAAGGGGGATATCCGCTCTCCAATCCCAAGGACGCCGAATACTTCGAGCGCGTCGCGGACATGGACCTCAAACATGCCCGCATCGCCGCCTTCGGCATGACGCGCCGCAAGGGCATTGGTGCCGAAGAGGATGTCGGCATGTTAGCGTTGCGCGACTCAAAGGCCCCGGTCTGCACGGTCGTGGGCAAAACGTGGGACCTGCATGTGACGGAAGTCTTGCGGGTCGACGAAGAAGAGAACCTGGCGATGATTCGCGATTCGGTCGGCTTTTTGCACGCGGAAGGTCGGCATCTGGTTTATGATGCGGAACACTTTTTCGATGGTTACTATGCCAATCCCGATTTCGCGTTGAAGACAATCAGGGCGGCTGAAGAAGCGGGTGCGGCGATGATCGTCTTGTGCGATACCAACGGCGGCCGTCTACCGGATGAAATTGCCGAATGCGTCCGCATCGCCCGGGAAAACCTTTCGATCCCGATCGGCATTCATTGTCATAACGATTCCGACGTGGCGGTCGCGAATTCTCTGTCAGCGGTTCAACAGGGTGCGACTCAGGTTCAGGGTACGATCAACGGCATCGGCGAACGGTGCGGCAACGCTGACCTGGTGAGCGTGATCGCCAACCTGTATCTGAAGAACAAACGCAGCGTCCTCACCAATGACGGCGTCGCGCATCTCACGGAATTGTCGCGGTACGTCTACGAAATCGCGAATATGAACTTCCGGTCAGGTCAGCCGTTTGTTGGAAGCAGTGCCTTTGCACATAAAGGGGGCATGCACGTCCATGCCGTCAATCGTCTGGCGTCAAGCTATGAACATATCACGCCTGAAGAAGTCGGCAACGTTCGCCGCGTGCTGGTGAGCGAACTTTCCGGGCGATCAAATATCGTCGCCAAGACCACCAAAAACAGGCTCGATGATGATCCCGAACTGATGAAGTCGATCCTCGAAAAGGTCCAGAACCTGGAAAACGAAGGCTACCAGTTTGAAGCGGCCGAAGCCTCGTTCGACCTGTTGGTCAAAAAAGTCGCCGGTAATTACGAACCGAAGTTCGAGCGGATTCATTATCGTGTGAATGTCGAGACCGACCAGGGTCTCGATCCGTTGACGGAAGCAACCATCAAATTGCGCGTAAACGGGAACACCGAGCATGTCGTGGCGGAAGGGGACGGTCCGGTCAATGCGTTGGACACAGCTTTGCGAAAAGCCCTTACTCCTGCCCTGCCCAACCTGCAGGAAATGCATCTGGTGGATTACAAAGTGCGCGTCATCAACTCTGCGGAGGGGACAGCCGCCCGCGTGCGTGTGGTCATCGAAAGCTGCGACCAGCACGACGTCTGGAGCACCGTCGGCGTGAGCGAGAATATTATCGAAGCGAGTTGGCTGGCGTTGGTCGACAGTGTCGAATATAAGCTCTACAAGGACGAAGGCAAAGTCGGCACGCAGGCCGATTCCGACGCCGAAACCATGCCAGCGCGATAATCCACCGAAGAACCAGTAAACCACCACCACCCTTTTATTCTGTTCCAGACTTCAACGCACAATAAACGAAAATGACTGATCTCCACAAGCTGTACGATCCCAGGTCCGCTCAGGAAAAGTGGCTCCCCTTTTGGGACGAAAATGGATATTTCGATGCGGACGTTGTCCGGGACAAACCGTCACACACGATAATGATCCCACTCCCCAACGTGACCGGTGCGTTACATATGGGACACGCGCTCAACGGCACGCTGCAGGACTTGATCACGCGTTACCGGCGAATGCAGGGACATGTCGCCCTCTGGATGCCGGGCACCGATCACGCCGGCATCGCAACCCAGGCGGTGGTCGAACGTCGTATGCTGGAAGAGGAGGGACTGACCCGGCATGACGTCGGTCGGGAGGCGCTCGTCAATCGTATCTGGAAGTGGAAAGATGCATACGAAAGCCGCATACTCAACCAACTCAAACAACTGGGTGCCAGTTGTGACTGGCGGCGAACGCGATTTACGCTGGACGAAATCTGCTCCAACGCTGTCCGACGGACGTTCTTCAAACTGTTTGGTGACGGTTTGATTTACCGGGGCAAACGTCTGGTGAACTGGGACACATTTCTGCAGACTGCCGTTGCTGATGACGAAGTGTTCCATGAAAACATCAATGGGCATTTCTGGACGTTCACTTACCCGGTCGTTGACAGTGATGAACGAATCGCTTTCTCCACAACACGACCGGAAACGATGCTGGGCGATACCGCCGTCTGTGTGCACCCGTCTGACAAACGATACGCTCATCTGGTAGGAAAGAACGTCCGCATCCCGCTGGTCGATCGCGAGATCCCCATCATCGCCGATGGACTGCTGGCAGACAAAGAGTTGGGAACCGGTTGCGTGAAAGTGACACCGGCGCACGATCCCAATGACTATGCCTGCGGACTGCGCAACAATCTGGAGATGATCAACATCCTCAATGCTAACGGGACGATCAACGAAAATGGTGGCGAGTTTGAAAGCCTCGACCGATACAAGGCTCGCGAAGCGGTTGTGGCAAAAATGGAAGAACTTGGCCACTTCGTCGATGTGGAAGACCGTCAGATCCCGATCATGCACAGCGATCGCTCAAAAACGCCGATTGAGCCTTACCTGTCGGATCAATGGTTTATCCGCATGGATAACCTGGCACAGAATGCGATGGACGTGGTGGATGACGGTCGCGTTTCCTTCTTCCCTGCCCGCTATGCCAAAACATATATGGATTGGCTCGGCGAGAAGCGGGACTGGTGCATCAGCCGGCAGTTGTGGTGGGGCCATCGTATTCCGATCTGGTCGAAAACGTTCAATGGCCGGACAACAGATATCCCCAGCCTTGAAGCGAAAGCAATGCTGGCCGAAGATGGCGAAACAGTTGTCTTCACAGATGAACTGGCGGAACAGCTCTCCGGACGATATACCACAACCGACGATGGTGAATTGCTGTTGCTCTGCGTGAACAACGGCTGTAAAGAGTTGGAACTGCAACTCGAGGCAGCCGGGTTTGAGCAGGATGAAGATGTCCTCGATACGTGGTTCAGTTCGGCACTTTGGCCGCACTCCACACTCGGCTGGCCCGATCTCGAACAAAATCCTCCACTCAATAATGAACCGGATGCGTCCTCAACCAGTAAGAACAATGTGCTCGACTACTTCTACCCTGGCAGCGTACTGGTCACCAGTCGCGACATCATCACCCTCTGGGTGGCGCGGATGGTTCTCACCGGGTTGTACAATATGGGCGACATCCCGTTTTCGCATGTCTGTGTACATCCGAAGATTTTGGACGGGTTTGGCGCGGGGATGTCAAAATCGAAGGGAAATGGCGTCGATCCGCTCGACCTGATTGACCGCTACGGCACCGATGCGGTCCGATTCACGATCGCCTCATTCGCCGGCGAAACGCAGGATGTACGATTACCCATCAGTTATGAATGCCCGCATTGCGAGGAGCTGATCGATCCCTCACATTACAAACTTGGTAAGCTGGAAGTGGTTGTTCCGAAAACGTTGAAAGGGGAATTTCCAGTTCCTGCCGGTGAGCCGAAGCCAGTCCTTGTCTGCCCCAACAAAAAGTGCAGGAAAGAGAGCCAGTTTTCAACACCGCTTTATGATGCCGATCCCGATGTGCCAGTGGCGCGGATGGTGAGCGAACGGTTCGAGTATGGCCGTAATTTCTGCAACAAATTATGGAACGCCTCCCGCTTCGCCATGATGAATCTGGAAGGCTACACATCCGGCCCGGTCGAAGAAAATGACCTGCAACTGGAAGACCGCTGGATTCTCAGTCGGCTTTCCACCACGGCAACCGAGTTACAGGTTTTGCTCGATAAATATCAGTTCGACGCTGCCACCCGGGTCATTCGCGACTTCACCTGGAACGAGTTCTGCGACTGGTATCTTGAAATGGTCAAACCCCGTTTGCGCGACGACAATCAGCGGACGACAGCACAGCGCGTGCTGGTCACTGTGCTGGAATCGCTGCTGAAAATGCTGCATCCGTTCGCACCATTCATTACCGAGGAATTGTGGCAGCGACTGAATGAAATGGCGCCCGAACGCGGATTGCCCCAACCAATCGCCGCGACAGAAAGCATTATGATTGCCCCCTGGCCTGAGTTGCCACACAATTGGCAGAGCTCCGCTCTGGAATCGCGATTCGTGCGATTACAGGAAACAATCGTCGCCGTGCGAAACATTCGTGCGGTGTATAACATTCCGCTGTCAACGCCGCTCAAATTGCACATTCGCTGTAACGACCTGGTCGCTGCGGAGATGCGGGATGTCGCCCCTCAGTTTGATAATCTGGCAAAGACGGAACTTGGTGACGTCGGTGCAACTGTCCAACGTCCTTCCGGCTCGGCCGGTTTCGCGTTGGGCGATGCCGATGGCTATATACCGCTGGAAGGGATTATTGATCGTGAAGCGGAGCTGGAACGCCAACAGAAAGAACGGGACAAACTGACTGGCTTCATTACCGGACACGAAAAGAAACTGAGCAACAGGAATTTCGTCAGCAAGGCGCCGGATCAGGTCGTGGCGGAAGTTCGCGAAACACTCGCCGGGTTGAAGAACCAGTTGGAAAGCGTCGAACAAATCATTCGCGATTTGAGTTGAAGCGCATCGCTCCTGACTGAGACAGTAACCTCAGTTCATATTGCCGAACAGGTTCTCTCCGTCATTCTCACGCGGTGTTCCTGTTTCTCAAGGGGGGGATCCACAGTAAAGAATCTGGACTCCCGCCTGCGCGAGGATGACTTTTAACAACGTTTCAAAAAGAACATTTTTCTGATCGTCCCGCTCAAACCGTTCTCTGCTCGTTGATTTTCCGACCACGAATTGTCGAGAATACAGGTTCGTTGCCTTCCGGTCAAAATTTCCGGGTACCGGTTGTCCATCTTAATTCGCAGTTCGTCAGCAATGAAGGAGTGCCGCGGTGCTCGTACAAATGGAGTTGTCGCGGATTATCATCAGCGAGATCAACGATCAGCAGGTTATCTACCTCAAAGAAGTCGATGGAGAGCGGATGTTCCCGATTCTTATCGGCATCTTTGAAGCAACCAGCATTGATCGACGGGTGAAGAACGAAATCCCACCGCGGCCGTTAACGCATGATCTGCTGAAAAACACGATCGATGATCTTGGCGGAGAACCGCAGGATATCGTCATCAACAATTTGATGGAACATACCTACTATGCGGTGATTCGCATTCAGCAGCATGGCGAATTGATCGAAGTCGACAGCCGTCCGAGTGACGCCATTGCATTATCGGTCCATTACAATCCGCCGCTGCCGATTTACGTGGATGAATCGGTGCTGGAAGAGGTCGCCTGACTGGTAAACCGTCAAGACTGAAAAGAAGGGGTGATGAAGCTGTAAGGAGCAACAACGGAGCGGATTATGTCAATCCGCCCCCCCACAAAGCCTTGACAAGGCACTGGTTTTCGCATCTTCCGTGTTTTGTTCGTCACTTTGCGGATCGGGAGCCTCCTCTTCCGGAATATCCACTGCCGGCATTTCTTTCAGGTGGAACGTTCTTTCAATCAGATCGAAACCGGGCCGCGTCATCGCCTCGTCTTCATCATATGTGAACTCCACAATGGTGAATGCACGGTCATTGTCGCTGTGGCAGAAGGCCCGCACCTTGCAGGAAAGTCCGAACATCCGCCCTCGGATTTCCGCCCCCTCGCCGGCGTATTGCCCCCACTTTTTGAATCGCGTCGTCTTGACATCGGACAGCAGGTCAGAGAACTCATCAATCTGTGCCTGCACCTGCGTTTCTTCATCAGCCTCTTCGTCCCAAAACCAGATTGCAACGTAACTATGTCCGGAACTGTCGATCGAGAAATACCAGTCCAGGTCGAAATCGAATTCCTCACAGTCAATTTCCCAATTGCCGGGATATTGCAACTCAAACGCATCCCGCTCTATACGATGGGTTTTGACCACTTCGGCCTGGCGTTCGTCCGTCATGCTCTCGGCAAAAAAGTCCCGTGCTTCCTCGACGGAAAAGACACCGGCGAAAAACCCAACGCCTGCTCCGGCGACAAAGGCGCTCCCCATCAACACGACAATCAACCAGACTGAAGTTGAACTGCCGCGCGGTTTGGGTTCATTGAACTCGGTCACATCAATTGGTTCTGTAATTGGTTCAGTCGACATCGGAACGATTTAACCCCCTTCTATGGCGAGCAACGCCTTTTGTGCCGCGGTCGCCACTCTGGAGTCGGGGTCCTCACTCGCCATCTCCAGAGCATCAATCGAAAAGGCGGAACCATGCTCGGCGAGAATTCGACAGACTGCCAGTCGGACACCGGAATCGGAGTGCATGATCTGATTCACCACATCCTCTTCCACAATCGGCCCCATCTCCATAAGAGCTGACTCGGCATAGGAACGATCGAAGGGCGTTCCCAAAGCACCAACAATCGGCCGCACAGCTTCGGGCACTTTCATTTTTGAAAGAATCACAAGCGAACTGCGCCGTTGTTGATCTGAACCAGAACGAACCAGCCTGGCCAATGAGGGAATCACTTCGGGAGTTGCCCAGGCCCGCAATGCGATCGAGGCATTCTTGCGCACGGTGGGGTTGCTGTCACTCATCGCCGACATCAGTATCCGAGCAACTTCCTGCCGTTTTGATTCCTCGACCGGCATCCGTGCAATCACACCGGTCGCCCGAACTTTTTTCAGACTGTCGTTGGTTTGCAGGATGGCCAATACCTCATCCAAAGTCTGAGGGATCTCTTCGCGCAGTTGATTCGCATTCACTTCAGGCACTTCCCGAGGAGGTGGAACGGGTTGTGGATTTTCTGGTGTCTCCTGTGCCACTGGTCCTGGCTGGACGAACTGTTCTTGAGGCTTGCGCGCTTGTCCAGACGAACCTTCGTCTCCGCAGCCTGACAGCAACATCAACACCGGAAGAAACAGCGCGAAACAAACTCGGCTCGTTTGGGGCCGCATTGCTGAGGATCCTTTTCTTGTTGCAATGAGTTGGAATGTTCCAGCAGTTTAGAGCATATTACGCTCTTCTCTGTGGCGCGAAAATCGTCTTTTGGCCTGCAAGCACAGATTCCCACGAGCGAGAATCGTCACATGAAAAGGTAAACTGCCCCTGTGCCTTGTCAAGGCTTTGTTTTGGGGTACGGATTGGCATAACCCGCTCTGTTGTCGCTCCTTGTCACTTCATCAAACCCTGACTTCCAGCCGGGACGCTGCACGAGTTGATGCCCTCTCACATTGTCACAACAGTGACATCTAACCACCATTTTCCGCAACACAATCACCAGAAAACAGTTTCGTGATAACGCGTCACTTCCGCAAGCGCAAAAAAACACTCCCGCCGGGCTGAACACGCGACGGGAGTCATGCTGTGTGCTGGGGTTTTAGTATGTTATGCCGGCAATGTATTATTCCCTTGGTGTTGGCACACAGAATGATCCTTGTAGAAGGAAACCATGAGACGAATGAGACAGTAACACAAAGAAATGGTCTGTCAACTTTTTTTCCCAATTTTGATGGTTGTTGTGATTGCAACAGCCCAAAAGGTATCATTCGTACACTTCCGATCCGCAATTTCGACACATCTCGCCACAGGGTCGCAGGACTCCTCATAAATTGTTTCCGGTATTAGAGCAGTTTACCTTATCCGTATGATGTCTCTGGCTCGTGGGGGGCTATATTTATGGATCGAACGACGTCCATCGCGGCACAGAAAGCGTAATACACTCTGGAATTCACTCTGGCATCAGATCAACCACTTTGGCCCGAATACAGGTTTCTTCCTTTGAAAATCGGCAATTTTGAAATCGCAACGGTCTCCGGAGGTTATTTCCGACTCGATGGCGGGACGATGTTCGGCGTCGTTCCGAAAGGTCTGTGGAACAGAAGATTCCCCTCCGATGAAAACAACCTGATCGCCCAGGATACGAATTGCCTGCTGGCTCAACGGGATGGCCGGAGTTTTTTAATCGACACTGGTTACGGATCGAAGCTATCGGAAAAAACGCGAAAGATCTTTCGTTCGCAATCGGGTGATCCACTGGTGGAAAACCTGGCACAGCTGGGAATCTCGCCGGAAGAAATCGACGTTGTGATTCTCTCTCACCTCCATTTCGATCATGCTGGCGGGGCGACTCAAAACGTCGAAGGCCAACTTCGCACGACCTTTCCCAATGCCGAGTATGTTGCGCAGCAGGCAGAATGGGAAACGGCCACAGCGGACTTACCAGAACTACGCGGCGCATATCCGCAGGAAAACCTGTTTCCCTTGAAGGCATCGGGACAGTTGCGGTTGATTGATGGCGATGTCGAGATTGCACCGGGGATTCGGTCAATTGTGACCGGCGGCCACACAGCCGCTCATCAGGTGATCATCATTGAAGATGACGGTCATTCGGCAATCTATCTGGGGGATATCTGCCCCACCACGCGACACCTGCCCATGATGTGGTGCATGGCATACGATGTCGACCTGCTGCAGACGCGGCGAATCAAAGAAGAACTGTTGGCAAGAGCTGTCGATGAGAACATGGTTGCAGTGTTCGATCATGACCCGGATCAGGCCGCGGCGTTTCTTGCGCGCGATGAAAAGGGTGCCATTTCCATTCGGGAGTCGATAACCGCTTTAACTGACACCTAAATCAAACCAGTTGCCAGTCAGAGCGTCCGTTTTTGTCGTAAGTCGCTGGTTCGATTCTGATTTGACTACGAAAGATTTGACTGCGAAACACGCGAAACACACAAAAGAAGGAAAAGAACTTTCGACAGGATGACAGAATTTACAGGACAGCCGCGATTGCGCATCAGGAAAAACAGGGCAACGTGGAACAGAAAGATGAGATACAGCCGGGTGCCATGCCTGGCATCGCGCAGCAGGGCAGGCATGCCTCCAGCCGACGTGCTTCGCACGGCGGGGTTGCGACTTCTATTTCGCAACCTCATTCCGCGATGGCGTAACATCGCGGCTGATCGTGTCTTTATTCAGTCATTCCCGAATTCTGGCTTCCCGCCTGCGCGGAGATGACGGAAAGGCCCCGATCCTGCCGAACTCATCCCGTTCATCCTGTAATCCTGTCA
>JANQSH010000108.1 GCA_028284145.1 Planctomycetaceae bacterium | reverse complement strand
TCCGAGATAACCGTAGCGTCATCCGAACGGGTATTTCAGTTCCAAATGGTCCGCCAGCCGCTACGATAAAACTAGACATAGTCTAGCCCTGGTCTCCTTTCAGCCATCATGTGGAATCGCGGGCTCCGGTCCGTCGGGTTTGCCACGTCGCAATCACTACGCACACGCCACAAAACAGCGTGGTCACCATCAGGCAGAGCGGCAGTGTCGGCAGGCTGTTGGAGATGGCAAATTCGATTTCAGGCGATACCAGACGCCGCAACCCCGCTACACCGTATGTTAATGGATTGAGGCGAATGATCCATGCCAGCCAGCCGGTTTCACCACTTGGAAAAAACGCTCCGGAAAGTAACCACATCGGCATTAACACGACACTCATGATGGCGTGAAAACCTTGCGTCGAATCCATCGGCCAGGCCAGTGTGTATCCCAGCGCAGTCAACGCGAAAGCAAGCAATACGAGAAAGCCGAAGATGGCCAGACCATCCAGAATGGACCAGCCCAAAGATATCTCCGGTGCCAGGCCCACAAATGCCAACAGCGGGCCAATCACCAAAAACAACACCGCCTGCAACACGGCCAGCACTGCCCCCCCGGTCAGTTTGCCGACGACCAGAGCTGAACGGGGAACAGGGGCGACCAGTACCGCCTGCAGAAACCCTTCTCTACGATCATCAATGAGCGAAATGGTTGAGAAAATGGCAGTGAACATCAGAATCATTACCGCAACACCCGGAAAAAAATACTCCTGATAGGACATGTCGACACCGGAGGGAACCCAGTCGGGGCTTTGAAACGAACCGTGCAGACCGGCTCCAAACAGAATCCAGAATATGAACGGCTGTCCCAGCGCGCCGATGATCCGCGTTCGCTGGCGAAAAAACCGCGTTAATTCGCGGAGAGTCAATGTCCAGACCGGCAGCCAGAAGGCACTTTGTGTCTCAGTTGCTGGCTTCGCATTTCGAGCCAACGCTTCCTCTGTTGATGTGTCGATTGTGGGATTGGAATTGGTCGTCATGCGGAGATGACCTCCGCGTTCACAGCCGTGGCGTCGTCCCGGAACTGATGACCAGTCCGGGCGATGAAGACATCTTCCAGCGTCGGTTTGCCGAGTTCTATCGATGTGATTTCTGTAGCGAAGGTATCCAGCAGTTCGTTCAAAAAGGCGCGACCATTTTCATGTTCGATCCTTAACTGCTGACCGATCCGTCTCACATCGACTGAGAACTGCTTGCGGATCTGCTTCGCCAGTTGTTCAGGCGCAGGTCCGGAAAGGGTCAGACAGTCACCACCGATCGATGCCCGCAATTCTTCAGGGTGCCCATTCGCGACAACCTTGCCCTGGTCCAGAATCACCAGACGATCACAACGTTCCGCCTCCTCCATCAAGTGTGTGGTAAGCAGAATGGTCGTGCCATCGTCACCGCAAAGATTCTGCAGCATCCGCCACAGGTCGTGCCGGGCTGTGGGGTCGAGACCGGTGCCTGGTTCGTCGAGCAACAACAGATCTGGTCGATGCAGCAGACCTTTGGCGATTTCGATACGGCGTTTCAAACCTCCGGAAAGCGTTTGCACGATCTCGTTGTGCCGATCCTGCAAACCGAGTCGCGAAAGCAATTCGTCAATGCGGTTCCGCATCATGCTGCCTGCCAGCCCATAGAGGTGGGCCTGATGCGTCAGGTTTTCCCACACGGTCAGTTTGAGGTCCAGGCTGGGGGACTGGAAGGTGATTCCGATGCCCTTCCGAATCGACTCCGGGTATTTCGCAAGCGACAGGCCCAGAATGTTAACCTCCCCCTGCTGCAAAGGCATGAGTGTGCAAAGCAGGCGAAACAATGTCGTTTTGCCGCCACCATTGGGCCCCAGCAGCCCGAAGAATTCGCCCGATGAAACGGTAAACGAAACGTCTTGCAGCGCAGGCCGCATGACAGCTTCTCTCTGTACGCAAGCGTCCCGATCGCGTCGGAGTTTTCGGCTGCCGTACCGGTATGTTACCTCCTGCACATCAATGGCAAGCGAAGCATTCATGGATGTGTGTGGCCATCGTCTTCGTCATTTGTTTCCGGAGTTTCCTGCGATGGCAGTTCGGCATTGCCATCGGCTCCGGCAGTCAAAGCGGTGTGATCGTCCAGTTGTGGCGTATCGACAGTGTAATAATGCACGCCAATATCAGGCAGCAATGCCAGCGGAATTCCCAAAGCCAGAATGACTGTTGGAGCGAGCAGGACGTATTTCCACTTCCCCTCAAACTTCAAATGCATGAAATAGGTCATCACGAATAATGCTTTTGCGATGGCCACCGAAAAGACGAGAATCGCAACAACGACTTTGCTTTCGATACTGATGAGATCAAACACGACCGACAACGCCGTGCAGACGCACAGGGCGATGAAGATCATGAACGAATTGAAGTGATGCTTGTGATTGTCTGCCATGTTTCACTATCCGTCAAGTTTGGCGATGTTTTGAAGGTTCGTCCGGTATCCGGCGAGAAGTTGAATCATCAGACAATGTAGAGCAGCGGGAAAAGGAAGATCCAGACGAGGTCCACAAAGTGCCAATACAGCCCACTGTTTTCAATCCAGTCTCCCCAGCCTTCCATACTCGGTTGCAGCAGGACGATGCCGAACAGGATCATGCCGACGATCACGTGGATCGCGTGAAAACCAGTCATAATGAAGTAGCAGGAGGCGAACAGATTGCCGAACAGAATGGGTGGGGAAAGATGCAGGTGGCCCAGCATGCCAGCGAATCGGTCGTCTTTGGTTAACTTGTGAATATGGTCTTCCACAACCTTTAATTGAGCTTTCGATTCTGCTTCGGTGGCATCTGCGGAAATGAGTTCGGGCCGATCGATCGCTCGTTCTTCGGCGACGTCGGCGATCGGCATTTCTTGTGTCTTGCCATCAGGAAAGGTCAACGTAAAGGTCGACGCGACATCTTCGACCGTACCACGGTACGTTTTCCCATCCTGCGTAGTGAAGTCGTACAAAGCAGGCTCTTTTTCGGCTGACGCATCAGGTTTCTCTACAGCGTCATTTGCGTTCTCTTCTCCTGCCGGGGCGATGTCTTCCTCATCATCTTCCTCGACTTTTTTCGTCTTTTTGATGTCTGGGGCATCGAGTACAATCGTCTTGCCGCTCTCCAGCGTTACCTTTTTGCGAGCGACAGTGAGTCTGAAATCCTTTGTCACGACTTCCTTGCCATCCTGTAATATGATCAACGCTGACTTTTCATCCCGTTTTTGATCCAACGCCAGATTCGCCCGCACATGCGATGCAAAGTGATTGTATTCTTCGGCTAACGCCAGCACGTTTGCAGCCTCACCAGATTGATCACCCGAACGGAGTGCGTTGAGTTGATCGTCGTAAGTCGCTGCATCCGGCACCGCTGCGGCGACCTCTGCTCGCACGATATCACCAAATTGTTTCTCGACTTTTTCCACCGATTGCATCGCGTTTTCCGGAACACGACCAGGCAGAATATCGTGTGAGAATTTGCCGTAATACTCGATTGACTTGATCCCCAGGAACAGGCAGGCGAGCACAAATGTGAAGATCAGAAAACGCCGCGCTTTGGTGTAGTTGTCGACCACCATTGCCTCATGCGCCACGACGACAAAATAGCTGGAAAGAATCAGCACGAAAGTGTTCAGGCCCCCGGCCCAAATGCGGATATGGGTCACATCGGGATCGGTTGGGAATCCGGGCGAACCCATTCGCAACACAATGTACGAACCGATGAACGCCGTGAAGAACATGATTTCCGTGCCGAGGAACAACCACATGCCGAGCTTCGAGTTCGGAATGGGTAATCCCATCTTCATGACCGGTGCGGTGGTGGAGTGTGACATAATGTTGATTTCGCGAATCTTTGAAGATCGATAAAAGCCTGTTGCCTTCGCCGCTGATCAGGTGTCGGATCGAGCGACATTTGTCATTCTTTACGTTCTTTACGTTTGCCAACCGTATCCCAACAACTGCAGGTGATCCCACAACATGGCAACCAGAAGTGCCGGCAAATACAGCAGCGACGACCAGAGCAGCCCCCGCGCCGTTTCCCGGGTTTCGTTTAATAGAAACCGGATGGCACAGATCAGATATCCCAACCCGAGAACAACTGCCGCCAGAAAATAGGCCTGACCTGCCAGACCGATTTGCGAAGGTAACAGGCTGACCGGAATCAGTACAAGAACATACAGCACACTGAGCAAACCAACAATCGGCAAGCCACCTGACTCTGAGTCATCACAATGCTGACGAATGGGCAACATTTGCAGGCCCGCGTTTGCATACTGTTCCTGATACAACCAGGCGATCGCCAGAAAGTGCGGAAACTGCCACAAAAACAGAATGCCGAACAGCGTGAACGCGGCGGAGTCGATTTCTCCTCCAGCGGCTGTCCATCCCAACACTGGAGGCATTGCCCCAGGGATGGCACCAATAGCGGTACACAACGACGTCTTGCGTTTCAGCGGTGTGTAGATAAAGGCGTACAACACAAGTGTACCGGCTGCCAGAAACGCGGTCGTCATATTCACGAATGCCGCCAGCCACCAGATTCCCCCCACGCCCGTTGCGACCCCGAAGCAAACAACTTCCAGACTGGTCAAACGACCGGCTGGCAGAGGTCGGTTTGCCGTGCGGTACATGTTGGCGTCGGAGTTAATCTCAAAAAGCTGATTCAATGCGCTCGATGCGCCCGCAACACAGGCAATACCGAACAGTGCATGCCCCAGCAAAGGCAGACTGACAGATTCTGTGGCTGCGAGAACGAATCCAATGGTGACTGTAAGGATTGCCAGCAATGCGATGCGCGGCTTGGTCAGTTCAATGTAGTCGGCAACGCGCGCTCCGAAAGAAACTTCGCGCGACTTGGACAACGTGGCGGTGGTGGAACGGTTCGTCGAAAATCCGGTACTCATCAGGCACCTCCTTTCAACGATAACTTGCCGGCAGCCACTGGCCTTTCATCAGTCTGCAGAGGAGTAACCGACCCCGCCAGACGGAACATTTTGCACAAGTGGGTCACTGCCGTAACGAACAGGAACATACCCACGATTGTGTGCGCGGTGCGAGCTGCAATTTGTGGCATCGAATGTTGCACGGCGACGTAACCAGACGCAGGCCAGCCAAACTTTGTGACGTAAGCTGCGATGCCGATTCCAATCTGTAGAATAACAAGCAGCAGCAACTTGATGGCGGAGTTTTTCAACCAGCCATCCCCCGTCCGAAATGCCGCAACCGCAGCCGAGATGACCACGCAGAAGACGAGTACACCCAAAGCGATATGTTCATGCAGCCGGGCACCGAAATGCCGCAGCAGGCTGCCGATGAAAAACTGTGCGAAAACCAACACGACTGCAGAGATTGCCAAAGGTTTGGCGAGGGAATGCTGATTCAATTTATTCGGTGTTTCTTCGGAAACGTTTTCGGTCTCCATCCAGCGGCGGCTGGTGCAGATCGCCGTAATACCCATGAGCGCGAAGACAACCGCCGCAAAACAACCATGAATCATGGCGAATGATTGCGAATTCAACCGGACGCGAATACCACCCAGCAGACCCTGCAGCACAACACCGACCAGAACTGCGGTCGCCAACCATTTGACAGTGCGTGTGGAGTTTGATTTCCAGGCGAAAGTGGTCAGAAGAATACTGGCAATGCCGATGACCACGCCGCCGAGACGATGACCATGTTCGACGAATTTATCTGTCTGCCCGTTAGCGAGGTCTTTCAGCCATGGGTAAAGCAACATGTTTTCGCCGTCGGAAGTCGGCCAGTCGAGAAACGCCATCCCTGCACCTAACGTCGTCACCAATGCACCCATGCCAATAGGTAGCAGCGCCAACACCAGTGTGGTGATGGCGAGGCGGTGGACTCCCGGTTGATAGGCAGGTGCGTTCATGCGGTCAATCTTGTGGTCAGTCGTGCAACGACCTTTTCCGTTTTAACAGGTTTACTGTGAGGCCGATTCATCTTCCGAGTCAGGCTCCTCAGGCATTTCCGGTGGAGGCGTGGTTTGCAGAATAAAGTCTTCGCCTGTCGCTTCGGCTTCCGGAGAGGAATAGTCGTATGGTCCCCGGTAACAGATCGGTGGTACGTCGAAATTGCCATGACCCGGAGGCGAGGGGGCAGTCCATTCCAGGCCGTTGGCCCCCCACGGATTGCGACTGCATTTCTTCCCATAGAACATGCTCATCAGGAAATTGCCCAGTAATAGAAACTGCGCGAAACCCATCAACAGTGCGCCCATTGTCATCAATTGGTTCATTGGCAGCAGATGTTCAAGGTAGGGATGCAGATAGGGATCGGCATAGCGACGCGGCATCCCGGCGATGCCCAGCATGTGCATCGGGAAAAAGGTGATGTTGAAACCGATGAAAGTCAGAAAGAAGTGCCACTTGGCAACGGTGTCATTCATCAGTCGACCGAACATCTTCGGGAACCAGAATTGGATGGCACCAAACACGCCAAACAACGTGGCACCGAACAACACGTAATGGAAGTGAGCCACGATGAAATAGGTGTCGTGGAAGTAGATGTCGACTGGCACGGCTGCCATGAAGATCCCGCTCAAGCCGCCGACGATGAACATCGAAACAAACCCGACACAGTTCAACAGCACTGCGTTGAATTGCAATTGCCCACCCCACAGGGTGCCGATCCAGTTGAAGGTTTTAATGGCCGATGGCAGGGCAATCATGATGGTTGAAACCATAAAGGTCATTCCCAATGCAGGGTTCATGCCGCTGGTAAACATGTGGTGGCCCCATACGATAAAGCCCAGCCCGGCAATGGCTGCCATCGAATAGACCATTGGCTTGTAACCGAAAATTGGTTTGCGGGAAACGCAGGACAGCATGTCTGAGACCATTCCCATAGCTGGCAGCAGCATGATGTACACTGCCGGATGAGAATAGAACCAGAACAGGTGCTGCCATAGCAATGGCTGGCCGCCACCAACGGTGGGGTCGGCGTTGTTGACTACCAAACCGGAAGGCACGAAGAAACTCGTACCAAACTCCCGGTCAGAGAGTTGCATAAACCCGGCCGCAGTGAGAACCGGTAATGCGAAGGCCTGTAGAATAGCGGTGATGAACATGGCCCAGATGGTCAGCGGCATACGGAACAACGTCATGCCCGGAGCCCGCATGTTAATGATGGTCGTCATGTAGTTGACCGAACCCATCATCGAGGAGACACCGACGAATGTGACAGCATACAGCCACCAGGTTTGCGCTGCACCAGAACCAGGCGCCGCTTCTTTGATTGCCGCGAGGACCGGATAGGATGTCCAACCTGCTGCGGGGCCACCGCCGCCTGCAAGAAAACTTATACCGAAGCAGAAAATCGCCGGCCACATGAACCAGTAACTCAACATGTTGAGCGTCGGAAAGGCCATATCATCGGCGCCGATCTGCAGCGGGATCAAAAAGTTCCCGAAGGCGCCGGCGAGGACGGGAATGATCACCAGAAAGATCATGACTGTGGCGTGCATGGTGAAAAGCATGGTGTAAAACTCGGGCGAGATGATACCCCCTTCGGCGGCAAACAGCAGACGACCGATAATCGGCATCGACTCGTACGGAAAGGCGAGTTGCCAGCGCACGCCCAGCGCCAACGCACCACCGACCATCAGCATCAGCATGGTGGTGATCAAAAACTGAATGCCGATGATTTTATGGTCGGTCGAAAAAATGTACTTGCGCACGAAGCCAATGTCGTGATGATCATGAGCATGATCATGCGGCAGAGGGGCTCCGGTTTCTTCGGGGGCCATTGTGCTCACGTTTGTACCTCTATTCCTGCTCGTCGTCGGAGGAAACTCCATCTTCGTTTTGATCGGCCTGCAATTCGTCGATATAGGTCTTGAATTCTTTTTCCGGCTGGGCGACGAGACGCGCTTTCATCTTATAATGGCCCCATCCACAAAGCTCGGCACAGAGAAACTCGTAGGAAGACCCTTTGAGTTCCGGCTCTTCGTTTTCCCCAGCTCGATTCTGCACTTCAAACCAGACTGGAATCACCAGCCCGGGGACGGCATCCTGTTTCACACGGAGCTTGGGTACAAAGAAGGAATGCTGTACATCTTCGGTGCGGAGGTAAATCAGCACCGGCTTGCCGGAAGGAACGCGCAAATCATTCACCGTATGCAGGTCATCCGGATGCGGTTGCCGCAGCCATTTTTTGACATCAGCTTCGGACTTGAACTTGCGATCGGGATGTGGGTAGCGAACGCGCCACTCAAACTGCCGGGCGGTCAACTCGGCAATCGGCGCTGTCAGTGTATTCTCTGGAAAGTTTGCCTTGATACGATACTGTGCCCAGACATCCATTTGATACAACGCAATGAACAACAAAATCCCGGCCGGGACGATCGTCCACATCACTTCCAACGAATGGCTGCCGTGCGAATACCAGGCTTTGTCGTCTTGCTTCGACGTTGCACCTTTCCACAGCACATAACCCAAACCAATTTGCGTTCCGACAAACACGACCGCGACAATCCACAGAATGAGATAGAATAAATCATCAATCTGGGCACCCAACGGCGAGTAAGATTCTCCGGGAAACCACCAGTTCATGCCGGGCGAAATCCAGAAAATGATAATCGCCACGATTGGCCAGAAGATGAAGAACAGACACCAGAATTTTTTCATGTCAGCGTCCTTCCCCGCTGCCGCTCTGCTGGGCAACCTGATCTTGAGTTACGGTTGGATTGTTCGTTTGCGTCTCAGTTTCATTTTCGGAGTGCCCCGTTTCTTCTTCAGCCGGCTGCCTGCCTGCCACAGGTGCCGCATCCTTCCCTTCGTAAGGGATGCTCATCACGTAGTTGACCAGATCCCAAACCTCGTCATCACTGAGAACCGTGCCACCGAAAGCAGGCATTTTGGCTCCTTTAATGCCGACGCGAATCCGACGGTAAATGTCCAGCGGTCGTCGTCCGCCACGGTAGATACCCGTGGTCAGGTTTCGTGGTTTGACGAGATTTCCCCAGTCGTCGTGCAGACCGGGAGCGGGGCGTTTTTCGTTTGTCGTGGGATCGGTTTCGTATTCAAACGTTTGCGGTCCGTTGCCCAGCCCTGCGACACCATGACAGTTCGTACATTTGGCTTTGGCGGAAAGATACAACTGCCGGCCTCGTGCACGTGATTCTGGTGTGTCAGGAGTGCGAGGCTTGCCCGGAATCACCAACGCGCTTTCGTCCTCGGCAGCCTCCCAGAATCGCGCGAGATTGTCGGCTTTGTCTGCTGCATCCAGCAGGAAGTCTTCCTTCAACGTGGCGAGCAGATCTTTGATAATCTCAGATCGTTCGGTGCCACCTTCCATCATGCTTTTGACGGCGTCTTCTGAAAAGTTCCCTTCCAGAATGGTAACCAGATCGTTTTCATACTGTCCCCGCATCGACAGAAAACGAACGTACTCAACAATCGCGTGCAATTCGTCATCTTTCAGCAACAGGAAAGATGGCATATATGTTCCCGGAACGCCCTGTCGAATCACGTGCTCCAGATCATCCCGACGCGCACCTTTCGTGGTCGTGGCATTGGTGGACGTGAACTTGAACAGCCCGAGGCGAAAATCACGCGGACGCGGGTTGAGGTACTCAGCGGTTGGCCCGTTGCCATCGCCGGTTGTGCCGTGACAATGCAGGCAATGCGTCATGTATAACTCTCGGCCATACTGCAACACCTGCCCGACAATGACGAACCGGTCTCCCGCCGCCGGTTTGGAATCCTCGAATTCCGCGTTGACAGTCAGCAATCCGGTTTCGGCATCGTAACGGGTGATACCCAGAATGGTGTCTTCATACTCACCGGAATTCAGCAGTAATTGCTTATCGGTGATGATGTCATCCTGTTCGCCATCGAACGCAACGTAAAACTGGTTCGCGTCGATTTCCACATCGGCTGGGGACTCTGCGACTGTTCCTTCGAGTTGACCGAAGTCGATCGGCAATTTCATCCATGCGATGAGATTCTCCGGTGTGCCGAAACTGCCATCAAGCGTTCCGATCACTCCGTCGTAGTGCCGGAGTTCACCATCAGATTCCTCTGTGATGCCCAACTGTGCCTCGGGAATGAGATTGCTGACACGGTTGTTATTTGCGAACTGTGCTGATGGTGGCTCGCACCCGGTGAGGGTGAGGGCCAGCAACATGCCAGATATCCAGGTTTGGCGGATGCCCACAGGGAGCCTCCTTCAAAAAAACTGTTGCAGAAAGTTTGATCTATTTCGACAGGCTGGAGATTTTGATCGTTCTGGCACCGTTGTCACCTTTCAAGGCGATCTTGTCGGCGGCATAGGTGATGTTCAACGGTGTTTCTTTGTCTTTCTCGATGGTCACTTCGAGCTTCCGCTCGACGTAGCCCCCACCGCCTGCCGCTTCATGCCAGACTTTGAATTCATGCTTGCCCGCCGGCAGATCCTTGATTTCAAAGTTGCCGTCTTTGTCGGTCAACGCCATGTAAGGATGATCCAGCGGCATGTGATACGCAACCATCCAGGTGTGAAAGTCGCAAATAACACGCACGGGTGTCGGCTCGCTGGAGTTGTAAACCAGCGGAACGCCATCGCGCTCATTCGCCTTAATCACCGTATTGAATACGGCGTTGTTCTTTGGCAGTGTGTGCGTGTTATGTGCGATTGAGTCGTCGCTGAGGATATTCACCGGCTGGCCTGTGCGAACGGTCAATGCGTGGGGAATAAACTTACAACCTTTCTGGTCGAATACCACCGGCTCGGTCGGTGCGGCGGGAATTTCGACACCCTTCGGCTTGCGCCCCAGGTAGATGAACACATTCGCCACGCCGTTTCCTTCGCCAATAACCAATCGCTCATCCGGGATGTTCTCTGCTGAGCAGACTGCGGCATCTTTGATATTGGAACCTTGCTTGACGATATCCGGATAAGCAGGCAGCGTCCCTTCAAAGATCACTTTCCCTTTGAGACTGCCGAACCCTTCCACTTTCACCTCGGTTCCGCCACCGCTTTCTTCAGCATCTCCGACGGCCGACTTGATCGTGACGGTCGTCTCCTGTTTCGCACCGCCACCGCAACCGGAGAGAATCAACAGGCCTGTGATCAGCATGAGCGCGAGCATTGTTGTCGAAATTCGATTCATTTTTATGGTGTTCCTGTCTCCGGCGTGAACGGTGTATCGCTATGAAACGGTGTTGGTGCGTTGTTGTTAATTCGTTTCTGCCGGTGGCAGATTGTCTTCGGGTGTTGCTGGTATAGCGTTATCGGAAGTCGGTATGCCTGTTTCACCAACTGTCCCTGCAGGTGGGGAATTTCCGTTTGAAGGTTGGGTACCAGTCGCAGAATTTTCGCTCAGCGGTAAAGCTCCCTCCGTGGGGGAGCGAGCCGCGTCATCTGTTGGCGTGTTTGCTCCATTTTCAGAAGAGCTGTCCGGCGGTGTATTCCCATCTGGTGTTCCACTGTCCTTTGCTGGCGGGTTCACGCCTTCACCAGTATCGGAGGGGGCTCCTTCACCGGTGGCCGCCTCTTCTGAGTAGACAGTGCCTGGGTACCGTTCGATCAAACGGTGATAGTTCATCAG
Organism: Planctomycetaceae bacterium; assembly: GCA_028284145.1. Taxonomy (GTDB): domain Bacteria; phylum Planctomycetota; class Planctomycetia; order Planctomycetales; family Planctomycetaceae; genus JANQSH01. The sequence continues at coordinate 57,940 of JANQSH010000108.1, read as the reverse complement.
TGCATCGCGAGTCGCTTTGGTTTGCAGGTCGGCATCCCCGCCCAGTAATCCTTCAAACTTCATCTGGCCATGCGGGAATGGCGCCGGCATGGATGTGTACGGTGTGATCCACTGCGGCTTGTACAACCAGAGCAACAACCAGTCGGGTCGCAATCGATCCGGCACGTACTCCAGATTCGGACCCCGAATGTCCTTTTCGGGATCGTCAATCTTCACCTCGCGGTTCCCCACTGAGTGGCAGCCGATACACAAGTTCGCATTGAGAACTTTCCAACCCTGCTCAAGATACGGGCTTTCATTGCCAGTAAGCAGTTTTGCCTCTTTCTGCATGTTGCTCAAATAAGGGGCTTCTTTTTGTGGAATCGCCTGGTACGGATACGGCTCACGATCTTTCGCGGCAAAGTAGTTCGCCAGCCCCCGTGCCTCAGTCGAGGACATATTGAATTGCGGCATGCGCAATACCGTTGTGTGACGCAATTGCACCGGGTCGAGCAGGAACTGATACAACCAGGGTGTTTGGACCTTGTAACCCTCTTCGTACAACGGCGGTGGCGACATCTGCCAGGACATTGATCGGTTCTTGGCCGCACCCTGCTCAACCAGATCATCAACGAGCCAGAGGGCGAACTCTCCTCCGCGACCGTTTGTTTCTTTGATTTTGCGTTGCAGATTGACGACCATTCGGCTGCCCGGCAGCAGTAACTCTTCACCAACCTGCAATGTCTCCCAGGTATCGTATGTATCGTCCTGGAATTCCGGATCTTCCTCGGGATCAGCATCGCTGTACTTCAAACCGTGGAAGCTGATGATTGGAACCTGCTTGCCATCGACTTCGGCTGTCTTGCCGGTTTCCGCCTGGCGTGGTGGCTTGATCTTCATCAGCAAATCGATGCTGTCCGGATGCTCGCTGGACAAATTCGTGCCTGTGATGCGGCGGTCCAGAGCGTAAGTGATCTCCGGCATATCAACCATGTGGCAGGAGGTGCAATTGTACTTCGCCAGCAACCGTTCGCCTTCCAGTCGGGCTTCAACCTCGGGGCCGGGAGAGTAGACGTATTGCTCATCCGGCGGGTCGGCCACCAGACCGAGTACAAATGTTGCCACAGCTTCAATTTGTTGTTCATCAAACGGAAACTTCGGCATCCGCAGACGATCGTTGTAATCTTTAGTGCCCGTCTTTTCAAAATCGTAGCTGCGTGGTGCCCGCAGTTTCTGCCACAGGAAGCCGGCTCGACCGTGGTGCATCAGCGAGTCGTAGAAATAAAGGCCGGAAAGTTCGCGTTCCTTTTCCTCTTCGCTGGAGAACTCATTCGCTTTGGCCAGTGTAAACGACTTCTCCATCCGCTTGTGCGTACTGGAACCATCGGGCTCTCCATGGTGATGGAGGTATTCCATGATGTGTTCCTTAGCCAGTTTCGACGTATCTTTGCGGCCCCAGTCCTGCAGGGCTGTGCCGATCGGGCGAGCCAGTTCAAAACCGGGAATGTCGTGACAGGCATAGCAGCCATAGGTGGAGATCATCCGGCGACCGATGTAGTTCAGCTTCATCTCACGCCACTCTTCGGGGTCGTCGACTTTTTCTTTGTCGCCCGCCCAGAGTTCGATCTCATCTCCTTTGATCTGGCTTTCCGGCAGTGGGAATGCTTTTCGACTTGCATCGGGATTCTGCGGGTCATTGCCGTAAACGACCTCTTTGGCACGAGAGACACCGATTGCCTTCTTCAGAAACTCGAATGTCAGATCGTTCAATGCCTCATCGGTGACTTCGACTCCGTCGTATTCCGCTGGCCCATTCTGCAACAGATAAGCTGCGATGTCAGCCGCTGGATCGACTTCTGCTCCACCACCCGCCTCAGTGTAAGGCGTAAGGTACAAATTGGGCATCCTGGTACGTGGATGATGACGTTGTGGTTCAATAATCCAGGTGTACAGCCAATTGAACCCGTCGTCACCCGAGTGCATTTTTGCGTTGATGTTCGTCAGGTTCGGGCCGAAGTCCGAATCGATCTTCGGGAAGTCTTCGTGCGAGTGACATGCCAGGCAACCACGTTTGGAGAAGAGTTCCTTGCCACGCTCGGCATTGGGTTTATAACCTTCGACCGGTTTTAGCAGGTCCAAATCCTGGCTGCGATCCAGCAGATACTGCGTAATTCCCGCAATTTGAACCGGCTCGAACTTCTCCGCGTGGGCGTCCTGCTGATTCGACAGCCCAAAGAACTGCGGCATCCGGGTTGTGGGACGAAATGCCTTCGGTTCTTTCGTCCAGAATTCCACCCAGTCGCGCGTTGTTTTGCTGGCGAGATACCGCAACGACGGACCAGTTTTTCGCATTTTTCCGGGAACAGTCTCGGAATTGAACGCCGGGGCAAGACGTTGCGATTCTTTCGAGAGCTTTTTCGATTCGGCGACGTCGTCGGCAATCAGTTGTTGCAACTCCTTTCGCTCCGCTTCTGTATCGTCGGGACGGCGGGCAATTTCTTTGGCGAGCGACTGAATCTCCAAAAGAACAGGGTCGATGGCTTCTTCGTTTTCGTTTCCTGCTTCGGCATCGTTTTCGTTTTTACTGTCGCCCGTGATATCGTCGACCGCCTTCTCAATCATCTCAATATCGTCAAACGCCTCGTCATGCAGCAGTTGCAACGCTGCGGCATTGTAGTTTGGCTCCAGCCGCATGTCCGGTCCGATTTGGGTTTCGCCTTCATAACCACGGATTTCATGGCAGCCAAAGCAGCCGTATTCACTAACGGCTTGAAAACCTTCATACAGTTTGGGAGCGGTCGGGCCGAATTTGTCATTGATCCCCAACTCAGTGACGTTGTGGTGACACTTCAGACAGGAGGACTCCTGCAGACGTGTCGGCAGCATCGGGTATTCCCAGAAATGATTCGAGTGGTGGCCGAACTCTTTTGTCCACTTCTCAGCCTGGGCCGGATTATTGGGGGAATGCTCTGCATTCTGGAAACTCGTGCCCGAGCCGTCACCATCGTGACAGGCGGTGCAGCCAAACAGCGGCAGTGGATGCGGACTTGTCGCAGTCAGGTAAACATCCAGGCGCGGATGCGTTGAGTAGGGATGCGGAAATTTGTTTTCTTTGACCCACTCCTCGGGATTGTCGGAGTCCGGATCGCCGTGCGGGAAGGCGGAAATACCACCCGCCTGAACACGGTCAATACCAATGTGACAGGTGCGGCAGCGGTCAAATCTCGCCGTGCGCGCCATACCAAGCTGCACTTTCAATTCGGGCAACCAATCCTGACGGATCTTCAAATGTGAGTTGAACCCATCGATAATGGGCCACTCCATAATTTTTCGCTTCAGCGAAGATGGTTCCGATAGCGAAATCAGTTTGTCCGGGTCGATATTTTGCAGCGCGGTGTGTGCCAGGTCAAAATCGGATTGCAGCTTTTTTAAGTCGCCCTGAGCCGTATCGCGGTTGGTCGTCATGGTGGCCATTTCCACTTTCACCGCATTCAACCTGGCCAATTCCAACTCGTGCTGCAACTCCAGGTCCGTCACATTTTTGTTTTCAGCGGCGAAGGTGTCCCGCAGAGGTCTGGTTTCTTCTTCTGGCCTGGCGTCGCGGATGGCCAGGCCGAGATTCGCCCGAGCCACATCGCGCACCTGTCGCTGCAGGCGAACATCCCGCATGATCAGATCGACACGGTTGGCCAGTTCGTCGATCTCCTCCTGTTTCGTATCAATTTCCGACTGCCGGTTAACCAGTGCGTCCTCGGCGTCCTGAATTTTCTGCTCGAGTTGCGCGACGTTGTCGGTGTAATCCGCTGTCAGAATCTCTTTCTGGCGTTCGCGCAACTTCTCGGCTTCAATTTTGAAGAATGTCTTCTGGTATACTTTCCATTCGCCACCGTGGTCGTCGGCCAACATCCACAATGTCACCACCACCAGCGCGAAGGAACTCAACGCGAAGACGATGTGCATGGTTTTCAGATTGCGCCAGATTGTTTCATTCGCCGGCATGTTTTTGCCCAGTCCGTTTTATTAATCGAAATGATTCGATCTGTTCTGTTGTCTGTCTACTGTTCTGACTGGCAGCGAGTCAGACGTTAATGAACCACTCGGGAATTGCGATAATGTATTTCAGGTTAAACGCCCAACGCAGCACCATCTTGATTGGCAGCGCGAGCATCATCAGCAGCAGGTTGGAAAACACCATGAACCGCAGGAAGCCCATCCGGAGGAAGTACGTCCGGAAAAGTGTCATCGCCATGAGGGGCGGCAGCACCGCCAGATAAACAATCACCGCGATAAATCCGGGCGCTTCACGCAAAAAGATAATCCTCGCCTGTTGCGGCAGGCTTGCATCGGGTGGAGCGACCGGCATGGCTCCCACCCAGGGCGTCCACTCCGGAGAATAGAGCCAGAAGTATTCCGAAAGGTTGACGTTGTACAGTACCTCCAACTTGTGCACGTCCCAATACTCGAACGGACCGAACATGTTCCAGTTCGGACCACGCAGAAACGTTCCCAGAATGATCATCGCCACCCAGAGTGGCAGGAAACCGAACAGGAATGTCGAGATGGCAAACCAACGTTCTTTGAACGAATAATACCCGTTGCCACCCTTGTTGAAGTCGATGTATGGAATCGCCATCAAACCAACAAGGATAACACTGGGGAACACGACACCAGCAAGCCAGGGATCGTAGTAAACAAGCATTTCCTGCAACCCGAGGAAGTACCATGGTGCTTTCGACGGGTTGGGGGTTTTGACGGCGGAGCCTGGTTCTTCCAGCGGAGCGTGCAGCAGAATTCCCCAGGCGACAAGAATGACCGTCAGGATGACCATGCACATCAATTCGGTATAGACAAGGTCGGGCCAGACCAGAATTTTTTCGTTGTCTTCCTTCTCGAAAACGTCTCGGCCTTCATCAATTCGTTTATCGTTCTCGATGGCCCGCCGAAAGTAGAGCCAGGTGAAAAAGCCAACGATAAACAGCATCGCGACAATCGGGACATTGTCCGGCTTGCCAACGATCTGGCGAAAATCCCAGTCAGTCATCGACAGGCCCAGCGCAATGACCGAGACATTCAGAAGAATCCAGGCAACAACCGGCTTTACCCACCACTCACGCAACAGGATCATCAAGGCGAACAGCACAACCGACAGCACTGAAAAGCTGACAGGATCAGCCACGATCACGTCGACATAATACTTCACCCATTCCGGCAGCTTGAACAAAAAGGCATTCGGACTACTGGTGCTGGTCAGATGGGCGACCGCAATCATCAGCAGAAATGCGGAATACAGCGCCCACATTGCAGCGGCGGGAATCTCCTGCCCGGTGAGCCTTTCCAGAAATTTCGAGTGGCCACCCTTTTTGAAGCTGAAGTAGGTATAGATGGCGTTCATCAGGAACAGGACCAGGTAAAAGGCTCCCAATCCCTGAATGACGCTTGATGTTAAATCTGGATGCGAATGCATGCGGAACTACCTGTTCTCTTGCACGTCTTGAATCGAAACCACTCGCCATGAGTGTCTGTTGTTCTCAAATTGGCCAGCATCTGACGCCCATCATCGCCACACAATGGGCCAACAGACATTACAACGGCTGGCTGATGCCCCCGTCCTTGCGAACCCGCCAGAAGTGAATGGCAATCAATCCGGCCACGACCAGTGGAATCGCCACACAATGCAGAATGTAAAATCGGTTCAAGGTGGACTCACCCACGTCACGAGCACCCAACAACAGAAAACGGGCGTCACTGGCGGAGGTGATCAGATCAAAACCACCGACATTCAACAACTGAAAACCAGGCCCTTCACTTCCCAGGAATGGCGTCGCACGAGCCATGTTCGAACCGACCGTGATCGCCCAGATCGCCAACTGATCCCAAGGCAGCAAATATCCGGTAAATGAGAGGAGCAAAGTCAGCACCAGCAGCAACACCCCCACCACCCAGTTGAACTCCCGGGGAGGCTTGTAACTTCCGGTGAGAAAGACGCGGTACATGTGTAACCAGACCGTGATCACCATGGCATGTGCGCCCCAACGGTGAATTTCCCGCATGATGCCCAGCGTGGTTACATCTCGTAACGATCGAATATCATTAAATGCCCACTCCAACGTCGGGCGATAGTAGAACATCAAAAGCACACCAGTGATGGTCTCTACCAGAAACAGAAAGAAGGTGATCCCTCCCATACACCAGGTGTAGGAGAGTGCGATGCCCTGCTTCTTCACTGAAACCGGATGCAAGTGCAGGAAGAAGTTCGTCAACATTACCACCACACGATTTCGGCGATCGTGCGGAGCAGGGTGACGGAAGATACTCTTCCAGATTTGCGATTCTCGAATGTAGTCACCAACCGACATCGAAACTCCAGCAGACGGCCTGATGCCGTCTTTGTCTTTCGTTGTAAACCAGGCCGCGGGGTCATGGATCGCGGCGACAGTTTTTCCCGTTGTGATTTCAGAAGTTGATACTGCAACAAACCTGCGAGCGATTGACTGCTACGAGATGACAACCTTGGAGGCGGGGTCGACCCATTGGCCAAGCTCCTGCTGGAACTTCTTGCTCTTGTCGACTTCCAACATACCATCTTCCGCCAGCCGGATACCAACCCGCTCCAACGGCCGCGGAGCCGGACCTTCAAAGTGAACGCCCGTAATAAAGAAGCCCGAACCGTGGCAGGGGCATTTGAATTTCTGCTCGCTCTCAAGCCAGTTGGGAGTGCACCCCAGATGTGTACAGACCGAGGAGAGCGCGTAAATCAGATTCTGACCTTCATATTCCGCATGCACGAGCCAGACGCCAAATTGTGCCTTCCACTTGGTCGCCACACCGCCGAAAGGATAGTCGCTTGGCGGGCCAACTTTGAATTTACTCGGAGGTTCAACCAGCACATTCGGGAACATGAACCGGGCTACACCTAGAGTCGCGGCCAGAGAAGCAGTGGAAAAACAGGTCCAGGCAAAGGCAAAGGGTGTCGTGACCAGAGCAAGCAACACGTTACGTCGCTCCTCTTTTTTGGCCGACTTCTTCGGCGCGGGACGCTCTGGACGAGGCGGCATCGTCTTTTTCGCTTCTCCACTTTTTGGTACCGGCTTGCCTTCTCGAACCGCCTTGAGCATTTCCTGTACGGAAGGTTTATCACCGGCTGGTGCGGCCGGTTTGTCACCTGCGGCGGTGGCTTTCTTGAGAGCAGCCGATTTAACCTCGCCTCCACCCCCCCCGGCCTGAGCACGAGCTGCTGCCAGAATGTCGGCTGTGCTTTTCGCGCCACCACCCGCTTTGGAAGCGGGTTTCGCAGCCGGCCTGGACTCAGATTCTTCAGAACCACCTTTTGCCTGAGCTCGGGCTGCGGCGAGAATGTCCGCCGTACTTTTCGGCTTGCCTGCGGCGGCGGGTCTGGCCGGAACGGAGTCTTTCCTGACGGGCTGTTCTTCCGATGCCTGCCCGGTTTCTTCAGCAGGCGACTCATCAGCCGGTTTTCCCGACTTCGCCTCACCTTTACCAGACTCTTTGCGAGCTGCTGCCAGAATTTCTTCGGTACTCAGCTTTTTCGCCATTTGGCAACTCTACTTGTTCAAGATACCGGTGCGGATTTTGGGAAATACATAATCATCCCGATCATACCTTGACTCGATAACGGTTTGTTTTCCCATCACCCGAAAAATCCGGGCAATGACGCATCGATTTGCGTCAACAGTCGGTTTCATCCGGGCTGCATTTCCAGTTTTGCAGGTCAAATCGCCCCGATTTGTATCGGAACCTCATTCACAAAACACCACGAACCCGATTTGCGGAACATGAAAAGGAGGGTACCCGAAAAGGGGAGAACCCCCTGTTTTAATTGATGGGATTTTGTCAGCTTCAAATATGACTGGCAACCGAGATTCACAACCTGCAGACAAATTCTCATAAGCAGGAACCACCCGGAAACAGGATTCCCAAGCGTGAGAAGTGAGTCGTTCCCACATGTTGTGCACGAATTTTGCCTCAATTCTCGCGACGAAATTGAAAACGATCACAAAACCCGATTGTGGTAGCCTGCCGACTTTACCCACGAATCGCAAGGGAAAAGCACATCCGTTGCGGCATTTTCTCTGGTTGTTGCCGCTGCATTGGCGGCAGCATGCAGGAAATTTGGCTTTCGATGGCTGATGCGATACTCTGACCGAACCTCGGCTTGAAACGAGAGATCCCGTCCGCTAAGTTTCGCGGCACATCCAATCAGTCGTTCTTCAAAACATCAAATCGAAGTTCAAGGGGATCCATCAATGACTGGCTACACCGTGCACACTGGTGCCAATGAAAAATTCACGCAAGGTTGGGATAACGTTTTCGGCGGATCGGATTCAAAATCCACCAGAAAGAAAAAAAGGAAGGCCAGCAGGAAAGCAGCGAAAAAGAAATCTCCCACCGGAAAATCCGCTTCATCGACGACGAAGAAAACCGCCGAGAAGAAGTCGGCCAGGAAAACAGCAAAGAAGCCAGCCGCAAAAAAGAAATCTGGCAGGTAGAGCAGTTTAATTTTGGCGTGACGTTTCTGACTCGTGGGGATCTGTATTTGCAGGCTAGACTACGTCTAGTTTTATCGTAGCGGCTGGCGGACCATTTGGAACTGACATACCCGTTCGGATGACGCTACGGTTATCTCGGATGCGCTCTAAACGACGTCCATCGCGGCACAGAAGAGCGTAATACGCTCCAGAACTCGGCGCGCCAACCATTTCACGCGCTGAGTTCTTTCAGACCACGAACGAAACAGATCAATCTGTGGATTGGAGGTTTCCGATCGTCGCCCGCAAAACCGGCAATTTCCGACTCATGCGTCCAGTGTGCCGGTCCGATAATCAATGGTGAATGGCAAATGGCCATTGAAGATTCGACAGGAACTCGCCATAGAAATTGAGCGGAGGCCTGTGTGTGGGTGATTCCTGGTTCGGGGGAACGCGACCAATCCTCCCAGCCTTGAATCATCCACTCTTTCCAAATTTTTGCGGCCAGTCCGCATCGCACAAAAACAAGGAGGTTGCGGTGTCCGAAGAACAAACGCCTGGCTTCGCCAACGAAGACGAAGAAAACGAAATTGAACTGAGTTACGTCGATCCCTACAACGAAGAAGAGGAAGAGGAAGAATACGACGACGAAGCGATGTCAGACGATAGTGCCTACGAAGAAATCAGCAGCGACGAAGTCGATCGCGTGATCTCCTCGCTGGAAGACATCGCCGAGAGCATCGACAGCGAAAACATTCGTGGGCATATCGAAGACGCGATCAACGCGATCTTCTACCTGGTTTACGATGAGTCCGATGAACAGGGGCTTGAAGATGAAGGCCTCTCTGCCGCAGCGTAGACCGCCTGTTTTATCAGGAAGGCGCATGGCCATCTTTCGGCGATAGCGCTGATTGCCGGAAAACGAGCCAATCCTGAAACCGACCATAAACGGCTGCTGAGAACATCATGTTCCCGGCAGCCGTTTGTTTTTTGCGGTGTCAGCTTTCATGGTTTGATCCCCTCATTTTCTGAAATTGTTACACTCCGAATTTGCTCGCTCCCTGAAAATCGCCCGTCGCAAAGCCTGATCGAAAGGCCCGCATCCGTTGGTCACTTGTCCCATGTGTGAAGGAGTCCGGAACGACGTAACCCCGGCTCCGTTTCTGTAGCGTGTCATCGCCGATTGCCTCGGCCGCATTGAGGGCCTCTTTCAGATCACCCTGTTCCAGAATCTGCCAGCGTTCATCAGCATGTTTGGCCCAGACACCAGCCAGAAAGTCGGCCTGCAGTTCGACCTTCACCTGTAATTCGTTCTGGCCAGTTTCATCAAGTCCCCGCTTCTGCTGACGTACACGATCAAGCGTTCCTGTCAAGTGCTGAACGTGATGCCCGACCTCGTGTGCGATTACATAAGCCTGGGCGAAGTCACCTGGTGCGCCAAGTTTGTGCTTCAACTGCTGAAAGAAACCGAGATCGAGATAGATCGTCTGATCGGCGGGACAGTAGAACGGACCAACCTGAGCGCTGGCAAATCCGCAACCTGAGTTTACCTGATTCTCGAAGAGTACGAGTTTTGGTTTGACGTATTCGCGTCCCATTTGCTGGAACTGAGCCGTCCAGACCTCTTCGGTGTCGGCCAGCACGACAGAGACGAATTTCGCCAGTTCGTTTTCTTCTGGCGATCGTGGTTGTGCAGGACCGGCTGCTGGTTGCTGGATGCCTTGTTGCAGGATCGTCAGCGGGTCTCCGCCAAGCATGTAGGCGATGCCCATCATGACAAGCAGGCCGAGGATTCCACCGCCGCCGAGTTTCATCGCCGCGCCACCCTTGCCGCGCCTGTCTTCAATCTGGCTGCTGCCTCGCCTCCCGCGCCATCTCATGAGGGTTTGCCTTTCCGAAATGTGATTTCTGTTGTTGCTGTGTCACAAAGACAAGACAGGATAACACGACGAATAAGAGGAATGTAGGAAAAAAGGTTTGTCCTTTCTGGTCAGAGGATACTCAAAGTCAAAACTGGCCTGGTTTCTCATTTGGCGCTCGGTGGCTGGACAAAACCAGGAGCGACATTCGAGGTCATCACGCCCAGCGAGAAATAGATTTGCATCAAATCCTCAACATTCATGTCGATTTTACGGACGTGTTCCACCGGTACAAACAGATTGAAACCGGTCATTGGCATTGGTGCAGAGGGGAGATAGATAATGTGGCAAGGCTGATCATTAAACTGATAAATGTCTTTGCTGGGAAGCAGGCCGAGGAAGCCGGTTGTTTCCGTCCCGCCCATGTAGCAGTAGACGACTTTCATGCCGGAAACGGCAGACTCATCTCGCTGGGAAAACATTTCGACCACCTGCTGCACCGGTCCATAGATGCTTTTGACGATCGGAATCCGCTTGACCCGGCCGTCGAACCACTCACGCAATCGATACTGCGCCGTGCCTCGAATGATCACGCCAATCAGCCAGATGGCAATCACCACAACAATCCAGCCGATCGCCATGGCGACATAAGGATTGGCGGCAAAGCGGAGACCAATCGATCGCAGGGCTCGACCCGGTAACGTTTCTGCGCCGACGAGTTCGCGCAGGATGCTGCCGACCCAGTTCATGATCCAGAGCGTGATGACCAGCGGCAGCAGTGCGAATAATCCGGTCAAAAATGTGGCGACGAAACCTCGTCGCCAGACCATCGTCAGAAAACGATGCATGAATTATCCCTTGAACGATCAAGAGTCGTCGACTGGGGTGATGATTCAAATGTGACGGAGCCGATTTCTATTTGCCTACTCCAGCTCCTGTAGTCTGATGTTTCGCCAGCGGGCCTTCAAACCGACTTGTTCCGGTGACCGGATCGAATGCACCTGCAGGCCAATGAAGCCTTTAGCCGTCATGTCATCTTTGAGATCGGTTGCGGGAACACCGTTAATCCAGGTCTTGATCGAGTCCCCCTTGCAGACGATACGGTAATGATTCCAGTCGTCTGACTTGTACGCTTCCCGGGCCACCTTGTATTTTTCACCAGCCAGATTATGCAGCCAGCCACGCCGACTTTCGTCATAAATCCCGCCAGACCAGGAACGTTCTGACGGGTCAATTTCGACCTGATAGCCATGCACCCGACCGGCCTGGAACTTCCGCATTTTCACGTTACCGTTTTTGTCCCTGGTTTCGACGGTCGTATCTTTGTCGTAAGCCTGGCTGCGAATCTGCACGCCGGAGTTCAACCTGGTATCGACTTTGAACTCAAGTTCCAGAATGAAGTTGCCGTAAACTTTTTCGGTGCAGAGAAAACTGTTTGGTGTACCGATAACAGCGGTGCCGACAACCATGCCATCCTCAACTTTGTACTTTGCCTTGCCCCCTTTTTGAGTCCAGCCGTTAAGCGTCTTGCCATCGAAGATCGGTTCGAGCTTTTCCCCGGCAAGAATTGCGTTCGTGAGCGTGACTGCGAGTAGACAAAATGCAAGGGGAATGAGAGATGTCTGTTTCATGTAGAGATCACCTTTGCAAAAAAGTGCATCAAGTTGTATTGGGGCGACAATAATTCATTTTAATGAACGCCGGCTGGTGGTGTACAGTCTCGAAATCCATTGAAGTCTTTGAGCCGATTGAGCAAGACTGGACAGGCGGCATAGAATACCAGGAGAGAACTGACACAAGCGTCCTTGTAAGCGGAATCAATCCCAATGAAAATCATGATTACCAATGACGACGGAATTGACGCACCCGGAATACAAATGTTGCAGCGCGTCGTAGCCGAGTTTGCCGAGCCAATTGTCGTTGCGCCGCAGGAACATCTTTCCGGTTGCAGTCATCAGGTGAACGTCGGGCGTGCCATTAAGGTTCAATCTGATGCCAACTGGCATGCCGTTGATGGGACGCCCGCAGATTGCACAAGACTCGGCCTGTTGTATCTGGCAGCGGATGTCGATTGGGTCTTTTCCGGCGTGAATGATGGAGGGAACCTGGGCGTGGATGTCTTCATGTCCGGGACAGTGGCGGGAGTGCGCGAGGCTGCTTTATGTGGCAAACCGGGGATCGCATTTTCGCAATACCGACGCAATATGGGTGAACTTGACTGGAACCGCTACGCCCCTCTGGTATCGTATGTTCTCGAATCGCTGTGGCGGGAAGAACTCAATCCGGGCGAGTTCTGGAATGTCAACTTTCCCTTCGATTTGCCGGAAACAGGCCTCCCGGGAATTGTGCATTGTCCGCTGGATCGGGGCCACTTGCCGATGTACTACGAAGTCGAAGGTGAGCATTTCCGATATCGCTCGGCATATGGCGACCGGCCGCGCGTACAGGGAAGCGACGTTGATATCTGTTTCGGCGGCGGCATTGCCGTCACGCGTATGCATGTGTGGTGTTGAACGACTTGCGGGAAATCATAAGCTCCGTCAGTTCATCTTGCGTTTGCACCGTTCGAGTGCCATCATGACAGGGTAATATGCCCTTTGAAATGTCCGCCATGAGCCCCACCGTTTTTAATCCCATTCAACTTTGCCGGCAATTGTGGTCCGCGTTGCGCGCCTTGCCTGTTCGAGATCGTTGGTCACTTTTGGTGTTGGTCGGGTTGCTGGGGGCGTTGGAGTATTTCGGTCGGCAACACGAACTGGAAATACTTGACTTGCTCGCGCTGACCATCCTGTTGCTTGTCGCCGGAGTGCATGTCGCCTGGCATCAGCGCGGTGATCTGCAATGGACCCATCTTTTTGCCATCTTACGGGCAAAGGCATTCCGCCAATTTCGCAAGCTGACATTTTCGTTCGGCGCAGATTTGCGAAATGATCCACCCTTGCCGCGCGGCGTTCCCAAAATGATTGTCCTGCTGCCGATGTTCATCCTTGGTCTGGTCGGAATCTCTTTGACATGGGCCTGGTTTTTCGAGATGCCGTTTCGACCACTGATGACTCAGATCAGTTACATCGGTTATCTCGGTTGTCTCGCTGGATTGTGGGGCATGTTGACAGTCGTCTGCATCGTGGCCTCTCTGGTCCCGCCGATGCTGGTGCACGACTGGCTGCGACTCTTCACGACGCTCTCGGCACGAACGGTCAAGAGTCTGAGCACGTACCTTAATATGGTCTATTTCGTCGCCACGTTACTTGCCGTCTTCTGGCTGCCAATTTGGATTCCACCGATTTTGATTCTTGCCGCGTTCCTGATGAACCAGTTTCTGCAGGCGTTACCCCCTCGCCGCAAACTCGATTGTGCGTGGCAGGCGAATCGCGACGAACCAGTCCGGGCGATGTCTGCCGAGAGACTCAACTTTTCGCTGGCGGTCTGTGGGCTGGGAATGCTCTGCATCTTATGGGGGCAGGGTGGCACAGCGATCGGACTTTCTGCATCGGAAGTCAATTCTCCCATTACGATGTTTTTCGGTACGATGACGGCCTGGTTTCTCGGAACGGGCCTGGTTCTTTACACGTTGCTTTATCATGGCTTTGGCTATTTGTGCCGATGGGATGCTCCCGATCAGTTGATTCCTCCGCGACTATTCGTCGCAGATAACATTTCGGATGTACGAAAGCAGGCTCTGAATCAGATCTGTACCGTGCATGGTTGGAAGTGCGTCTTCGCCCCGGGCAACACGTACAACAAGCTCGATGTCGAAATCGCGTTTGCCGATGCGGAAGATCGGGCCATTCCTTCCTCAGTATTGGCAGTGACCGACTCGGATTTGATTGATGAGCGATTTATCGAGCGGGTGCGATGGAAGGATCGCGTGCAACGTCGGCGGGCGATTGTGAAATCGTTGCAGACGATGTTTCGCCGTGCCTCACGGCCCAGGCCGTCCGGCGGCCAGGGGTTCTGGGTGGCACCGCATTTGTGGTTTATCCCCGCTTTGGGAAGAGACGAAATCACATTCGATCACACGCGGATCATGGATGTCATCCCGCCGCTTTATCGCCACGCCATGCCGATTGAGGCCCGATCGCATTTCTACGAAATGTGCAAAGCGTTGGACGTCGACATTCTGTTCGTTGAAGATGGGGTCGGATTCCGCGGCTTGCGTCGTGTGTTGCGGGTGATGTTCGAGCGATACGATATCGACGCCGGGCAGCAACCACTTCGGGAGATCCACTTTGCCGGGCTGCCGAAGATTCATGTCATCATTCATGAGTATGGTCTCGACAACCCGCTGGATGATGAAAAATACCCCGAGCCGGACTATCGGGAAATGGGTCGCGCTCGAATTCTGCACATCTTCCGCGACCGGGGTGGCGAGAAGGAGGAAATCATCGATCCGGTGGAATCGGATGACATTTTTTCGCCGGTCGGCTCGTTGTTCTGACCGAGATCACGATTCCGTCATTCCCACACGGTGTTCAATTCAATGTGAGGGGAATCCCCTCTCCTGGTGTATGCTTTGGATCCCCGCCTGCATCAGGATGACGCGTCCTTTTTTGTGTGACTTGCTTCGTTCTTGTAACCACGTTTGCCAAAGCGTGGCGTGATCAGCAACCCAGGTTGCTCGTCAACCTGAGGTCTGGGAGAGGCAGCGACGATGCAAAGTTTGCCTGACGGAAAGAATCAGACAGGATGACAGGATTCACAGGATAGCCGCATTGCGCATGAAGAAAAACAGGGCAATGCGGAACGGCGTTGCGTGGCAACGCAGCTATGGGATTTCGATGCCATGCCTGCATCGGGCAACTCGGCCCGTCGGAACGACGACTGGTGCAAAGCGCAGCATCAAACATTTGCTGACTTCCACTGTGATGCGCGATTACGAAAATGTCTCTCGCGAAGGCGACAAGCCCGTAAAAGTGAATTCCAGCCACGACGTTACGTCGTCACGGAATGATCGTTCGAGAAACCTTTGGCATCAGGGACTGCCTGTTCTGCAGGTAAAGCTGTTTACTTTCTGGTGTGACGCCTCTGGCTCGCAGGAGTCTGCGTTTGCAGGCCAAAAGACGAATTTCGCGCCACAGAAGAGTGTAATATGCTCTGGAAAGGGCGCGAGCAGATCCTCCGGGAATCTCGAATGGTTCTACATCACTCCTGCTGGAATTTTCCGAATTCCTCTCGACTTCTTCGTTAATGCGTCTACTTCAACGCGGTTTGCTCTTCGGGTCAAAACATCGGGTATTCAGAATGGGAGCAAATCATGTCGGTTACGAATCTGTCATTCGATGAACTGCAGCGCGAATACGATGCATTGGGAGCAGAAGCGACAAAACTGGCAGGTGGGTTGAACGATCTCAGCCAGCGGGCAACGACTTATCACCACATTTATCAGCATTCCGGCGGCAATCATATCTTTCCGCTCATTGCCGCACATGGCGCGCTGTGGGCGAGAGACTATTTCGCGTTTGGCGGCAAACTGGCAAAAGCGATGTCGCTGCAGTTTGTGTTCTCGCCCCGCAAACGGAGGCAGAAACTACGCGATCTGGAAGATTTCACTAACGCCTTTCGAGAGATTAACCGGCGTGTCTGCATCGCGATTTACACAACCTATCACTTCACAGCGAGGTATGGTGATCATCCCGATATCGACCGGTTCGTCCGCCCGGAATTATTGACCGCGTTACGCCGAATTCACTCGGCACGATTGAGCGGCCTGGATATGTCTGATGAGGCCAAACGCGAACTCTTTCTCGCTCATTTTCTGGACGAGCAGGAATATGTCGTCCGTCCGAGCATCGATAAAGCGATGGCGGAATTCGACTGGCCCATATTGAAATTCATCGCCATGAAACCGCGCATTCAATTTGCGTATTTCCCGCAGGAGACCGATTTCCGGTTTCGCAACTTTGCCGAACAAAACGACCGGATCGAAAAAGGGGAACGGGCGTTTGAAGTTGCGGCCGACGTTGGCTGGGATCAGGTGGAACTGGCGTTACGCGCGTACGAAATCCTGCCGGAGGAGTTTTTTGCCGACAACGAGACTTACTTCCACGGTTTGCGTGGAGCGATTCTCGCATCAGTCTAAAGCGTGTTATGTTGATCGTCGGTTACCGGAAATCATGCATGTCGGCGGCGTGCGACTATCAAGGCCAGCATCGACCCACTCAATAGCATGGCCAGTAAGCCAAGAGGCCATTGTTGTGATGGAACTTTCCCGGCGGCTGAGACCAGTTCAGCTTCCTTCGGTTCTTCCAGTTCACTCACGTTGTCCCAGAACAACATTCCCATCTTCTTCTGACCGGGGCCCATCTGCGTTGCATCGTAGTGCAGGCTGGAATTGCGGCGGGCGGCCATTTTGTATTCCGCAAATTTCAAGTTCTGGTTGGCCAGGATCTCGCGCGGGAAGTTGCCATCAACTATGGTTAACGTCATCTTTTCGAGATCTTTCAAAGCCAGATCGACCGTTTTGTCCCGTTCCGATTTCAATGCACCGAGATTCAGTTTGTCGATTTCCGGTCCCCGCAGCGACAACCGTTCGCCAATCCGCAGCAGCATTTTTTCCTGCTCTTCGTGAAGATGGCTCAATTCATTCTTTTGTATGGCCAGCAAGTCAGCGGCAAACAGGTCTTTCGCAGCGCCATTGTGCGGTTCAGGATTACGACGCTCCTTCAATCCATTTTTCTGCCACGGTTGTATCTGGTCGATCGTGCCACCGATGAGACGAAGCGGCAATGGCTGTGTGACGTTGCGAATCAATTCGGTACCGGGAATTTGACGAACGACGTATTCCTCAGGAATCGACTGAATTTTCATAGGCTTGTCGCTCAGGATGTAGACGATGTTCCGCAGATCCCCTTCATTGAATGTCGACAGCCGCATCGGTACGACCATTTCATCCACGTAGAAACGAAAGCCCATCGCCTGGACGTTTCCATCGAACGTGGACCCCGCAGGCATCCTGTTGTCGACAGAGCGCTGACCCGGTTGAGGGTCGGCTCCCGATTTTGTGCCGACTTTCGTTTTGACCGCCACGAAGCACCAGCCGGCTTCGACGTAGTCTTCACATGCCGTGTCCATCCCTTCGGGATATTGATAACCGTGATCGTCCATCCATCGCTTGAGTGCCGCGGCACTGCCCGCTTCCAACACAGCCACTTCATACATCCCCACCGCTTCTTCCTTCACAACCCGAACTCTATTATCGCCCAACGCCAGCCCCGAGGCCGCCGTGGGAGCAGGCAGAGCATTGCCCTTCCGTTTGCGGGCGAAGAGTTGCCACCGCATGTCGATCACAACTTCCGGCGGATCGATGGCTGAAGCGATATGAGGGAAGATATTGTCCGAGACTTTTCTCAAAGCAGGGACGGAGGGGAAGGGGATCAGCATGCCGAACTCTTCAACGTTTCCCTTGAAACCCGGGCGGATTGCCACGGTCTCGATTCCTGGTTTGCCGTTTTTCCCCGGTTGATAGAACACATAGGTTTTCTGTTCACCAATCCGGGCGATCGGAATATCGTCTCCCACATAGACCGGTGGCACCATCCCGCAGGGATCGGCCCAGGCTGTCGACGAAACCCAAGCCGTCGAAGTGAGAGTGATTGCGAGTGAAAGGCCATACAGAACGGGCTTCGGAATGGTTTTCAGCATTTTTGCACCTGAGTATGGAGAATGTTGTTTATCTGCGGTGTCAGACCAGTGACGTCAGGTTTGTCTCGGGAGTTCCCCGAAATTTGGCGATACGCTGGAAAGTGAAAGAATTGTTATTGCGACCGGAACGTCGATTTTTCGTTGCCCAAATGCCAAATGTTTGTCCGCGAAATCGAGATACTGTTCCCAGTCATACGTGGTCACATCATGTTTTCCTGCTCGCAAGTGATACCCAATCCGCTCATGTGCCGGCTGCTGCACGTCGGGCATTCTTTCACGGGAAGGCCTTCATTTCCCGGCAGATGATTACGGGATTAGCCTGATAATGGCTCTCTCTTCGCAAAGGGTTTGAGTATGCCTGTCGATTTGTCCCCAAAAATGAAGTGAGACATACCCGGATGACGCTTGATGACTGACAACTGAAATCATGTTCGGGTGGACCGGGAATCATCGTAACACATTACATTTTCATTAATTACAGCTAGCTTTCGAGACAAAGTGCGAAAGAGAGACGAGCTGGTCAGGAACTCGTCGTCTGACTCTCAGGTTTGTGCAGAATACTGAAAAGTGCATACTGGCAATTGACATTTTGAATTGACCTCTGTTAGTTTGTGCACACTCAAATTCCATGCATATCAGCAGTCAGCATGTGCAGTTCTGCTGGTTTTGCGTATCGCCAATGCTTATTTCCGAGTGCAATTCGAGAGAACAGGAAAATGGTCGATCATCTCAAGCCTTTGCCGAAAAAGTTGAAAAGTACGTTGGCCGAAGCCGTTTATGAGACATTGTTGGAAGCGATTGTTGTTGGCAAGATTGATGGCGGTGAGGTTTTGAGTGAGGTTGCCGTTGCAGATGCATTGCAGGTCAGCCGGACGCCGGTGAACATCGCATTCAAACAGTTGGCCAAGGATGGGCTTGTTGACCGACCGGCGAACCGTCGTGCGACAGTGAAAGGGTTCACGCCGGATGACATCTTTGAGATCTTCGAGTTGCGCAAATACCTGGAGGGGCCGGCTGCGGAATTGGCCGCCACGCGAATCGACGAACGGACACTTGCACCTTTGCGAGATACGTTGGCAAATCTTGAAGAGACGTTTGGCGAAGAGGGGTGGGCGGATCGCTGGGCGGAACACGACGAGGCATTTCATCGTGATATTGCCAGTGCCAGTGGAAACAGGCGGTTGGTGGAAGCAGTCACGCGTTATCGGCTTCTGCATCGCATGATTAACAAATTCGCTGTTGACGATAATTCGTTAAAAAAGGCATTGCAGCAGCATCAGCGTGTCTTCGCCGCACTGGAAGCCCACGATGGCGCCAAAGCGAAGAAGGAGATGGTTGCACATATCGGCGAGTTTCAGAAGTATTTCATCCGCGCATTGCAACGCACGCCAAACATGATCGTCAACCGCAGCAAGTGATGTGGGTTCTTGTCGTCGCTTCATGTACCCTTGTTTAATTGATCGATTATCTCGCGAATAAACTGGGCATGCACAACGATGCCCAATCCCATGTAGCGATGCACCGTCTTCTGCTCGAACAGAGAATTGAGTTGTTCCCGCTCCCGATGTTGACCGGAGATGACGCCCACAATTCTCGCTGTGCGATCCTGGCCGTTGGGATCTTTTTCGACAAATACCACCGGCCCGCCGCTATCTCCACGCACGACGGAATAGTCGACGAGGTATCGTGGGTATTTCGATTCCGGTGTTAACGGAAAACTGGCGACCGTGCCACGACGCAAAACGGAAAACCCTGCCGGGGTCGATTCCAACTGAGCAGGGTATCCAGGCATCCAGACCTCTGACGCGGCATTGAAGTCGGTCAGGTCATTGACGTTTCTGGGGATTTGATCCAAAGCAACGGTGTGACCAATTGACCTGGCAATAGCCGGGGGGATTTCTATTGCTGCAGCATCATGCCTGGCATGTTGGACCCACAACGGTTTGTCGCCGGAACGAATTGCCAGCGTCTGTTCTTTCCGCACGTAAGATCCGTCTGTTCGCTTTTCCCGAACGATTAACTGGCAGGTTGGTCCCGTCATTTGTTGCAGAACGTGTGCCGCCGTCACAGCGACAATGCGATCCTCGCGGCCATCTTTGTTGATTCGGACGAGGAGACAGGTGCCATTTGATTTCCTGTTTGCCAGTTTCGTTGTCGCCTGCATCACATCAATGACCGGATTCGCCTTGGCGATTGATACACAACTGAAAAATCCAGCCGCTGACAAACCGAAAACGAAGAACGCTCTTGTCTGCATTATCTCACTCTCCGAATGATGTATGGTAATTCAAACTCGCACATCGATTGAGACTAGAGCAGTTTACCTTCTCGTGCAATGTTTCTGGATCGTGGCAGTCTGTATCGGCAGGCCAAACGACGATTTTCGCGGCGTGGAAAGCATGATACGCTTTAACGTGCCTGTGATCGTTTTGCGAGCCGACGGATGAGGGATCGGATTATGGACATATAGGCGACGCGATTGGCACCTTTATCCGGCAAACAAAAAAAGCCACGTGATTTCACCGATCACGTGGCCTGTCGGCATCGAATTCAGAAAAAGGTGTCCCTCAATCGAGTTGACGCGGAACACGATTATCGCCGCCCGGACGTTGTGGTTCCGGTCCGGCACCTGGCCCACGTTGATTTCGACGCTGGTTCCGCACAGCGGTCATTGCCTTGATCAGGTCTTCGCTATCAACTTCGAGGGTCAGCAGAAAGGCTGGTCCTTCGGTTTGTGTCTTCAGGCCATTGAGCAGCCGACCAAGTTCGGGTATTTGTGCGGCTTGCAGTGCCATCAGGGCCATAAACCCATCGATCTGTTGTTTCATCTGTGTCGCAGACTGATTGGCATCGGTGACCATTTCAAATTCCGCTTCCAGCTGGCCTTCGGTCTCGGAGATCTGCGCGTTGAGGGCAGTGAATTTGGCTTGACCTTGAACCATTCTGGAGTCGATTTCAAAGGCACCGAAAAAGACGATCGACTCTTCCTTCAGGCCGATGAACAGGTCGGATGTCTCTTTGATCGGCTTTGCCTTGCCATCCATTGTATCCAGCGCCGCCTTGATATCATCCAGATCATTTCCACCGATAATTTTGTTGCTGTCAACCATGGTGAAGTGCATGGTCTCCTGATCGGATTCGCCAGTGTAGATAATCCGCCGACCATACGTGGTTTCTTCCAGTTCCACTTTCCGTTCGGCGTTGCGGGAGGCTTCCTGAATGGCAGCGACAATCTTACGTTCGTTGAATTTTTTCATATGGATAATGCCACAGGCAGCCTGGCGATCATTTCCGAATTTCGATCCGAAAAGCGTGACCCCGAGCAGATCCTTCTCGAGATCGATACCCGTTTTTTCGGTCAGTTCCTTCAGATTATTTTCGTTGCGTTCTTTTGCCCGCATCATGATCGAATCGAAAATGAATTCGCCAATTTTGCTGTCGCGAAGCGATCCCATATCGATATGTGCAACCCATTTGGTCGTTTCGGGAAGATGCCTGGATTCCAACGGCGCTGCGTGGATGGTGGTGGGGAGCAGGGCGATCAGACAGACGGTCAGGATTCTCATGGGATTCACTTTCATTGGGATTTTGATATCGGAGGCGCATTCAGCCCTGCCTCATCATACCGAAAACGGGTCGCAGTGGTTTCGTCATAGCCGAAAAAAAAGCGAAAATCACCCTAACGTCCGCCGGGGCGACCGGTTGGAGTTCGGCGAGCGGAGCCGGAATTTCCACCTCGCGTTGTCCCCTCTTGAGCACCATCGGGACGATTCTGTTCCCCCGATTGCCGTTGTCGCAGTCGTTCGAGAATGAGGTTGCGGATCTCATTCCGCGCTGCATTGTCTCCGGAACTACGGTTGCTGGATGTTCCCGAAGCACCCGTGTTTCCACCGCGCGAGGCTGATGTATTGCTGGCGGATGGTGTTGTTGTCGTCTGGATGGCGTCGCCGAACATCCCCTGCAACGATTTTTGGATCACAGTTACGGTCGCATTCTGCGGTGAGACAACACGGACGACTTCCGTCGAATCGAACCCGGCCTGATCCAAAGCTGTCACCAACGCTTTGACCTCCTGAAACAGCGGCTCTGGTGCGGTGACAATCAGCGAATTGCTGCGGCTGTCGACGCCGACGACAAGTTTGGGACGCTCCTCCCGTACTTCGGGGACGCTGTTGTTTCCACCACCGCGTCCACCACCGCCGCCACCACCAAACAGTCGCCGCAACTGTTCGGCCGAGTTGTTGCCGCCTCGCTGATTCTGCTGGTTTCGATTGCCTGACGATGTGGTCATCAGGCGGTCTGCGTACTGTGCCTTGACGATTGCCATCATGTCTTCTGCCGAGGTGTGAATCAGCGGGATCAATCGGGGTTTACCCGAAGTCTGTACGTCTTCCGGACTGCTTTCGCGATCAATTACCGTCAGCAGTCGCTGCATTATCGACATGTCAGCCATGTTTGCTTTGACGATTAACGCGTTCAGTCGCGTGTCGGGTACGATCGTCATCTCGCCAGTTGCTGCCAAACCATCGTCACCGCCGAGTCCCAACAGGCCGCCAAAGAGATTGGCTCCCATAGCCCCGGCCATGTCGCCCAACGCATCGACCGGGTCTCCGCTGGATCTCTCAGGCTTGATGCCGAGGATCTGTTTGACCAGCGTCGCGGCCGATTCCGCTTTTGCGTACTTGAGGAAAAAAACTGTCGGTTGTCCAGTGGCCGGTCGAGCCGCCATGATCTCCCGCAACAACTGTTCAAACCTGTCAAGCGCATCGAGATCCTGTGACGAGATCATGATCCCCGCTGCAGTGACTGTAACGACGATGTCGCTTGATTTTGCGTCTGCAGGTTTGGATTTGAATGGTTCTTTTCCGGGGAGGTCGGCCGTGTCGTTATTCGGTTTCTGAAAACTGACAAATTGCAGATCCGGCACAGGCAAGCTCGCCTGCGTGTTCTGTTTGTCAGTATCTGGCGCCGGTTCAGGCTTGTGGTCGTCTTCCGGTGGCGCGACATTCTCTCGTTTTTGTTCTTCTGCACGGCGGATCGGCATTTGTGGCATCGAGGGAGTCAAGGCTGAGGGGGTGACGATGCGAATTCTGTTGTCGCCGATACCCGGCCAGAGCAATTCCGCGTGGTTCAAGACCGATTCTGCGTCGGCGTCGGCGAACGGGATCAGCCGTAAGGTTGAACGATTAGCGTCAGCAGCTTCGTCGTCACCTTCCAGCTTCGCCACCAAATCGCGGATCTGATCGATTTCTGATTGCGTGCCACGGATCCAGAGCTTCATCGAGGTGGCATCGCCATCGACAACCGGTCCTTCGTATTCCGACTCTTCCCCTTCAGCCGGAAGCGGCCACAATTTGGCGACCAGCAAAGCGACCGTTGCGGGAGTTGTCCGTTTCAGCGATATGACTTCCAGTTTTTTCGCATCGGCACTGAGTTGTTCAAGCGTGGCGGCAATCGTCTTGTGTTGCGATGGTGTCGCCAACGCGATGACTTTGTTGGTGTTCGGGTCGAGTGTCATTCGGACACCCGGCAATCCGGCCAGCAAAGTCTGCAACACCTGGAGAGTTGTATCGGGATTGGCTCCCTCGATGCTGAACGATTCCAGTTGCAACTGTTCGGGTTGCGATGTGATCGTTGCATTGGCCAACTCTTTGTCAACGCGCGGGACAATTTGCTCAAACTGCTGCAGCATCTCTGGCGTGCCGGCGACGAACAGTCGAAATCCGGGTAGATCGACAGCAATTCGAATCTGATCGTTGGCATTCTGGCCTTCTTCCAATCCGAGCAGCGGACGTGCGATTGTGAGCAGTTCCTCCGGCGTCACATGTTCCAGCGTGATTTCGGTGACCTGGCCTTTTTCCCAGGCAGTTGGTGTTTGGGCTTTGTCGAGCATGTTGCGAATTGTGCGCAGTTTTCCAACTGTTTCCTGCACGAAAGCCTGTCGCGCGGAAGGCAATACGGTCAATTTTCCCTGTGGTCCGATGAGTTTGCCAATCTCTGTTTCCGCATCATCGGGATTCAGTTTTTTCAACGGGAAAAGGCATTTGGCGAGTTCAAATTCGCCCCGGTTGTCGAGATCGTCGACACTGACCGTGGGGACGAGAATATCGGGAATGCCGTCTTCGAGGTTGACAACGAACAAGGTCTGATTGCGACGAATGAGTGTGTAGCCTTTTGTCAGCAACAGGCCGTTCATCACATCCAGCGCTTCGCCGGGCGTGTAGCTTCGCCGGTCTGTATAGTTACATGTCCCGGCTGGCGGTGCGTCCATTTGAAGAGAAAGATTTGCCTGCGTCGCGAACCATTCGATCACATCTTTCCAGGGTTGATAGCGGAACGCGAACTTGAGTTGAATCTCTTCATCCGCTTTGGTATCCGCATTGATTGCCTGTCTTTCGGTGGTGTCCTTTTCCTGTTGCGCGGCATTGACATGCGATTGGGGGACATGCGATTGGGGCAATTCGATCAGAACGATCGATGTCATCAACAGGAATGTGGCAAAGGCGGGGCGATGTAACAGGCTCTGAGGACGTGGCATGGAGACCTCGGTTGATTGTGTAAGACAACTTTCATGATTGCCATGTACGGAGAAAAGGGTAAGGCGACCATTCATCATGGCAGGTTGGTGAGACGATCGAAACCCGAATTTCCCACGATTGACCTGCTTCGCAGAAATCGTGTTGCCCATTACAATCGACGTGACGACTGGTTGCGTTTTGGCGACAGGCAATTTGACATTGGAATTGGAAGAGTCATTTTCCTTTTCTTCCTTTTGCGTTCGTCCAGGACCGGGCAACCCGAAACCTGAGCAGTTTACCTTCTGGTGTGATGTCTCTGGCTCGTGGAGATCGCAGGCCAATCGACGCTTACCGCTGTACGGAAGGGCGTAATACGCTCATGGATCTGGTTTCAATGCAACCGATTTATTGCACGCAAGTAGAACGACAAGGTTTGCCAGGAATCGGGAAAACAAACGAAACCTGTACAACCTCACCGGTGTTGAATCTACGAGACACGCAATTGGGTGTGTGTCGCAACCTTTTTTATGAAAAAAGGTTACACGACTTCTGGTGTGGTGTCGATTCAGGCGTTCTCCGTAACTCACTACTGGACTGTCAAGACGAACAGTTGGGTTTGATGAAGTTGCAAGGAGCGACAACGGAGCGGGTTATGTCAATCCGCCCCCCTCAAACAAAGCCTTGACAAGGTTATTGCTGTCGCGATGAAAAGTTTCGGTCCAAATTGATGGATTTCCAGTGAAAGGGTGATCGGTTTTCGCCCGACAGACGTCAATCATTCGCGCAGCATTACTGCAAACCGTTTACGAATTCACGAATGTTCATTTCCTTCAGAGAATCAGAAAACAAGGAGTTCAGACCGATGGCACGAAACTTTTTGACTACTTTCCTGGTATTCACATTCAGCGTCAGTTTTGCCAGTGCACAAGGTCCGGGTGGTGATCGAACGGCCTACCTGTTGCAGAGTGAATCTGTGCGAGCCGAGTTGGAACTGCTGGATGAACAGATTGAAGACCTGAAGGAGGTGCAGGAGGAGTTACAGAATGAACGTCGCGAGATGTTTGAAGGCATGCGCGGCAAATTCCGCAACGGCAACCGCGAGGAAGTGTTCGCCGAAATGCGCGAAAAGATGGGCAAACTGAACGAAAAATCTCAAGAACGATTGGGCAAGATTCTGCTGCCACACCAGATGAAGCGGCTGAAACAACTTTCGATGCAGGCCCGGTTGCGAACACAGCAGTCGTTGAATGGTTTCACCAGCGAGACAATGGTCGAAACGCTTGACTTGACGGAAGAGCAGGTTGCCAGACTGAAGGAAAAACAAAAACAGGTTGAGGCGGATTTCCGAAAAAGAATCGCCCAATTGCGAGGCGAGGCCTGGGAACAGATGATGTCGGAATTGAATGCCGGGCAGCGCGCGAAGTTGGAAGAGTCGCTGGGCAAGCCATTTGAAGGAGAGTTCTACAATCGACGATCTTTCACGCGCCGTCCCGGTGGTGGTGAAGGTCGGCCGGAACGAGGTGATCGCAATCGAGGCGACGAAGACCAACCGGAATAGTGCCTTGTCAAGGCTTTGCTGGGGGGGGGGAGCGGGTTGACATAACCCGATCCGTTGTCGTTCCTTGCAACTTCATCAACCCTTCTTTTCAGTCTTAACGGTTCAATAGTTTGCAGAGCGGGTGGAGCGATAGCGTAACCCACCAATGTGGAGCGATCACCGCGAAGTGGTGGGTTTCGTTTCACTTCACCCACCCTGCACTTTGCCTGGTGATGTGGTTATCGGGTGTCGCTGGTGGCTTGCCCGACGGGGGTTGTATCGCTCCCTCCAGAATGTAACGCACATTTACGGGAAACAGAGCAAATTAAGAGTCGGTCCGCAGGAGCGTGCCCTTACTCAGGACACAAAAGACAACAGAACGACAATACGAGGATTTTGGTGAGTGGAACCATGGAAGTGGGTGATATCCTGCAACGACGCGGCCTGTTGAATTCCGGTCAGCTTGCACAGGTGCGGTCGACCGGACGCGAAGGAACGGGACTCATTGATGCCGCGGTTGACGCGGGATTCGTCAACGAGGAAGACGCTTTGCGAGCGATTGGCGAGGAAGTCGGCCTCGATTTTGTCGATCTCAGTGACACAGCGATCGATCTTTCTTTGCTGCAGGGGTTTCCACAGAAGCTGATTCACCGCGAATCCATTTTCCCGCTTCAACGCAACAACGGCGATCTTGTCGTTGCCACCTGCAATCCGTTCGACTTGTATCCGCTGGATGAAGTCGGCTCGGCCACTGGTCTAACGGTGAATCCGGTTCTCGCGTCGCGCGACGCCATTCATCGTTTGATCAAGCGGCATCTGGGCGTTGGCAGCGAAACGGTCGAAGGCCTGATTGAACAGGCGAATGAAGATGGCATCGAACTACTGGAGGAATTGACAACCGATGGTTCCGAGCTTTCGGAAATGGCGCAGGAGGCGTCGGTTGTCCGGCTGGTGAATGAGATTCTGTTGGAGGCCATTGAACTCAAAGCCAGCGACATCCACATTGAGCCGAATCCTTCAGGGTTGTCAGTCCGATACCGTATTGATGGTCTGTTGCATCCGCAGCCAGTTCCTCCGGAAATCAATCGGTTTGAAGCTGCAATGATCAGCCGTTTGAAGATTATGGCGAAGCTGAATATCGCCGAGAAGCGACTTCCGCAGGATGGTCGCATCAAACTGAAAGTCTCCGGTCGCGAGATCGATATTCGTGTCTCCGTAATTCCCGTCATTCATGGCGAGGGAATCGTGATGCGAATTCTCGACAAATCCGCAATGGTGTTTCATCTTGCCGGCCTGGGGATGGATTCGGCGACGATTGAGCAATATCGCGAACTGATTCATCTGCCGCATGGTATCATCCTGGCGACCGGGCCAACCGGTTCCGGCAAGACAACCACACTGTACAGTTCGTTGATGGAGGTGAAATCGGAATCCAACAAAATTGTGACCACGGAAGATCCGGTTGAGTATCAACTCGATGGCATCAGCCAGATTCAGGTGCATCCGAAAATCGGCCTGACGTTCGCCCAATCGTTGCGGAGCATTCTGCGTCACGATCCGGACGTTGTTCTGGTTGGCGAAATTCGGGACTTTGAAACGGCTGAGAACGCAATTCAGGCTTCGTTGACGGGACACCTGGTGTTCAGCACATTGCACACCAATGATGCGGCCGGGGCCTATACGCGACTGGTCGATATGGGGGTTGAACCGTTTCTTGTGGCCAGCACGGTTGAAGCGGTGGTGGCACAACGTCTTGTTCGTCGTCTGTGTGTCCATTGCAAAGAAGAATACACGCCAACTGCAGACGAGTTTCCGACTGACTTTCCGGTTGAACAGATCGAACAGCCCTTGTTTCGGCATTGTGGTTGCAAACATTGCCGCGGCGTCGGTTACTCTGGACGAATGGGCCTGTATGAGTTGCTGGTGAACACCGACGCTGTGCGTGAGTTGGCGCACGACCGCGCCAGCAGTTGGGCCATTCGGCAGGCCGCGATCGAAGGGGGAATGGCCACCTTGCGGCAGGATGGCTGGCGGAAGGTGCTCACGGGTGAAACGTCGATTGCGGAAGTACAGCGGGTTACGCGTTGATCTCGTTGTTCAATAAAGCGAATTAACACCTTCAATTGGAACACTTGGCGGCGATACCAGGCAGAGAGGATATGAGTTGACCACGAATGACAGAATCAAACGAAAATTGGAAATTGCCGATTAGATATGTCTCAGAGAAAAATTTTGACAGGATGACAAGATTTACAGGATTGTTCTTTCCTGTGCATCCTGTAATCCTGCCCGAAACTCTTTCCATATTTCGCGGTGAAATCAGAATTGCAGAAACAACGTCCTGCTGCAGTGTTCCTGTCCTGCTGCAGCGTTCCGGCTGGAAGTCAGGAGGTGATGAAATGACAAGGAGCGACAACGGAGTGGGGTCTGTCAATCCGTCCCCCCCAACAAAGCCTTGACAAGGCACTACGCAATGAAAGAGTACTCCTGTCAGAACTTTTTTGGATGTATTGCCGTTACTTTTTGGCTCGTTGCGGCTTCATGGATATTTCCGAACTGACTCTTCCTTAAATTCTGTTATCCGATTCCATATTGACGAAATTTGAACCCATATCACCATGCCCGACTTTGCTTACACCGCCCGTGACCTGACAGGAGCCAAGATCACCGGCTCAGTCTCTGCGGCGAGCGAGCGCGAAGTGGTGAATGTGCTATCGGGGCAGGCGCTATTCCCGATTGAAATTACGCCAGAGCAGATATCGGCTGGTCGCTGGCGGCTTTTCAAAGGCGTTTCGACCGGTCAGTTAACGTTGTTTTATGGCCAACTGGCTTCATTACTCCGCAGCGGTGTCCCGTTGTTGCGTTCAATTACCGTGCTGCGAGAACAGACTTCCAACCAGTCGTTCGGCCAGGTTCTGGATGACGTCTATAAGCGGGTGGAAGATGGGGTGACGTTGGCCGAGGCACTCAGCCAACATCCGCGCATCTTTCGCGAGATGGCCGTCAGTATGATTCGAGCCGGCGGGGAGGGGGGATTCCTCGAAGATGCTCTCGATCGCGTGGCCCAATTCACTGAACAGGAACAGGATCTCAAAAGCCGGACAATGGGTGCGTTGGCGTATCCTGTTTTTCTGGCGGCTGTAGGGACGATCGTCGTCTTTGGATTGGTGACGTTTTTCGTGCCGAAATTTGCCGTGATGTTCGACCGCCTCCGAGAACGGAACGAACTGCCAGTCATGACCGACTGGCTATTGTGGTTCAGCGAAACGTTGCGGAGTTGGGGGTGGGTTGGTCTGATATTGCTCTTCTTCACCGGGATGCTCGTCATGCCCTGGTTGCAGTCCGAACGTGGTCGCTGGATGCGTGATCTCGCCAAATTGCGAATGCCGATGGCTGGGGGGATTTTTCAAAACCTTGCTGTGGCCCGCTTCTGCCGCGTTCTTGGAACACTTTTGAACAATGGCGTGCCGATTCTGAAATCGCTGGCGATTTCGCGCGAGGCGGCTGCGAATCGTGTCTTGTCCGCAGCAATTGAAAAAGCCTCGAAAAACATCTCGTCGGGTCAATCGTTGGCCAGTCCGCTGGCCCGCAGTGGTTATTTTCCAAAGACGGTCGTAGAAATGATCACCGTTGCCGAAGAATCGAATTCATTGGAAACCGTTTTGATTGAAATCGCTGACGGATTGGAGAAACGAACCTGGCGGCGAATGGACTTGCTCGTCCGGCTGCTGGAACCGGTGATGCTGTTAATTCTCGCCGGCATGGTTTTGCTGGTCGTTATCGCGTTATTGATGCCTGTCATCAAGATGAGCAGTACGATTTAGAGCAGTTTACTTTTTGGTGTGACGTTTCTGGCTCGCGGGGAATCATTGGACTGTCAAGACGAAAAGTTGGGTTTGATGAAGTTGCAAGGAGCGACAACGGAGCGGGTTATGTTAATCCGCGCCCAAAACAAAGCCTTGACAAGGCACTCTGTTTACAGGCCGAACGACGCTCATCGCGGCACAGAAGAGCGTAATACGCTCTGACATATGCGAAATCAAAAATGGAAACAACTGGAATCCCTTTTAACACAGATCAACTCAGGAGAGATCGATGATTGTCAAAACCAGACGCACGTCATGCGGAAGGGGCGGCTTTAC
Organism: Planctomycetaceae bacterium; assembly: GCA_028284145.1. Taxonomy (GTDB): domain Bacteria; phylum Planctomycetota; class Planctomycetia; order Planctomycetales; family Planctomycetaceae; genus JANQSH01. The sequence continues at coordinate 27,778 of JANQSH010000108.1, read as the reverse complement.
GCTGATGGAAGTTCTGCTGGTGCTGGCGATTCTCGTCATCCTCGGCTCGCTGGTCGGTGTGTACTTCGCGAACACCCAGGAAACCGCCTATGCGAAAGCTGCCCAGACACAGATCAAGATGTTCGAAGATCAGTTGGATCTGTACAGCCTCGATCTTATCGGCTTCCCGTCAACTGCTCAGGGATTGAATGCCTTACGCGCTCGACCTGGCGATTTGCCCAACCCACAGAAGTGGAAAGGTCCTTACGCGAAGAAAGACATTCCGCTTGATCCCTGGGACAACCCGTACCAGTATGAGTTGATCGACTTAAAGAACTATCGCATCTGGTCGTGGGGACCGGACCGAAAAAATGGCACTGAAGACGACATTACCAATTAGAGTTCCTCGGCGCAAAGCAGCGGCGAATTATTGCGGCTTCAGTCTGATGGAGATGATTCTCGTGCTGGCGCTGCTGATGATTGTCGCTGCGCTGGTCATGCCGCCAGTCGTCGGTTCATTTGGCGGACAGAACCTCAAGGATTCCGCATTCCTGTTGCAGTCGGAGTTGTTGCGAGCGCGAACCACTGCGATGCGGTCAGGCCAGACTCAGATCTTTCGATATGAAATTTCAGGCCGAATGGCAGAGATTGAAGCGCTGGAGGCTGGTGTGAAATATGTCATCCAACCCTGGCGCGATCTTTCGGACCTGGTCAACGCATCCCCCGAAACGATTCAGCAGGATTCCTCAACGAACGCGACCATTCAAAGTGTCGATGAGATTACCACTGGCGAGTTGCCCGAAGGAATCGCTTTTGTTTCCAGTTCGGTCGTCAGTGACACGCGGTCAACGGAAGTCGAACGTAAGATGCACGAACGAGCCACCTCCGCGACGATCTGGTCTCAACCGATTCTGTTCTATCCTGATGGTCGCTCTTCAACCGCGCAGGTCGTTCTGGGCAATCAGCGCGATCAATTTATAGTGATCGAATTGCGCGGTCTGACTGGGTTGGCGAAAGTCAGCGATCTGTTGGCCGGGAACGAGGTACCGCAATGAACCGACGTCGCGCGCTTCATTCAAACCGACGTCCCGGACTGACACTGCTGGAAGCGGTGCTGGCACTCACGATTCTGGGGATCGCGATGGCCATGCTGCAGGGTTTGCTTCAGATCGGCATTCGGAGCGCGGCGACGGCACGCGATCTCACTCAGGCGCAGTTGTTGTGCCAGAGTAAACTGGCCGAATTGGCATCCGGTGCACTTCCGCTGGAAAGCGTGTCGCTGGTGCTGGATGAATTTCAGCCCGACTGGCTGTATTCGGTGGAGACGGCTCCCGGTCCACAGGAAGGAATGGTCATCGCGCGGGTTTCGACCGTGCACCGTAACGATGTCGAACATCAGCAGAATGTCTATTCTCTGACACGCTGGATACTCGACCCGCAAGTCGAACTGGACATGCTCGTCGAAGAAGCTGAAGCGGAACAGGGGGCCGAAGAGGATGCCGCTGTGGAAACTGCCGCAGATGCCTCCGAGAGTGATGAAACAGGCGGACAGGGGGGGAGACCTTGATGAATGTCTTCTCCCGGAATGTCATCTGGCAAACGAAGCAACGTACCGCGTTCACTCTGCTGGAGTTGATCCTGGCGTTAGCGGTCTCCGCATTCGTGTTATTGGCGGTCGGAATGGCGGTTCGATTTCATCTCCATACACTCGACTTTCGTTCCGGGGAAGTGGAAGAGTTGCAACTGGCACGGGCGATCGTCGCTCAAATGACGGAAGATATTCACAGCACGGCCTTTGTCCCCGTTGCCGAACAGGATGCTGCCGAATCGGATGAAGCAGTCGATGGTGAGGAGCTTGTGGATGACGTACCGACTGCTGACAGCGAGACGACCAGCATTGCAGAGGATATTGAGCCACCGTTGCAACCCGGACTCTACGGCAACCAGTTTGAATTGCAAATCGACACCAGCCGATTGCCACGTCCGGATCAATACGCTGCAGTGTATTCACCCGACACCGACACAACTGTTGATCTGGCGACCGATACGAAAACAGTGGCGTGGTATTTACATCAGGAAACCGGTGCCATTGTTGGCACACAACCTGGGCAGGGGAATGGTCTGGTGCGTCGCAGCTTCGATCGTGCAGCGACACTCTGGGCGATCGACAATGGCGATATCGACGCGTTGCAGTCTGCCGGGACCCTGCTGGCCTCTGAGGTCCGTTATCTCGAATTCGCCTACTTTGACGGCATGGAGTGGCTGTCGGAGTGGGATTCCTCCGAAATGAGTGGCCTGCCTTTGGCGATCCGGATCACGCTTGGGTTGGAATCGGCCAGATCATCCGATCAGACAGAGGATGAATTTTGGGGAATCGATGCCGATGATCTTTCGGAATTACTGATTCTCCGCACCGTGGTCGAGTTGCCGACTGCGTTTCCCATTCTCGAACCTCATAAAGATGAGGAGGCGAGCGAATGAAGGTCACATTTTGCCGTCAACCACGCCGAGGGTTTGTACTGGTGATTGTACTGGTGGTCATCGTCGCACTTTCGTTGACAGCGTATGCTTTCACTGAATTGATGCTTACGCACAACGACGCGGCCCGCTTGACCGGTCGACAGCGACAGGCCGCCGCTGCACTGCAGTCGGGGGTCGATGTTACGCGGATGCTGCTCATGTCGGACAGGGCGGAACGACTGGAGATGGGGGGCTTTGACGACAATCCGGAAATCTTTCAGGGTGTCAATGTGGTGGACGATGCTGACGTTCGGTTTCGAGCCAATTACACCATTGTTGCTCCTGGTTTCCAGCATGATGCTGATCCGACGCTATTGCGGTTTGGTCTGGTTGATGAAAGCTCGAAACTGAATATCAACATGCTGCTCACACCGTTGGAAACGTCTGGCTTGACCGGATCGGAGATCGATGAACTGGCGGTGAAGCGACTGATGGCATTGCCTGGCATGACGGACGAAATCGCTGATGCAATTCTCGACTGGCTCGATGCCGACGACGAAGCACGTGAATACGGAGCCGAGATCGAATACTATTCGGAACTCAACCCTCCCTATGTTCCGAAAAACGGACCACTGGCAAGTGTCGAAGAGTTGCTGCTTGTTCGCGGCATGCTGCCGGAGTATCTGTTCGGGTTGGACATCAATCGCAACGGGGTCCTCGACCCACATGAAGTTGGCTCCAACGCTGAAACCGTTGTCTCAACAGCAACAGGGGAGATCCCTCCGCTCGGCTGGGCTGCTTATCTTACGCTGCACAGTGCCGAAAGAAACATGACCTTTGACGGGCAACCGCGAATCAATATCAACCAGGACGATCTGCAGACGCTGCATGATGAGTTGACGGACGTGTTTGACCGTTATACTGCGACGTTCATCGTGGCTCATCGGCAAAATGGCCCGGTACTGAATACCAATACCAGTAGTGACGACCACGAAAACGAGGATGAAGCGGACGATGAGGAGTCAGACACCGCAACCATGACCGATGGCCCGCTCGATTTGTCGCGATCGGCACGTTCGCAATTCGAAAATGTTCTGGCCTTGATCGATGCCCGAGTTCGCGTTCGTTATCAGGATGCCGAGGAGGAAATCACCATTGTCTCCCCGTTCGTCGATCCCGAATCGACCGACATGCAGAACCTGTTGGATCGACTTACGGTTTATGAAGAGGAGGCGGTCGTTGGTCGAATCAATATCAACCGTGCGTCGAGGCATGTTCTTTTGGGACTGCCGGGCATGACGGACGAAATCGTCGATCAAATCGTCGAGAACCGTAACCCTTCGCCATCACAATCAGCACAACTCCACCCCTCCTGGATTCTGAAGTCCGGATTTGTCACTTCCGGCGAGATGGAAGCACTCCTTCCGTTCCTGAATGGCGGAGGAGATGTCCACACGGCCCAGATCATCGGTTACTATGAAGGTTTGGGACCGTTTTCCCGCGCGGAAGTGATGATTGACGCGACACCGGCGATGCCGCGCGTCATTCAATTTCGCGACTTGACTCACCTCGGGCGGGGCTTTCCAGTTTCAACGTTGGGGGCCAACGCAGTCAATGGCGGAACTGCGAATCCGTAACTGTTGCAAAATCGATAATTGAGAAGGACATGGCGAAATTAGTAACTGCATTGGAATGGGATGGTTACGAAGCACGGGTTGTTGCTGCGCGGTTTCGCGGCCGGGATATCTCCGTCGAGCGGGCTTTCACCGTTACCTTGCCGGAAGGAACCGACGTTGCAGCAACGCTGAAGACCGCTTTGGAATCGTACAATCTCAGCAAGCTTGACACATTTGTGGCGATCGGTCGTGCGAGCATTGAATTGCGACAGTTAACGTTGCCCCACGTGCCGTTGAACGAACTGCCCGATCTGGTTCGGTTTCAGGCGATGCGACAATTTACCAACATTGGTGACGACTGGCCCCTCGATTTCACTTACATTGATACAGGATCAAGCGAAACGTTTCAGGTCCTTGCCGCGGCAATTTCTCCCGAACTTGTCGAACAGATCCGCACGACGACGGTGAACGCCGGATTGAATCCGCGTAGCTTTTTGTTGCGTGGCTTTGCGGCTGCTTCGCTCATTCAACGTCAGTCCGAATACCGCGAAGGCTGTCACCTGTTGATCGACCTGCTCAACGACGAGGCTGACTTGACCGTGATGGTTGACGGACAGGTCGTTTTCATGCGGACGTTGCGGTTGGGATCAGAGCCGGAACAACGGACGCGGCAATTGCTGCCCGAATTACGACGGACCATCATCGCCTCGCAGAATCAACTTGGCAGCGAGCAGGTCGATCGGATCGTCCTTTTCGGTACCGAAGAAGAACATGCTGAGTTAAAAGGATCGATTGCGGGAACGCTTTCCATTGACGTCGATTTGCACAATCCCTTTTCGCAACTTTCGCTGAACAAATCATTGCAACAGAGTCTGCCGTCGTGTCCCGGACGATTTGCACCTTTACTTGGTATTCTTTCAGATGAAGCGCATGGCCGAAAACATCATGTCGATTTTCTCAACCCGCAACATATTGAGGTCTCAACAGGATATCGACGACCGTTGTTGATTGGAACCATTGGTTTGCTGGCAGCCGGGGTGTTGATCGCGATGGGAATCTGGATGCATTTGCATTCGCTCGATGTCGAGATTGAGCGGCTGACGACGCAGTCCGAAGGAATGGATGAACTGGTAAAAAGGTCGGAAGAACTCTGGACTGATCGTGTCGAAATTGAGCAGTTTCGAGATGGAACGGTCGATTGGCTGGATCATCTTGCGGCTCTCTCGAATGAGTACCCGCCGGCAGAACAGGCGGTTGTTACACGATTGAACGCATCGACGGGGGATCAGCAGGATGGACGTTTAGCGTTGGATGGATACGTCACCGATTCGACTGTCATCGATGCCATTGAATCGGAGTTGCGATCGATCGGCTGGCAGACCAGTATCACTGACGCGCAGGAAGACTCCCGTAGCAAGGATTTCCCCTGGCGTTTCAAGCAGTCGGTAACGATTCTTCCTTCTTTGCCCGTGACCGGCACGCAGGGAGGTGTGGAATGACGCCTCGTGAAAAGATTCTGGCTGGTGTTGTCGGATTGTTGTTGGTGGGACTATTGGGTTGGATGGTGACCGGTCGTGTTCGGGAAGCGATCGACACACGACAGTCGCAGATTTCCGCATTGGAAGATGACATCGACGACAAAAGACGGACAAAAAATCGGGGTCTGCATGCGGCGAATACGATTCGCGAATATGAGCGAATCAGCCTGCCGAGTGATCCGGGGCTTGCGCGGTCACATTATCAGAACTGGTTGCTGGCGACTCTGAAAGAGGTGGGGGCAGAGGAAGTCAATGTCAAGGCGACGACCCGCAGGCATCGAGAACTGTATCATCTGCTCCGTTTCTCAGTTTCAGGACAGGCAAATTTGCAGCAGTTGAACCGGTTTCTTTACGCCTTTCATTCAACCAGCATGTTGCATCGTCTGCGAGCATTCCGGATCAAACCCCAACCGGAGTCCCGCAGGCTCGATCTCTCTTTCACGATCGAAGCGTTGGCATTGGGATCGGCTTCCGAGGATGCGAAACTCAACCTTCAGACGATAGAGTTGCCACGTGGTGAGTTGGCGGAATACGAACGAGCGATACTGCATCGCAATCTGTTTGGTCCGCCGAACAATCCTCCCGAACTGGAACGGATTACGGCGCAGTCGGCAACTCGAGGGAGGAGCTGGTCACTCAATTTGAAGGGACACGATGCGGACAAGACTGACGAACTGGCGTTCTATCTGAAGACCGATTCGCTGACCGGTGCGAAATTCGACAGGCAAACCGGCCGGCTGTCATGGACACCAGATTTGGCTGGCGAGTTTGAGGTGACCGTTGGCTTACAGGATGATGGCTATCCACCCAAATCGTCCGAACGATCATTCATCGTCCGCGTTTCTGATCCTCCACCACCCAGACCGGAGGAATCGGTCGTTGTGACTCCTCCCAAACCGAAGTTCGACCCCAGTATCGTCACCGTATTCACCGGATCGTTGGCCGTAGATGGTGAACGAGAAGCCTGGCTGCAAGTCCGCTCTTCGGGTGAAGTATTGAAGTTGCGGGAAGGAGATTCTTTTGACATTGGTACCGTGGCTGGTTCCGTCGAACGAATCGATGACCGTGCACTCGAAATCAGCGTTGTGGGCGAAACACATCGCCTGGAGTTGGGAGAAACCTTGCGGCAGGCGGTTACCGACTGAATTACGCAGGACGAAAGAGACAAAACAGGAAAGTGTCGATTGCGTGCATCAAGAAAGAAAATTTTTGACCGGACGATTCTCTCCTGTCCATCCTGTAATCCTGTCTGAAGCTCTTTCTCAATTTCGTGTGTTTGGCATATTTCGCGATAAAGTACAAATTCGCGGTAAAGTACAAAATTGCAAAACCATGTCTACGTCTACACTATCACTATGAAAGATGACTCCGTGTTAAAGCGTATTATGCTTTCTCGTGGCCGCGAAGAATGCCTTTCGGCCTGCAATATCAGATCCCCACGAGCCACAAGTCATATAAAAAGGTAAGCGGCTCCAGAACGCGGTTACAGAGGGCAGTCAGATGATCGAGCAGAAGAAAATCTTCACGGTAGTCGCTTTAGGAGTGATCGCAGGCCTGTTGTCTGAGGCTTCCGCCCAGCCATCCGGTGGTCGCCCCGGTTTTAATCCCGAACCCTTCATCCGCAGGCTCGATCGGAATAACGATGGCTTGCTGGGGCCGGAGGAAATGCAGGGCCGCGCTCGACATTTTCTGGAACGTTACACGCGCGACAATCCCAACCTCGACACCTCCAAACCGATTCCGATCGAAGTGTTGATGCGGGAAATCCGGCGTCGGCGAGAGGATTCCCAACGCGGAGAGCGACCCAGTGATGGGAGCGGTCGTTCCAGTTCATCCTCGGCTCCGGAACAGAAACCGCCTTTGGTGCAGGGATTTGGCGTAGATGAACTTCCGCCGCCGGTACCCGGATTTGGGGAACAGGCAGAGAGATTCTCAGTCAATGTGATTGATACGGACCGGGATCGCGCGCGGGACATAATTCGACGGTATGATTCCGATGGCGATGGGCAACTTTCCCGCAGCGAAACGGCGCGTGGACGCTGGTTTGACGACCCGTTTGACTGGGACCGCAACGGCGATCGCAAGTTGAGTGAGACTGAACTGGCCATGCGGTACGCGGAGCGCAGACAAAACGAAAGCGGAAGTGATTCGCGACGTTCGGATTTCCGGTCAGACGGAAGGGGAGGATCAGACAACCAGCACCGAGACCGAAAGAGCCGGTACTCGCGCGACCGACGTGAATCAGACTCGCGGGAAAATCAGAACAAAACGTCGTATCGATTTTCGACAGCACATGAACGTTTGCCCGAGGGATTGCCCGAATGGTTCAAAGACCGCGATCAGGACAAAGATGGCCAGATCATGCTGCATGAATTCACGAACGAATTCAACAACGCTGTGATTGCGCAATTTCAGAAACAGGATCTTAATGGAGATGGTGTGATCACGCCAGGTGAATGTCTTGCAGCGAAGGCAGGTGTCCAGCCGATTGCCTCCGATACGACTGGCAACTCGCCCGACAAATCGTCCGGCGACGATCGTCCAACGCGTTACCGATTTGGTCGCAAGCCGAGAGGTTCTTCGCCGGAATCGACTCGAACGGGCAGTACTAATGCCGCCACTTCTCCTGCGCCGGAGGGCATCGATGCTGCAACATTCACGTACTTCACTCGCTACGTCGCCAAGTATGACGAGGACAGGGATGGCGAGTTGAGCCGCGAAGAGTGGCGGAAAATGCCGAAGGATCCTGCGGCGGCTGACAAAGACCGCAACGGCCGCATCACTGTGGCGGAATACGCCCGGTGGAAGCTTGGGACGTAGTTGCAACTGAATATCTCAGGGCTGGTTAGGCCATTTGGCTTTCGTGTTCCAACGGTGAAAACCAGGGTCAAGTTGCGCATCAAACTATGCCGATTATAACGATTGTGCGGTGCACTCCGTTCAATTCGGCTCCGATCCGGGCTCCGGATCAACAGTTCGTCGCCTCTCAGTACGCAGGTTCCCTTTCATGACGACATTGACACAACTTCTTCGCAGATTTCTCATTCAGGTCTTCGCCGGTTTCACGGTCATCGGCATTGCCTGGTTCAGTGCCGATATCGTGCCTCTGCGTTTGCGGGCACAGGAACCGGCCCCGGAAGTCAGCCGACCAGAAGATAATAACGTCGATGTGGCGAACATCCGGGCTTATTCGATTCCCGCTGATCAGTTGCAACGTGTGACACAGGCATTGACCGATCGATTCGGAAACTCAACCGACGTCAAACTCTCGCCCGATGTGCGAACGTCGCAATTGCTGGTTCTCGCCAGGCCAGCGGTTCACCGGGAGATTTCGGGTTTGTTACAACGGTTGCCCCGATCTGCTTCCGTCGAAGAATCATCAATTGAGAAACCTCTCGAAGAACGAGTCAGCTTCAAGCACACTCTGAAACACATCTCGATCGACCACTTGCATAACCGCATTCGGCAGATATTCGGTAGCGAGATTCGATCCAGCAGCGATGCCACTTTGGGTAAGACGACTCTTCACATCAACTCGCCCAAACATGGGATGGTCAGGATGCAGGTCGATCACACTTCGCAAGGCGTGCTGGTGGAAACGCCAAAATCGCGATTGCAATCGTGGCAGCGATTACTGCTCACACTCGATTTTCCCTTCAAAGAAATGACGCACCAGCAGCAGTCCATTCCCCTGCGCAACGCCAACCTGAAACAGATCAAGGACACAATCTCCTTCTTGCGTGCGGCAGAACGGCGCGAAATCGCGCAAGGTTTACAACCGCCGGAAGGAGGCACCAATTCTGATGTCGATCAAAAACGGCAGAATTTGGATGAACCGGAAACCGGGCAGTTGGGGCTGATCGGCAACGTGCAGGTTGAAGTCATTCCCGAATTGGACGTCATTATCCTGCGAGGCAATAAAAAAGATGTGCAACGGGTAATGGAGGTGATCGCCGAAATCGAAAAGCAGAGTACGGTTAACCTTCCCGAAATCAAGGTTTACCATCTGCAGCATGTCGAAAGCCAGGCACTCTCGGGCATTATCACGACACTCTACGCTACATTGCTTGCGCCCCGTAGCGGGTTGGTGAGCATTACACCGCTGGTGAAACCGAATGCATTACTGTTGATCGGTCCTGCGGAGGGTATCAGGCGGGTGGAAGAGCTGGTCGGCAAACTGGATCAGAAAACCGTCAATCCCGACGAATTACAGGTGATTCGATTAAAACACATGTCGGCAGAGGATGCGGAAGAGAAGATCGAAACCTTCTATGCCGAGCGGGAAGGGCTCGACACGCGTGTGAAAGTGATCTCCGATTTCCGCAGCAATGCGCTGGTTGTACAGGCCAGCCCGCGCGATATGAAAGAGATTCAGCAATTGATTGCTGAGTTGGATGTCGCCACGTCACCAGCGGTGAACGAGGTGCGCGTATTCCGATTGAAAAATACCCGTGCGGAAACTCTTGCACCGGTATTACAAGGTGCGTTTCAGGGATCGAGCGGAACATCGACCGCTGGTGCTGCACCCAATGCCACATCGCAACGTGTGCGCTCCGCCGTTTTGCAAATGACACAGATTGATTCAGAAAAGGGCAAACTGATCAAATCAGGCATTCTTTCGGATGTGACGGTTCAGGCAGATACCACCGGCAATGCACTCCTGGTGACCGGACCACCGCAAAGCATGGAACTGATTGAGATGCTCATTCAGCAATTGGATCGCATGCCGGATGCCGAAGCGCAGATCAAGGTCTTTACGATCGTCAATGGCGATGCAACCAACCTGACGCTGATGCTGCAACAACTCTTCGGTCTTCCGGCGACGGCAGGGGCCGGGACGACTTCCGGTGTCTTTGTCGGTCAATCTCTGCAACAGACCAACGGCAACGAAAGCTCCCTTGTCCCGCTGCGGTTCGCTGTCGATGTCCGCACCAACAGCATTATTGCGACCGGCTCGGTCGGTGACTTGAGCGTGGTCGAGGCGTTGTTGCTGCGACTGGATGAAGGGGATATCGAGACACGAAAGATCGTCGTATACCGTTTGAAAAACGCCCCGGCTCTGGATGTCGCCAACTCGATCACCACGTTTCTGCAAAGCCAGCGGGAACTGATCCAGCAACAACTGCTGTTTAATCAGGCGATCAGTCCATTTGAGCAGATCGAGCGGGAAGTGATCGTAGTTCCTGAAGTCGTCACAAACACGCTCATCGTCAGCGCCACGCCGCGCTACTTCGAGCAGGTGATCGAGATGATCAAGGAACTCGATTTCCGCCCGCCAATGGTGATGGTCCAGGTGGTGATTGCCGAGGTCGTGCTGGACAACTTCAAGGAGCACGGCATGGAATTCGGTCTGCAGGACTCTCTGCTGTTCGATCGCGGGATATTCGGGTTTGACCCGGCGACGGGTGATGCGACGAATCTGACTCCCGGCTTCAATTTCAACAATGCCGACCTGGGAAACAGCCCGGACGCCGTTTCCCTCGCAACTCGGGCCGCACTCGCTTCGCAGGGGCTTTCCTCCTTTGGTGTCGGGCGATTGAACACCGACCGGGGTTACGGCGGTCTGGTGATTTCCGCCGCGAACGAATCCGTCCAGATTCTGATTCGTGCACTGCACGAGGCAGGAAAACTGCAGATTCTCAGTCGCCCGCAGGTGATGACACTCGACAACCAGGCGGCCTTCATTCAAATTGGCCAACGTGTGCCGCGGATCGTTGCCAGTACGGTGACCGATACGGGAGCGGTCATCAATTCGACGCAGGACGAAGATGTCGGCATCTTGTTGCGGGTGCAGGCGCGGATCAATCAGGATGGCCTGGTCGTGATGGCGCTGGATGCCGAGAAATCACAGCTGGGCGAAGCGGCGGATGGCGTGCCGGTGGCGGTTGACATCAACGGCAACCCGGTCTTTTCGCCCCCCATCGAGACAACCACCGCCCAAACAACGATCAGCGCGTATAGCGATCAGACGGTTGTCTTCGCCGGGTTGATCACCAACCGCAAATCGCAACGCACGCGTCGAATTCCTTATCTGTCGGACATCCCGCTGTTGGGTAAGGCTTTTGAATACGAAACGAAAGATGATCGCCGGACGGAACTGCTGATCTTCATGACGCCCAAAATCGTTCAGGCTGATTCTGATTACGATTCGATCAACTACGCGGAATCAGAACGAATGAGTTGGTGCCTGGCAGATGTGACCGAAATGCATGGCGATGTCGGACTGGTGGGACGATCCGATCTCTTTTGCAGACCGAACGCCTTTGGTAAGGATTGCCAGGTCATCTACCCTCACATCGATCCTTCGGGAACCATGTTCATGATGGAACCGGAAGCTGTTTTCCCGGCGGCTCCTCCGAGTGAATCGGGAGTGTTGCCACGCCTTGATGGGCCTTCACCCCGATTGGAGTTCCATAACCCGATCTTACCAACGCCCGCTCCGGCGATTCCTGACCAGTCTGATCATCGTCAGCGAAACCAACACGTTCAACCAGCGGGACATGCTTTGTCCGCGCGAGAGCCGGTGCGATTGAAGCATGGTTATTCCGGCAGTGACACGCCGCGACCGATCGCCGAATACCGTTCCCAACCCGCCCGCCGTTCAAAGAACACGAGCGTGAAGCATCCGAATCATCCCGATTGGGATCCCTTCCATCACGAAGTCCACGAATCGTCCAATCTGAACGAAATCCAACAAAAAGTCATCCACTGATGTTCCACTACACCCAACGAATTCAATCCATTTCGCGACGATCTGTCGTTGCTGCGCGGGTTCTGCCCTGTTTGCTGGTTGTCGTCCTGATATCGGGGTGTCAGTCGTTTCCCGATATGGGCAGCATCGACATGTGGAAGTGGAAAAAGAAAAAAGAGGAAACGCTCGTCGAGAGTGAACACCCCCAGGCCTCGCGGGTAGCCAGCATCTGGACCGACGACGTTCTGCACACCCCCGGCAAGCCAACGGTGCGTGGTTTTGGTGGGCGAATTTACTTCTACAACGATGTGAACAAGACGACGCCGGTGGAAGGTCAACTGGTTGTGTACGCGTTTGATGACACGAGCAGTCAACAGACAAATCGCAAAGCGGATCGCAAATATGTTTTCACGCCGGAGCAACTCAGGAAACACTACAGCGAATCGAAACTTGGTTCTTCCTACAGTGTATGGCTGCCGTGGGATGAAGTGGGCGGAGAAATGAAAACAGTCACGTTGCTGCCAGTTTTTACTTCCAGTGTCGGCAAAATTGTGATGGGGCATCAAACGTTGAATGTCCTTCCCGGCAGCAGGGATGAAGCGGATGCCGAAAATGGGGGATCTCCATCGGGCATTCTCGGCCCGCAAGACGGAATGCTCCGTGCGACCAAATCTCAATCGGATGATCGTCCGGTCATTCAACGGACATCACATGAGACGATCGATTTGCGGGACTGGAGACGTTTAACAAATCAGCGAAAACGAAAGATGCAGACGACGACCATTCGTGTGCCGCAGGAAACCAGCCAGCGGATTCGACGGGCGACTCATGTCGAATCAACCGTGCGAATGGACGACGCGGCAGACCGGCTGGAACAATTCACCCGGGTTGTTGACGCGGCATCAACATTGGAAGCGCGCCGGTCTGCCTTGCGACAACAATTGGAGGGTGGTTCCACGATAGAATCGCCATCATTGAACCAGCAATTCGGCACTTCAGCAAAGGGGTTTCCAAAAGAGCGGCTGCACGAATTGCGGCGACGGTTGCGACAACTTGATGGTCAGCGTCGACCGTGGAACAATGATGATGAACCGGTTTTCCTGCCGACCACGGGAGAGGGTTCAAAAGCCGACGCGGAAAAATAATCCGCACGCCAAATGTGCCTGCGTGATCAATCGGCTGGTTGGGTGACAGTAAGTTCGTCTTCGAACGCGGGTGCTCCAGCTTGCTCGCCAAACCGGGATAACGGAGTTATCAGGAGGAGGAATTCCGATAGCTGCGTTGCATGCTTTGTTTCAGAAGAGTAACGCAGTGCTGTATCTTTCTGTTCTGCATTGTTCTGTTTTTCTTCATGCGCAATGCGACTGTCCTGTTGATCCTGTCATCCCGTCGAAAGCTCTTTCCTGAAGAAGACGGACGGGATGAGTTCGGCAGGATTTTGGTCTTTCCGTCATCCCCGCGCAGGCGGGAATCCAGAGCATGTCAGAAAACTGGATTCCCCCCCACATTGGATTTCACACCGTGTAGGAATGACGGCAAACGACATGACCAGCCGCGACATTGTACGTCGCGGAATGAAGTCGCAACGAGGAAAAGAACTGACGAACCTGGGTTTACGGCAATGGATTGGCAGCGACCGACAACTGGTCTTCTATCACATCGATGCCCGGTTCCAATAACGCCAGTCGCAGAATCAGATCATGCTCACGCCGGGAGGAAACGGTTCCCGAAATGGCAGCCGTCCGACCATCAACCTGTACCTGCACATTCGAGACATCGGAAAAATGGGGCAGTCGGTTCAATCGAGATTGAAAAGCCATGGCCACCGGATGTCGTTCGACAGGGGGCAATGTTGGATCACTCGCAGATGACCGCCGATCCGGTTGGCGAATCGGCACATCAAAACCAACACGCAATCGAACTCGTACTGCTGGCTGCGATGTCGTGTTTCCAGTCGTCCCGGTTTGCAGTGCGTTCGGGTTGCGGTTTCCGAAATTGTTGTTGCCTCCGAAACCGCGTTGTCCACTGAATGAATTGAATCCACTCAGGCCGGAGTTGCCGAAGGAATTTCCAAACCCGGACGTGTTGCTGGTCTGACTGCGCAGGCTCACATTGTTGCTGCTGCTGGCACCGACAAATCCATTCACGCTTCGATCAATGGCCGCATCACTGGTCAACTGGCCCGTCTGCGTAAGTCCCTGATTCCGTTGTGCCGCTGCACTGCCGGAAACACCCCCACCCAGACTTCGTTGGCCGAACGTTCCTTGCGCCGAAATACCGGCTGCGGAGAACATAAGGATAAACATAGGCAGGAGGAGATGACGTGTGATCGATTGCACTGATTTCGAACCTTTCTCGTTGAACTCATTAAATCCAGTGTCGAGCCTCAATTTTACACCAGCGGTTTGCGGATCGCCAGATGATCATTCAGTAACAGGGTGGAATGGGTTCCGAAGCGACAGTTTGTGCCACGTATATCGATTACAGCGCATCCGTTTCTGCACATCGTGACGATTGGCTGATGGCTAGACTACGTCTAGTTTTATCGTAGCGGCTGGCGGACCATTTGGAACTGAAATACCCGTTCGGATGACGCTACGGTTATCTCGGACGCGCTCTAACTGCCGTCGATGGGGTTGAGGGCTGGTGCATCTGACTGGTTGACTGGAGCGAGGTTGTGGTTGTGCTCAGGTTCCAGGAAACCAATGCCCCACGCCAGCAGAATTCCGACCGCCATCAGGATGGTATAGAGTTCACGGTCATGAGAATGCATTTCGATTTCCGGTAACAGGTCCGACAACGCGATGCAGACAAATACGCCCGCCGACAATGCCAGCGATGCCGCGATAAACAGGTAGTACTGTTGCGTGAAAAACTCGGCTCCGAACAGAAACAGCACGGTCCCAAGTGGGCAGGCGAGTGAATAGGCGATATTGACGCTCCAACGCCATGCCGGGGACCAGCCGCGGGCCATCATGAGGGCGGTAATCGAAAGGGAATCCAGCGGCTTGTGCAGCAACACGCCGAGGAATGTCCCCAGCCCCGACAGCCAAGGGGTGAAATTGTAGTCGATGGCGTGGGTGTAATCGCCCGATACATGTGCTGCCAGCGCGACGCCATCCAGAAGAGAGTGAATCGACATGCCGATGAAGATTCCCATCCATCCACTCTTTGCACCTGTGCGAGCATGCCCATAACCATGTGCGTGATGATGTCCATGACTGTGGCGATGATCATGTTCGTGCGACTGATCGTGGGCAGACTCGTCGTCGTCACTTTGCGGTATGGTTTCGACTATTAGAGAATCATCATGAGAATGGAAATGAAACCAGCGCAACAGAAAAAAGGTCAACAAGATGCCAGCCAGCATCCACAGGACACAATAATCCACCCCCTTCCCCCCTGCGGAGGCGGCGACAACTGAGTGTGGCAATTGATGCAGCAGACCGATCCCCAGCATCAGACTGCCAACAACGCTGATCATCATTTGCAGACGGCGGTGTCCAAGCCGGATAATGTCTGGCAGCCAGCCTCCCAGCAAAGAAGCCGCAACAATCAACACAACGTAGACCATCAGATGCCCGACCAACGCATCATTGAGTAGCGTGGGGGCGTCTTGAACTGCCGGTTGCTGCGCGAGCAGAACATGCGACGTCGGAATTTCGTCCGGGAAGGAGATGGAAAAGTTGTTTGGCACGACGAAGAATATCCACCGGTGAATCGATTTCCCACGCATTACCGAACGTGGAATTCTGTCGGAGCAGATGGTGCTGACGGAGATGACCCCGAATGTGGCAAGGCGCTGGAAGCCATTTACTTTTTAGTGTGACGTCTCTGGCTCGTGGGAGTTCAAGTTTGCAGGCCGAACGACGTTCATCGCGGCACGGAAGAGCATAATGGCTCCAAGACAGGGATTCGGTTGGAACTTCTGCAACCATCGCCACCTGACTTGTATTCTTGATCGCGACGTTGCAGACGGGCGTCTCAATCAATGCATCTCGACACTTCAGGTTATTCGATGGCAATCTCACCTAAACTGGCATTCAGACTTGGCCCTGATGCGGTAACGAGCAGTTTTCCGGGAGTTTCCCATTTGCACTTCGTTGTGGCAATGCCTTTTTCGTCGGCTTGGACGACGACATAGCACTCGTTTTCTTTCCAGAGGCAGATTGTCGCACCCGGTATTCCGGTTTTGAAAGTCAGCTCGTGTTGACCCGTGGAAAGCGTTTCTGGAATGTTCAACTGCGGCGACCTGGGATCAGTGGCTCGCAAATCGAGCGTCGGATCGCCGAGCAGATTGAGTTCGCACTGCACCCAATGATAGCCAGCCGATTTTTTTGCATCCTCAATCATCTCTTCTTTTGCCGCACGAAACGCTTCGCCGGCTGTGAGGTTTCCATTCAGGGCATGCTTCCAGAATCGCGTCATCGTTATCGTGGTGCCGTCCATCTTTCCCTGTGTGATCATCAGCCGCATATCAGTACGCGGATTGTGAAACACCGGAACACCTTCTCGAGCAGGAGCGATAATCAGAACCGCGCCTCCATTTGGTTTCCGGATCATGGCCTCGGTAATGGATGGGTCCTGTCGCGCGTCGAACTGACCTGTAAAACAGGAAACGGTCGTCATGGCCAGATAAGCCTTGTCGTTTTTCAACTTGTCAACATGCTGCTTTCCGACCATTTTGTGGCCTTCCAGAACCCAGACCGGAAGATAGCCATGCCCGTGAACATGCATTTTGGCGGTCTGTTTCCCGTTAATCAGCTCCACGAAGTTCTCCGGCGAGAGGTCATGGTCTCCTGGCTGCTTGTTGTCCCAGGGTGTTTCCCCGTCATAAAACCGCTCGATTTTTCCACTCTTCCACAACGGTTGAAGAGTCTCCTGACTGGTTTTCAGCTTTGGTTGCGCATGTCGAATTGGACAGACATAAACCATATTGTGCGCGAATCGGTGTTCGGGATATTGTGATTCGTACTCGATGATCTTTTCCGTATAAGCGACGACATCTTCAGATGTACGCACTGGAATGCGCCCAATTGTCGCTTTCCTGTTCACGTAACTCACAGCTTCCTTATCTTTGGGCCATTCGCCGTAGATGCCGTCCTGATTGGCGTCCCAATCTGTTTCGCTGATGTAATAAATGTCTGTCGGAATGTCTTTGTAGCGGAAATAACCACTGTGATCGGTATCCCGATCAGGTACACCACCACTTTGCCCCCCTCGGCTGTCCCCGCCGAGAATCACCCACCTTGTTCCGTTTTCCTCGATGGATTCCAGACAACAAACCCGAATCTTTTGTTGAATGTCATCCCCTTCATATTGAGCATCGATCTCTTCAACCGTCACAATTCTGGTTGACTTGCCAAGCCGCGTCTTCCAACTTGCAAAAGGTTTCCAGGCATCAGAGAGATCGTTGCTTGTGATCAACAGGACTGTTGCTGGTCGGTTAGCCGGCTCCTTCTGTTCAGGGCCATCCTTCGCAAAGAGACTCGCATGGCAGGAAGCGAGTGCAGTCAACATCAGACAGATTGTGAGTTGTATATTTCGTTGCATCAAAACATCCCGCTTCAAGAGAACATGCGTTGTGTTGTCCGGCTTTGTCGTTGCGCAGGTTGGATGTATCAACATATCCAATCCAGAGCGTATTACGCTCTTCTGTGCCGAGATGGGCACCGTCTGGCCTGCAAACAAAGCCCCTCCACGAGCCAGAAACGTCACACAAAAAGGTAAACTGTTCTAACGCCATCAACCTTTCAGTCTACAGGCAGCTGCAGCCAGTTTCAAAACTTGAAAAATGATAACTTGTAACAAGGGAGTTGCATACCATGTGAGTGAAAGTTCGAATTGATGAGTGGCAGAATGTCGGTTTCCACTTAGGCAGGACAGGCGACAGAACCGGCTGCTATCGTATATCTGCCACTATGCATACGTAGTGCCTTGTCAAGGCTTTGTTGGGGGGAGCGGGTTGACATAACCCACTCCGTTGTCGCTCCTTGCAACTTCATCAACCCTTCTTTTCAGTCTTGACGGTTCAGCAGGTTCCACCCGCAATAAAAACAACTGGTCATTCGGGATCGGGAAGCCAGTTACAGACGGCAAAGGGCAGGACCTGCAACGCAAGCCAGTCCCTGATGACGAAATCAAGCCAGGTACCGATGGTTTTTTCGAGATAGCCGTTGTTGCGACTGAACACCGATTACCAGTGTTCCTCTTGCCGCTGGAATGCCGCCGAGTTGCTTTCTTCGGCCATACTCTGCATGCCTTTAGTGATGCAGGTGCGGTAGCCAGGCTGATGGACGATCTTCATGATTGCACGGATCCGGTTTGACATGAGAGCCGTGATCTCAAGGTATCAACTTGGGGGGCCTGCCGCGCAAGGAGCACTTCCACCAGTTTTCTGACTTACGCATTCGAGAATTGCTCGAGTCGTAAGTCTTTTCTCTGAATGACGATATTGTTGGTCAAGCAGCGTTTTCGTCGAGGTACTGCAAAAATTCTGTCAGGATTGGCCCTGTTGTGGGAAACAGGTATTTACTGTAGCGGTATTTCACATGAACTCAAAAGAACAATTTCTGGAATTGTTGCTGAGCAATCAGGTGGCGATCAAAGCCTATATTGGTGCCTGTGTTCGCGATCGTGTGCTGCGCGATGATCTGTTTCAGGAAGTGGCGCTCGTGCTCTGGGATCGCTTTGACGAATTTGACGATGCCAATGCCCCTTTTCTTGCATGGGCACGGGGAATTGCTGCGAACAAGATTCTGAAAGAGTACCGACGCATCGCGCGTTCATCGGTCGTCCTTTCGCCGGAATCTTTGGAGTCGATGTCGCAGGCTTACGAAAGAACGGTCACCGACATCAGTGAGAAACGGGTTGCATTGGAAATCTGCATCGAACAATTACCGGAGAAATCACGTTCGTTACTGAATCAGCACTACAAATACGGGCAGCCGATTGTGGAAATCGCCAGGGGAATGAAAAAACGCACCGACGCGGTCTATCAATCACTTTCCCGAATTCGCAAGCGGCTGGCGGAGTGTGTTCAACTCCGCATGAAAACGCTGGGAGATGCATCATGACAGCATCTCACGATCAGGAAAGTTCTCTCATCGATCGGTATTTCGATGGTCGCATTACCGATGAGGAACTGGTCGAACTGAACCGTTTGCTCATCGAAGACGAATGTTTTGCGGATCAGTTTGTTGCTGCCACTGAGTTGGATGCGTTGCTGGAGTTGTGTCTTGTCGAGGGCGTGGATGCCGCTGAAGAGTTTCTGATGGCTGCTGCATTTGATGCAATCGACATGCCGCTGGCTCCTGAGCCGATGACTGTGCAAAAGGTGATTCCGAACCGGCCAAAACAGCAGCAGGATCGGTTTCACTTCGCAATAGTGTCTGTCGTTGCGGCGTTCAGTTTGTGTATGACACTGTTGATTCTGACGCCAGCCTTCATCGACAAAATGTGGCCGGAAAGGCCGGTGGTTGAGACTCCGGTTCGCGTCGGCGCAACAGTCGCGAAACTGGAGGGCATTCGCTGGTCACAAGGCCAGAACCCACTGCAGGTTGGGCAGGAACTGGCGTACGGTACGAAGATTCAGTCTGACTCCGGAACGATCGGGTTGGTGTTTGAACGTGGTGCCACCATCATGCTTTCCGGAGCCGTCGATTTCGACATTCTCACCGACAATTCCGGTTGGCTTTCGACTGGTGAATTAGCGGCTGTCGTGCCACCGTCGGCGACCGGATTCATAGTCCAGGTCCATCAGTTGGAAATCATTGATCTTGGAACACAATTTTCCATCCGGGCCAATGATAAGGATGATGTGCAGGTACAGGTTCTGGAAGGCGAAGTGGTCACCAGTTTTCTGGCGGGCAACGGCGAGCGGACTGAACAGCGAAAACTGACTGCGGGAGATGCACAAAAATACGATATCCGTAAACGGGAAGTGGTGGACGTAACTTTCAACGCGTCACCATTTCTGGCGTTGCCCGTCAAAAGGGGGAAACGGATCGCCTACGTGACAAAAAAGGGGACGGTCGGTAATCAGCGTTACCCCGGTCCGTTAGGCCACGATTTCACGGTCGAAAAGCCCATCGTCATCAGTCGGTTGGGTGTGTTTGACAGCGAAGCCGATGGGCTCAAGCGAACGATTACGGCATCGATCTGGTCACGTGATGTCAGGAACACGCCAGAAGATACCAGCGATGATACTGGAATCGCCAAACTGGTCGAGATCACCTTCACACCGCAGGAACCGGGAGAGTTGGTTGAGTCCAACCGATTCAAAGCATTGGAGAAAGCAGTCCGACTGCCGATTGGCGATTACACCGTCATGGCGCATGGTTACGGCATCGGAGAGCCGAATGGCAACATGTCGGGAGAAGTCGCTGTTGACGGCTTTCGCGGCAGAAAGTTGACCGATGGAGGACCAGGCATTTTGCGTTTCGTCGGCAACGGGCGATTTATCAGAGAAAAAGTTCTTGATGTTGATCGAGACCTGAATAAGTTCCCCTTTCATATTCACCCAGGCACGCAGGTCAAGCCTGATGTGTTTTCCGCGGGAACGTTTGAGTATTTCCCTGTCGAGTAGTTCTTTTCATCCTTTCACATTCACTATCTGTTTTCACTGTTTTTCACTGTCACTCTTTGCGTTCACTGTCACGCTTTTCTTTTCTGTCCCTCAATATCTTTGGAGGTAAACACCATGTCACGTCTGAGAAACTCACATCGACCTCGCGGCTTTACGCTCATCGAACTGCTGGTGGTGATCGCCATCATTGCGATTCTGATCGCATTGCTGCTGCCCGCCATTCAGCAGGCGCGGGAGGCAGCACGACGGACCGAATGCAAAAACAACATGAAGCAAATCGGCATCGCGCTGCATAACTATCACGATATCTACAAGCAACTCCCGATTTCAACGCCAGGCTGTGGTGGCTTTCAGATTGGCTGGATTCCACGAATTCAGGCGCAAATGGATCAGCAACCAATTTTCGAAGCGTTCAATTTTTCGACGGAATCCTGGCGACCGGGAAATATCGATTTTCTGAAACAGGTCCATAACGAATTCACCTGTCCCTCAAATCCCTTTGCCCTGGAGCTTCGTGAAGAAGAGAATTTTAACGGCACGCAATGGGAAATTTCACAGTCAGACTATGCCGTCTGCATTGGAGACTACAGAAATTCAACGGGTTCTGGCGTAACGCCCGCTTTTGGAAACGTTGGTTGTGGGAATCCTGTACGGGGGATGATTGGTCGCAATGGGTGGAGTTCCCGTTTCCGCGATGTGACCGACGGACTTTCCAACACCATGATGGTGGGGGAAGGGGTTGGTGCTTTTTCCGTTGTGATGAATTGGGGGACACAGTCGTTCGCGACGACCGCTCATCCGCCGAACTTTATGAATGATTCACTCAGGAGCAATCTTCCCGATGTCGGTGCCGGCAATGAGCGTTGGAATGAGTCGGTTGGTTTTCGCAGTTTCCATACGGGTGGTATTCAGATTTTGACCGGAGATGGAGCCGTGCACTTCATTCCTGATTCCATTGATGGCGTCACATATCGCGCCATCGCGTCGCGCAATGGTGCCGAAGTGATTGACTCGTTCAATTGAGATTGTATTTCGTCAGAGTGTCTTACGCTCTTCTGTGCCGCGATGGGCATCGTTTGGCCTGCAAACAAAGGCCCCCACGAGCCAGGAATTTACACTTACACGAAAAGGTGGACTGCTCCAGATCAATGTGGGGGGGTTATGCGATATGTTCTGCCAGGAATTGTCTGTGTTGCTTTGGTCGGTTGTGGTTCCGGAGTGAGCCCGACGGCGGATGTAACGGGCGAAGTCACGCTGGATGGAAAACCATTGGAAACCGGGGTTATCATTTTTGAAACGACCGGTGCACGGCCATCGACCGGCAAAATCGAAAACGGCAAAATTGTTGAGGTGACTACATACAAGACCGGAGACGGTGCATCCGTTGGCCAAAGCAAGGTGTCGATTACCGCATTCAAACCGCCGGAATCGGTTGAGGTGAGTCACCCCGGCGACGAGATGCCGACCGACGCCAACTACATGGTTGGGACGTTGCTCTTGCCGGAGAGATACAGTAACCCTGAGAGCTCTGGTTTGACGGCAGAGATTAAGGAAGGGGAGAACAACGTGGTTAAATTCGATCTGGTCAGCAATTGAGATTGACCTGGTTCATCACAGGCTTGATATGACACAGGCTTGATTTGAGTCTGGCAGTCGGATAAACTCAGACTCATATAGGGGGCGGGTGACTTTCGTATCGTGTTCGTCGTCGTCCTCTGTTTTTCTCTCCTCACGAAGACCCTGGTTTCCTGCCTGAAGTTCAATTTCTGATTTACGCTTTCGCCTGTCCAGCACAGAGTCGCCTGACTCATTGTGGCGTTTGCTCAACGAAATCACTTTCCATCGAGGCTCGTATGCGAGTTCGAATTGTCTGGTTGACGATTGTCGCTTTCTGTCTGTTTCTGCCGGAACTGATTGTAGTTGCAGACGACAAGATCGATTTCAACCAGCAGATCCGGCCGATCCTGTCCAACAACTGTTTTCGCTGTCATGGACCGGATGCCCAGGAACGGGCCGCCGATTTGCGTCTCGACACGGCGGAAGGAGCCGCAATTGACCTGGGTGGTTACAAAGCGATCGTTCCCGGCAAGCCGGACCAGAGTGAACTGGTCGAACGGATTTCGTCCAAAGATCCTGATCTCATCATGCCGCCAGCCGATTCGGGGCACAAATTGAAGCCGGGTGAGATTGATCTGCTCACGCGCTGGATTCAGCAGGGAGCGCATTACGCTGTCCACTGGTCTTACGTGCTTCCGAAGAAATCACCAGTGCCGAAGGTGCAACGACCCGAATGGCCCCGGAACGCGATAGACCATTTCATTCTGTCGCGGCTCGAACAGGAGGGAGGGGCGCCGACAGAGCCGGCTGATCGTTACACGATCATTCGCCGTTTGTCGCTTGATTTGACCGGTTTGCCGCCAACACCGGAGGAAGTGACCGCGTTCGTTGAAGACAGTGAGCCGGGCGCGTATGAACGGCTTGTCGACCGGTTACTGGCAAAGCCGGGTTATGGCGAACATTGGAGTCGCATGTGGCTCGATCTGGCGCGGTATGCCGATTCCGCCGGTTACGCTGATGATCGCCCACGCACGATCTGGGCCTTTCGCGATTATGTCATTCGTTCCTTGAATGAGAATAAACGCTTTGATCAGTTCACTATCGAACAGATCGCGGGCGACCTTTTACCGGAACCGACCGAACAACAGTTGATCGCCACTGCCTTTCATCGCAATACGCTGACCAACAACGAGGGGGGCACCAACGACGAAGAGTTTCGGAACGTGGCGATTGTCGACCGGGTGAACACAACGATGGCAGTCTGGATGGCCACGACGATTGACTGTTGCCAATGTCACGATCACAAATATGATCCGATCTCTCAGGAAGAGTATTATGAGGTCTTCGCCATCTTCAATAATACCGAGGACTCGGACAAGGCGGACGAACGACCGTATCTTAAAGTGACCATCGGAGCACAAGACAAAGAGGCCAGGGCGTTGAGGCAGGAGATTGCCCAACTGGAACAGGGATTGAGGACGATGACGCCTGACTTGACTCGGGCCAGACGGCAATGGGAAGCGAAATTCGCGGTCAAAACGAACTGGCAGGCTCTTCGACCAGATCGATTGGCATCAAAGTCAAAGCGAGAGATGACGGCTGACGACGAAGGTGTTGTTCGTGCACAGGTGGGTAATGAAACAGATGTCTACACTCTCGAATTTCCGTTGAAACCGGGAAGGTTCCGGGCATTGCGGGTGGAAGCCCTTGCAGATGAGGGGCTCGCCTCGAATGGACCAGGACACGTGGGCAACTTTGTCCTGTCCGGTCTTAAAGCCAGGTTGAAGGACCAGGGTTCTCCACAAACGTCCGGCCGTTTCGTAAGAATTGAATTACCGGGCAAGGCGCGTATCCTCTCACTCGCGGAAGTTGAGGTATTTTCAGGAAATGAAAATCTGACTCGAAGAGGAGTCGCCATGCAGAGTAGTACTGACTTCAATGGACCAGCCCGTTTGGCGATCGATGGGAATTCAAATGGCGATTACACCATTGCCAGATCAACCACCCATACGAAGATCACTGACGATCCGTGGTGGGAGGTTGATCTGAAATCAGTCCGGCAAATTGACCGAATCATCATCTGGAATCGGACCGATAACGGACTGCAACATCGTCTGGATCAATTTCGTATTGTTGTTCTCGACGAGAACCGGGAAGCCGTCTGGCAGCAAATGGTGGCCAAAGCACCTCAGACGCAACTGTCCATATCGCCGGATGGGAGTCGTGAGATCCGATTTGCGACCGCCCATGCGGACTTTGAACAGAATGGTTTTCCTGCGAGTGCCGTGCTTGATGGAAAAACAGGTGAAGGCGGTTGGGCGGTTGCTCCACGAATTGGTCAGAATCATCAACTCACATTGATGACCTTGCATTCGATCAATGTGCCGCCCGGCACGAAACTCATCGTACAACTGGAGCAGCTCTCAAAATGGAAAAACCACACGCTCGGCAAATTTCGTCTCCTGGCGACGGGAGATGACAATGTTGGACGCTCAAGTCTGCCAAAACATCTGCTGGCGATTCTCGAAACAAATGAGACAAACAGGACGGCTGAGCAACGAACTGAACTGGACAACTACTTTCTGAGCATCGCGCCGGAAACAAAAGCCACACGGCAGCGTCTGGAAATGGTGAAAAAACAATTGGCATCCGCAGGCTCAACGACGACGACGGTGCCGATCATGCGCGAGCTGCCTCAGGGCAGGCAGAGAAAGTCTCACGTGCAGATTCGGGGTAACTTTCTCAGCAAGGGGAAGGAAGTCCAGCCGGGTACGCCTGCGACGTTTCATCCCATCAAGGCGGCATCCGAAAAACCAAATCGGCTGGACTTCGCCCGCTGGTTGGTCGATGCGGAAAACCCGTTGACTGCCCGAGTTGTTGTAAACCGCTATTGGGAGGCGGTTTTTGGAGTGGGACTGGTACGCACGAGCGAAGAGTTCGGATCGCAGGGAGAGTTGCCCTCGCATCCTGAACTGCTCGACTTCCTTGCGGTCGACTTCGTTGAGAATGGCTGGGATGTCAAAAGGTTGATGAAACTGCTGGTGACGTCTGCGGCATATCGACAGTCATCGCGAGTGACGCCCGAATTGCTGGAAGCGGATCCGGACAATCGACTGCTGGCTCGTGGACCACGTTTTCGACTTTCAGCAGAGATGATTCGGGATCAGGCGTTAGCCGTTTCCGGACTATTGAGTACGCGAATGTATGGTCCGTCGGTCAATCCACCCAAACCAAACACCGGTCTCAAGGCCGCTTTTGGTAGCGGAACCGACTGGAAAACCAGTACTGGAGAAGATCGCTATCGGCGGGGCTTGTACACACAGTGGCGGCGTTCCAGTCCTTACCCGTCGATGGCTGCGTTCGACGCTCCCAATCGTGAAGTCTGCACCATTCGTCGTGATCGCACCAACACGCCGCTGCAGGCGTTGGTAACACTGAATGATCCGGTCTATATTGAGGCGGCACAGGCGTTGGCGCGACGTATAATCAAAGAAGCGACCGACACAGACAAGCGGGTGGAAGCGATGTTCTTCCGCTGTACGTCTCGTCAGCCTGACGAGAAAGAACTGGCGATCCTGCAACAACTCCTTGAAGATGTTCATACTCACATGCAGGATCAACCCGATCAGGCGATGAAACTGGCAACGAATCCCATCGGTCCGTTGCCCGAAGGTGTTGAAGCGGTGGAACTGGCTGCCTGGACGATTGTGGCAAATGTAATTTTGAACCTTGACGAAATGCTGATGAAACGCTGAGCGCGGCGGTTGCGTTCCAACTCAAACAGAGGTTTTTCCAACAATGGATATTCGGTTTCAACAACTGCAACATCGCACACGCCGCCATTTTCTGAAAGAATCTTCCACCGGTCTGGGAGCATTGGCGTTGGCAACGCTTATGGGTGAGGGACAGGCGACCGCAGCGGGTGGTGTGGTCAATCCGCTTGCCTCGCGCGAACCGCACTTCCCACCGAAGGCCAAACGTGTCATCTATCTGCATTTAACTGGTTCGCCACCGAATCTCGATATGTTCGATTACAAACCGGAACTGGTGAAACGAAGTGGCGAGGATTGTCCAAAAGAGTTGATCGAAGGAAAACGATTCGCCTTCACTGGTGGAACTCCGAAGTTACTTGGCACGCCGCGCACATTCAAACAATATGGCGAAAACGGAGTCTGGATGTCGGACGCTATTCCGCATCTGCATGATGTCGCCGATGACCTTTGCCTTATCAAGTCGATGAAGACCGACCAGTTCAATCATGCCCCGGCGGAATTACTGGCATACACCGGCTCGCCCCGGTCGGGTCGGCCTTCCTTCGGCGCATGGGTGACTTATGGATTGGGCAGCGAAAACGAAAACCTGCCCGGCTTTGTCGTGTTGATTTCCAGCGGCGCGCAGCCCAACGGCGGCAAGAGTTCCTTTGGCAGTGGGTTTCTGCCCTCCATTTATCAGGGTGTGCAATGCCGATCGAAGGGAGAGCCGGTGATGTACATTTCCAATCCTGATGGAATGGACCGTGATGTTCGTCGCCGGAGCCTTGATGCCTTGAAAGATTTGAATCAAATGCAGGCGGAGGACTTCGGTCATCCGGAAACAACCACGCGCATCGCACAGTACGAACTTGCGTTCCGCATGCAGACGACCGCTCCAGAGGTGATGGACATTTCACGAGAGACCAAAGCCGTGCAGGAGATGTATGGTGCCAAACCAGGTGATGGGAGTTTCGCCAGCAATTGCCTGCTCGCCCGGCGGTTGGTCGAACAGGGTGTGAGGTATGTGCAACTGTTCGACTGGGGTTGGGACTTCCACGGCACGAATCCGAGTGAAGACTTGCGTGGCGGCCTCACCAAAAAGTGCGCCACGGTTGATAAACCGATTGCCGCGTTGATCAGAGATCTCAAGGAACGGGGGCTGTTCGAGGATACGCTGATTGTCGTCGGCGGAGAGTTCGGCCGGACACCATTCCGAGAAGGCCGTACATCCAAAGGCAAAATTCTCGGCCGGGACCATTACCCTGATTGCTACACAATGATGCTGGCCGGCGGTGGAACGAAAGGTGGTTTTGAATATGGTGCGACTGATGAACTTGGTTTTGAAGTGACCGAGAACCAGGTCCACATTCATGACTTCCAGGCGACACTATTGCACTTGCTTGGTTTTGATCACAAGCGGCTGACATTCCGTTTTCAGGGGCGTGACTACCGCCTGACCGATGTACATGGCCATGTCGTCAAAGACGTAATCGCCTGATTAGAGCAGTTTACCTTTTCGTGTGACGCTTTTCGCTCGTGGGAGCCTGCAATTGTAGACCGAACGGCGTCCATCGCGCCACGAAGGAGCGTAACACGCT
>JANQSH010000106.1 GCA_028284145.1 Planctomycetaceae bacterium | reverse complement strand
GTAACCAATCCTGCCCTGAGACCAATCCGCAACGCCTCTCGGCAGAAATCCGCAATTCGCTTCAGTGTAACCAATCCTGCCCTGAGACCAATCCGCAACTGGCGGCTTGAACTTTCCAAAAGAGCCGCCAGTGTAACCAATCCTGCCCTGAGACCAATCCGCAACGCAGGTCCAGTACTGGTGCGGTATGCGACCAGTGTAACCAATCCTGCCCTGAGACCAATCCGCAACTGGTTTCCCCGGTTCCCGGATATGTTCTTTAGTGTAACCAATCCTGCCCTGAGACCAATCCGCAACGTCGCGCGGGCGCTTCTCGTTCGGGCTCGTAGTGTAACCAATCCTGCCCTGAGACCAATCCGCAACAAAAGCATCACGACCGCTGGGTCGTCATTGCCATCGCACACAAAGTGCGGAAGCCATCTTGCTGGTCAGGGGACGATCGCGAGAAACCAACTGTTGTAGACGTCTAGACTACTTCTAGTTTTATCGTAGCGGCTGGCGGACCATTTGGAACTAAAATACCCGTTCGGATGACGCTACGGTTATCTCGGATGCGCTCTAACAATTCAACAAGGATGCTGCACGTCGCACGTGGGAATCAACAATTCCGACATCGCGGCCGAACGAGTACCTGGCTGCGGTGGGTTGTCGGCAGGGCGAAACGTCATCACTACCGAGAACTTCGGTTCGTCGGTGTAATTGCGACTGGCCGCATGCAATGTCCGGCAATGGAAAAACAACACATCGCCCGGATCGAGCGTGACGGCAACCTTCCGCGCAATCAATTCCTGACTCTTCGGATGATCGGCCAGGAAGAATGATTGCTCATCGAGTTGATCGGGATCAAACTGCGCGTTGTGGCTGCCGGGAATCACGTAAAGACAACCATTCTGCGTCGTCTCTTCACCCAACCCGAGCCAGACACTAATCAATTCAGGCCGCTGAAACGACCAGTACCGCATGTCGCGATGCCATCCGGTATCGCTGCTGTACTTTGGCTGTTTGGTCATAATGCAATTGTGATGGGCCAGTGGCATGACATAATCTGGTCCGAGCAGTTGCCACAACCGACCGCGCAATTGCGGGGCCATGATCCAGTCGGAGAAGATTGTGTCTCGACCATGAGCCTGCTTCAGCCGTCGAACGGTTTGACCACCTTCTTCAGCGATCGAATCCGGGGCACCGGGATAATTGACCTCGGCCTCGAATTCCACGGGAGTCGTTTTCCCTCGCTGCACCTCCGCCAATCCGGTGATGGTCGCCTCCAGCATGGCCGATCTCATGTCGGCATCGACCAGCCCTCGCACGATCGTAAAACCATCACGGTGAAACTGTGCCACTTCCGACGGATAGAACCAGAAGGAATCTGTGGGCATTTCTGCTGAAACCGAAGAGATTGCATCTGACAGGCGGTTCGGACCAATGTTTGCATTGGATTGTGAGGCGGAGGCTTGAACGTTCACCCTGGATCCACTCCTTTCCATGCGTTGGGTATGCAACGATAGTATTATATCAATCTGACGAAAAAGTGTCGGTCGATAGACAATTTCTGAATGGGAAAAAAACGAAACTTTGATTTGCCACGAGAGGCCCCTTTTGGAGGGAGTGTAACGTTTTTTCTGTAAGATCACTGGCGAGTATCAGGCGGCCAGTGGCCCCCTCAAAAGTCCCGGCGCAGAGATTGGCATTGGACATACATCGTTACTGCCTTTTCAAGGCTTTGTTTTGGAGTGCGGATGAACATGCCCCGCTCTTTTGTCGCTCCCTGCAACTTCATCAAACCCAACTCTTCGTCTTGACGGTCCAATAGTTCCCCACGAGCCAGAGACGTCACACCAGAAGGTAAACTGCTCCAGTGGCACTGATATTGTGAAACCACCACTTTAACCCACGATCACTGATCCACCTATTTTGTCTACAGGCATACATACATTCATGAGCGAGAGCATGTCATCCGGCTCAAGATTCCTCGTCAACTGAGGGGCCATCCGCAGAATGTGAGCCTTCCGTTTTCACACCAGGTGAGTCGGTTGGCAAAAAGTCTTCAGCGTTCACGTCATCAGGCGTTTTCGCTTCATCAGATCGCTCGATCTTTTGCGGGAACGGATAGTTTTCAGCGAGCAGTTCATGTTCGCGTTCGATCAGTTTCATCCAAGGGCCAGGCGCGTGGCAGTGGCAGCGCAGGCTGATGACGTCGCCTTCCGTCTTCCAGAGACGATTGCATTCAGGACATTGCCACTCGCGGCGAACGTCCAGATCAAGACGTAAACCAGGGCCTTTGATGAACCTGCTCCTCAGCGTTGTTAAGTCCACTTGGGCAACTGCTCTGGCCAGAGGTTTTTGGACCCGCTATTTTACGCCCTTACACAGTTCACCCACATGGTCAGCGTAGCGCGTTTTCAGGTTGGTGGCAAGGGCAGGCAATGGATTCCGAACAGGCAACGCAAAACCGACACGTAAATTCCAACGCCGCATCAAAACCAGTCTGGCACGACGCCACGCATGTCGGTCGCGGTTTCCTGATGGGTGGGGCCGACATCATTCCCGGGGTTTCCGGTGGCACCGTTGCGCTCATTCTCGGCATCTATGAGCGACTGGTCACGGCGATCAGCCATGTCGACCTGAGACTGCTCGGGCATCTCAAACGTGGCGAATGGCGGGCCTTTGCCGAGTACCTCGATCTCCGCTTTTTGATCGTACTCGGTTTGGGAATCCTGCTGGGCGTCGGTGGGTTGGCTTCGGCCATGCACTGGCTGCT
This sequence comes from Planctomycetaceae bacterium, assembly GCA_028284145.1. Classification (GTDB taxonomy): domain Bacteria; phylum Planctomycetota; class Planctomycetia; order Planctomycetales; family Planctomycetaceae; genus JANQSH01. The sequence goes on along the minus strand of JANQSH010000106.1, from coordinate 8,723 downwards.
GGAATACCAACTGCAGCATACGTTTTCCGCCTTCTTTGGTTTGATTCTCGCTTCGTCACTTCTGGTGGGACGAATGGTTGAAAAGTGGACACCCGTCGTTTTTGGTCTGCTGGTGATCGGAACGGTTGTCGCCTGTCTTGTCGTCGGCATGGACGCACTCGAAACACCACCAGAAGGGAATGGGTACATCTTCTTCTGCGGCTGCATCGCCATTTGCGCCATGATCCTGCCGGGCATCAGCGGGTCGTTTATTCTGCTTATTCTTGGCAAGTACTTTGAGGTGACTGGTCTGCTGAAAGACCTGCTCAAAGGCCACATCACTGTTGACGCGATCATCACCGTGGCCGTTTTCTGCAGCGGTTGTTTGATTGGGTTGTTAAGTTTCGCGAAAACCCTGCGCTGGCTGCTGGCGCGATACGAATCGGCTACCATGGCCCTGTTGTGTGGTTTTATGCTTGGCTCACTCCGCAAAATCTGGCCCTTTAAGGTTGTGGAAAACCCGGAAGCGGAACTCAAACATCGTACGTTCGATAATGTGCTGCCGGAGTTCACAGGTGAGACGGCAATCTCGATCGGCCTTGCGATTGCCGCGTTCGCATTTGTTCTGCTGCTGGATCGGCTGATACAGGGTCATGAACATATCTCACCATTGAAAGAGGAAGAGCCGGCGTTGTAATCATGTTCGCCTGGTTCGCACGGAAGAAGAGCGGAGCGTGTCCAGTCGTCAAGTGAGTTTTTGATTGCGTTGGAAAGAACCTGATAACCCTGCAGGATTTTCTGGCTCAAGTGGAAAACAATGGCAATTGAATCCACCACGTTAATTTGGTCTTCCAATTTGATCTTCCAACAAACTGCCCATTGACTGCGTACTGGGAAAACCGGAAACTTCTTTCGCCGTCACACTTTGATGCTGGCTGGGGTTGTCGCGGCAATCGACTACTTTCCAGGGCAGTTTACTTTTTGGTGTGACGTCTCTGGCTCGTAGGGTCCTATGTTTGTAGGCTGAACGACGCTCACCGCGGCACAGAAGAGCGTAACACGCTCCAGGATCAGCGGTGGCCCTCAACCTGACCCATCCACACATGGAAGGAACCTCAATGCACACCAAAATGCGTTTACCTGTTATCGCACTATCAATGTTCATCGTCACTTGTTCGCTCAGCTTCCCGGCATCGACGCATGCTGAGGATCAACGCGGAATAAAACAGATCACATCGATCGAAGGGATCACCGAATATCGGCTCGATAACGGTCTGAAAGTCCTGCTCTTTCCTGATAACTCGAAACCGACCGTGACGATCAATCTCACGATTTTTGTTGGTTCCCGGCACGAAGGATATGGCGAAGCGGGAATGGCCCACTTGCTGGAACACATGTTGTTCAAGGGAACGCCAGATCATCCTGACATTCCCAAGGTGTTGAAGACGCGCGGTGCGCGAATGAACGGCACAACCTGGCTGGACCGTACCAATTATTACGAAACGTTGCCGGCCAGCGATGACAACCTGGAATTTGCTATCCGGCTCGAAGCAGACCGCATGATCAACAGCTACATCAAGGCGGAAGACCTCGCTTCGGAAATGACGGTTGTGCGCAACGAATTTGAACAGGGCGAGAACAGTCCCAGCCGTGTCTTGCATCAGCGGATGATGTCCGCCGCGTTTGACTGGCATAATTACGGGCGATCGACAATTGGTAATCGAGCCGACATCGAACGGGTGCCTGTTGACAATCTGAAAAAGTTCTACAAGAAGTACTATCAGCCCGACAACGGGATGCTGGTTGTTGCGGGAAAGTTTGATCCCGAAAAAGCGCTCGCCTATGTGCAGAGGTATTTCGGACCAATTCCCCGACCGGAACGAAAGCTGTCCAACACTTACACCGAAGAGCCTGCACAGGATGGCGAGCGCGTGGTCACGTTACGTCGGGCGGGGGATGTCGCCGCGGTCGGTGTGTTACATCATATTCCTTCCGGTCCCCATCCTGATTACGTTTCGATCGACGTGCTGGAAAATATTCTGACGACCGCGCCTTCGGGCCGGTTATACAAAGCACTGGTCGAAACACAAAAAGCGGCACAGGTGGGTGGCTTTGCGTTCTCGTTACATGATCCGGGTGTGCTGCAGTTGTTTTGCTCGATCACCAGGGGAAACGATCCGCAACCAGTGCTCGACACCATGTTGGATGAAATCAGGAAGGTCGTGAATGAAGGCGTGACCGAGGAGGAGATCGAACGGGCGAAGACGAAATTGCTCAAGCAGGTCGAACTTGCCACATCCAACAGCGCACAATTCGCCATTGATTTGAGCGAATGGGCGGCGCAGGGCGACTGGCGGCTCTATTTTCTGTATCGCGATCGTCTGGAGAAGGTTTCGAAAGAGAGCGTCAATGAGGTCGCAAAGAAGTATCTGAAACGTAATAACCGCACTGTGGGAATCTATTACCCCACCGAAGGGTCAGAGCGAGTGAAAATCCCACCCACGCCGGACATCGCCAAAATGATTGGCGATTACAAAGGCCGCGAAATGATCGCTCAGGGGGAGGCTTTCAATGTCTCGCCGGAGAATATCGAAAAACGGACAACGCGAAAGTCTTTGCCCACGGGGTTGAGTGTGTCCCTGCTGCCGAAGAAAACACGCGGTGAGGAAGTCGTCTTTCGGCTGACGATGCGCTATGGCAACGAAACCAGTTTACAGGGCCTGGCAACAGCTTGTGAAATCCTGCCATCGATGCTCAAACGAGGGACTTCAAAATACACAAGGCAGGAATTGGACGATCTGCTGGATCAGAAACGCATTCAGGCGAGCTTCTCCGGCGATGCGGGACAACTGACGCTGACGATCAAGACAAAACGCACGCACTTTGAAGAAGCAGTCAAACTGGCGATACACATGTTGCGTGAACCAACACTGCCAAAGGCGGAGTTCAAGATCCTTAAGCAACAGCAGCTCGCGTATCTACAGGCTCAGTTGAGAGACCCGCAAACTTTGGCGACGATCACGGCCAGGCGACATATCGATCCGTATCCGAAAGGGCATCCGCGACATGTGATGACGGTCGAAGAGCAAATCGAGGCGATCAATGCGCTGAAACTTTCGGACGTTAAACGGCTATACGATGATTTCCTCGGCATGGATCACGCACAAGTTGCCATCGTGGGGGATTTTGATCCCGATGCAATCGAGCCTTTGCTGGCGGAGTTGAGCGGAAACTGGCGGGCGAAAGAGCAGTATACCTACATTCCACGCACACGTGGAACAGATGCACCGGGAGGCAGTCAGTCGATCGAAACACCCGATAAAGCCAACGCGACCTATTTTGGTGCGGTTGCCTTTCCGCTCCAGGATACACACGAAGATTACCCGGCATTGGTGATTGGCAATTACGTGTTTGGTGGGGGTGGGGCGTTATCTTCCCGATTGGGGGACCGCGTTCGACAGAACGAGGGATTATCTTACGGGATTGGTTCCGGCTTTGCCGCCTCGTCACGGGATCCGCGCGCGGTGCTTTACGCGTATGCCATTTGTAATCCGGCGAATATGCCGAAGGTAAAAATTGCCATTGCCGAAGAAATGACGCGACTGCTGGAGGAGGGCATCACCGAAGAGGAATTGAAGAACGCAAAGCAGGCTTACCTGCAGCAACAGGAAGTTTCTCGCACCAGCGACACAACGTTGGCACAAACACTTGTTGAAGTCGACTACCTCGACCGAACAATGGAGCATTATACCGAGTTGGAAGCGGCGATTGAAGAGTTGACGGTGGAGGATGTGAATGCGACTTTGAAGAAGCAGATCGATCCGAAGCGTTTCTTCGTCGCGATGGCGGGGGACTTTGCGAATGTGGAAGTCACAGCTCCTGCCCCGGAACCAAAGCCTGCGAATGATGAATAGCTCCTGCTTCTTGCATTCAACCGTACTGAAAGTTTCCGGGGAAGCCGGATGCGGGAAATCCGCACACCCAGCCTGATGAGGGGGGAGGCTGCCCAAACCCCTCCTCTACTCGACTGGCAACTCGACCAGCACTGCGTGAAAACCGTTCATACAGCGACGATTTATACAACGACCATCCATACAGCGACGACATCGTATCACGGCTGCAACTCGACCGTCTGTTCTTTCTTGAGCCGCAATTGTCCACAGGCAGCGTCGATATCTGCTCCTTTTCTCTTACGGATCGTTGTTGGTGTGCCAGTTTGCTCCAAGGTCTCGACGAACTGACGCAACCGTGCCTGCAACGGGGCATCAAAGCCAGTCTCTTCCACCGGGTTCATCGGGATCAAATTGACATGTGCATTCCGACCACGCAGTAAGGTTGCCAGCTCGCGGGCCTGCTCCATGCCATCGTTAACGCCACCGAGGACGACATACTCGAACGTCACTCTCCGTCCGGTCGTCTCAAAGAAATCGTCCGTCGCCTGCAGAATGGCGTCGAGACCGATTTTGTCATTCACCGGCACGAGGCGATCGCGCAGTTTGTCATTGGGTGCATGGAGAGAAACCGCCAGATTGAACTGCTTACCGAATTGAGCCAGTTCGCGGATTTTTTCCGGCAGGCCAACAGTGGAAATGGTGATCCGCCGCGCTCCCAGCCCCATGCCTCCTTTTTCATTGAGCGTTTCCAGAGCGGGCAATAGATTCTGCAAATTCGCCAGCGGCTCGCCGATCCCCATCACCACGACATTGGTTAATCGTTCGTCCCGGCCCAACAGACGATCGATCCGCAGGATCTGTTCCAGAATCTCCCCGGTGGTGAGATTGCGCGTTAAACCGAGCAACCCACTGGCACAAAAGACACAACCCATGCCACAACCAACCTGCGTGCTGATACAGACGGTCCGCCGTTTCGGTTCCCGCATGAGAACACATTCGACACGATGCCCATCATGCAGTTGGAGCAGGAGCTTTTCGGTGCCATCGCTCGCCTGCTGATGAGCTAAGATCTCCGAGGCGAACAACGCAATCTCGCTCTTCAAACATTCCCGCAACTTCGCCGGGACATCATGCATGGCATCGAAGTCATTCACTCGTTTGCCATATAACCAACGACGAATCTGCACAGCACGATAACCCGGCGCACCGTGCTGTTCACACCACGCTTCGAGTTCGTCTTTGGTGAAGTCGGCCAGAGGTCGGTTCATTGTTCAGATAACACCAGATCTTGCAGAGCACACTCCTGAGTGCCGAAACGTTTCGGACAGGATAACTCCACAGATGCCACAGGCGGCTTTGTCCGCCCATGCTCGTTGAGCAAGATCCACCGGCGCCTTCCTGATGATTTTATCATCCCTGTATGACGAGCAAACAGGACCACCCGAGTTTTCGCAGATTCCCCGCTGTTATTCAATGTAACCATCCACTGACTTCGGGGCTATCGCTTGCCGTAACTGTTGTCTCAAATTAGTGTGAATGGGAACAAAACACGCACAGGACACGATCAATAAGGGAAAAAATGCGCTGCTGGATTCCACTCATTGTACTGTTGCTGTCTCTCATATTCATTCCCACGATTAAGGCTGATCAACCGAATATCGTCATCATTTACACCGACGACTTCGGTTATGGCGATGTGGGCTGCTACGAAGGGGCGAACGTCAAAACGCCCAACATCGATCGGCTGGCGAAAGAAGGAATCAAATTCACTGATGCCCATTGTTCTGCTGCCACCTGCACGCCATCACGTTACACGCTACTGACCGGTTCATATGCCTTCCGCAATGAACGGGCACGGATTCTCGCCGGTTCTGCCGGGCTGATTATTGATCCCAAACTCGACACCCTGCCACGCGTTCTCGGCAACGCTGGTTATAAAACTGCAGTGGTTGGCAAATGGCATCTTGGGTTAGGGGAAGGTGATGTCGATTGGAACGGCAAGGTTGCACCTGGTCCGAATGAAGTCGGTTTCGATTATCACTTTTTAATCCCCGCCACGGGCGACCGCACGCCTTGTGTGTATCTGGAACAACATCGTGTTGTCGACCTCGACCCGAACGATCCGATTCAGGTTTCGTATGGCAAACGGATCGACTTCTCGCCCTCCGGCAAGGAAGCCCGCGACACATTGAAAATGGACTGGTCACATGGACATAATTCGACGATCGTTAACGGCATCTCGCGGATTGGCTGGATGACCGGTGGCAAGAAGACCCGCTGGGTGGATGAAGACATGGCCGATCGCATTACTGAAAAAGCGGTTGATTTCATCAGGCAATACAAGGAAAAACCGTTTTTTCTGTACTTCTCGACTCATGACATCCACGTTCCCCGTGTGCCTCATGCGCGGTTCGTCGGTAAATCAGGAATGGGGCCACGTGGCGATTGCATCATTCAGACCGACTGGTGCGTGGGCCAACTGCTCGACACTCTTGATGAAATGAAACTTGCCGACAATACGCTGGTCCTCTTCGCTTCCGACAATGGCCCGGTTCTCGACGATGGCTACAAAGACGACGCCAACGAAAAGCTCGGCAGTCACGACCCCAACGGCCCTTATCGAGCCGGGAAATATTCGCTGTTTGAAGGAGGAACACGGACGCCGTTTCTGGCTCGTTTCCCCGGTCGTATTGAACCGGGAACAACATCGGCTGCATTACTGGGACAGGTTGATCTGCCAACAACGATTGCCAAACTGTGTGATGCAAAGATTCCCAACAGTGCATTCCCCGATTCCCGTGATGCAACATCGACACTCTTCGGCAAAGACAAAACCGGCCGGCCACATCTGGTGCATGAAGTTCGCGGAGCACAGGGATTACGTCTTGGGCAGTGGAAATATGTGCCAAAATCAACGCACGACAATCTCGGTCCCTGGATAAATGCCAAAATCCCCGCAGGTGGTGCGTTGTACGATCTTTCAAACGACATTGCCGAACGGAAGAACCTGTCCCAAAAAGAACCGGCCAAATTACAGGAGTTAAAAGATCGACTTGCGAAAATCCGGAAATCTGGCGACAAGGAATGATCGAACTTTGCCAACAACGAACCCACCATTTCGATTTCGCAATACGCGATCGTCATCCTGTTTCTCGTTATCACGGGAATTCAGCCATACGATTGATCGAGGAATTCAAACTGCCGGTCCACAAACTCCACACGATTCGTCAGCTCAACGGCGAATGGAAACTGCGAGACGACGACGCAGCGAAGTCAGGCCGCCCCTGACCGCGCAGCAAGCACCGACTGTAACCACTTTTGTATCAACACCTTATCACTTTCACTCGACTCAGTAATCTGCATCTTGCTGCAGAACCGGTTTCGCGGTACAAATCGTCCTCTGCAAATTTTGCAAAATCAGTGAAGGTCATCACCCCGGCGGGACTTTCGCGAATCGCGATGGCCAATGAAGCCGATCAAGTTTACCGGCAGAAGCTGCGCGGGATTGCGCAACCTTTCTGCGACCTGACAGGGGCACCCGCCTGGGTGTGCGAGTCGTTCGCGTTTCCATCGACAACAGAGTACGGACACGGATGTTCGACAGCTTGCGACAATGGATTTGTCCCGATCTGGCCATTGATCTGGGAACGGCCAACACGGTCGTCTCAGTTCAGGGGCAGGGAATCGTTCTGAACGAACCCTCCGTGGTGGCGTTGCAGAAAGGGACGCGCCGTGTCCTCGGTCGCGGCTCAGCCGTGGGCAAACTCGCGAAGCAGATGCTCGGTCGCACACCTGATTCCATCACAGCCGTGCGTCCGCTCAAAGATGGAGTGATTACCGACTTCGCCTTGTGCGAAGCGATGCTGCGGTATTTCATTCAGAAAGCGCGGCGGCGATCCGGTGGTTTGCGTCCGCGCGTGGTGATTGCCGTTCCGGGAGGAATCACACCGGTCGAAAAACGAGCTGTCTTCAATAGCGCAGAGCGCGCAGGAGCGGGGCGAATTTATCTGGTTGAGGAAGCCAAAGCAGCGGGTATTGGTGCGGGACTGCCGATCTCCGAACCTTTAGCCAGCATGGTTTGCGATATCGGCGGGGGAACGACGGAAGTCGCGATTCTTTCGCTGGCCGACATTGTGGTCAGCCGATCGATTCGGATTGGTGGTGACGAGATGGACGAGGCGATTGTCGAATACCTCAAGCGGCATTTTTCATTACGAATCGGTGAGCAAACGGCCGAGCAGATCAAAATCGGAATCGGCAGTGCGTACGCGATGGATCAGGAACTGACGACCGAAGTGAATGGTCTGGACACAATCAGTGGTGTGCCCAGGAAAGCGATCATCACCAGTGAAGAAGTGCGTGAAGCATTGCGCGGTCCGTTGGAATCAGTCTTGAACTGCATCAAACGAACAATCGAACAGTGCCAGCCGGAGTTGGTCGCGGACCTGGCCGATACGGGAATTGTGCTGGCCGGAGGTGGGGCATTGTTGCGCGGGCTGGACCGCCTGATGAACGAACAATTGGGAGTGCCAGTCCGGTTAAGTGACGATCCGCTGACGACCGTCGCACGGGGGACATCGATTTGTCTGGAACATCTTTCGCGCTGGCGTGACAGCCTCGACACGGGTGATACAGGAGAGTGATTTCGGGTGTCATGCTTGCTTGCGGAGCAGGATAAGCAGGCCCGAACAAAGTGCTCTTGCAGAGATGCAATGCACGCGAAGAAAACAAGATTACGATTACAGGTAACATTAGAGCAGTTTACCTTTTCGTGTGACGGATTTCGCTCGTGGGAGCCTGCAATTGTAGACCAAACGGCGTCCATCGCGCCACGGAAGAGCGTAACACGCT
>JANQSH010000105.1 GCA_028284145.1 Planctomycetaceae bacterium | reverse complement strand
AGCGTGTTACGCTCTTCCGTGGCGCGATGGACGCCGTTTGGTCTACAATTGCAGGCTCCCACGAGCGAAATCCGTCACACGAAAAGGTAAACTGCTCTAGGTAATGAACTGATCTTCGCCACCGACGGCAACGACGATTTCGCCCGCCTCTTCCAATCGGCGAACGGTATCAACAATGGTCTGCTGCATTCCTTCAACATCACTGACACGGACCGGGCCGAGGTATTCCATTTCTTCCCGGAGCATATCTGAGGCACGTTGCGAAAGGTTGCCCAGAATTTTGTTCCGAATTTCTTCCGATGCACCTTTTAATGCAACCGCCCACTGGCTGTTGTCGATTTCCTTCAGCAATGCCTGAATCGCCTTATCGTCAAGTTTGAGCAGATCGTCGAACACGAACATCAAGCGGCGAATCTCATCTACCAGTTCGGTATCTTCGTGTTCCAGATTCTCAAGAATCCCTTTGTTGGTCACGCGGTCGGTGACGTTGAGGATCTGAGCCACCATTGAAATTCCGCCCGCTTTTTCCATCTGCTGATTCAGCGTCGAGATCATGCGACGTTCGAGGCTGCGTTCCACATCCTGCACAACTTCCGGGCTGGTCTGTTCCATGTTCGCCACGCGGCGAATCACTTCCAACTGCTTGTTCGATGGCAACCCGCCGAGAACCTCTGCTGCCATATTCGGTGGCAAATGAGACATGATCAGCGCGATCGTCTGGGGATGCTCCTCGGAAATAAAGGTCAGCAGGTTATCCGACCCAACCTTCTGCAGAAATCCGAATGGGACTTCAGTCATTGACTGCCGGACGGTTTCCAGAATTTCGCCCGCGTCTTCCTTGCCGAGCGATTGCTCCAGCAGAGCGTTCGCGAAATCGACACCACCCTGCTCGATGTATGACTGTTCTGCCGCCATGTCATAGAATTCCTTGAGTACGCGGTCCTGTTCTTCGCGCGTTACCTCCTGCAGCCGGGCGATTTCCAGGGTCACCAGTTCGACCATTTTCTTGGGCAACTGGCTCATCACCTCAGCCGCGAGAGGTTTCTCAAGGCTCAACATCAGAATGGCGGATTTGCGAATATCTTCCATAATGGGATGCTGCTATGAAGTTTGGGGGATTCCGTCAAGATCAGTGTGCAGGATCAGGACTGTCTCAACCATTTGGTCAAAACGGCAGCCGCCAGTTCAGGATGATCTCGCACCATTTCGTGCAGGCGTTCCCGTTCGTTCACTTCCTCCACTTCTTCATCTTCGTGATCGCCATCACCAGACACCATCGACAGAGTTGACTGAATCTGAGTCGTCGTCTCTTCAATTGGGGGCGTTTTGGGCATGCTTTTGAACATCATCCAGACGGCAAACAGTGTGAACAGGCCCAGCCCGATCGTCCCCCCCCATTCACTCACCACATGCCCTACCTGATCGGCAATCGGGACTTCGGCTTCGGGCATCGTGCGTTCCACTCGTACGAACGAACTGACATTGATCGCTTCATCCGGTGAACCAGTGGGAACGTGCCGCTTAACGGTTGCCTTCACATCATTGAGAACCTGTGTTTCGATCTGAGCAACCGCTTGTTCAAACTGCTGTTCTGCCTCATCAGTCTCACCAGCAGAATGCCCCTCTTTCGTCGCCACGGCCTCGTAATACTCTTTCGGAATGGAAACGGAAACCTGGACCGCCTTGGGCATAGCGGCAATCATCTCTTTGTCGGTCACCAGAAATGAGGGGGCACTGACTGTCGATGTGTCTGTATTGGAGGAACTGCTGGACTGCGTATGTCCCGAGTTACTGACCAGTTCCCTTGGGCGATTGGAGACCTGCCCCGGTTCGGCACTGGAGGGTTGTCGTGCGGCGGAATGGCTCGAAACCCGCTCGTTGGATTGCAATGTTACGATTTTCTTGGGATCAACCGATTGCTCCCGGACAATCATGCGTTTGAGATTATCCACCTCGACATTGACCGTGACGAGGACATCCGGGATGTAGGACAACGCTTCCAGTATCTTTGACTGATGCAGATTCTCAAATTCGCGAATGCGAGAAAGCAGTCGGCTGTCAAACGGGTCTCCTTCCTGATCAGCTGTGTAGGATTTTCCTGTCGCCTGATTAAAGATGGTCACCTTTTCGGGTTTCAGGTCGGGAACCATATTCGCCACCGCAGCACGGAGCGACTGGACCAATTCCATCGAAATTTCCCGTCCACGTCGCGGTCGGACATTCACCGTCGCGGTGACGTTCGGGACATTGCGGGGCCAGCGGCGCGGTTTGGCCCGAGCCCATATAACGCTGGCATCTTCGATTTCCGGTACCGCGCGAATCACCCGCCGCAATTCCTTTGCCAACGCGATATCCTTCATCGTCTGCAACTGATCCTTGCTCGTGAACAGGCTCGATTTTTCGAATTTCCGTTCCCATTCCGATGCCCAGTCTGAGGGAAGACTGCCATCAGCCAGCAGCGCGGCATTGTATTGTTCCACTTCCGCAGCCGGGGCCATAATTCGTTGACCCTCACGGCGGAACTCCGTTAGTCCGGCGTCACGCAGGGCCTGCTCTGCACTGATGACCTCTTCAGTCGTAAAAACCTTTCCCCACGACAACGCAACGTAGGATGACGACTTGTCGTTGAACATGAGAAAACCAAACGCCATGACCAGCAATACCGGCACGACGATCAACGTCGCACGCTGGCTGGGCGTCATGGTCTTGTAAAGTTCGCGAAACTGATGGCAGGTACGTTTCAGAGCTTCCATGCTCAACCGTTTTCTAGAGCGTATTACGCTCTCTTGTGGCGCGATGCACGTTCTTTGATCTGCAAATACAGGCTCCCACGAGCGAGAACCGTCACACGAAGAGGTAAACTGCTCTCATTTCGTTTCAATGGATCGTCAGGAGCGACGTCGATGCGAATCTGTCTACATTCGCAGTTGTTTGATTTCGTTAAACGCTTCGAGCAGTTTATTGCGAACCTGCATCATCATCTTGAGTGCAAGATCAGCCTTCTTCACTGCGGAAAAGACTTCCACCTGCGTGATGTTGCCTCCAGAGAGACTTTGCTCAATCGCGAGGTTTGCCTGTTGTTCCATCCCGTTAACCTGTTGGATCGATTGCAGCAGCAGGTTCTGAAAACCAGTCTGATCGGTCATCCGCGCCTGGCTGAGAGTCGGATCGACTGCTGGAAACGAAGGCCGCTGAAGTGAGGTCACATTGCTGATCGGTTGTGTCATGTCAAAACCTGTTTCGGGTAAGGGGCGGCTGTTTTTCGTTTAGCGTTTCAAGCGAGAATTCGCATGCCGACTTCCGCCATATTCTTGGCCATATCAATCGCCGCGACGTTCGCTTCATACGCCCGGGCTGCTTCCAAAGCATTTACGAATTCGGTTACCAGATTGATGTTTGGATAGGAAACGTATCCTTCGGCATCGGCATCGGGATGACCAGGTTGATGGACCTTTCGAGCCGGCGTTTTCGTATCGATCTCCACCTGATAAACCACGCCGGCTCCGCCAGGCTCGTGAGCCGACTTGTCAGCCGTGAACCTGATGAACCGCCGTTGAAAAGGGGCGACGTCTCCCTCGGCATTACGCGTCGTGTTCACATTGGCGATATTGCCCGCAATCGTATTCATCCTCTGGCGCTGAGCGACCAGCGCGCTGGTACTGATGTCAATCGATTTCAACATGTTTCCGCTCCACGAGTTCTTGCTGGCCAGACATCATTCCTACAACGGACGCTCGCTGATCGCCGTCTGCAACATGCTCATTTGCGCGACCATCAGTTCGACGGCAAAACGCTGCATCATCGAGTTTTTCGTCAGTTCCATCACTTCTTTTTCCACGCTACGGTTGGCCCCGTCCTGAAACGTCAGATTCCGGGTGGCGTCAGGCCGGGCGTGGAACATCTCCGCCGGAAACAGATCGTCAATTCGAGAACCGGTTACAGGGTTGGGCGGTGCGTCCCCGGCAGATGCTGGCCGTGATCGCCGTTCGATCGCAGCCTGCATCGCCTGTTGAAAGTCTTCCACGGAAAGATCGCGTGGCGTGTAGTTGGGCGTGTCGATATTGGCCAGATTGCCAGCCAGCACTTCCTGACGTCGTTCGCCAAACGCTGCCAGTTTTTCCAGCAGCGGTAACGTCGACGAATTGAAAATCCCGTTCATCATGAACACACCTTACGAGGTTGTTGGATTGACTGATTCAACATAATCGGAGCATATCTGTGTCTGGTTATGCCGCGCGACGATTGGAACCTGGGCCGCCACGCGGGGGGTAGCCGTAATCCCGCAGTTTGCCCGAGAGTGTCCGAACACCGATCTTCAATGCCTTTGCCGTTCGTTCGCGATGCCCGCCAAACCGAGCCAGTGTTGCCTCGATCAGCTTGCGTTCCATTTCTTTCAGCGAGAGTCCTTCAGGCTCGGTTTCGGTATTGGTTTCTGGTGTGGCCAGCCAACTGCTGATCATCTCCGCCGTCACCGTTGTTCCCCGCTCGACAGCCTGCACTCGAGCCAGAACATCTTCGAGTTCATCTACGTTGCCCGGCCAATCGTACGATTCCAGCCGGTCGAACGCTTCTTGAGAAAGCTGCAAAGGATGCCGTCCTTCCTTGACCGCGAGTTGCCGCAGAATCGATTCTGTAATCAGGCCGATATCACAGGCTCGTTCTTTCAGCGATGGCACGGCAATGACATTTCGCGTGACATACTGGAACAGGTCACCTCGGAACTGGTTGGTCTGTACCATCTCGGCGAGATCAACACGACTGGCGACAATCAGGCGGATTGAGACATCTTCCTGCTCGACCTGTTGACCGGATGTCTCCCAACCACCCGTTACTTGCGAGGCCTGCCGGGCGATTGCCAGTCGATCCTGCGACTTCAAATAGTCGACCAGGTTCTTCTGCACGTGTAGCGAAAGCTCGTCGACGTCATCGAGAAACAGTGTGCCACCTTTGGCCCAACGCAAAGCACAACCAGCGGGAGCGTCGTCAGCGGGAAAACCGGTTTCCACGCCGAACAGCCGGCGTTGCAGGCTTTCGGAACTGTGAATACTGCAATCCAGCCGCATGAAGGGTTGCTCCGCACGACTGCCGGTAATGTGAATCATCCGGGCGACTGTGTCAATTTCTGTTCCCGGATGTCCCAGAATGCAGACGGGTGTTTTCAGTTCAGACACCATGCGCACGCGTTCGCGCAACTGATGGCTTTGCGGGCTGATTCCCGTGATTTCCAGTGAGGAAGTCATCGCTGTAGTTCCTTTACAAATAAAGTCGAGAGAGTGATTTCCGATGTGTTGCGAAATGAGAGGGAGTGGCTAACGGCCAATGTCCAGGTGACGTGATGTGGAAACAGGCATGCTGTCTCGGTAGGCGGCATGAACCTGGCTTCCTTGAACGACGGTCTCCAATTGCCGTTGTGTTTTGTCCCGTTTTTCGATCAGGGATTCGGTACCGGCTCGTTCAAGTTCGAGGAGTTGTTCGATCAAGGCTTCGGTCTCCGCGAGGAGGTGTTCGCAGTCTTCCCGCTGGTTCGGTGGAAGCGAGTCTTTTCTTTGCTGCCAATCAAGATAAACCTTTTCGCTTGCCCGCTTGTGCTGATCCATCTCTTCAAGAACACGTTGCTTCTGTCCCAGTACGGTCAGCAATTGCATCGTGTCGTCTTTGTTGATCCATTCCGCCTGCTGACGGGATAAATCGAGCAGCGACTGACAGAAGTGCCGACGATTACGGAATGTTTCAAGAAACTGTTCGCTCGACATGAGGGACCCTTTACGCACGACGAACTCATTGTTGTCGTTTCGTCGTGGAGGTTTGGTTACGAGGTGTGGGTTGGAATGGGTGAAAGGCGAGTGAGAAGTTGTGAGAGAGGAGAGTTGTTTTGAAGAGGTTGTGAGAGTGAAGGGGGGGATTGGCGTTACAACGTCGCCTGGTGGAGAAAGCGGGATTGATCGAGCCACTGTTCCCACTCAGTTCGCGACATGCTGGTGAGTTCGGGACGAAAAATTTCATCAGGCATTTGCCGCAGGATGATTTTAGCCTTTTCAAGCATACTGCGGGCTTCGGTTGGTTTGTCGAGGTGATCAAAGCAGTTCGCCATCTGCACGTACGAAGTCAACACCTGGGGATCCTGTGCATACCGATTGGCAGCGCTGCTGTAGGCAATAATCGCGTTCTCGTAGTCGTCCAGCGAATAATAGGTATGAGCGATTTCAAAATGGCAATCCCGCAGCATGCGCTGCCCCAGTCGGTCAAGCCGTCTGGTCTCGTCGATGGCACGCAACTGGCTTTGCAGAGTTCGGAATTCAACAATCGAACTCCGCAACAGCAACTGCATTTTCTGTCGCATTTCCAGACGCGCGTTTTCGGTTTCCGCCGATGCGAGTTTGAAACGGGGGTATTCGGCACTTTGTTGCAGGCCTTTTGCCAGCAGGAACCTTGCTTCAATCGATTTGTTATGCGACTGTTCCCGCTCGGCATATCGCTCCAGGAATTCCTCCAGCCGCATGATCGACTCTTCCCATGCAACATAGGCATCGGTCAAGAGTTGTGATTGCTTCTCGGCGTTGTCGCCATTCCTGGGACCAAAAGCCCGGGACTGCAACATCGAAGCACGGTAGAACATCAAACGACCGAGCGAAAACAGGGCCAACCGCCACTCCTGTGCATCCGGCGTCAGTGTGGATGATGTCAGGATTTCCCGCCAGACTTTGGCCGCTTTGTCGGGGTGATTCATCTCCAGATGGCATTCACCCATCAGGAATTCCGCCCGCACGGCAGCCTGGTCAGTCGGATAGTTGACCAGCGTATGTTCAAAACTCTGTAAGGCCTCATCGAGCCGATTCAAGTCCATCAGCACTTCGCCACGTCGGACGTGGGCCAATGGCAAACGCCGGGGTGGCCCCATCCGGATGAATTTGTCCAATTGAGTCAGGGCGTTGTCGAAGTCGTGTCCTTTGATATAATCCTCAGCGCTGATCCAGAGTGCATTTGAGTAACGGGATGTGGTCCTCAGAAGTTCCGCCAACTCTGCATAAGCCTTACCACTTTCCCGCCATCTGGCCACCAGTTCTTTGCGTCGCGTTGTCCATTCGGAAAAAGGGGCGTCGTCGTATTCATTCTGCAGGTAGATGGCCCAATGCTGAATGGAGTCAGATTCCAGTTCTTTCGCCTGAACCGTCGGAAATAGCGGTGGCATCATTCGGGACAGGGCAATGGCTTCTCGATGTGAACCCTGCTCCAGCCATTCGTTCCACGCAGTTTGCACCGCATTACGGAAGGTTTGAATACCCAACCAGCGGTTTCGATATTCTTCGCTGCTTTCCACGCTGGAAAGCGCACGGCGATAGGCTTCCAGCGCCTCTTCTTTTCGACCGGCACGTCGCAACAGATCGCCCGCGCGCAGGTTCGCCGCTGTCCCTTCCTGTTTCGATTCGTACTTCTGTGCTGTCTGCAACAGGTAGCTGATCGCCTCGTCCCGTTTGCCCAACTCTTCGGCGCAAACACCGATCAGGTAAGAGGCTTGCCGCGTATAGATCTGCTCCAGCCCGATATCATTGGCGACTGGCTGCAGCAGTTGCATCGCCTGCGCAAATTCCCTTTCCGCCATCAACGTCTGGGCTCGAAAGACGATAATACCCTGATCATCGGTCGATGCATCAGAGAGGTTTTCCAGTACATTTTTGGCTTCGTCGTGTTGATTCTGAGCCAGATACAATTGCGCCCTCTGAAGATAGGCGCGGTCTCGCTGTGTGACTGAGATCTCAGGCGAGTTCAACACCTTCGCGTTATACTCAAACGCCATGTCCAGCAATTTGGGAGATTTGATCTCCAGGTAGATATTCGTAAGAACCATAGCAGCTTCGATGCGGCCCGGCTCGAACTCCTTAAATGCACGTTCCAGTTTCTTGCGCGCCTTGGCGGACGAACCGATACGGTATTGGCTGACCCCCAACGCATAGGCCCATTCCGGCTCGCGTTCGGTGACCAGAGCCCGGCTCTCCGCCTGAACCAGGTATTCCGCTGCAATCTCATAGCGCGCTTCACGCTGACTGTCATTCTCGTCCATCTCTTCGGCTTCGCGAAATTCGCTCACGCCGAGAATATATTCCAAACCTCCAGGGAACTCCGGGGCGTTGTATTCAATTCGGCTCAGGCCACGGGCAATGCTGGCCGCACGACGACGTGCGTTGACATCATCACGCTGGTCGATCAGATCGAGTGCCTTCTTGAACCGGACATGGGGCGGATCTCGTTTTTCCTGCGTCAACAACCAGCCTGTTCCGCTCAGGATAAGCAGCAAGCTCGTCAATCCCGCACCGAGTTGAAGTTTTGACGTCGGCAGGAAGCGCAGGAAACCCGATCGCAGCACGTTTTCCGCGTCGTTTTCAAGTCCCAGGTCTGGTTGTGAGTCTGGTTTTTTCACCATTTTGTAATGGGTTTATCGAGGAGGGAATGTTGCGATGAGGCTGTCCGAGCAAAAGTACGAACGCCGCCCTTTGGTGGTCGTTGATTCTGAAAGTTACGATGTACGGTGATTGAACCGCTCCAGAAATGAAACGGCGATCGAGGAGGAAAGGTCGAGGAGGTTTCCTGGCGATCCGAAGCGGAAATTGGCCGTTTGGACAATGCCATTGTCCCGGCAGGGACAGGAGTATTGTTGGAATTGTGTGAGAGATTGAGACAGGTTGATACTCTCATTTTGAACTTTTTGTCAATACCACAATCGGTTTCAACTCAAGGTCTGATGGTGAAAGACCGAGGGGGGCTGTGATTGCCAGATCCGCGATGCCAGAATGAACCGTCCTGACCCTTTAACCCATTATGGAGAAACCGATTACGAAACAGGAAAAATTCACGAAAGAGATTTTGGGTGCCTGCCTGCAACGCGCAGCAGAGCCCGTCGGAACGATGGCTTGTTCAGAGCAAAGCATCAGACATTTGTTGATTGCTACTGCAACACGTTTTACTCAAACCGTATCCAACCGTAAGAGGCGGGTTGATTGCCTGCCGCCATTGGATGCGACCAACTTTGCATTTCAACTGCGGGAGCGATGCGCAGCAAGGAAAAGGCCCAGATTTCATTCCGCTGCGGAGGAATCGGTGTCAGTTCCTTTAGAGGAATGGCGACTTCAATTCGCCAGTTACCGGCATCGCCATCTGCCGCGACGAACCATTTGGGATTCCAGCCGGCATCTCCCACACAGGTGTCAGCCGTCCAGCCTCGTTGATCAATATCCAACCGATAACTCGTGCGATAGTCTCGGTCGACATCCAGAAACAGGCTGACGCGGTCGAAACTGCGGAGGTCGGTATCATGCGTTCGCCCGGCGTATTTGGGAGGGTCTACACGCATGCCCGGACGCCGTGGCAGGCTTGCCGCGAGGTAAAGAAACTCCCCGTCATACGCCAGCATCGCGTATGGGTAGGGCGTCGGCTGGTCGTTCTTGTTGCTGGATTTGTCCGTTCTGGTGGCGGCGAATCCACGTGCCTCCTCTGCTTCCTCCACCGTTTTTGTGAGCGAAATGCGCATCGCGCTTTTCCAGCAGGTATCGTCCAGCTTGCCATCCAGTCTGGGGCGGAAGCGAGTCGATTTGCACAGGACCAGATCATCCGGCGGCAATTCGGTGGGAGAATTGAACCACAACTCCGCCCTCGCGATATTCCGCCAGGCATTGTCGTCGCTGGGAAAATTCAAAGATTGGTCATCGTCGCGTGGTTCAGAGGCCAACAATTGAAAGCTGCGATAGATTTCATCTGCCTTCTGATGATGCCCCAGCTTGCGGTATAAACTGGCCAAAGGGAATTGTGTTTCCGGATGCGAAAAAGTGGCAAGTGACCGTGATTGCAATTGGGAAATCAAACGTTGTGCCTTCTGAAAGCTGGCTTGTTGAAAACCGGCTCGCCAGTCCTGATTCTGATTCATCAGACCACGCGTTTCTTTGCGTACACTGGGCGAACCAAGCTGGAGATTCCCCATCGGCTGCCCCTGTTGTGCTGCACGTATTCGATTCTGCAGTTGATTCAGAAACATCTCACGCGATAATGTCCCGCCCGGCTGTATGGTCGTCTTCTGGACCCCCTGCTCCTGCACGCGATGCCAGGCCGGTTCAGCCCCAATCCAGAGATGCAGAAGCTTTTGCATGGCCGCGGGTGAAATCGGTTCTTTGGGGTAACGGGCGATCAATTCCTGCAATGCATCTTCTGCCAGATTCCAACGTGACGCGTCGCGGTAGCGATCGGCTGTTTCCGCTATGAGTCGCGCCGCCTGCTCCGGTGGCATCTCGATCGTCATCTGCCGCAAATGGGCGATCATCTGGGCCGATCGTCGCGGGTCATCGATGGCGGAATCGAGAATCGCTTCGATGTTTCGCTCAGTCGAAATATGCTTGCGCGATTCTGAACCATCCTGAAAGGACAACAATGGCCGACGGGCTGGCCCGCCTGGTTTTAACGCAATCCCCGAAAACAGATTGCCAATCATCGCCGCATTGACCGCTTCGGGTGAATCGAACCCGGCTTGTTGAATGTCATCTGATGGACGATCCAGCCGCACAAGTTTTCCCGGCTGTTCCTGAAGGGCAATCAGCCGAAAGGATTCGCGATCAATTTTCACCGGACGTTGCTCCGTCGGCAGATGGGCGACTGCATCGGTTGCCACTTGTTTAACGAACGATTTCATTCGCGGCAGAATCTCAAACGAGTCGATGTTTACCTGTCCGTTACTCCCATCGGGCAAACGGACATAAACTCGCTGAACCGGCCATGCTTCCAGGTTGGCATAGCGGGTCTGGTCGGTGAAACGCGTCGGATCAGCGGCCTGTGTGACGGCCTGCAGAATGCCTTCGTTGATGATCCGTGTCGCGAAATCATCATTGGCGGGTGCATCCAGAATGAGAATGCTCGGCCGCCACGCTCGAATGCGGGCCACGAGTTTACCGATAAACACTTCCTGCAGTCGGTTTTCACTCCTGTTTCGCCAGTCGGTCAGTAATTGACTTTGATCCCGATCGAGTCCCGGCGTATCGATTGGAAATTGCCAGTCGACTCTTGCCGCGGAGCCACCGCTGGAAACCACCGCATCGTACAATTGCCGTTCGAAACAGGCATGTTCCAGCCGTTCATTCCCGAATTCGCGTCGTACGGGAAGCAGCGTCAAACTGCGGTATCCCAGTTCACCGGAATACTTGCTGAGCGCCGCGAAAGGAATGCGGCGCGTGCGTGCCGTCAGTGACAGCATTGCAACGCGGCGTTTCCCCCCGCGCACCGCCTGCCAGGTCTGGCCACCATCTTCGGTACGCAGGATGAGACCGAGATCACCCACGGCGTAGCCAGTTGTATCGCTGCTGAAATGCAGAGCATTCAGGGGTGTGGTCTGTCTGGTGAATTGCCGGTACCACGCTTTGCCCGCATTGGGGGAAAACCAGATGACGCTGCCCGGCTCTCCGGCAACCCACACCTTCTCCCCACGCGCGGCCACGGCTCGGAAGTCGGAGATATCTTTTAACGTTCGAGGCATGCGGGAAGAGACCGGGTCCCAGGAGATGCCTCCGTTTTCAGTTCGCAGAATCAGTCCGCCATCCCCCACCATCCAGCCACCGTTTTCATCGGGCGTCAACACGTCGTGAATGCCACGGCGTCCCTGTGAAGCGATTCGAGTGGGGAGCAGACGCAATCCGCCAAGGATGGCGACTTCACCCCGCTGTCCCGCGACAATGCCCATTTCCGGTTGAGCAAAATCGGCAGCCAGCCAACCAGGGCTGAGTTTGCCAGGTAGAGCATGCCAGGTTTGCCCGCCATCTTTGGTGACGAACAGGCCGGTCGGTCGGTCGCTGGTTGCTTCTCCAACGGCAATGCCAGACTTCAACGAGAAGAATTGAACCTGCTTCAAGGCTGGCAGATTCGTTTTGCTGATTTGTTTCCAGGTTTCGCCGCCGTCCTGAGTGAAGAGAACAAGACCGGCACCAAGTCCGGTGAATCCCTCTGTTTTTCCCCCGGCAATCCACCCGACCTGACTGGTCAAAAAGCAAGCCGACTGCAGCGATACTTTGGTCTTCGCGTCCTGCAGTTTCCACGTCCGTCCGCCATCGTTCGTGGCTCGGATTACGCCGCGATCTCCGACGGCCCACCCGTTTCGCGAGCCGACGAATCGGACGTCATGCAGGTTGGCATCGTCCAGCCAGGGATTGGCCTCACGGCGATGCGATATATTGGTTTGACTCGACAGAGGATCTGCAAAACTGCCTCCAGGCAGCATGACCAACGTCGAGAACAGGACCGCCAGGAAGGTCACTGACTGTTTTCCATCCATGATTTCGCCTCGTTTTGTGTGTTTCGGGGGGAGTCTAATGAAAAACAGTGTTTGCTGGGAGAGTGTTTTCGGTCTGGCTCTGACATCTGCATTCAGCCACAACTGTCTTTTATAGAATGACTTATGATCGTGACAGGTGTTGTGCTGGTTCGGTTGTCCGTCAATCCAATGTGTCAATTGTGAATTGAATCACATCTCCTCGCTTACAGATTGTTAGAATGTTCTGCATAGTGCGTCCTGCTTCACCATAGGCTGGGTTTTGCCAAATTGGGGCATGCACGTCCCTGTCCCGATACGATTCCCATTTTTCATGTTGTTCAACCAAACAATTGAAAGGTCTGTTTCATGATTGTCCGTTCACTGTTCCTGGGATTGCTGATGATTGCTGTGGCAACGACCTCTCCCGCTTTTGCCCAACAGTTTGGCAAGCCTGTTATTGATGAAGATTCGAAAAGTGATGCTCAGCCTCCACGCAAAGCCAAGCCACAAAAAATTCCTGAACTGACACCGCCAGCTGACTGGCATACAGATTTGAATTCTGCGAAAGCGGCAGCAGCCAAGTCGGACAAGGACGTGGTTCTGATGTTCTCAGCCGCCTGGTGTGGTGCCTGTCGTCATGTCCTGACAGAAGTCGTAGGCCAGGACTCGGTTGAAAAAACTCTCGAAGAATTCGAGCCGGTTTTAATCAATGTGGACAAGGACAGAAGTGACGCGAGAAAATACGGTGTACGCGGTTTGCCAACGTTCGTTTTTCTGAACTCCTCGGGAAAAGAGATCGGTCGATCAGTTGGTGCCCCCGCTGCCCCGGATAGATTTGTCACGATGCTCAAAAAACGGGATAGCCTTCAACCGGCCGCCCCTCGGAAAATGATCACAGATGAAGAAGCATTCAAAGTCGCAGACGCGGATGCCAACAATGAAGTGAATCAAAACGAATTCACTCACTATGTCAAAAGCCGGCTGAGGAATTTCCCGTTTTCCGAACAACTTTTTGGCATGGTTGATACTAACAAGAGCAACACGATTGATCTCGATGAGTTCAAGATGCGTAACGAAGCGTTACAAAAGTTATTCGTCGAACTGCAGAAGCGACGTCCGCAGCGTCAAGCGCCGAAGAAAAACGATGCGGATTCCTGAGATAACCATGTAGATCGTTACCCGGCGAATTCCTTTCGTCGGGTATTTTTTTGGCAAGGCCGGAAAAAACGGCAAGATTCTGCCACATCAGAACGGGATACAGGCAAACAACCTGCAACCGACATCAGTTTGCCTCAACCACGTTTCGCCCCAACGATGAAGTTCACTGGAGAGAGCGATCTCGATGTGAACCTGATTCGGACGACAGCAGACGGGGCAGTCTTCGACATAGTTCGATAGACTTTTGTCTGTGGTGACTTGAGCTTCATTTGAAACTGCAATAGCAGTTGTATGAAGGTCGCTACAGTTAACTATGGCTTGCAATAGAGCGTATGCTCTTCTGTGCCATGACGGGCGTCGTTTGGTCTACAAACATAAGCTCCAACGAGTCAGAGCCGTCACAGCAGAAGGTAACCTGCTCCTGTTTCTTCGTCTTGCATGTCGCCTCGTCAACTGAGGAGAAGCCGTGAAAGGAAAACCCTGCCGATTGGTTAGCCGGCAGGGTTGGTTGGATTGCCTGATGTTGAATTGTCTTCAGATTTTGACTTTCTTCGGCGGTTTCGGTTTCGGCCGACGGGTCGACTGCGGCGGGTTGTTGTTCAATTCCGGAGCCAGGAGCAGTCGGGGACGATCGCGGGCAGGTGTGTTGTTTTGTCGTTGGCCCGCCTGAGCCAGATTCACACGGTACTCGCGCCATTCCCAGCCCATTGGCACGCTCAACTCGCGTTCGGCCATTAACGCCCAAGGTGTGCCGGCATGTTCGTTCATCACGCGGGTGAGGTATTCGGTTGCTTTCCTGGCGATCTTTTTCACCGCTGCACCGGAATCGACTTCCGGCGAAGGAACCAGCCGCCAGTGGTTGTTGTCTTTGTCTTCAAATGTCTTTGGGGTGCTTTTCATTTGAGCCAGCACCACGTTGTAACCGAAAGCCCGGGCCTGCAAAGCCAGCAGGCGTCCCATTGCCAGATCGTAATTTGCACGCCAGCGAGCGCTCGACATCTTTGGTGCATCTTTCTCGCCAGCCTTCAATTGCGCCAGCAATTTTCGCATGTGGTAATCGGCCAGGGCGAACGGCTTTTGTGCTTCAGTGATCTGCTCTCGCAAAATGTTGTCCGTATCGGCCCGGAAGTTCGTACGGGGATTGGGGATGTCTTCGACTCGTGAGAGTTTGGCCGCCTGCAGCAATGCAACCATCGCGTTGTTCTCAGCCAGTTTCTTTCGGTAGGTCTGTTCTGAAGCATAGATCGGCTGATAATTCCGCATCACGTCAGCGTCAAAACTGTGTCCTCGCGTGTCCTTGGCGATCAGATACAACCCGCCGGTTTCCGCCGTCAATCGAGTGAGGGCATACGGTCCATAGCCGGAAGACATTTGCCGGAAATCATCCGACTTATTCTTCCAGTAAGGGAGTTTCAGTTGTTCCTGGAAAAGGGTTTCCGGCCCGGGTTCAAGAACTGCGATGATGCGTTCACCGTCGATTTCCCACGGGATTTCCACTTCTTTACGCCCAAACGGCGCCGCGTTGCCAATGACGTAAACGCGAATACCATTCCGTTTGGTAATGTTGACGACTTTCTCGAGCAGGTGCTGGTCGCTGCCCGCTTCATCCGTCACGACGACGATCATCACGTTCCGCTTGTTGTAACCCGTGCGGTAGTGCATGAACTTGTTGGCAACCGCCATAACAGCCGTGAAAACGTTTTCTTCGCCTGTGTTGTCTGGCGGCATATTGCGGACAGGATCAAATAACTGATTCACATCGGATACAGGATCGGGAGTCAACCAATGCAACCCCGATCCAAAGCCGACCACAGCTGTTCGCAACTCGCGTTCTTCGGTGACTTCTGCCAGTCCCAATTGCTTGTAAACGTTTTCAAAACGGGAGGCGATATCTTCCCGACGCTTGTTCACCGAAGGGGACTGATCGAACACCCATGCGACGAGCGTCTTTTGCTCACGCAAAGATGCGGCAATTTCCAAAGCAATCCGATCCATGGCACCGGGAATGCCGCCGGGATGTTCGGTTGAGCCCTTGCGATCCACTTCTTCCAGCAGTTCGCTTTCGTGTGGCTCGGGGAATTCCGCTTCAGGAGGTTTTGCAATCGGTGGCAGCATTTCTTCCGGCGGAGGTGGTTGCAATTCCTGTTTCATGTCGATGCCGGCATGCGCGGCCGTTTCGAGCGATGCTTCCGCCGTGTTCATGTCGCTGTCATTCCCCAGCGCTTCGACAGACACTTCCTCGAATTTGAATTCTTCCGTCGTAACATCTTCCACAATCGTTGAGATCAGAATGTCATTCGAGATGACTTCTGGCAGCATGTATGTGCCCAACGCAATGAACAGACCGACATGAATGGCCAGCGAAACGGCCCAGGCAGGAACCTCGCGCGCACTCGCGAAGGCTGCTCCATCGTCGTCATCACCCAGCACACTGTCCAGGTCCGAACCATCGCTCGCTGTCACCGGAGGAATCTCTTCGACGACATCGGGATACGACGACTGACCGGCAAAAGGCTGCTGATAGTACATTGACGGATCGACGCTGCCAACCTGTGTGGGAACGAAGTAGTTGCCCTGCTGAACCGGCGGTTGCGGAGTATGGGGCTGCTCCAGTACCGGCTGGTAACTCGATTGAGGAGCCGGAGGCGCTTCCGAAGCATGTTCGGCGAAATGGGGCATCGGCTGTGATGTTTCGACTTCCGCTGGCGCAGCCGATGTGGTATCGCCCTGCGTTGGTGTCAACATTTCGTTGGTTGGCGTCATCTCATTCCAGGCGGAGAACGTCATTGCCGCTGCCGGTTTTCCGGATTCACTGGCCTCAGCCTGAAGTGCAGTTTTTTGCACGATGTTGTCCTGCACCGGAGAATCCGATTCTTCTTTGCCAGGTTCCCAACTTGCGAACTTCATTGGCGATGACGCTTCCGGTGTTTCGGTCGATTCCGTTGACGCATCACCCAGGTTTGGATTTTGATCTTCTGTGGGATCCCAACTCTTGAATTCCACTGGATGCTCCTTCGCGAATACCGCGATTTCCAAATTTATTTGAATGGATCTTTTATCTATGTCTGCAACGGAACTGAATGGTGCCATTCACTCGAAAACGCAACATAATCCCACGCTACCACATACAGGTCGCCAGGCTCAATCTTTCGATTTTTCCTTCTGCTGAGAGTATGGCGACCTTCCACATGAATGATCCAGCCGTGTTCCCACACGATCCGACCGTGGCATCATGACCAGACATCCGTTCGCCAAAAATCCACCTATCTATTCGTTTATAAACAGGTTACGGCAAAACTCCCACAATGTCCACCATTTTTTGGATCGTGAGTCGCTTCGAGATATTGGACGCACAAATCGGTTGATTGACTCCCGTACAATCCAAAACAGGAGTCATTGTATTTACCCACGTCCCCATCAATAAATTCGACCAAATTTCGATTTGAACAGATGTTTCGGCACAAGTCATTGTTGTGATGGGTTTTGTGTAAATCTGGTTTGTAGCGAATTCACAAGAAGGACAACCTGACCGAATTCCAGATTTGGATGTCGTCCACATGTGTCCCCGATCGATGTAGTTCTCTATGGCGGTTGTTATTGGACTTCAACCAGATTAGAGCGTATTACGCTCTTCTGTGCCGCGATGTACACCGTTTGGCCTGTAAATATAGGCTCCCACGAGCGAAAACCGTCACACGAAAAGGTAAACTGCTCTAGAGCGTATTACGCTCTTCTGTGCCGCGATGAGTGTTGTTTGGCTTACAATCATGGCTCCCACGAGTCATAGCCATCACGCCAGAAGGTAAATTGCTTATTCAATCAGAACCAGCAGGCCTTCCGTCCCTCGACAGGAAATGGAATATGCTCACCATGTCAGAGCAGTCTATGACGATCGAAATGTCGGATGGCATTCGGCTGGTCATTCGCCAGTATGAACCGGAGACCGGCTGCGCATCGCGAAGCATTCTGCTCGTACATGGTGCAACGGAGCATGGCCAACGGTATCGTCATGTGGCCGACTATTTCGCCACCCGAAACTGGAATGTCATCGTCCCTGATCTGCGCGGGCACGGTGAATCTGAGGGAAGGGATACCCACATCAGACATTTTCGCGAATACGTTGATGATCTGAATCGGATTCGTTCCCATTTCGCACTTTCGCCCAAGTCCACTGTTCTCATGGGACACAGCATGGGAGCGCTGGTGTCCATTCGATATCTGCAGACATTTATCAAGCACTTCGACCATGCCGTATTGATGTCCCCATTACTGGGTGTTCGCGTGCATGTGCCAATCTGGACCGAGGCATTGGGGAGGCTGGTCTCTCTCATCGCCCCTCAAACGCGATTTCGCTCCCGAGTCGATTCGCGAGAAACCTGTCGCGATCCGGAAAAGTTGAGACTCCGCTCAGCCGATGCACTGATGCGGCATTCGGTGACAGCGGGGTGGTATTTCGCAGTGAAAGCAGCCATCCACACCGCCTGGGAGAATATCGATCGGTTTCAGACACCTGTGTTGATGCTGCAGGGTTCTGGGGATCGCATCGTCGATCCAGAGAAGACAAGGGAATGGTTCAATACGATTCCCGTCATCGACAAAACACTTGAGATTTTCGAGAACCATCTCCACGAACTGCACAACGAAACCGACTGGGAAACGACGATAGGGCTGGTTGGCGACTGGTTGGAATGCGTTTGACAACCATCTGACCTGTCGTATGTCGCCGCAACCTTTCCAGAGCGGTTTACCATTTTGTGTGACGTCACTGGCTCGTGGGAATCCATGTTTGCAGGCCGAACGGCGATTTCGCGGCACAGAAGAGCGTAATACGACCTAATGCATTGTTGTTGCCAGGAATCTCAATCGTTTGCGTCCGGCTGTGTCACGAACTTCCCGCCGATGTCGTAGATTGTATTTGTCGGGCGACACCGAAGAACCTCCATAATCAGCGAGAGTGTTTTTCCATCCGGGCGAGTAAGACGCACAGCCAGATGCTTTGAATGCACCGGACGGGAATCGAGCAGGCCGATCCCCATCATGCTGATATCGCGGGTGATTGCGCGATACGGTTCGCCCACAGGCCGAAATGCATCATCCAAAGGTTGCACATCGACAATGCTCTCGATGGAATACCGGGGTGTCGCCCGGCGCTCCTCCCTTGGTCGCATCGGAACACCACGGACAATTTCCTCAATGAAACCGATAATGGTCGATTCCGAGTGAAGACAGGCGGACGGATCGTCCAGCATGGAACGGTACTCTTCTCCCATGGATGGCCCTTTCCCGGGATCAAGCGAACAGATTG
The DNA here is from genome assembly GCA_028284145.1 of Planctomycetaceae bacterium. GTDB lineage: Bacteria > Planctomycetota > Planctomycetia > Planctomycetales > Planctomycetaceae > JANQSH01. The sequence continues at coordinate 27,447 of JANQSH010000105.1, read as the reverse complement.
AAATGTGGAAAAAGGCAAGAAGGTTACGAACAATTCAGAAGTCGCAACATTGCCTGAAACGTCCCAGAGTTAAGAATGTGAAACTGAAGAAGAAGGAGAAGCTTTCTCAAAAAATGATGGGAAGGATTATAAACGCGGCTTCGACAAGCTCAAATGAATTCGGCTGCCTTTGATCATATATCGCTGACTTTGTGGCGCATGTTCACTATCAATGATACGCTTGTTCATAAAAGAGCGACAGAATTGCATGTAAACTGTGATGTCAGGGTGGTGATTGCCCTTATGATTACGGACGATTGCATGTCATGTCCGCCCACGCGGATAGCGACATTCAAGTACGAACAAAGTCAGTTCATCGCCTGCGTCTCGTCGGTTGTCCCCATTTGTGGTTCGCCGATTTTTCCCATACTGCGGGCTTCGGTGATGATCTGGTCTGCCCGACCAATCCAGTCCTGCGCGCCGCCTGGTTCATAACCCATGATGCCGAGGATCTCTCCCTGATCGTTCAAAAAGAGAACTGTGGGAACGCCAGAGATCTCATACTTCTCAGCCAGTTTTGTGTTTTGTTCCATCAGATCGGAGGGCAGCCTGGTGTGGCGGGGGAAATCGACCTTCAGCAGGATAACATTTTCCCGAGACCAGGCATCAAATGCTTCGGTGTTAAACACCTCTTTCTCCAACGCAATACAGGGCGGGCAGAAATCGCTGCCGGTGAAAGCCGCGACAATCGCCTTTCCCTCGGTTGCCGCTTCACCAAATGCACTCTCGGAATCGGTCGACCAGTGGACCTCTTTGTAGGGTGAATTGGCATCCTGACATCCTGCACTCAATGCCAGAGCATATACCAATCCTGCACAGGTAAGTGCGGATCGAGAGCGGAAACAGGTCAATGGCGATTTCAAAATGTGAGCGAACATGATCGGGTTGGGTCCTTTTCACGAAGATCACAGCTTCACGAAGATCACGGTCACAATCCAAATCTCACAAACATTATACGCAGGATGTGCAGTGTTTTACACCAGATAAAATGCAAAGTTGTAGCGACGGATGAATGGTTCGGCGATGCTATCGAGATTGACATCGATGGCACAAATGTGACAACCTCTCACAAACGTGGTTACAAATGAGTCGCGAAGTATGACGCAAAACCTTGACTACCTCAAACCGGAAGTTCTCACCAGGCTCAGCGGGTTGGCTCTTAAAGCCCGCCTGATTGTCGAGGGATACGTCTCAGGTCTGCATAAGAGTCCGTTTCAGGGGTTCTCGGTCGAATTCGCCGAACACCGTGAGTATGTTCCTGGAGATGACCTGCGGTATGTCGACTGGAAAGTCTTTGGCAAAAGTGATCGCTTCTACCTCAAGCAGTACGAAGAGGAAACCAACTTTGCCTGTTACATTCTGCTCGATACCAGCGAATCGATGCAGTACAAGTCGGACGCTGCTGCGGTCTCGAAACTGGAATACGCACGATACGTTGCCGCCGCGCTGTCGTATCTGGTCATTCAACAGCAGGACGCGGCCGGGTTAGCGACGTTCGACGTCGATGTAACCAATTTCCTGCGAGCTTCCAGTCAGCCGTCCCATTTGAAGCAGTTGATTCATGTCATGGAACAGACCCCGGCTGGAGGGGAAACATTGATGGGCCCCATCTTTCACGATCTGTCGGAACGGATCCGTAAACGAGGCTTGATTATCATTTTGAGCGATCTGTTTGATGATGTGAATGAGATATTGCTGGGATTAAAGCATTTTCGTTACCACCGGCATGACGTCAGCATTCTGCAGATCGTTGATCCGGCAGAGCAGGACTTTCCGTTTGAAGATGCAACGCTGTTCAAGGGCTTGGAGCAATCAGTCGAACAACTGACTGAGCCGCGGACACTGCGCGCCGCCTATCGCCGGGAATTTGAATCGTTCCTGATGAATGTCCGTCGTGGCTGTCGGGACCTGCAGATGGAACATGCACTGTTGCGAACCGATGATCGTCTCGATGTCGCTCTTACGAGTTACCTGACGAGTCGAATGCACCGTGCCGGACGGACGTAGCAGTCTCAGATTTCAGTGTTTACCGCTCAGGCCAGTTTGTCTTTGACGACCGGATTGGTCAGTGTACCAATGCCTGTGATCTCGATATGGACAACATCGCCGTCGATCAGTGAGAACTCATCGTCCGGCACAATTCCGGTGCCGGTTAGCAGCATGGCACCGTTGGGAAACTCCTGTTCGCGGTAGAGCCAGTCCGCCAATTCTTCCAGTGTGCGGGTCAATTCTCCCAGGTTGGTCTTGCCACAAATGACAGCTTCACCGCCACGTTCGATTCGCAACTTGATGGTTGTTGTGGGTGAGTCGAGCATTTCTTCCGCCAGCCATACGCACGGCCCGAGGCTGCAGCAGTCTTTGTAGAATTTCGCCTGCGGCAGGTAAAGCGGGTTCTCGCCTTCAATGTCGCGAGCAGACATGTCATTGCCGATTGTGTAACCGACAATTCGGCAGTCGGGCGAAATGACGAGTGTGAATTCTGGTTCGGGTACCGACCAGTCGCTGTCGGCTCGCACGCGCACCGGTTCACCGGGTCCGGAAACACGACTGGCAGTCGCCTTGAAAAACAGCTCGGGACGATCAGCCATGTAAACGCGATCGTAATGCGATGCTCCCTCTTCGCTCTCTTCCATCCGGGCAACCTGCGAGCGTTTGTACGTCACACCCGCTGCCCAGACCTCCTGCTGATCGAGTGGTGCCAACAACGTGGCTTCGGACAAGGGAATCGGTTCCTGCCTGGGGGCGACCAGAAACCTGGCCAGCCCGACCGGGTCTTTATGATGCAGGACGTCCACCAGGCGAAAGCAGTGCTCCACCTGCGAAAGGTCCAACAACTGCAAGGTATCGTCTTCATTCCATGAAGCCACGTGTTGACTGCCGTCAGACAACGCGATTTTCGCAAGTCGCATAACGATTCCTTCATTCTCTGGCCATGCTTCGCATGGCTGTTAGTGTCCGTTCAAAGTCTTCCGGCCATGGTGCCTCAATGGACATCACTTTTCCACTGGCGGGATGCACAAATTGCAACAGATGCGCATGCAGAGCCTGCCGCGCGATCAGTATGGCCGATTTGCTGCCGGCAGTCGATTCCGTGTTGTTTTTCGGACACGTCAGATCGAGATCAGCATCGCGCAAAACTGCCCGTCCCCCGTACATTTTGTCAGCTACGATCGGATGTCCCAGATGCTGCATGTGCACTCGCAATTGATGCGTTCGCCCGGTAAACAATTTCAGCCGGACGAATGAAAAACCAGCGAAACGTTCGAGCACTTCATAGAATGTCTTCGCGTTACGGGCGTTGCCACTGGGAGAACAGACCTGCATTTTCTCCCGATTTTTGGGATGAACACGCAAATGCGTTTCGATGTAGTCGCTGTCGAATTCGATTTCTCCCCAGACAATCGCCCGGTACTCCTTTTGCACACTGCGCTCTTCAAACTGTCGGGAGAGCTTGTGATGCGTCCGATTATCTTTGGCGATCACCAGCACGCCGGTTGTATCGCGATCAAGCCGATGCACGATTCCCGGTCGCAATTGTCCTGCCACATCACTCAGTTGATCGAAATGATACTGCAAAGCCCCGGCGAGTGTACCGGAATAGTTTCCCTTACCGGGATGCACGATCATATTTGCCGCCTTATTCAGAACGATGATCGCCTCATCTTCATATAGCACATCCAGCGGAATGTTCTCGGCGGGGACTGTCTGATCCGGCAATTCCGGGAGACGGACACTCACGCGATCATTTATGCGCAACCTGCGCGAGGGCTTGATGGCTACGCCGTTGACCAGAACGTGTTTCTGCTCAATCGCCTTTTGGAACAACGCTCTGCTGTAGTTGGAATAAAGCCGCGAAAGATAATGGTCGATTCGCCAGCCGTGGGCGCGTGCATCGACAGTCAGTTCGATCGGTTCGGACGAAAGTTCATCGGTCATGATGTTCCGATCGACCCGGCCATGATCAGAATAGGAATCGGACATTCAACCCGCAAATGTTCGGAATCAGGGAGCCGGCAGTTCTGGTGCGGTCTCTGTTTCTGCAGGCTGTTCGGTTTCGGGAGTTTCCGTCGCGGAACTCTCTGATGAAGAATCCTCTCCAGAGTTCTCATCAGGAAACGCGGGTGCGGTGGTTCCGCCATCGTCAGTCGCCGGTGCAGTCGAGGGTTCGTTGTTGAGGTCATCGCGAAACTGCAGGTCAGCCGGAATGCCGGGCAACTGAATCGAAGGTTGATCGGGCGTCGTACGATCCGGAATTTCCGGGTCTTTCCTGTCGAACCAGGCGTAGAACTCTTTCGATTCTCCGGATTGCAGATCTGTCAATCGTTCATCCACAACCGATTCGTAGACCGAGTTGCCAAATTCATCCAACAATCGTTTGTAGGCATCAATGGCTGGCTGATTGTCCCCCTCCGAGGTCGCTTCCAGCGTGCGTGCCAGACCATATAATGCACGTTCTCGCGCCACCCTCGGAGCCTTGTTGTTATTCAGAACATCGCGATAGTTTTCTTCTGCGCTTTTCAACAGACGGTCGGCACTGGTACGGCTGCTGAACAGCGATTTGATGCCATCGTCAAGCAGGCGATCAGCCTGGCTGACGCGTGCCCAGGCACCGAGTTCGGTATTTTCCTCTTTGTCGGCGAGATTACCAAATTCCCCCGCCGTTGTGCATTTCGAGAATTCTGTCCAACCACGAACAGCCGCGCTGTGGCTCGACCGTCCGAAATAGACAAACGCCGCAATGACGACCGCCAGTATGCAAATGCCGGCCGTTACGTGGTTGCCCCATTTATCGAAAAAGGGACCCACCCGTTCGACAAACTGTTCCATTTCCGACTTATTGGATTCGTGTTGGCTACTCATTCGTAAATCCGCTGTTCCCTCAAACCAGGTTCGGGGATGATCGAGATGGGTGGATGTCGGAACCCCAAAATCGAGAAGATGTTCGCACGAACATTTATGCAACGGGGACGATCCGACGCTGGCGAATTGCGCGAGTATAGAACCGGCAGGTTAGTGCGTCAAGCCGTGACACGTCAAATAGATACGCCAATTGAATCCGTTGACGAAACACTCGACCGTGCTTGCAGCGAAGCTGGTTTTGGTGACAATATACAGTATGAAGTCTTTCTTGATGGCATCGAGTGCATCGTCTCGATATCGGCAGGATTGTCGAATTCCGAACCCGCAAAAACCGAATCTCAAATATGCACCGTATTGTTCCGACGTTAATCACCGATGAATTGTGGAGTGCGCTGGAACCGCTCGAAGCCGCATTTGATACCCGGCTGGCGTTGATGGAAATTGACCTGATCCAGATTCGCCGGCATATCCATGCCCATCCCGAGCTGAGCGGAAAAGAGTTCGAAACGACGAAGTTCCTCGCGAAAAAACTGGTCGAAGCGGGATATGAGATTCGCTACTTCCGCAACGAGGAGGGAAATCGAACCGGTCTGGCAGCCGATTTGGAACTTGGCAGTCCGGGAAGTAATGTCCCTCTGATCGCGATTCGGGCCGATATGGATGCACTCCGCATACCGGATGAAAAAGAGGTTCCCTATTGCTCGCGTAATGATGGTGTTGCACACGCCTGCGGACATGACGTTCACGCGACGATTGTCCTTTCAATTGCGCTCTCACTTGCGGCGCTGCGTGACAAAGGTTCCGAGTTGTTTTCAGCACGGGGACTTCGTTTCCGATTCCTGTTCCAGCCCGCTGAGGAGATCTGCTTCGGCGCACAATGGCTGACCGATCAAGGCGCGATGCAGAATGTTGAAGCGATTGTTGGATTACATGTCGATCCCGAACGGACTGTTGGAAACGTTGGCATTCGTTACGGCACATTGACGGCCAATTGTGATGAAGTCGATATTGTGGTCGAAGGGCATGGCGGTCATGCGGCTCGACCACACCACAGCATGGACCCAATTGCGGCTGCGGCCCATCTCATTTCCGCCCTCTATGAGTATCTGCCACGTTCGGTCGATTCTCGCACCCCTTCGGTTATGACCATCGGTCGCATTGACGGGGGGTATGCTCCCAATGTCATTCCCGAAAAAGTGGAATTGCAGGGAACGTTGCGCACCACTGATTCCGGCGCGCGTCGACGACTGCAGGAAAGGATCGCGGAAATCTGCGAGGGTGTTGCCAAAAGCAGCGGAACCATTATCAAAGTGAAATACTCACATCCGCTCGCTTCGGTTGACAATCATCCCAATGTCGCCGCACTCATGGAGGCAGCTTCGCGTCGTGTGATCGGTTCCGAAGGCATCCAGATTCTGGATCGCCCCAGCATGGGGGGAGAAGACTTCTCGGTTTATCTCGATCATGCACCCGGCGCATTGCTGCGACTTGGTTGTGTCGAAGAAGTCAACGCGACCACCTTTCTGCACTCGCCGGTGTTCGACGTCGACGAACGGGCGATGGGCATTGGTGCCCGCATCATGTTGAGAACCGCCCTGCTGCTCGCGAACTCCAAAACGTCCATTCGCGACTTGATCTGACCAGCCGGGGAATTGACCTTGGCAAACCCCGCTGTCATCCATCATTATCCTTCGAAAAGATATTACGCTTTCCCGTGTTCGCGAAGAACGATTTTGGGCCTGCAAATATAGACTCCCACGAGATGGAAACGTTACATCATAAAGTAGAATGTTCAAACCTGCGGGCCATGTTCAGATCGCACTCCGTCAGATGCCGTTGGAAAGAGATGTCCTATGTCCGCCATTGATTTTACTCGCAACGACGCACCAACACTCGGTGTTGAACTGGAATTGCAACTTGTCAATGCAGAGACATTCGCACTCTCCAGTTCCATTGAAGAAGTTCTCAAGGTTGTCCCGCCAGGTCTTGATGAGCAGGTCAAACCGGAGTTGATGCAGAGTTACCTTGAAATCAACACCGGTGTCTGCCGGACAGTCAAGGAAGTCGGCGATGATCTCCGCAACAAACTGGACGACCTCGAAAAGGCGATTGATCCGCTTGGCATCAAACTCCTCTGGTCCGCGACGCATCCTTTTTCTTCCTGGCGAGATCAGGATATCACCGTCAACGATCGCTACTTCCGGCTGGTCGAATTGATGCAGGATGTCGCTCGCAGGCTTGTCACGTTCGGATTGCATGTGCATGTCGGTGTCGATACGGGCGACAAGGCGGTGATGATTTGCGACCGCATGCTCCGGCATCTGCCGTTGTTGCTGGCGCTCTCATCGAATTCTCCGTTTTGGGAAGGTCGCTCCACCGGACTGCGATCAAACCGTTCCAAAATCATGGAAGCCCTGCCGACCGCCGGATTGCCCTATCGTATGCGGAACTGGAGCGAATACGTCTGGCTCATCAATCACCTTGTCGACACCGGCTTCATCAATACGATTCGCGAAATCTGGTGGGACATTCGCCCGCATCACAACTTTGGCACGGTGGAGATTCGCGTCTGCGACATGCCCGCGAATTTGAAACATGTGCTCGCCCTCACCGCGATGATTCAATGTCTGGTGCAATCGATTTCCATCGAGATTGATGAAGGGACTTATCAATACGAGTACCATCCGATGATGGTGCAGCAAAACAAATGGCGTGCGACACGTTACGGCAACGAAGCCCGGCTGGTCGACAGCCAGAGTTACCTGCAACACTCGGTACCGGAATGGGCTGAGAAGTTGATTGAACTCTGTATGCCCCAGGCGAAAGTACTCGATTGTGTAGCCGAGTTGGAAAGCGTGCGGGAACTCTCGGCCAATACGGGAGCGACTCAGCAGTTGGAAACCTTCGAGCGAACCGGCAGCCGCCGCGACGTCGTACAACGGATGCTGGAGAATAACCACTGGAAAACCGTCTGTCCGAGATGAAGCGAACGACGGGTGTCATGTATTGCATCGCGTCAGCAGAGCTCGTCGGAACAACGGCTTGTTCAGAGCAAAGCATCAGACATTTGCCGACCACTACTGCGATGTTCGACTACTGTGACGCTCGAAAAAAGCGGCCTCTCGCGAAGTTACCAGGCCCGCAAAGAGAAAAAATTTTGGACAGGATTCACAGGATAGCCGCGTTGCGCATGAAGAAAAACAGGGCAACGCGGAAATTGAAACGATTGAACTGCATTGCGTGGCAACGCAGCTATGAAACCGTGGCCTCTTGTGACCTCATTCCGCGATGGCGTAACGTTGCGGCTACGATTCATCGAAAAGAATGGGTCGCGACAGCGACAAAAGATCGCCACGTTCCGCTCAGGGAGTTTTATTGGCGTCGGAGATACGAATCACGCCGCTGCCTGCCGATCTTGACTGCGAGAACGATGCGGCACTTTCTTCCAGGGCCCGGGCGACACCTGCAGCCGGGGTGAAAGTCGGCATTGGCAGATTCGTCGCATTGGCGTTCGGGATGATTCCGGTTTGTGACGTCTTGCGAATTGGCAGGTTCACTGGCATTCCCTGCCGTCGTTGCGAATTCACATAGACCCGCGCTGTCAGCTTGATCAACTGCATTTTTCGGACGTCGGTCACATCTTCGAGTTTACGACTGAGTTGATCCACCCAACCCGGCTGACGTGCCATTGCCATCGACATCATATGCAAAAACAGGCTGACTTCCCGAAAGTTGCGGTCCACAATCATGTTGCTGACGGGAGAAACAATTCTTGCGGCGGTTTCCACCGTTTGTGATGGAAACGAAACGAACATCGTGACGCGATGAATCGCGCGAGGCATTCCCTTTGCGTCATTTTTTAGCTGCACTTCCAGAAACAACAGAGCCATCGCACGGATCGGCTTTGCGACCAGCGGACTCTTGTAGAGTCCATTGCAGAGCGCCAGGCACTCCCCTCGCCCACGGTGAATGACGTCGATGACCCCCGAGGTTCCCTCAGAATCGTTTGCGACGTACCGCTCAGCTTCAATTTGCTTCATCTGAAATTTGGAAATCTGCAGACTGCGCCAGATACTGACGGCCACATCGGGATAGGCATAGAAGTACTCGTAGACGTCCGGTTCGACCTCAAAGGAGATGGTCGGGAGACGGCGAAAGATGCCGATGTCATTCAGAATGTTCTGAGCGCGTTGCCGGTTTCCGGGTGTGAGTTTCTGCAACGGAAGCCGGGCAATTGTCGCTTTGCGTTCGCTCCGCGATGAGCTTCCCTTTTCCAGAATGGTTGCTCGTCTTTGGAGATCTTCGGCGCGACGTTGTGCTTCGTTGCCCTTTGGAGAGTGTGATCGATTCGAGGCATGCACCGGGACCACGCGCGATCGCTGAAACCCGGCGATGAGATCCTCACCGAAAGGAGCGGACGACGTTGTTGAGCTTTCTGACTGCGCAGCGAGAATTGATGGGCACATCACGAAAAGAAACAGCACAGATTTCACGATCCAACGGCACGGCTGCCAGAGTTGTATGACTGCAGTTGGCACAGATGCGAGAAGCGCAGAGTATCGAACAAATTGAACAAATGCGAAGCCGCGTTGCATGCTTGTCCCTGTCAGGCTCTGGCATTACCCGAAATGGAAATGGATCTTCATCACAATGAATCAAACACTGGCGGGTCTCCTCCGGAACCGATGAACGAATCGCGTCGGCGGCGGCTTGCGGTCCCCCCCTTTTCTCTACGACGTAGAGAAGTCCGTTAACACCGGTATGATCGGCATAACTTATCACCCAGCCACAATGCAAAATCGAACAGTTCACGAATCGATTGCAGGAAGTGGCGCCTTCGAGGCACCTTTACCCGCCGGAAGGCGCGCATCGGCAGGATTCGCCGCAAGGAGATGTGTGTTGTCCATCTTCAAATTCCGTGACCCGACAACCATTGGTGAAACAGGCATTCCGCGGCGGCTCAGATAACTCAAAACGACTGACGTCCAATTGCTGTTTGTAGAGGCAATCCGACCGCAGCTCTTTGTCGACGATGTTGTCGATCAGGCTGTCAAACAGTTGCACTTTGCAGCAACAGCCTGTGAGCGAATTGACGCCCAACACCAACACGACAAACAACAGCAGTTTGCGAGACGTCACCTTCAATACCGGATATTGAGCCATGCGATCGTGCCTTGAATTGAAACTGCTTCAGTGCCTTGTCAAGGTTTTGTTTTGGGAGGGCGGATTGGTATAACCCGCTCCGTTGTCGCTCCTTGTCACTTCATCAAACCCTGACTTCCAGCCGGAACGCTGCTCTAGCTCTGCATCTTGCGTCGTATCCCGGTCGATGAGACATCACAACGGAATTCCGATTCTGGAAGTTCAATGAACAGATCGGCAAGCCCAGCCGGAATCTTCAGGTTTGACAGCCCCAGAAACTGGCCTTTCTGGATTCGTCCGGCTACAAGAAAACGACAACCTTTGTCGCGTACCCGGTTTAAGGATTTTTGCATATTGCCTTGAGAATCGCCGTAGAAACGGGGGGAAATGATGCGCTCGGCGGTATCGATACCGACAGCAAAAATCGTGCTGGGAAACAGTTGGCTCTTGCACTCAAATGTATCGGCTCGTGTGAACACAACAACCTGATCGGAGAGTTGCGACAATCTTGCTTCGAGGTCGGTAGTTGACAGGGGTGGTTTTTCAGCATTTTGAATCGACAACTCGAAATAGGCTGGTACGTTCAACACGCGCTCCGTCGCCTCGCGAAATTTGAGATGTCCTTCGTGCAGCGGGTTAAAGGAACCACTGAGAAGCGCGAATGGCGTTTCGGGAGCCGACACCGACTCATCCCCTTTGCACAACCATACACTCTCGGCATCACCTCTGACAAACGCCGTCAACAATGGCGAAAATCCGTTTTCTTCTTCAGCGAACATGAGTGAAAGGCGAAACCAGTTCTTGACGGGCGGTATTCAATCGACCAGGGGAGAGTGTTCATCGTTACGATTCAAATTCCGCCTTCTGCGCCTGATGTGTGGCGGCGACACGAATCGGAATCGGTTCCTCATCCGCGATGAAATCCTCTTCGTGTTCCATCGTCACGTCCAGCCCACGCGCTTCACAGAGTTGTTCCAGATCCGATCGAATCTGAGATTTGTCTGTTCCTCTGGGAACGGCCAATTCCATCACCAGCGAAAACGAACCCTCAACGCGTTCACTGCGACCGTAAAGGTCGTGAATATCGATGCCCTCTGCGGCCAGTTTGGAAAAAATATCGCGCGTGATTCCCGGCTGGTCTGCCCCTTTGACCGTCAGAAAATAGATCTCCACCTCTTCGGGAGGCACCATAGGCAGGTTTTCCGCCTGCGGATCACTCAGGCTGATTTTCATCGAAAAGGGCCGGCAAACCCCTTCGATGTGATCCAAAATGAGCTCCGGCCCGTTCTTCTCAGGGAACTCTGCAGCAAGAATGATCGTAAAGAACTCCTGCAAAACCGTCTGACTCATTTCCACTAAAGTGGCATTCAATTCGTCCAGGGCGGTAGTCAGTGCGGCGAGAATTCCGACACGATTAGCTGCCGTGATGGAAAGGATATATCGTTTCGCCATGATACCCGCCTCCTTGTCGCGATTCGAAATGTTGTTTTGGACCCAGTTTCAAAACCGGTTCGTGGCGAGACTTCACAAAGAGATATATGAGTGAATTCGTCGCAAACAGAGATTTTGAGTTGTCCTGTTGTGCAGGAAAGATCGATGCCAGAAAACTCCGTCAAATTCGCGGGTGAGAAATGCTTGTGGTGAACGACCAACCCCATTTTGAGGCGCGAATTGCGAACTTTATTCTGCTGATGTCGGCATTGTATCACATTTCGCAGGATTTCGCGGTAGACTGACTGATCAGGAAAGGCCTGTTTTGGTACTTGCTTTTTTTTTGCGATTTGTCCCTTCCATTTTCCAGCAATCTCTCTCTCAAAAATCTGATCCGTAATACGGGGAAATCAATATGCCTTCGATGGCTCGTATTGTTTCACTGACCATCCTCACTGTCCTGATTGTCTTTCTGGGGCTGACGTTTTACCAGGTCATTGCTCCGTTCCTCTTGCCTTTGTTCCTCGCCGGTGTGATCGCCATTTTGTGTCAGCCGCTGTTTCAGTATCTGGTCAGGCGAACGAAAGGTCGCATTCGACTGGCGGCAGGTTTGACAACCGGTGGTGTGTTTGCCGCAGTTTTTATCCCGCTGCTGGTAGGAGTGTTTATCGGTGGCGTCCAGCTTTATGCCTTCGCGCACGAAAACTTCTGGGGGTCGGATTGGAATGAAGTCGTCCAGAACGTTCAGGATGAATTGAATCTCGATCGTTGGATTGAGGCCGCGGAGCCCTACCTTCCGCCCAGATTTGATGCCGAATGGATGCGCGTTGAAATTCAAAAGGCGTTGAAGGCGATTTCTGCAAAGACACTGGGCAATGCCGGGGCGACGGTGGGGGCAACACTCGGCGTGTTGGAAGCAGTGTTTGGTTTCGTGATCTCACTCGCAATGTTTCTCATCGCGCTTTACTACTTCCTCGCAGACGGACCGAATCTGCTCAAATCGAGCGAGGGCCTGATTCCGGTTCATGTCGACTACCAGCGAGAACTGCTCGGCCAATTTACGCGTGTTGTGCGTTCCGTGGTCATTGCAACATTTCTCGCCGCCATCGTGCAGGGGTTGGCAACGGCTGTTGCGCTCAAAGTGGTCGGGTTTGACCACTTCTTCCTGTTTCTGGTCGTCAGTACAATGGGTGCCCTGATACCACTGGCGGGGACCTGGCTGGTTTGGGCGCCATGTGCCGCGTGGCTCGCCTGGCAAGGGCATTGGGTTTCCGCAATTGGGCTGGCAGCGTGGGGCAGCGTCGTCGTGGGAACGCTTGACAACGTCATTCGGACCTACGTTCTGCAGAACGATACGAAGTTGCATCCGTTGCTGGCATTCATCAGCGTGCTGGGCGGGCTTGAAGTCATGGGGTTGTGGGGTGTATTCATCGGCCCGATTGTGGCTTCCTGCCTGCATGCTCTGATCCAGATCTTTAACACCGAATTGTTTGAACTCTCCAGGGAGAAGTTTGGAGCCGAGGGTTCGGAGGAAACAAAAAAGACCCCTGCAGACACTCAGACCTCCGACAGCAATAATGGCGACGCAACGACGACGACAGTGGTGACGATGCAGGGTGACGATGCAGACAGTCAAGGCTCGTCCCGGAAGAACGGCGGAACGGCAAACGAGAAGAAGTGACCGGATCGCGACAGTTTTGGTTGGTCATTGTGAATTCGCCGCAGACTTTTCGGATTTGAGTCATCCGATACATTCGGAAAACCGGTGGCAAAACGTCACAGGTGTGATTGACGGATGACATCCCTGTATCCTGGCTGCTCGTCCCCAGATTACGCAACTTCTCGCCGATTTCGGATTGCAGGGCTACCTTGCGCATGCCAACTCGCCAACAGATTTCCCAATCGATACAGGTGGAATGACCTGTACGACAATCGCCGTAAGTCTTTTTGAAATTGAAGGATTGAGTCGTTCAAGCATCAGCGGTTGCCCCGCCGATACGACGAAACGGATTCCATCCTGCGGGCGATTGATTGCGCACATATTTGGGCAGCAAAACAGGAGTGTGTCGAAATGAAATGGATTCAAAGCGGAGTCGTCGCGCTCGTCGTTTGCTGTCTCGGGTCGGCGGCGAACGCCGGGCTGTTGGAGACTTTGAAGGGTGATGGCAAGAGTGGGAACGAGACAAGTTCGGCAGACGCCCCTGCATTCTGCCGTCCCAGTCGGGCTCCAGTTCGACAGGAGGGCGGACGGTCCGATAAGGAACTCTACCAGCAGATCAGCAAAATCGAACAGGCGGCATCGAAATCGAATCTGTCGGTGCCACCAATGTTCCAGACGAAGGCTGATACGGGACCGATCCGGTGCGCACCAACATCCGCGCGAGTGCGGCAAACCAGATACATCGTGCCGCGTCGTTGTGTGACTGACTTAAAAGCGTGTGATACATCTGTTGCCAACTGCGCAGCACCGGATTCCTGCTGCACACCGGTGAAGATGAAAGGCTGCGACACGACATGTGCTGCTCCCGAACAATCCGGCTCGGTTGGAAAACAGTTTTGTGCTGACGCGAACAACCCGAACTGTGATGGCATCTGTGGTCCCCGCGTGACAGTTCGATCGGAAAAAGAAGGCTGGAAGCTGGCACGGTTGATCTATCAGGCTCAGACCGCCTGTCACGCCAGAGATCGGCTCCGGGCCATTCACCGAATCGGCGACAACTATTCGTGTCAGTGCAATCCGGAAATTATCTGCGCACTCCTTCATGGTCTGAATGACAAAGATGACAATGTACGGGAGAAGGCTGCTGACGAAATTGGCGATCAACTTCGAAAGAATCCCTGTTGTTGCACACCGGAACTGGTGCAGGCGTTGTCCTGTGCCTTGGGTGACTGCGACAAAGGCGTAGTGGATCAGGTCGAAGAGGCGCTGGATGCGTGTGGGTTCAAAATTGTCGACGATGATGCTTGCTGCGAAGGGTCAGCCTGTGACAATTCCAACCCGCCGGTTGAACAGCCGAAGGTCCCGGTTGTGGAAGTTCATCATCAGTCGGTTCCGACACCGACATATCAACGTGCGGCGTTAGCCAGACTGCTCGAGATTGATCTCTCGACGGAGGATTGAAGACAGAATTCATCGCTTTTTGTTGGATTCGTTTCTTGCCCGTTTGTTAGAGCAGTTTACCTTTTCGTGTGACGGTTTTCGCTCGCGGGAATCTGCGTTTACAGGCCAGACGACGACTTTCGCGCCACAGAAGAGCGTAACACGCTCTAGAGGTGAAGAGTTACAACGACAGGGAACAGGCGAACCCACGGTGACGATTGGAATCGTTGATTGAAGCCGATCCTGATAGAGGGATGCCTGCCGGCTGGTGGGCATCCGAACCTGGTATATCGGGCGACCAGCGTAATCTGTACGAACAGTTTCTTATCCAACCGTTCTGGGAACAGTACCATCTGATTTCGTTCAATGGCGGGTGAATCCCACGGGGAATGTTATCCTCTCTGTACACTTGGCAATCCGACACCAACCTGACGGAACCCATTCCAGATGACAACAGGAAAACAATCAGATATACGACAACCTCGTGAGAACGTGGTTACTTTTGGTCGTCACGCGTTCTCCACCGTCTTGAACAAACCTTCGGTTGCTGGAGAGTGGCTTTCCTTCCCCGTCGTCTTGTCGATCACTTCGGTCAACTTCTGAACGATCACATCGGGCGTAATACCTTCTGCTTCGGCATTGAAATTCGTAATGATGCGATGTCTCAACACCGGAGTTGCGACAGCACGGATATCCTCCGTACTGACATGAGCCCGCCCCTGCAACATTGCCCGCGCCTTGGCTCCGAGGACAAGGTACTGACTCGCGCGGGGACCGGCCCCCCAACTCACGTACTGTTCCACGAAGTCTGGTACATCTCCTTGTTCCCGCCGCGTCAATCGCGAAAACTGCATGGCATAACGGATGATGTGATCGGCCACTGGCACCCGCCGCACGATGTTCTGCAACTCCTGCACATCTTCCCGACTGACGATTTGCTCGACACTCGCCTGCGTTTCCGAAGTTGTCTGCCGGACGATCTGAAACTCTTCATTTTCATCGGGATAATCGACGAAGACTTCAAACATGAAGCGATCGAGTTGCGCTTCCGGCAGCGGGTAGGTCCCCTCCTGTTCAATCGGATTCTGCGTGGCGAGAACGAAGAAGGGATCCGGTAGTGGATGCCGCTCTCCACCGGTTGTCACCTGATGTTCCTGCATCGCCTCCAGTAAAGCGGCTTGCGTTTTGGGAGGTGTGCGGTTCACTTCGTCGGCCAGCACGACGTTCGCAAAGACAGGGCCAGGAAGAAATTTGAATTCACGCGTGCCGGTCGCTTTATCTTCCTGGATCATTTCCGTCCCGGTGATGTCTGCCGGCATCAAATCGGGCGTGAATTGAATCCGGTTGAAGGAGAGGTCCAGCGTCTGAGCGAGAGTGCGGACCATCAACGTTTTTGCCAATCCCGGCACTCCAACCAGCAGGCAATGTCCGCCTGCCAGCAATACGACCAGCAATTCTTCGATCACTCGATTCTGGCCAACAATCACTTTCTGCAATTCGTTGCGAATCCGTTCATAGGACTGAACGAGTTTTTCGACAGCCTGAATGTCGTTGTTGTTCTCAGTATCGTTCATTTTGAATTCGTTTTCTCAATCGGAAGGGCATTCGAGTTCGTCGCGGGGTGAGTTTGTCACGGCGTTGCCGTGTCATGAATTGGATATCATCGTTGCCGAAGGGCCAAACTGTCAAACAAGTCGAGTCAGATCAATCAGTCGTCCGTTCTGCGGTCCGTACAGATTTTTAGAGCGTATTACGCCCTTCTGTGGCGCGAAAGTCGTCGTCTGGCCTTCAAACGCAGACTCCCGCGAGCGAGAACCGTCGCACGAAAAGGTAAACTGCTTTAGTGCCTGTATATCGTCCATGATTTTGCGGTAAAGCCAGAATACCAGGCCGCAACCGAGCAATCCGATCAGGCTGAATGTTCCCAACGCAAACCGGGCAGACGAATCGACCGCCACCAGAGGTGAGATCGCCAGGAAGGGCGTCGTCACCGCGATCAACAAATAAACCCAGGCCTGCTGCTCAACCAAAGGCAGCAAATGAATATCGTCAGATACCGGCAGATGGTTCTGAATGAGCCGGGGATAGATCGTCCGCACATTGAACATCGTCACCAGAAAAAAGGATAGGCTGCTGCCACCAAACCGCAGAGAACAAGCGAAATCGGGAAGGGAGCAATCATCTTCCCATTGCTGAATGAAAGCCTCGAGACAGGCCACCAGTTGGTCGTTGGCTTCGTCGGGAGAATCTGGTACAGGCAGGGACATCACAACCATTCCCTCGTATCACCAACGCGCGTTCACAATTGCGGTTTCGCATCTGGTTCGTCCGTCGCCTGGTCCTTGGGCTTATTGTCCTTCTTTGGTTTGTTCTTTTTCAGTTTGTTTTTATCCGCCGACATTTTTTGGTTGTCTTTCCTGACCGGCTTCGTTTCGCCAGAATTCCTGTCGGTTGGTTTCTCTTCGTCCGGATTGTATACGAAGGCTTTGTCATCCAATGGACGAATCCAGATATTTCGGAACTTTACCGGGTTGCCATGGTCCTGCAAAAAGACCGGCCCCACCCCCGTCTTCTTCTGTCGTTCCCAGATTTTCTTGAGGTATGGTGTGGTGTTGTAGCGGTAGGGGTGATAGACCGATCGAGGCTTGCCAAACCGAGCATTGTCCTGCACCTTCTGACCATTCAGCCAGGCGGTAATCGAGCCTTCTTTCACAATTTGGCCGTTTTCATCACGTCTTGGGGCACGATAACGAATGTCGTACACCTGCCATTCTCCCCGGTCTCGTGCTGCATTGACCAGCGGCTTGTGAAAGCCGTATATCGCACCGATGTCTTCCCGCGACAACTTCTTCTTGCCGAAGGAGTGAATGATCTGCAACTCATAGTTGCCGTGAATATAGATGCCACTGTTGCCTGCACCTTTTTCGTTGACTGCAAATTCCACATGGATATCGGCATCGCGGAAATGAACCTGCGACACAATATGATTGGAGCGTGTCCCGCCGGGTGTCGAAATGAGCAGGCCCTCTTCGATTGGCCAATTGATCTTCTCTCCTTTCTTGCTCAGGAACATGTTGCTGTCTTCACCATCATAAAGCACGATCGCGCCTTCCGGCGGAGGTATCGGGATGGCATCCTGCTGCGGCTCGAACAGTTCTTCCGCCGACAAACTGGCGGACATCAAACAGATGAATGACAGGCAGATGGAAAACGGGCAAATTGGAAATAGGAATCTCATGGTATGCGGGTTCCAAAGAGGTGGATCGTCAATTCAGGGCATGTCCTCGTCTTTTTTTCTCCTGATTGTAAAGGTAACACGCGAAAACCGCGAATCAGCGATGAAAAGAGTCGTTTTGAGAGAGACGAACCGGCACGGGCTTGCGCGCCTTTTTCTGGCACCAGGTTGGCGAGTAACCTGGACCACCCGCGGCAGGTTAAGATCAGAACAGCACGTCTTCTTCGTCTTCCGACGTGGCCGGTTTCTTTGTCGCCTTCTTTTTCGTTTTCCGTTTCTGTCTGGCCGGGGCTTTTTTTCCTTCACCACCATCATCGAAGGTTGCCGTGGCGTCGAAATCTTCCATCTCCGGCGAACCATCTTCATGGATGCCGATCAACAGTTCGATTTTCTGCTCAGCCGTTTCCAGCGTGGAGTAACACTGCTTCAGCAAACCGATTGCCCGCTCGTATCGGCCTAATGCTTCTTCCAGTCCCAGCGTGCCATCTTCCAGATCATTCACAATCTGATGTAATTCCGCCAGAGATTCTTCAAATGTCTGTTCGTCAGTCATCGTTTTTTCATGGTTTGCCATATTCACAGTTCGCCATTTCTGGAAAGGACAGAGTGCACTTGTGGTCTCGACATTTCATTTCCTGAGGAGATGCGGGGTGAGCGTACCCTAATCTGAATCATTCCTGTGCAGGCGGGAATCCGGGGAATTGAAGAGTGGGTTCCCACTTTCGTGGGGATGACGGAGGTACCTGTTCTGATAAACAAAAATGAAAGTCTCCTCCACGGTAAATCGAAATCGCCTTTGATTTATGTGATGTCAGTATTTTGCTGGATAATGGAGTCGCCGATACCGGATTCAGATTTCATTTGTTCCACCCGGCTGATGATCGATCCCATCGGCAGGATTGTTTCCAGATCGTCACCCGGCTGCACATCTGTAACTTCGCGTACGATGTCGCCGGATTCCGCTTTCCGAGTGATGGAATAACCCCGCTGCAACACACCAAGTGGGCTGAGTGTCTCAACGGCACTCGCCAGATTGCCAACTTTGTCACGGGTCATTTCGAGGCGACGTTTCATTGCCCGTTGCAGCAAGGTCGAAAGGTCATCCAACTGCTGTTGATGCAGATGAATGCATTCGGTCGGTTTGCGAAACGGTCGTCGGTCCGAAAAGGAATCGAGGACTGCCCGGGCGCGCGCTGCCTGGCCGTGTAAGCCAGATGCGAGTTGTTCGCGTAAACTGTCCAGCCATTGTCGAATTTCCGCCTGCAAAGGGACGGCTAATTCCGCCGCTTCGCTCGGTGTCAATGCCCTGTGGTCTGCCACCATATCAGCAATGGTAACGTCAATCTCGTGTCCCACTGCACTGATGACCGGAATGGGACAGGCCGCAATCGCCCGTGCGACAACTTCCTCATTGAAGGCCCAGAGATCTTCCAGGCTTCCTCCACCACGGCCGGTAATCACCAGATCGACATTCGGAAGATTCGGTACGTAAGCGAGCGCTTTGGCAATGTCGTTTGCGGCTCCATCACCCTGCACGCGAACCGGTAAGATCACAATGTCGCTGGCGGTCCAGCGGCGAGTGAGAACCTGAAGCATGTCCCGCACAGCGGCGCTGGTCGGGCTGGTCACCAGTACAATCCGCCGGGGAAAGCGGGGCAACGAACGTTTTCGTTCCGGATTGAACAGTCCCTCAGCCGCCAACTTTTCCTGAAGTTGTCGCAATGCAAGTTCCAACACGCCGACACCCTGCGGCAGGATCTGTTCGGCCATCAATTGATAGCTGCCGCGTGGCGCGTAAATTTCAATCGGGCCGGAAGCGACCACTTCCAGTCCATCATGCAGGTCGAATTTCAGACGTTGTGCCGCATTGCGCCACATCACCGCCCGAATCTGCGAACGCTGATCCTTCAACGTGAAGTAGAGATGCCCGGAACTGGCACGAACGAAGTTCGAGATCTCACCCGTCACCCGGACCTGTGGAAAATTCGCTTCGACCAACTCTTTCAGTTGCCGCGTCAGTTCAGAAATTGTGAGGACCGGCACATCGTTCATCGTTCGTTATGAATCGTTTGCAGGAATTTGATCGACCGGGCGATATCGGTGGGAATGTCGTCCCCCTGTGTACGGTCGCAGATGTACCATCCCCGGTAATCGGCATCGAGAATTAACGAGAGAATTTCCGGCCAGTCGACATCCCCTCGACCGACTGGCACTTCCAGACCGCTGCCATCGATATCGCGTATGCCATCCCGCACACGCACTTGTATGGTCGACGTGTGGAGTTCCCGAAACGCATTGGCGGCATTCTGGCTCGTCATCGCGAAGCTGGCGGGGTCAAAATTGATGCCAATCGGACCGGCGTCGATGTCGTTAACCAATCGCAACAAAGCTTCGGGCACATCACCCGAAGGGGTGATGACGAGCGTCGTGCCAACGGTGTTTCCATGCCGGGCCAGATCATTCAGTACCGCACTCAAAGTGGAAAAGTCGCTGCTCTCTTTTTCAGGAATGCGGCCAACCCGTGTCGTGACGATTGTCGCATTCAGTTGAAATGCAAGTGTCATCGCCGATTTGAGTTCTTCGATCCGGCGATCGAGGTGTGAGAGATCGAACAACGACTTCTGAGCCGGTACATCCAGCGATGCAACCGATATATCAAGTTCGCGGAGATAGTTCAAAAATTGCCGACGTCCCGTGTCTCCCAACTGCTGCCGGCTGACTTCCTGTGGCTGACTCAATTGCACGCCGGTGGCACCCATCGGGCCAACACGTTTGAGGGCCGATTTGATTGGTTGTTTGAATCGGGCTGTTGCGACAGCGATGCGCATTCTCGTATTCAACTTTCGGTGAATGGAAAGATGTGAGGTTTTTCGCGATGAAGGTTCATTCTCAGAACTCAGCGGGGATTATCGGCAATGCGGACCGATGGTGCAAGCAGTCCACAGATGGTGTTATGCACCCTGATGACCAGAACAATCCGATCAACCGTCATGATCCGCAAGCCTGTCCAGCGCAACACATGACACCGTCGATAACGATAACGGAAGGAACCCGTACGCTGACGTTACGTCGAAATGATCCGGCCCCACGATTCCAAGATGGTTCTCCCTGAAATTGGCCTGAAAATGCTCAGATTACTGACAGTGTGTTGCCTGCTGCTGATGACGAACGCGACGAACGCGAAGGCCATCGAACATGACGCATTTCAGAGTGCCACGCCGGTTCGTCACTTCGACTTTGAAATCGACGAAGACCAGGACTTCGATGGTCATCCCGATGATTGGATTCGCCGCAAGGGTGATGCGTTCCCCCGCTATGTCGAGATGAAGATCGATCGCACGCAAAGTGCCAGCGGTCGGCAGAGTCTGCTGCTCAACGTTAATGGCGGCCAGGCGATACTTTACTCCCCGCTGATTCCCGTCGATTCGCTGCATTCGTATGTGTTCCAGGGCCGAATGCGGACGTATGGTCTCAAAAATGACGCAGCGGTGATCTCCATCTCGTTGTTGAATCACAAGCGGCAGCGCGTGCAACGGTTTCTCAGCCAGGCTGTCACCGGAACATATTCTGATTTCCTCGACTTGCGGATTGGCCCGATTTCTCCTCGCCCGGAAGTTCGTTTCATTGTGATTGGCTGCCACCTTGTGCCTGGCAGGAAGAAAGACATTGATGGCAAAGTCTGGTTCGATGATCTCCGATTGGGCATGTTGCCACAGTTGACATTGGTCAGCAATTTTGCCAGCCACTTCGTTAAAACCTCTTCGCCGATTGAAGTGACCGCCCGTGTCACCGGACTTGATCCGGGCGATAGTTATCGCCTGTTCTTGCGAATGACCGACAGCACAGGGCGAGAAATCGGAGCTTCGGAACGCGAGTTAAAGCCAACAGTGGAATCAACTCAGCCGGACGAAACAAAACGGAACGATCTCCTGGAAGAGCATTGGCAGTTGGAGCCACAGAAATATGGTTTCTACCGCGTGCAATCGACGCTCTCCCGCAACGGAAAAGTGATTCTGGAAAAGACAACTGCCTTCACCGTGATGGATCTGGCGACGCAGTTGGAATCGGGTGAGTTTGGTTGGTCCATTGCCAATCCGGTGAAGAATCTCTCTCCCAACCAGTTGTCGGAAATCGCAGCACAGGCCGGCATCAATTGGGTGAAGTACCCCCTGTGGCGTTCCGTTACTGATGACAAACCGCAGGAAGCAACGCGCATAACCGAATTGCTGGAAAGCTTACAGCACAAACAGATCACCACGGTTGGTCTGTTAAACCATCCCCCCGCTGAGATGCGTAACAAATTCGCCCGCAACTGGACGGGCATCAGCGAGATCTTTTCAATGTCGCCCAAATTCTGGTCGCCCTGGCTGGAACCGGTGATTGCCCGCTATTCGTCTTACGTCCGCTACTGGCAGTTGGACAGCGAAAGCGACAGTAGTTTTGTCGGGATGAATTCTCTTGAACAGACGCTCGATCGCGTGAAGACGGAAATTGACCGCATTGGCCGGGACACACATGTGGGCATTCACTGGAATTGGGAAACCGACCTGCCACAACAGTCGCCGACCACGCGGATATTTTTCTCTGTCAGTAATAACGAACCAATTTCCCTGGAACGCATGATTGCGTGGTTGAAAAAGACCAAAATCAGCAACGCCCCCCGGTGGGTGCTGTTGAAGCCACTACCACGATCGGAACACGGATTGGAAGAACGTGGAGCCGATCTGGTGAAGCGGATGGTGGCAGCCCGTATCGGCGGAGCAGAGGCGATTTTTGCATCGGATGTCTTTGATGAAGAACATGGCCTGCTCGACGGAGATGGTTCACCCACCCCGCTGTTCCTCCCCTGGCGGACTATCGCGCTGGCCATTCGCGGGACGGAATACATCGGCTCGATCAATATGCCCAATGGCAGCCGCAACTTCGCATTTGCCCGAGATGGCAGTGTGGTTTTTGTTGTCTGGAACCCCGTAGAAACGACGGAAGAAATTTTTCTGGGACATGGCGTGAAGGAGATGGATATCTGGGGTCGGCAGGAACCGGCGAACACATCGGATGATGGGGATCGCCAGATCATCAAGATTGGTCCCGTTCCCAAATTGCTGTGTGACTGTTCCGAATCCATCACACGTTGGCGGTTAGCCGTACAATACGAACAGGGCCGCTTACGCAGTCAAACGGGCGAACATCAGGAAGCGATCCTCGGAAAGAACTTTTTCCCGCAGGGTATCAGTGGAAATGTGACGCTGCGAACCGCCAGTGACTGGGAAGTCGACCCCAATAAATGGCAGTTACAGATCGGTGTTGGCGAAACATACCGGCTGCCAATGTTTCTCACTCTGCCCGCCAATGCGAGCCTCGGGCGAAAACATACCGCAATTGATTTCGACATCGTTGCCGACCGCCAGTACAAGTTTCGCGTTTACCGTCCCTATCAGGTGGGGATTGGTGATGTGCAGATCGAGGTGGCCACGCAGACACTGTCCGATGGGCGGATGGAGATTCAGCAGATCATCAGCAACAGCACATCGCCACCTGAGGAGCTGAATCTACGTTGCAGTCTGTTTGTGCCGGGTCACAAGCGGCAGGTGCTGTTCGTTACCAAACTCGCGTCAGGGCAGGATATCAAATACTTTTACCTTCCCGATGCTGAATCGGTGAAAGGAAAGGTTCTGTGGTTGCGGGCCGAGCAGGTGGGTGGCCGACGTGTACTCAACTATCGCTGGAAAGTGG
Source organism: Planctomycetaceae bacterium (assembly GCA_028284145.1). Taxonomy (GTDB): domain Bacteria; phylum Planctomycetota; class Planctomycetia; order Planctomycetales; family Planctomycetaceae; genus JANQSH01. The sequence goes on along the minus strand of JANQSH010000105.1, from coordinate 3,907 downwards.
AATAAACCTTTTTCCACAGTACGTCGAATTGGCCACCGGCTGCTTTCTTTTCCGCTCGCGATGCTTAGAATGGGACAGGAAACCCTTGTTGCGAATTTGAGAGCGTATTACGCTCTTCTGTGACGCTGTTCAGCCTGCAAAAAACAGGCCCCACGAGCCAGAGACGTCACATCAGATGGTAAACGGTTATAAGGATGCTGCGTGCCGCGAATTGATGAAATTATCCAGACTCTCGATGCCATCGCGCCGAATGAACTGGCGGAAGATTGGGACAACGTCGGCTTGCTGGTAGGGGATCGCGAACATATCGCGGACACCGTGATGACCTGCCTGACCCTCACACCGGACGTTGCCGAAGAAGCCATTCGCAAGAACGTCTGTTTGATTGTCTCTCATCATCCGGTGCTGTTTCGACCGGTGCAAAGGTTGACGACCGATCAACCCGAAGCGGCAACGTTGTTGAAGTTGATTCAGGCAGGATGTGCCGTGCACTCTCCGCACACGCGATACGACAGCGCCCCGGCAGGCATCAACCAGCAATTGGCAAAGTCGTTCGGGCTGGAGAACATCGCTTCATTGAGACCGGTCAGCAAACCGGACGAAATGGTTTCTGAAATCGGCGCAGGACGATTTGGCGACTTGCCTGAGCCATTGCCCCTTTCGGAGTTGATCGAAAGAGTCAAACAGGCCTGCAATGTGCAGAAACTGCAATTTGTCGGATCGCCGGACAAAGAGATTCAGCGTGTGGCGGTGGCCTGTGGTGCGGCGGCGGAGTTTCTACCCGATGCTCTTCGCGAAAACTGTGATGCCTTCGTAACGGGGGAAGCCCGTTTTCATTATTGCCTTGAAGCGCGGACCAAAGGAATCTCGCTGATTCTACCTGGGCATTTTGGCAGTGAACGTCCTGCGATGGAGGCCATGGCCCTCTGGCTGGCAGAGCGATTTCCCGAGATGACGGTCTTCTCCAGCGAAAGTGAAACCGACCCGATTCAGTTTGCCTGACGATATCATCTTCCTGATTGGAACGACCATAGTGAGCCAAATCCTGCTGAGTACGGCGCTGTCACGAGGTCTGCGTCTCAAATGTCCTCGTTGCGGAAAAGGAAGACTGTTCCACAACTTCTTCGCCATGTACAAGATTTGCCCGGAATGCGATTTTCAATTCGAGCGTTCCCCCGGATACTTTCTTGGTTCCGCTTATATCAATTACGGATTCACGGCCCTGACTCTGACAGCTTTGTATGTCGGACTGCATTTTGGTGCCGGTTATGACAACAAGACTCTGCTTTGGCCGCTGTTGGCGTATGTCGTTATCATCCCGCTGATTTTCTTCCGTTTTGCCCGTTCGTTGTGGCTCTGCATGGACTGCTTTTTCGACTCCACCGGCTTCGAGCAGAGAAAAGATTGATGGATGATCGCGACAAAACCGTGACGACCGACACAGAGCCGAATGTTCGAGCCACGCTCGATATCGTCTGGTCGCATCGCTGGTTGATGCAACTGCTGATACTGCGACTGCTGGTCGATGTGATCTTTGTCGCCTGCCAGCTTGTCATTCGACCATTTCTCTGGGGGCCATTCATCATCGCTTCCTCAGCGGCGGCAATCATCACGGCCGTTTTTCTGCTGCGGATCATTCAGCCGTTATTTGGTTTGCTGCCGGCAGTGATCATTGGATTGCTCGCGCTGGTTCCCTGCTTCGGCAATCTGACGATCTTCGCTGGCGGAAAAATAGCACGCGACTGGTTGAAATCGGGCGGGATCGAGATTGGCCTGTTCGGTGCAAACAAGTCGAAATGGAACGCCCTCACAACTGGAGAACGGGGACATCGTTAAAGCATGGAATGCATTACTTCAGATTCTCAATATCTGCGCGGCCCTGATATCAATCAACGGCTTGCTTATCGTGTATCGCGCTCTATTTGGATAAGCCTGTTTCCCCCAGATCGCCTTGCTCTTCCACCAGCGGTTGCGGAGAGCGCGAAATGCGATACAGCCCAACGCCAAAGCCAGCCAGCAGCAGAGCGGGCATCGACATCATGAAGAGGATGCTGTACATGTAGGCCCGCGGTCGGGGATCGTCCGCTTCATTTGCCTCTTTGCACATCGGGCAGGCGAAAACCGGTGCCACGACCGCGTCACTCAGCGACAGACCGAAAACACACACCAGAATGAGCAGCAGACGTTTCATTGAAAACCTTACGGGAGTTGCCTTCAGGACAAATGGTACAACATCAGATAAATGATAACGCCAGTTACAGAGACGTAAAGCCAGATTGGAAATGTGATCCTGGCAATTCTGCGGTGTTTGTCCCACTGTTGCTTCCAGCCTCGATAAATCGTCCAGACCGCCAACACCGGGACAGCCGCTGCCAGTACGATATGCGTGATCAGAATCGTAAAGTACACCGGACGAATGATCCCCTCTCCTTCAAACGGTTTGGACGAACTGCCGGTGTAATGCTTGAGCGCAAAATGGTAGACCAGATAGCAACCCAGGAAGACGACTGATGTAGCGAACGCGGAGAGCATCACGTTTTTGTGTACGTCTCGCTTTCCCTGGCGGATCACCACGTAACCGACCAGCAGCAACAACGTGGCGAGGCTGTTCAAACCCGCATTAATGTCGGGCAAAGTAAGAACCCAATCTGGTGCAGGCACGCCACTACTCCGTCACTGCTGGCGTGTCGTCGGGAAGCGATTCTGAATCGTCAGGTTTTGACGTCGAATTTCCTGACGGATGGACTTCCGTCTCGTTTTCTCCTGTAGTTGAGTTCGATGCCCCTTCCTCGCTCGGTGGGACAATCGCTTTAATATCCTTGACCAACTGATGGACCTGCGCTTCTTTGGTGGCGTCATATTTCGCCTGGACGACACCCTTATCATCCACGTGCAGAATGTTGGCGGAATGCAGGACTTCCCAACCCGGTTTGCGTGCCTCGCCGAACATTTCTTTCACCGGCATTTTGAAACTGTCGCGGATAAGACGATACGTTTCATCTTTGTCACCGGTGAGGTAGAGCCATTTCTCGGAGTCAGCCGCGAAAATTTCCGCATAATCAGTCAGTCGTTCCGGCGTGTCGTACTCCGGATCGACAGATATGGTCACAAGATGGACATCCCTGTCCTGAAGCGCATCCTGCAATTCGTACATCTGGCGGGTGATATTCTGGCAGGGACCTGCACACCGTGTAAAGACAAAACAGACCAGCCAATGCTTGCCCAGCAAGCTGGCTTTGGTGATTGTCCTGCCGCTCCGTTCGGTGAATTCAAAGTCCGCGATTCCTGCAGGATCCCAACCGGATACCTCTTCCTCGTGAGTATTTTCTGTCTCTTGCGAGTTCGAATCTGAATCGTTTTCCAGGCTGGCAACGGCGATTGGCCTGGGACCATTCGATTCATTCGCAGTGGGTTGATCCGGTTCCCGATTTGACTTTGACAAAGACCAGAACAGATAGGCTCCGCATGCGAAGACCGCAATCCATAGCAGCAAACCGACAACACGTAATGTTGTACTTTTGCCGGTGGTAGACGTTGACGAAGCAGCAGGCGTTGAAGGGGAGGAGGGGTCGGTCATGGCGGAAACTCGGCAATTTACAGGACAGTTCAAAACCTTTGTGTGCTGTGAAAATACAAGAAACCATTTTTGTGACTTCTTGCCACCAACTGGTTCTGACCAGTGTGGATGTCACTTCGAATTGTAGCGGTTGTCGATAAACAGCGGTATTGGCATTCGCGAAAAAAACTCAACGTTGTTGCGGTCAATGCGGATTGTGCAACGTCTGGGAAAATGAACATTTAGAGCGCATCCGAGATAACCGTAGCGTCATCCGAACGGGTATTTCAGTTCCAAATGGTCCGCCAGCCGCTACGATAAAACTAGACATAGTCTAGCCCTGGTCTCCTT